>CACAZW010000005.1 GCA_902537055.1 uncultured Pelagibacteraceae bacterium
GTGCTTGTCCTCGATGGAATGTATATTCAGCTTTTTCTAGACCTGGTGTTATACAGGCTGCAGTGAGTAAAATGACTAATGGTGAAAAGTATGTATGTATAGCAAGAACTGTTGAAAAAGGTATAGGAAGATATGGACAAAAAAAAAGTATGTTATCTATTGGACTTGGATGTGAAGCCAAATATGCAAGAGATTTTGTTTATACGGAAAACTTAGATTTGAATGATAAAAAATCAGAGATACCTGTAGGGGTTTCATGTAGAACTTGTGATAGACTGGATTGTTCTCAAAGAGCTTTTCCACCATTGCATAAAAAATTTGATGTAGACATTAATTCTAGAGGAGTATCTGTATATGTCAGTGATTAAAAAATATGTAAGTTTTATAATTATATTTTTATTTGTAAGTACAAATAATGTGTATTCAGACAATTTAAATATATTGTTTAAAGAATTGCTTAATGCAAAAAATTTACAACAAGCAGAAAAGCTAGAGGATCAAATTTGGAATAAATGGACAAGACACCCAAACAATGATTATCTGACAAACAAATTAGAGAACGGAACTTATTCCATGTACCATCAGCAGTATAGAATGGCATTAAAACTATTTACAGATGTGATTAATGAGGACCCAAAATGGGCGGAGGGTTGGAATAAGAGAGCAACATTACTATTTATATTGGGGGATTATGAGAAATCGTTAGATGATATTGAAAAAGTTTTAGATCTAGAGCCAAGACATTTTGGAGCATTATCAGGACGAGCGCAAATATACTTAAGCTTAAAGGAATATGAAAAAGCAGTTGATGACTTGAGAAAAGCAAAATCTATTTATCCATTAATCAAAAGTGGAGAAAATATAAAGTTAATAGAAGAAATTATCAAAGACCAACAAATTTAATTGTTCTTAGATCTTTTTTTTGCAATCAGCTGGGTTAATGAATCTACCATTAAATCTGAGGCTTTAAAAATTTCACTTGGTTTAAATTCATGTGAAATATTTTTTTCTTCATTTGTTTTATCTTCAATGACTATACCTTCATCTGGAGAATTATTTTTAATATAAATTAGTATTAACCACTCATCATCAATTGTCTCATCCCATTTTATAAATATCTCTCCAGTTTCGAATCTTCTGTCTATGCATCTCAAGATAGACATATGTTTAGTTATATATCTTTTATTAAGTTGAAAAACTAAACTATTCGCACTTCTGTAAAAGCTTTCAAGTGCAAACTCAATTTTTTGCCTAGCTAAAGTATACTCCCTTTCTCTTTGAAGTAATTTTGCTCTATCGTCTCCTTCTTGTGTTTTTACGCCTAACGCTTCAACTCGTTCTCTTATTTTCTGATCTCTTATTTGTTGATATTTTAATTTTAGTTTTTCGATACGCTCTTGTAATCCTGAATAATCCTCTCTCTTTTCTCTTAACGCTAATTTTTCTAGTTGTTCTAATTCTTTTACCTCTCTTATTCTAAACTTTTCTATTTGCTTTTCTAATTTTAATTCTTGTAAAAATTTCTTTTGTCTCTCCGCCTGCTCTTTTCTTAGTATAGCCTGTTCTTTTCTTAAGAATAATTTTATATCTTTTGCTCTTTCTCTTTCTAATTTTTGTTCTTGTTTTAACTGGATTTCTTTTTCTTTTAAAAAAGCTAACTCATCTGCTTTCTTCTGTTTTTCAATTTCGATTTTTTCCTTTTCTGCTTGCTCAATTTTCTCAAGTTTAATTTGTCTTTTTTCCTCAGCTCTTATTTCTTTAAAACGAATTAATCTAAATTCTATAATTTGAAAAAATTTTTGTATTAATTTATCAATTGCTAATAAATTAAAACTAAATTTGAAAGAAAACTTATTTTTTAAATCTTCCTCAAGTCTGACCGTTCTTGAAATAATACCCTTTTCAGTACTTGTCTTTAACTTAACTTTTTTTATTTTTTTTCTTCGATTTAATCTTTTTGTTATTTTTTTTTTTAATTTTGGTCTTTTTTTCTTTATTTTTGACTTGGATTTATTTTTTGATTTTTTAACCTTTGTTTTTAAATTTTTTTTTTTAGGTTTTTTTTTCTTTTTTTTCATTTAAGAAATACAGCTTTATCAGCTAATTTTTAATAAATATAGTCTCTAGTATTAGGAACAGATCTAATATCTTTAGTTAGCTGAAGTTGAAATACAACTTGATCTCCCCATTTAAAAGCCATTTCACAACTTGTAAGATAAAATTCCCACATCCTTAAAAATTTTTCATCAAACATTTCTAAAACTTGATCTTTTTTTGATAGAAATCTTTCTCTCCAATTTCTTAATGTGTGAGCATAGTGCATCCTTAAAATCTCTATATCTGTAGCTATAAGTCCAGAATCCTCTATTGGCCTCGCTATTTCGCTTAAACTAGGGGTATATCCACCAGGAAATATATATTTTGTTATCCAAGGCTGTGGGTCTCTAGGTGGTAGATTTGATCCAATTGTGTGTATCAAAGCTACTCCATCCTTTTTTAACATTTGAGACACTCTATTAAAATAGGTTTCAAAGAATTTTTTTCCAACATGTTCAAACATTCCAACACTAACTATCCTATCAAATTTTTCATTCAATTGTCTGTAATCTATTAATTTAAATTCAACTTGATTATCTAAATTTAATTCTTTGGCTTTTTCTTGGCTATATTTTAATTGATTTTCTGAAAGTGTAATTCCGGTAACTGAAGCTTTTGTTTTTTTTGCAATGTCAATTGCAAGTGTTCCCCAACCAGATCCAATATCTAAAACTTTTTGGTTAGGTTGTATATGAAGTTTTTTAATTATGTGATCAATTTTATTTTCTTGAGCAGTTTCCAAGCTATCATTCTCATTTTTGAAGTATGCACATGAATATTGTCTTTTTTTATCAAGAAACAAATCATATAATTTTTCTGAAATATCATAATGGTGTGCAACATTTTGTTTAGATTTAACAATTTTATTAAAACTTGTTAAATATTTTAAAGTTCCCTTTATTTTATTTAATATCTTTCCATATACATTAATATCTGCTCTTCCAATATTTTTAAAAGCTATATCAAGAAATTCCGTCAAAGTTCCATTTTTTAATCTTAAAGAGCCATTGGTATATGCTTCACCAAAATATAAATCAGGATGGAAAAGTAATTTTTTATGCAAACTTTTGTCTAACAATTGTAATTCTATAGGAATTTCTTTCAAAGGCTTTCCTATAACATATCTGTTAGAATTATAATCTATTAAGATAAAACCATCTTCTTTGAATAAATCATTTAAAAAATTTATAAGTTTCATTATGCTGCTTTTAAGTGCTTAAAGTCAAAATTAAGCTTTTGAAGTTCATCAAAAAATATTTTTTTTTCGTTTTCATTTAATAACTTTAATGGTGGAATTAAATTCTGGTAGTCCTGATCAATTTGCGCCATAAAAGTATGTAATCCAGAGATTAAATTAAATTTATCGAAAATGCTTCTTACTAAACACAACTTTTCGTTTGAAGATTGATCTGATCCATTTTGAAATTTATCGTAAACATCTCTTGCTAAAACTGAAGTAACATTTGTTGTTGCTGTAATTATTCCAGAGCAACCTAGTTCAAGTCCTTTCAATAATTTTGACTCTGAACCTGGCATTACTGAAAAATTATCTATTTTCAAATTTTCATACAAATTATAAGAACTGTCTTTTACTCCAACTATTTGACTTGGAAATTTTTTTACTAGCTCTTCAACACAATCAATACTAAATTTATATCCTGAGAGTTTTTCGAAATTATATAAAATTATTTTACATTCATTAATTTCATCTATTATTCTTGAGTAAAAATTAATCACATCGTGATCGCTATACTTATAATAGGCAGGGGGCATAATTAGAAATTTATTAAACCCATTTGATTTGGCTATTTTTATCAAATTAATATTATCAACTAGCGAATTAAGACCGGTTCCAATTATAAATTTGTCCCTATAATTACTTTTTGGTAACAAATTGATTAATTGAATTTTTTCAGAAAGAGATATGAGTTGTGATTGTCCAGTACTTCCAAAAAAAACTACTCCATGGCAACCTTTGTCGATTAGATTTTCAGCATATTTAATAGTTTTTTCACTATTTAACGCCAGATTTTTATCTAATACTGACAATGTAGCTGCATATATTCCATTAATCATAACTTAATTATATGACTATAATTATAGAATAGATTTAAGAAAAAAATAATAAAAAAATATATTCTAAATACTTATGAAAGTTTGTGTTTATCTTAGCTATATAGGTCTTGGGGCAAATTTGTTACATCTAAGTTATGTGCATCAGTTATCTGAAAAGTTTGGACCTATAACAGTTTTTACATTATGCAATAATTTGTCGGATGCATTAGAGGATGATCCTAAAATTAAAGAAGTCATAGTAATAGATAAAAAATATAATAAATTTAAAAATATATTTAGTTTTTCATCGGAATTAAAAAAATACAATTTTGATAAAATATTTATTTATTATCCAAGTCCTAGAATATTCATCGCGTGTAAGTTAGCTGGAATAAAAGATATTTATCACTATCCTTTATTTAAAAAGAAAAATCTTCATTTAATCAATGCAGCACAAAAGTTTACTGCGAGTGTATTAAACATTGAGAAATGTCAAACATACACAAAAATTCACGTAAATGAAAATAAACTTAAAAGTATCTCAACTTATTTTGATAAATCAAAATTTAACATTGTAATAGGAGCTGGATCTTCAGGTCCAACAACAAAATGGGGCACTGATAATTACTCAAATCTAATAAATGAATTAAATAAACTAAATAAATTTAATTTTTTTATTTTGTGTGGTCCTAATGAAAAATTAATTGCTCAAGAAATAATGGATAAAGTTGAAGGAGATAATATTACAGATCTTAGTAACAAAAATATCTCGGAAGTAATACCTTTTATAGCTTCTGCAGATATGTATGTGGGGAATGATTCATTTGGTTCACATATTTCATCACAATCTGGCAAACCAAGCCTTGTAATTTTATTGGACTCACCAAAAGCATATACGGATTATACTCCTAATCATATTAGAATTATTCCTGAAGGATATAATGTTAATAATATTACACATGGAAGTGAAATTGATCCAAATTTAATTAAGGTCGAACAAGTGTACAAATCAATACTAAGTTATACTTAAACAACCGATTTTAAGACTGTGTCTTTGGCTTGGTTCACTAAAGTAGCAATATTATTTAATTCTGGACTTCTATCTGGATGAATTTTTTTCATAATTTTTTTATAAGAATTCATCACTTCATCTTTTGTATATTTTTTTTTGGGATCTAAATTTAAAATTCTATAAGCTTCATCTAAACTCATATTCTGAGATGACATATTTTGATTAAATTGATTAAAATTAAATCTGCCAGAATTTTTTAAAACTCTAAAAAGTCCCCATAATCTAAATAGCTGAAATAAAGAAATACCTGCTTTCGTTTTAATTAAAGGCAAAATAGCCAACATAAATGGTAAGGAAAATATATATCTTCCTGCATATGCCATTATTACCGCTAACAATATTGAAGAAATTATAATAAATGTTCTTACAAATTTTGATATTTTTTTTGTTGAGGTTTTGGCAAACCAATTGAGTAAAATATAAAGAATTATAAAGATTATTAGTATTGCAAAAAAAATATTCATAAATTAATTAAATTTAAATGAAAATACCACAGCTTAAAAAAAAACCAGAATTAAAATCTTGTCACAACGTAACTTGGGAAGACGATTATAGTTGGATACATCAGGAAAATATACTTGAAGTATTGAAAGATAGTTCAAAATTATTGCCAGAGGTGAGAAAATATCTTGAAGATGAAAATGATTATTTTAGTCATCAAATGTCAGATACAAAAGAAATTCAAAAAGTTTTATTCGATGAAATTAAAGGAAGAATTAAACTTGATGATGAGTCTCTTCCATTCAAAGATGTAAGATATAGTTACTGGACAAAAACAACAACAAAAGGAAATTATTCTATAAAGTTAAGAAAAAAAATTGATTCTGATGAAATAGAAGAAATTTGGAATGGTGATTTAGAAAAAGCAAAGCTTAAAACAGAATATTTTGGGCTTGGAGACTTAGAAGTTAGCTATAATGATAAATTACTAGCTTATTCATTAGATTTAAAAGGATCTGAATATTACACCATACATATAAGAGATATTAAAAGTCGAGAGCAAGTTGGTGAAAAAATTGAAAATACAAGTGGTGGAATAACATTTAGCTTAGATGACAAATATATTTTTTACTCTAAGCTTGATGACAATCACAGACCAAGAGAAATTTACAGGCATGAAATTGGAACTCCTACTAGTAAAGATATTCTTATATTTAAAGAAGAAAGTGAAGCATTTACTGTAGGAATAGGTCTTAGCTCTGACGAAAAGTATTTTTTTATTACGTCATCTGATCATAATACGTCCGAACAGTATTATTTTAAAGCAGATGAAATAATTCCAAAACCAAAATTAATTGATAAAAGAAAAAGAGGGATAATATATTCTGTTAATTCATGGAATGGTAATTTCTATAAACATACAAATGAAGATGCAGAAGATTTTAAGATCGAAAAGACAAATGATTTAGAAAAAAAGGAGTGGGAAACATTTATACCTGCACGAGAAGAGGTTTTAATTGGAGGATTAATTTTTTTAAATGATTGGATTATAAGATCTGAAACTTCTAATGCATTATCAAAATTAATATTAAGAAATCCAAAAAATGATGAAGAAGAAGAAATATTTTTTTCAGATGAAAAAGTTATTGTTCCTGGTGTGTCGTTAACCCAAAGAGATAGAAATACTGATACCGTTTATTTATCATATTCATCACCAAAAACTCCCGGAAGGACTTACCTATACAATCTTAAAACAAAAGAGAAAAAATTAGTTAAAGAACAAGAGATTCCTAGTGGCCATAATTCTGATGACTACATAGTTGAAAGATTAGAGTGTACCTCTCATGACGGAAGAATGGTTCCTATAACTATAACAAGACATAAAAAAACTAAATTAGATGGATCTGCAAAATTATTATTATATGGGTATGGATCTTATGGTAGTTCTATGTCACCAAGTTTTTCTTCAACCAGAATAAGTTTAATAGAGCGAGATATTATATGGGTAACTTCTCATATTAGAGGCGGTATGGAAAAAGGAATGAAATGGTGGAAAGAAGGAAAGTTATTAAACAAGAAAAATACTTTTGAAGATTACATTGCTTCTGCAAAATTTTTAATTGAAAAAAAGTTTACGTCTAAAGGTAATATTATTGGAATGGGTGGATCTGCTGGAGGTCTTTTAATGGGAGCCGTTGTTAACAAAGCGCCTGAATTATTTTTGGGTATTGTTATGGCTGTTCCTTTCGTTGACTCGTTGACCACGAACTTAGACCATTCGTTACCATTAACAGTCGGCGAATTTGATGAATTTGGAAATGCTAAAGATAAAAAAGAACACTTTGATTACATATTTTCATATGCACCTTATAACAATATTAAAAAGATGGATTACCCAAACATTTTGATAACAACAAGTTTAAGTGATAACAGGGTATTATTTGATGAGCCAGCAAAATTTACTGCAAAATTAAGGGATTACAAAACGGATAACAATTTACTTTTATTAAAAACAGAAATGAATGCAGGTCATGGAGGAAAATCTGGGAGAGATGGAGCAATTGAGGAGATTGCAGTTGACTACGCGTTCGCTTTGAAAATAGCTGGAAAACTAAACACTTGATCTTGAAATATCAAAATTAATTACCATATAAACTTCTTTAGTCGCCTAATGGGGCTAGCAATAAATAAACTTGCTTAATTAAAGGAGGATAATATGACAAGTAAGGATCTATCAATTTTCAACTCACTTCGGCCTTTCTCAATTGGTTTTGACGATATGTTTGACCAATTCGAAAGTATGTTGGGCAATGGTGGTTTAAGTATGCAATCAAACTACCCGCCTTACAACATAAGAAGAACTGGCAAAGATAACTACTCAATTGAAGTTGCTTTAGCTGGTTTTAGCAAAAAAGATGTTGAGGTAGAGTTTGAAGATAATCTATTAACTGTAAGAACTAAACAAGTTGATAGAAGTGAAAACAAAAACCAAGATGGAGAGATAATCCACAAAGGTATATCGCAAAGACAATTTGCAAGATCATTTACAATTGCTGATGATGTAAAAGTGAATGGTGCAGAGTTAAAAGATGGTCTTTTAACAATTGCATGTGAAAGGATTATCCCGGAACATAAAAAAAAGAAACTTATTGAAATTAAATAAGTACCTTGCTTGTGGGGCTAGCCCCCACAAGGCTAAATACATCCACTAGAGCTAAATCCGATAATAATCCCTGATGCATTCACCTCAAATTTTCTTTCACAAGGAATTCCATATTTTTTTGTTTTGTAGATAAGCATTTCATTTCCAAGTTCATTGACAAAATCTTCTGAAGGTGAGCCTAATTCTAATCTCATCTCATTAACTTCTTTTCCAACGAATTGACCAAATTTTTCATTCTCTTTTTCAGCCACTTCATCAGATTTCTTTTTAATTGTTTGGCATCCATTTAAAAAAATTATTGTTAATGTGATAAACAGAGCAATAAATTTTTTTGATAAAGTATTATTTTTAAAAGCAACAATCATTAATACATACCTAAAGTTGAATTATGTTAACAATTTGTTCAAAACTTTCATTAAATTGTTTGAATTTAATACAAATTTGAAAAGATAGGAAATTTTAAAGATTATTGAGTTATTGATTTATTATATTAAAGAAATGCTATGACAACAGACTTAAGAATATCAAATGTATCAAAAATATATCCAGGATGTATAGCTAATGATAATGTATCTCTTCAATTTAAAAGTGGAAAAATATACGCATTATTAGGAGAGAACGGAGCTGGAAAATCTACATTGGTAAAAATTTTGTCTGGTGTAGTGAGCCCAGATAATGGTGAGGTTTTTTTAAATGAAAAAAATTTAAAATTAAGTTCTCCACTCGATGCCAAGAAAAATAAAATTGGAATGGTTTTTCAGCATTTCAATTTATTTGAAACTTTATCAGTATTTGAAAACTTAAGTATAGATGCAACTGAAGATAACGAAAGTTTAAGGGTAAGAGTAAATGAAATATTAAAAAAATATAACTTTAGTATTGACCTTGACGTTCCTGTATTAAATTTATCAGCAGGTCAAAAGCAAAAAGTTGAGATTATAAGATGTCTTTTAAGAAGCCCTAAAGTTCTAATCATGGACGAGCCTACATCTGTTTTGACTGAGCAGGAAACAGAGGAATTATTTATATCTTTAAAAAAATTCTGTGATGAAGGAATATTAATTATTTACATAACTCACAAGTTAAAAGAAGTTTTGTCTTTATGTGATGAGGTTGCTGTAATGCGAAAAGGTAAGGTTGTATCGGTTAGCCAAACACAAAATGAAAGAGTTGAAACTCTCGCAAATAAGATGGTTGGTCAAAAACTAGCGAAAATTAAGAAAAAAATTAATATTTCCAAAAATAAAGATGAGATATTTAAAGTAAAACATTTAAATTTTTATAGCGATGATCCTTTTGAAACAAATTTAGTTAATCTAAATTTTTCTGTAAAGAGAGGAGAATGTTTAGGTATAGCGGGTATTTCTGGCAATGGTCAAAACGAACTCTTTCAAATTTTGAGTGGGGAAATAATTACGCCAGATACATCAATCATTTTTCGAAATAAGGAAATTGCTAAATTAAATCCAAAGCAAAGACGAGAGTATTTAATGGCTTTTTCTCCTGAAGATAGAATATCTCAAGCGGCTGTACCTGAATTAAAAATATATGAAAATGTAGCTTTAAATAATTTTAAGTCATCAAATTTTTTTGAAAAAGGTTTGGTAAATGAAAAAAAAATTAAAGAGCATTCAAAGAAAATATTATCTGACTTCTCAGTAAATACAGACAATGTTGAATTAAAAAGTCAATTTCTATCGGGTGGAAATTTACAAAAACTTATTTTAGGGAGAGAGTTAATTACAGCTCCGGAATTATTAATTTGTTACAATCCAACATGGGGGCTCGATGTGGGTGCAATCAATTATATTCATGAAACACTTATAAAAATTAACAATCAAGAAAAATCAACAATTTTAATTTCTACAGATACGGAGGAGTTATTAAAACTCAGTGATAGAATTGCAGTTATTTACAAAGGTAAGCTTTCAAAAATAATGCCTTCAGAGGAAGTCACTCCAGAAAAATTAGGAGTTCTAATGGGAGGAGGTTCCATTGATTAAAATTGAAAAAAGAAATGATGTACCAATGGCACTATATTTTTTTACTCCTTTTATTGCAATCATACTTACAATTTTAGGTGGCGGTATAATTTTTTATATTTTAGGCTTTAATCCAATAGAAGCACTTAAGTTTTACTTTATAACTCCTATTTCAAATTTATATGGATTCAGTGAATTGCTACTCAAAGCAACCCCCCTCTGCTTAATTGCTATTGGTTTATCATTTTGTTTTAAAAGTAATAATTGGAATATTGGTGCAGAAGGGCAATTAACTTTTGGTGCGATTGTAGGAGGAGGAGTTGCTCTTTTATTTTATAATCAAGAAGGTTTTTATATATTGCCTTTAGTTATAGTTGCTGGAGCAATCGGGGGAATGATCTTTGCACTTATCCCAGCAATCCTTAAAACATATTTTAATACAAATGAGATTTTAGTTAGTCTTATGTTGGTTTATGTATCAAAGCTACTCTTAGATTATTTAGTAGTTGGACCATGGAGTAATCCTGAAGGTTTTAATTTTCCTGAAACAAGACAATTTAGTGACTCATCTAGAATGCCATTATTATTTGAAGGTTTGAGAATTCATGCTGGTATTTTTTTAGCTCTTGCAGCAGTTATGCTGAGTTGGTTTATTCTTTACAAAACCTATTTAGGCTTTCAGATTAAAGTATCTGGTCTAAGTTTAAAAACTGCTAAGTATGCTGGGTTTAAAGGAAAAACTATGATTTTGGTTGTTTTTATGATTAGTGGTGCTTGTGCGGGATTAGCTGGAGTTGGTGAAATTACTGGGCCTATTGGACAGCTGCATAGAATGATATCCCCCGATTACGGTTTTACAGCAATTATTGTTGCTTTTTTAGGTCGTCTTAATCCTTTTGGCATAATTTTTGCGTCTTTGGTTGTTGCTTTGACATATCTCGGTGCTGAAACGGCTCAAATTTTTTTACAAATACCAAAATATACCGGCCAAGTCTTTCAGGGTATGATTTTATTTTTTTTACTAGCATCTGATTATTTGCTTTTTTTCAAAGTTAAAATTTTAAATTTAAAAAAAAATGAGCTTAGACATTAGTTTTATAGGAATTCTGATAGGATCAATAATGGCTTCATCAGTGCCATTAATACTTGCGGCTTCAGGTGAATTGGTTACTGAAAGATCGGGCGTTTTAAATTTAGGTGTCGAAGGAATGATGATAATCGGAGCAATATCTGGTTTTGCTTTAATGGTAATAACAGATAACCTTTTTATTGCAATCGTAGGCTCTATGTTATCAGGAGTTATAATTTCACTAATCTTTGGATTTTTATCGCAATCTCTCCTTACAAACCATGTTGCAACGGGTTTGGCATTGACTATTTTTGGCATCGGTTTATCCGCAATGTTAGGAAAAAATTTTGTTGGTATCCCTGGAAAAGAATTTCCAATTTTATTTTCAAGTTTAAAAGAAAGTATTCCGTTTTTTGGTCCAATATTATTTGGACACTCTATAGTTCTATATTTTGCTTTTGCTTTACCATTTTTAACTAATTATTTTTTGAAAAAAACTAAATTAGGTTTAGTTGTTAGAGCTGTTGGTGATTCGCCTGTTTCGGCATCTAATCAAGGTATAAATGTTATTCTAGTTAGATACTGTTGTATTCTTTATGGAGGAGCTATGTGTGGCTTAGCAGGTGCATATTTATCTTTGATATACACCCCACAGTGGATTGAAAATATGACAGCTGGAAGAGGATGGATAGCTTTGGCTTTGGTTGTATTTGCAACCTGGAGTCCTATAAAAGTTTTAATTGGTGCTTTAATTTTTGGAGGGATTACAATTCTACAATTACATATGCAAGCAATTGGGTTTAGAATACCAGTTCAATTCTTAAGTGCATTACCTTATCTGATGACAATAATAGTTTTGGTTGTAATCTCTCGTGACAGTAGAAAAATAAAACTTAATACCCCAACCTCCTTAGGAAGAATATTCTATAAGGAAAAGTAATGTTAGCTATTCGAAAATAATTATTTTTTTTTTTTGAATTTTGATTAACTTAAAGCTTCACAAAAAAAATTTAGAGGGGAAATTCAAAATGTATAAAAACTTTTTTAGATATTTAATTTCTGCAATTTTTCTACTTGGGTTTAGTGTAAACTCAAATGCGGATTTTAAAGTTGGTTTTGTCTATGTTGGCCCAACTGGTGACCATGGATGGACATTTCAACATCACGAAGGTAGAAACGCTGTAGAGGCAGCTGGAATAAAAACAACATTTGTTGAAAGTGTTCCAGAAGGTGCTGATGCAGAAAGAGTCATAAGACAACTGGCTCAATCTGGCCACGACTTAATTTTTACAACTAGTTTTGGATATATGGATCCAACTAACAAAGTTGCAAAAGATTTTCCAAATGTAAAATTTGAACACGCAACAGGTTATAAGAGAGAACACTCAAATGTTTCTACTTATTCTGCAAGATTTTACGAAGGAAGAACTCTTTTAGGCCATATTGCTGGAAAAATGACTAAAACTAACACGATTGGCTACATTGCATCTTTTCCAATTCCTGAAGTAATAAGAGGTATTAATGCAATGACTCTTGCTGCACAAAAGGTCAATCCAAATATTAAAACTAAGATTGTATGGGTGTTTACTTGGTACGATCCAGGTAAAGAAGCTGAAGCAGCGCAAGCTTTAATCGATCAAGGTGCAGATGTAATTATGCAACATACAGATAGTACAGCACCAGTTCAAACAGCCGAGAAAGCAGGTGTATGGTCATTTGGTCAAGCAAGTGACATGCAGAGATTTGCTCCTAAATCAATTTTGACTTCAATTATAGATGATTGGGCACCATATTATGTTGAAAGAGCTATTGCTGCAAGAGACGGTACATGGAATCAACAAGACACATGGCATGGATTAAAGGAAGGTATGGTAGCTATGGGACCATATAATTCTGCAATGGGTGCTGATTTAGTTAAAGAAGTAGAGCAGCTTCAAAAAGATCTAGCATCAGGAAAAGTTCATTCGTTCACAGGTCCTATATATGACCAAAAAGGTAATATATTAGTTGCAGAAGGGAAAGTTGCCGATGATGGAATGCTAGCTGGAATGAGTGTTTATGTAAAAGGTGTTGAAGGAGATATTCCAAAATAATTTTTAAAAAAAAATTAAAAAGGCCAACTTAAATAGTTGGCCTTTTTTTTATGAATGTTTTTTCTTTAAGCCATTAATATCTATTTCATCATAATATTCTGAAGGTTGAACTATCCAAGGATCTCCATCCAGTAAAATTGGACAAAAATCTGGAGTAAAAGAAGAGGATTTTTTTTTCCAAAGACAAGCTGTTTTTATTTCTTGAATATGGTTTTTCACTGGAGCATAATTTTTTAACCATTTAATACTTTCATTTAATGTAAGTCCAGTATCGGATAAATCATCAACTAATAAAACATTTTTAAAATCTTCATTTTTAGCTATTGAGCTTATGTCTCTTGCAAAAATAAGTTCGCCCTGTTTATTTTCTACAGTTTCTCCAGAATAACTTTGAATAACAACATAAGCAGTGGGCAATTTAAATATTCTTGATAGCATATCAATTATAGGTGCTGCACCCCTCATTATTCCGACTAAAACAGATGGTTTGTAATTTTTTTCAATTGTAAGAGCTAACTTTTCAACTGCTAATTTATAATCTTCATAATTGATTATTAATTTTTCTGCCATAAAATTTGGTAACATAAAAAAAAAAAATTAAAAAGGAGAATTATGAAAGGTTACTGGATTGCAACTTACAGTGAAATTAAAGACCCTGAAAGAATGAAAAAATATGCAGATAAAGCAAAGGAAGCTGTATTAAAATATTCTGGAAAAATTTTAGCTCGAAGTGCTAATAACATTTCACTTGAAGGTAGAGAAATGGTTAGAATAGCACTTGCAGAGTTCCCAGACGTGGAAACTGCTAAAAAATGCTACGATTCTGAGGAATATGTTGAGGCAAGAACATATCTTAAAGATAATGTAATTAGAGAACATATGATATTTGAAGGAATGGAATAACTTAGAAAAGGGGCAAATATGAAGGCATATTGGGTGAGTTTGTATACAGAGATTTCAGATCAAGATAATCTAAAAAAATATGGTGAAAATGCAATACCAGTTATAAAAAAATTTGGTGGTACTCCTGTAGTTAGAGGAGGCAAACTAAAATATTATAGTGGTGACAAAATATTAAGGACCGTCATTTGGGAATTTCCCAGTTATGACATGGCCATATCTTGTCATGACTCAGAAGATTATTTAAAAGCTTGGTCTTATGCAGAACAAACTACAAAAAGACATATGTTTATTGTGGAGGGTGCTAATACTGAATAGTATCGTCATCAATTGAACGCCACAAATACCAAGTGGCAACAGAGCAGTATGGAGAAAATCTTCTTTGAAGCTTTTTTACAAAAATTTCAGGTGGAAAATATTTTTTTTTATAGTTGTTTGATATTGCTCTTAATAACCCAATATCCTGGACTGGCCAGATATTAGACCTATTATAAGTAAATAACAAAATCATCTCTGCTGACCATCTTCCTATTTGCCTTAAAGTTGATAGGTATATAATTGCTTCTTCATCGCTCATTTTCGAAATTAATCTTGGATTAAAACTTTTATTTTTAAATTTTTGAGACATTTCCAAGATGCCCCTTATTTTTTGACGACTAAGACCGCATTTTTTAAGTTGTGATGTTTTAAGCTTTGAAACAATTTTTGGATTAATTTTTTTTTTACATGCCAATTCAAATTTTTTGAAGACAGAGTCTGCAGCAGCAACACTTATTTGTTGTCCTATTATACTTTTGCATAAAGAATAAAAGACATCTTTTCTAGTAGTTAAATTGTTATCTTTATATTTTTTAATCAATGATCTCATAATACTATCTTTTTTTGAAAGATATGTTCTAGCTTTTTTCCAATATGTCGGTGCCTTACTCATTTCTACTTACCGTTACTTGTTTATTTAAATATATTTCTCTTCGAAATATAATGATTGATGATATTATTACCAGTGAAGCACCCATTAATGTTTTAATTGTGGGAATTTCATCCCAAATAAAATATCCAAAAGATATTGCAAATATTAATCCTAAATATTTAAGAGGTGTAACCAGAGAAACCTCGGATAATTTATATGATTGACTTAATAATAAATTAGCTGTTCCTCCCAACAAGCCAATTGTACATAATAGTAAGAAATCATTGAAAGTTGGCATGATCCAACCAAATGGTATTGATAAAACTCCAACAATTGTAATTGCAAAAGAAAAAAAGAATGAGATCAACCAGACTGGTTCTGTGGATGAAAGTTTTCTAATTGTAATTGCAACGTAAGACATTCCAATACAAAAGATTATTGGAAATAAATAATAAATATTTAAGCTAGAAAATCCTGGTTGGGTAATTACTAAAACACCAATAAAACCAACAAATACTGCGGCCCATCTATATACTCCTACTTTCTCACTTAGTAAAAATATTGATAGCAAAGTTGTAAATATAGGTGCAGCAAATGAAATACTTGTCACTGTTGCAAGTGGTAGGTTTCTTAGTGCCAAAAATATTGCAGCTAAAGCTATCAGTCCTGAACAACATCTAATTAAATGTAATCCTGGTCTATTTGTTTTGTAAAAATCTCTAAATCTTGTCTTAGGAACTAAAAAAATTATTGGCAAAATACCAAATAGACCTCTAAAGAACATTACCTGTCCAATTGGATAATCTGATGACCACTTGACTATTACATCCATAAATGAAAAAGCACATATTGATAAAAACATGTAAAAAAAGCCTAATTGATTTTTGGAAAGCATGATAATAACTTTAGATTAATTAAAATTTTTAGCAATGGAAATAGCAACTTTAGCACTTGGATGTTTTTGGGGACCCGAAATAAAATTTAGCAAGTTAAATGGAGTAATAAATACAGAGGTTGGATATTGTGGAGGTAATACTGAGAAGACATCTTATAAAGAAGTATGTTATGGTGACACCAATCACGCAGAAGTAGTTAAAGTTGAATTTGACAATACTAAAATTTCTTATGAGGAAATAATAAGAAACTTTTTTGAATTTCATGATCCAACTACTTTAAACCGTCAAGGTCCAGATGTAGGTACTCAGTATAGAAGTGAAATATTTGTTCATGATGAAAATCAAAATAAAATCGCTAACAAAGTATTGAAAGAAATTAATGAAAAATTTAAAGGTAAAATTGTTACCAAAATATCAAAATCAAAAAATTATAACAAAGCTGAAGATTATCATCAGAAATATTTGGAAAAAAGTTTCTAATGTCACTTATATCAACTGAGTGGCTAGAAAAAAATCTCTCAAATGTAAAAATAATTGATGGCTCTTGGCATATGCCTGCAACAAATAGAAGTGGTAAAGAAGAATTTAATAGAGAGCATATACCAAATGCAATTTTTTTTGATATCGACAAAAATTGTAATAAATCAACCGACTTACCACATATGTTAACGGACATTAGTTCGTGGGAAAATATACTATCATCTATGGGCATATCTAACGAAGACGAAATTGTGGTTTATGATAATTCTGATGTTTTAAGTGCTTGTAGAGTATGGTTTAATTTAGTTTACTTTGGCCATGATAAAAAGAAAGTACATGTTTTAGATGGAGGTTTTATAAAATGGAAAAAAGAAAAAAGAATAACTTCTGCTAATAATATAATTATTCAAACAACTAGCTATAAAGCAAAAGAAAATAATGGAATGGTTAAGAGCAAAGATCAGATTGACCAAAATATAATTAAAAAAAAATTTGATTTAGTTGATGCGAGAAGCAAAGATCGTTTTAATGGCACAACTCCAGATCCAAGAAAAAATGTAAGAAGTGGTTCAATACCTAATTCAATTTGCTTACCTTTTAAAACACTTATCAATGACGATTTTACTTTTAAAAGTAAATCTGAAATTTCTTCTTATTTTAAAGATTTATCTTTAAATGACCCAGTAAATGTAGTGTTTTCGTGCGGTTCTGGGATCACAGCATGTGTTTTGGCACTTGCATATTCTCAAGTAAATAATAAGTATCTTCCAGTCATTTATGATGGTTCATGGGCTGAATATGGTAAAATATAAAATATGAAAAGATCAACAAAAATTACAAGCATAATAATAATTTTCTTTTTAATTATAGCTACAGTGATTGTTGGTAGAACAATGATTGGAAATCATTTTAAGAAGAAATTTAGCAAAAGACCACCTCCAGGAATAATTGTTACTGCGGCTGAAAATAGAGTTTTTGAAAATTTAATAAGCACATACGGAACAGCAAGACCATTTAAAACACAATCCTATAAAATTGAGAAGTATGAAATACTTAAACCTATCAACTTTAATCAAAAAGTAAAAAAAGGTGATGTAATTGCAGAACTTAAAAATAGAAAAATTACTGCTCAGTTTGATGGAACAATTGGAAAAAGAGAATTTTCAGAAGACATCGAAGTTTCAAAATCTTCAATCTTAGTTAATCTCGAAAATACCAGTATTATCTATTGTGATGTAGATATACCTGAAATGTTTGTACCATTTATTAAGGTTGGTTTACCTGTTGATATAAAATTTTCTGGATACAAAGATAAAACCTATAAAGGTGAAGTTGATTCGTTAGCTAGTCGAATTAGTGAGGATACTAGATCATTACCAACAAGGATAAAAATGGATAATACATCTGGTGAAATTTTGCCTGGCTCGTTTTTAGAAATTTCAATAAAATATGATACAAGAGAAAGCTTAAGTATCCCTGATACCAGCACAATAGTGGAAGGTGATAATATATTTATCTATAAAGTTGACGAAAAAAATAAAGTATTAAAAACAAATATTGATACTGGCGATAGATATCTTGGTTTTGTTGAAGTTTTAAATGGTCTAAAAGTTGGTGACAAAGTTGTTGCTGAGGGCACAAAAAAAGTCAGACCAAATTTAATAATAAGACCTATAAAAAAGGGTGCTAAAGTAGCTAATCAAAACAAATCTGGTTGGGGTGGAAAAAAGAAAAAAGATACTAAAGAAAACAAGAATGGTATGTTTGCGTGGTTACAAAAATTAAATATATTTAAAAAGTCTGACTCTGAAAAACAAGAAAATAAAAAATAATTAATACATGTATATAACTGAAGTTAGTATTAAAAGACCTGTCGTTGCATGGGTAATGTCAATGATACTAATTATTTTTGGAATTTTTGTATTTTGGGAATTACCTGTTAGAGAATTACCAGATGGCATTCAGCCTCCAGTGGTACAGGTACAAACTGATTATAAATCTGCTTCAGCTGAAATTGTTGATGAAGAAATAACACAAAAAATAGAAGATGTTATAGGAGGAGCGGAAGGAATTAAGAACATTGATTCTAGTTCGCTTAATGGAAGAAGTAGAATAAATATTTACTTTAATACAGATATAGATTTAGATGATGCAGCAAATGACATAAGAGAAAGAGTATCAAGAGTTGCGGACAATTTGCCAGATCAAGCAAACCCGCCTCAAATTTTGAAACAAGCAGCAGGTTTTACAACCACAATGTGGGTTGCGCTATCGTCACCAACTTGGAATGATTTGGATTTGGGTGATTATGCAGAAAGATATCTTATCGATGCCTTTTCGAGCGTACCAAATGTTGGTAGAATTTTAGTCGGTGGATTAAGAGAGCTAAGTGTTAGAGTTTGGGTAGATCCTATCAAATTAGCAGCCAATAATCTTACTATTCAGGAAGTCGAGAGAGCATTAAGAAATGAAAATATAAACATCCCCGCTGGAACTTTAGAAGCTAGTAACAAAGATTTAACTCTTAATATTGATAAGTCTTACTCTAATATTGAAACAATCAAGCAGCTTCCTCTTAAGAAAAACAAAGATAAAGTCACAACCCTTTCTGATATTGCAAATGTTGAGCTTGGTCCAGTTTCTGAAAAAACTTTATTTAAAGCTCAAAGAAAAAATGCAGCTAATTTAAAAACAGTTGGGATTGGAATATACGCAAAAAGTGGAGCATCAACCGTCGAACTTTCAAATCAAATTAAAGAGAAGATAAACGTTTTAAATCAATCTTTACCAGATGGTTTAAAGTTAGAAATAGCATTTAATAGAGCAACTTACGTAGGAACTGCAATACAGGAAGTTTATAAAAGTTTAATTATTGCTTTTATTTTGGTTGTAGTAATAATTTACTTGTTTTTAGGAAACCTAAAAGCTGTAATTGTACCAGCTGTAGCTTTGCCAGTAAGTTTAATTGGTTCGTTTTTAGGTTTATATATATTTGATCTTTCTATAAATATATTTGTTCTCCTAAGTTTTATTTTAGCAATTGGAATAATAACTGATGATTCTGTAATAATGACAGATGCAATTTATACAAGAATTGAAAAAGGAGAAACGCCACTTGTAGCTGCTTATAAAGGCTCAAGACAAATAACATTTGCGATAATAGCTACAACTTTAATCTTAGTTGCGGTTTTTTTACCTTTAATTTTTATTGAGGGTATAGCTGGCACCTTGTTTAAGGAAACTGCAATAGCACTATCTTTCTCAATTGTTGTTTCTTCGTTTGTGGCTTTAACTCTTTCACCAATGTTAGGAAGTAAGTTTTTAAATAAAAAAGAAAAAATTAATTTTTTTGTAAAAAAATTCAATAATGGATTTAAATCTTTTACAGAATTTTATACCGATACCTTAAAATTTTGGATTAATAAACAGAAAACAATTTCGATATTTATAATTCTATTAATTGCAGCTTCAGTTTATTTATTTAACTTTACTAAAAAAGAATTGATACCATTAGAAGATAGAGGGGCTTATTTAATAATTGGTTCTACTGATGAAGGAAGTTCATTCGAGTACACACAAGAAAAAGCCCAAATAATTGAGGGAAGAATATTAAAATTGTTACAAGCAGAAGACAGCCCTTACCAAAGATTAATTATGAGGGTACCTGGTTTTGGTAAGTCCGCAACTTCATATAATACTTTTATTATAATTGCACTTTTAGATGAATGGAAAAATAGAGAAAAGAGTACACAGGTTGTTTTAAGAGAAGCTATTGGACAAGTTGTTAGTGTGCCTGAAACGTTTGCGTTTCCCATATCACCTCAATCTATAAGAGTTTCTAGCTACAATAAACCAGTCCAAATGGTGATTTATGGGACAAGTTATGAAGAGTTAGAGCAAATTCAAAGTCAAGTTTTAAGAGAACTAAGAAGAAATAGAAATATGTTTAGAATTGAAAGTGATTACACAAAAAATAAACCTGAAGTAAAATTAATTACTAACAAAAATAGGGCAAATGATTTAGGAGTTTCGATAGAGAATATAGGCAGAACACTAGAAACATTATACGGTGGAAAGAGAGTTACAACATATAATAAAGAAGGAAGAGAATACCCCATTATTCTTCAGCAGTATTTAGCAGATAGAAGAGATAAAGATGGTTTATCAAAGATTTTTGTAAGATCTGAAACTACAGGAAAATTAGTATCTGTTGCAAGTTTGGTAGAATTTGAAGAGAAAGGAACTGCTGAGTCATTACCTAGATATAATAGACAACGAGCAGTAACTATATCGGCAGCTTTATCTGAAGAATATACATTGTCTGAAGCTATAAAATATTTAGAAGACGTAATGTTGAGAGTTGCTCCTCAAAATCAAATAACTTGGAAAGGTAAGTCTGAAGAACTAAAAGAGACTAGTAACGAAATATTTCTTATTTTCGCTTTAGCATTAGTAACTGCATATTTAGTAATGGCTGCTACTTTTAACTCGTTTGTCCATCCTTTTATTATAATATTGACTGTGCCTCTTGCAGTTTTTGGAGGTCTTGTATTCATTTTATTTCTAAATAGTTCGATAAATATATTTTCACAAATCGCCTTGATTATATTAATCGGTATATCCACTAAAAATAGTATTTTAATCGTCGACTATACTAATCAAATTCGAACAACAGGTGCAAAAATTGAGGAAGCATTGATGGAAGCTTGCAAATTAAGAATAAGACCAATCATAATGACTTCATTAAGCACCATGATTGCAATGTTGCCTCTTATAGTAGGTAACATAGGTCCAGGCGCAGGTGAGGCGTCTAGATTAGCAGTTGGATCAACAATCTTTGGTGGAATGATTATTTCAACATTCTTTACATTATATGTGACGCCAACTATGTATTTAACACTAGCAAAAAATACCAAGAGAATAGATGCAGTAGATCTGGAGCTAGAAAAGCAGTTGATTAAAAAATAATATATTTTCTAGTAGTCAAAGATTTACTACATTTATTAAGCTGCTTCTTGAATTTATTTGAATAACCCTCTACTTTTTTTGCCAATACTATAACTTTTTGATTGTTTTTATAATTTTTATAATTTCCCCAGCCTTCATGATAAGCAATATATTGTCTGAAAGCGTCTTTTTTTGAAACCTTTAAAATTTTTTCCGTTTTGTTTGTATACCAGCCAATAAAATCAACACTATCTTTAAATCTAGTTCTTAAAGCATATTTATTTCCAGTCTCATCTTTATATTGTTTCCAAGTACCTTTAATAGCTTGTGAGTATCCAAATGAACTAGAAGGTCTTTTATAGGGTATAACTTTAAATAATTTTTGACGCGCAGGCTTAGCGAGCCAGTCAAAATCAGATTCCATTTTTATTATTGCTAATTGTAAGTTGATTGGTGTTCCCCACTTTTTTTCAGTTTTTTTCGCGTGTTTATACCAAAGATATCTCTCAGAGAATATTGAACATCCATCTGCTGTATTTTGTGGTATCGATGAGCAGGCAGTTAAAAATAATAGACCAAAAAATAAAAAATACTTTTTAAAAAGAATCACAGTTTAATATAAATTATCTATTATTTTTTCTCCATATCCATGGATAATCAAATTCCATACTCCATAAACCTAACTTATTGTTTTTTGCATAAATTTGATCTTTAGAATATTTTTTTTTCGAATATTTTGGATAGTCGAAGGCTAATCCATTTCTTACCATGTAAGCTGAAACACTTTCATTATTGATAAAACACTCACCTAAATACCTACCAAAATAGTCCTTTTGGGGCTCGATTAGACATTTTAATTTTTTATTTATAATTTTTTCTGTAAGAGAATTTTTTGAAATTTTTCCACAATTAATTTTTTTTTTATTTTTTAGGCAAAACTGTTGCTTTCCTTTAAATTTCGTTTCTGGAGCATCTATGCCTGAAAAACGAATTTTTTTATTATCTAATAAAATTGTATCACCATCAATTATCTTAATCTTATCTGAAATTAGGATTGTTTCTGATAGTAAGTAATTTGTTGCTACAAATGTAAATAAAAATAGAAAACTAACCAACTTCAGTAGTTGCTTTTTCATTGCATTCTTGCATTTTTTTTCTAATTTGATCTTCAGATATATTTTTATCTTTTAAATCTTCATAAAGCTTTCTATACACATCTTCATCACCTGCCTCAGCAAAATCTGCTTTAATTACATCTTGAATATATTGATTTTTTTTTTCCTCATCATGTCCAAGAATTTGTGAGGCCCACTCTCCTAAATATTTATTTTTTTTTGCATTAATTTTAAATTGTTTTTCCTCATCATGAGCAAATTTTTTTTCAAAACCTTTTTTTCTTTCATCGAATGAACTCATTGCAATCTACCTTTATAAATTATTTTAAAAACTAAAAACGATATAAATACAGCTATTATATTACCAAACAAATCACCTAATTCAAATCCTCTTTCTGGAATTATTAAGTGCAGAATTTCTAAAACAATAGAAATGCAAATAAGATAGATAAATATATTTTTTAATTTATGCTTAAAAACAATTAATCCTAGAATTGATATAATAAAGAAAACATAAACGTGATTTGAAGATACTAAAAAATCTCTTGTTAATTGTGGTTGTATTTTACAATCACCATAAATAAAACATCCAAAAATACTACCGGGATATAAGTAAAAAATAAATAAAACTATGTTAGACAGATAAAAAAACTGCTTTAAGTAATTCATAGTTAATCTATATTAAATTTTTACAAATGAGTCACTTAATACTTGTTAGACATGGACAAAGCGAATGGAATTTAGAAAATAAATTTACAGGATGGGTCGACGTTGAGCTCGCACCACAAGGTAAATTAGAAGCCTGTAAAGCTGGAGAGTTTATAAAAAAATTAAATTTAGAAATAAAACATTTTTATACTTCATATCAACTAAGATCGATTGATACCTTGAAGCTCATTTTAAATACGATCAGATTAAAACCAAATAATATAATTAAGGCCTGGCAATTAAATGAAAGGCACTACGGATCGCTTACAGGATTAAACAAAGATGAAATGAGAAAAAAATTAGGAGAAGAAGAAGTTCACAAATTTAGAAGATCTTGGGATAATCCACCAAAACCTTTAAATATAAATAGTCCATACCATCCAAAAAATATAAGTATTTACAATGATATACCCCGTAACCTTATTCCAGATACAGAGTCCTTAAAAGATACTTATGAAAGAGTTGTGCCCTATTTTGTTGAAAACATAGAAAAAAATTTGCAAGATAATATAATTATATCTGCTCATGGTAATTCTATTAGATCACTTTTAAAATATTTATTTAAAATTGATGACAATGAAATTTCTAAACTTGAAATACCAACAGGAAATCCTCTACTTTTGAAATTTGAA
This sequence comes from uncultured Pelagibacteraceae bacterium, assembly GCA_902537055.1. Classification (GTDB taxonomy): domain Bacteria; phylum Pseudomonadota; class Alphaproteobacteria; order Pelagibacterales; family Pelagibacteraceae; genus Pelagibacter. The sequence continues at coordinate 24,060 of CACAZW010000005.1, forward strand.
AAAAAGAATATAAAAGAAGCTAAGTACCTAGATCAGAGTAGATCTAGGGATTTAATTAAATTCTAACCTTTTTGAAGAAGTTTTTCGTAAATATATTTATCTGTTAAATGAAGAAACTCAATACCACTCTCGAAACCATACAAATTTTCCTTTTCAATGTAGTTGTCCCAAATCTCATTCATTGAAAATATTTTTTTTGATAAATTTTTAAATATTTTTTTATTTATAATTTGACACCCTGTATAAATATAATTTTTATCATTGTTCTTTTTTAAATTATTGCCATCCATAGAAAAATCGCCTTTAAATCTTTTATCAAAACTTAAATCTTTTTTTACAACCATTAAAATATTTTCTAGGTTATTTTTAAAATATATATTTTCCATCCTCTTAATTTCATTTGCATATTCAGCGTTCCAAATTGTATCAGGATTAAAAACTATAAAATCTGTTTCAACTGAATTATTTACTACATTTAAAAGACCGCCCCCTGTATCTAATATCTCTTTACCATCTTCTATAATTTGAGTTTCTAAACCAAAATTATTTGAAAAAATGAAATCTTTAATTTTCTCACTTAAATAAAAAGTATTAATTTTTAAAGATTTTATTTCTAGTACTTTTATCAAATTTATAGTATTTTCTAATAAGCTGGTCTCATTGATTTTCAAGAGTGGTTTTGGGGTTTTCTTAGTTAATGGCATTAATCTTTTTCCAAAGCCTGCACATAAAATTATTGCTGTTTTAATTTTCATTTTTTTTTTATTTTTGGATTTTCTTTTAGAAAATTTATTAAATCATTAAAATTTGAATTATTTTTCATACGATTATCAATTAATTTCCATGCATAAGGTATTAATTTTAAATATTTCTTTTTTTTATCTCTATTTGCAAGTCTTGTGAATATACCAATTATTTTTAGATTTCTTAAAACAGATAGAATTTCAAAATCATTAATAAATTGAGATTCATTTTTATAGTTAAATTTACTAAGAAATACTTTTAAAATATCTGACTTAAAACTATTTGAAGTTTTAATTCTTACATCATCTATAAGTGAGGCTAAATCATATGCTGGATTACCTAGGACTGCATCTTGACTATCTATTAAAGCGATTTTATTTTTATAAAACATCATATTTGAGACGTGAAAATCTCTATGTACAAATACTTTCTGTTTGATTTTTACATTTAAATACAAATTATCTATTATTTTTTTTAGATTTTTTTTTATATATCCTTTTTGAATAATTAATTTATTTGCTGGTAAGTACCAATCCAAAAAAAGGTACGACTCTTTAAGTATTTTAGCTTTTGAATAGTTTGATAAATTAAATTTTCTCTTAAGAAAATTTTGAGTTTTAAAATTTTTAATTTTTTGAATTTGATATAAAATTTTTAATATTTTTTTGTATTCATTTAATTTAGTTTTTGAAGATTTAATTTTATCCAACATGTTTTTATTGCCGAAATCCTCAATTTCTATAAAGTTTTTTTTATAATTTTGACTAATTAAACCTGGTGCTAATATTTTATTTTTAATCAATATTTTGTTAACAGCATCATAATTTAACAAGTTTGATCGCTTTTGAATTTTGCTATAAACTAATACTGAATTATTTGTTCTATAAAATTGTCTAAAAGATGCATCTCCTGATAACTTTTTAAATTTTTTCAAATTCATTAAAATCAAAATCAATATTATTAGATATAATTAAGTACCTATTTTCAAGCTTTTCATCATATTCAAACTTTAATGTAAAAGTACTTTCTATATTTTTACCTAAGATTTCAGGCCATTCAATTAGTCTAGCATAATCTTCTAGATTTTCATTAATTCCTAAATTATTTAAATCTTTTTTATCTTTAATTCTGTAAAGATCAAAATGTCTAACAATTAAGGAATTAATCTCATATTCATTTATAATATTAAAAGTTGGACTAGGTATTTCTGTTCTTTCTAAACCATTTTTTGTTTGAAGATAATTGATCAGATACCTGATAAATGTAGTCTTACCTACTCCGATATTTCCATAAAAAAGCAAAGTTGTATTTTTACTAACTTTACTTGCAATTTTTTCAGCAATTTTTTGTGTGATAATTTCTTTTGAAATATCTATTTTGCTACTTTTAGTAGCGATAGGCATCTGGTTTATAAGGTCCTTCTGGTGTTACACTTATATATTTTGCTTGATCATCTGATAATTTGGTTAATTTAGCTCCAACTTTTTCTAAATGAAGTCTGGCTACTTTCTCATCTAAATGTTTAGGTAGAACATATACTTTTTTCTCATATTTATCTGAGTTATTCCATAATTCTATCTGAGCTGTTACTTGATTTGTGAAAGACGCACTCATTACAAAACTTGGGTGTCCTGTTGCACATCCAAGATTAACCAATCTACCTTCTGCTAATAAAATAATTCTTTTTCCATCCGGCAATGTAATTTCGTGAACTTGTGGTTTTATTTCATCCCATTTATAATTTTTAAGAGCATCTACTTGGATCTCATTATCAAAGTGACCGATATTGCAAAGAATTGCTCTATCTTTCATTTCTCTCATATGATCAGCTGTCACAATATCTTTATTACCTGTTGCAGTAACAACAATGTCGGCTTCTTTTATCATCTCATCCATTAAGACTACTTCATAACCTTCCATTGCAGCTTGGAGAGCACAAATTGGATCTGTTTCTGTGACCATAACTCTTGCACCACTTTGACGAAGAGAAGCAGCGCTTCCCTTTCCAACATCTCCAAATCCAGCTACAATAGCTACCTTACCTGACATCATCACGTCAGTAGCTCTTTTAATTCCATCAACTAAGCTTTCTCTGCAACCATATAAATTATCGAACTTAGATTTTGTTACTGAGTCATTAACATTTATTGCTGGGACAAGTAAATTGCCTTCACTTTCCATTTTTTTTAATGCTAAAACTCCTGTTGTTGTCTCTTCCGATAAACCTTTAACATCATTTAATAAATCTTTATAATCTTTGTGCATCAATGCTGTAAGATCGCCACCATCATCAAGTATCATATTTGGTTTCCAGCCATCTTTTCCTTCAATAGTTTGCTTTACGCACCACCAATATTCTTCTTCTGTTTCACCTTTCCAAGCAAATACAGGAATGCCAGCTTTTGCAATTGCTGCTGCTGCATGGTCTTGTGTCGAAAAAATATTACATGAGGACCACCTTACTTCGGCTCCTAACTCAACTAAAGTTTCTATTAAGACAGCTGTTTGTATTGTCATGTGTAAACAACCAACAATCCGAGCTCCATTTAAAGGTTTTTTACCCTTATATTCTTCTCTTAGAGCCATTAATCCTGGCATTTCAGTTTCAGCCAGTGAAATTTCTTTTCTTCCAAATTCCGCTTGAGATATATCTTTTACTTTAAAATCTTCCATAGAAAGAGGCTTTTAACAATTTCACTTAATATATCAACAAAGATTTATGCTTCTGGGAAAATTATTTCAATTCTTGCCCCTTTATCTTTATTATTAGATGCGTTGATTTCGCCACCATGAATTTCAACTAAATTTTTGACAATATTTAATCCCAAACCCGAATGTTCTCCAAAGTTTTCAGGTCTATTACTATAAAATCTATTAAATATCTTATTTGTATCCTTTTCACTAAATCCAGATCCCTGATCAACGACAACTAATTTAATTTTGTCATCCTTATCTTTTGATATTTCAACTGTAATTTCTTGATTATTTTCACTAAAAGAAATTGAGTTTTCTAATAAGTTTGCAATAATTTGTTCAATTCTATTTTCTATCCCTAAAATACTATAATTTTTAATTCCATTAGATTTCAATTTAATTCCAATCGATTTTTTTGTTTCATAGATACTGTTAAAATCATCAACAACAGATTGAGCAATCTCTTTTAAATTTAATTTTTGCATTTTCTCAGAGGAGATTGCAGCCTCATCTCTTAGCATTTGAGAGTAATCAGTTATTAATCTTTCAATTCTCTCTACGTCATGTGATACTATATTAATTAATTTGTTTCTTTGAGATTTATCATTTGTTTCAGAAATTATCTCAGAGGCACTTTTTAGAGATGCCAAAGGATTTCTGATTTCATGCAAAAGATCTGTTGAATAATTTTCTGCTGTAGTAATTCTTTTGTTTAATTCATTAGTCATTTCATCAAGAGAATTTGATAATTTTCCCAATTCGTCATTTCTTTTTTTTATATTTCCTATATTTGTCTTTTCCTTACTTTTATTTTTTATAATATTTGTATATTGAACCAAATTTTTAATTGGTTTTAAGAAGTATCTATTTAATACATATGAAAAAATTAAAATTACTAATGCGACAAGCAAAGCGGTTCTGATTATAAAATTTCTTCTTTCATCTATTGCAACCTTTATTTCATTGGCATTTTCAGTTATAGCTAAATAGCCTATTGTTTTGTTTCCACTAACTACATTTTTAACAGTTACTAATAAAAATTGATCATAGTATTCTTTAGAATAAGTTAACGGTTTTCCATAATCTGATGAATATGAATACTTTTTTAAATCTTCAAATATTTCTTTACTTTCAAAACTTTTATTGCTCTCTTCCAAATTCTTATTTTCAATACTTTGATTATTTAAGTCACTCATTTCAATTATGTTTAGACTTCTTGAGAAAGCATTTGGATCTAAGTCTAATGTATCGGTATCTCCTAATAGATTAAATTCACTATCAAATATCTGCACTCTATCTATACTTTGAAATAAAAATTTAGTGGAAAACAGGAACTCTCTAATATCTTCAGTTGAGAAATTTATTTTTAAACGATCAATATTTTCTGTTGTATTATCAATAATTTTTATGTGCGAGGCAGTTTTATTTTTAATAAGCGTAGGTTTTACTGTGTTAAGGTAAAATAATGTTAATACACCTATCACTAAAAAAACAATAGAATTGATAACTAAAAATTTTTTTAAAATAGATTGATTATTAGATTTTGAAGTAGCCATTATTTAACATTCCAACGATAACCACTACCATATCTGGTTTCTATCGCTGAAAAGTTATTATCTACTTTTTTAAACTTTTTTCTAATCCTTTTTACGTGACTGTCTATTGTTCTATCTTCAATATCTGTGTCTTCTCTGTATGCAACATCCATTAATTGAGATCTTTCTTTAATGATTCCAGGTCTTTTTGCTAATTCCTTTACAATTAAGAATTCCGTTGTTGTTAATTTATCTGGTAATTGCTTACCATCCCATTCACACTCTAGCTGTGAAGGGTCAAGTTTTAATTTTCCATGTGAAATTATATTTCTATTATCCTCTAAATTATTATCTTTTTTTCTAAGTTGGACACGAATTCTTTCAATAAGAACTTTAGTTGAAAAGCCACCTGATTTTTTTACAAAATCATCAGCCCCTAGTTTTAGTCCTAAGAGCTCATCCACCTCTTCATCTTTTGAAGTTAAAAAGATAACGGGCATAGATGTTTTTTTTCTCAATTTTTTTAACAATTCTTCTCCATCCATTCTTGGCATTTTAATATCTATAACTGCAAGGTCTGGTGGATTTCTTGACAAACCTATTAAGGCACTTTCTCCATCCAAATAAGTTTGAATATTAAAACCCTCTTTCTCTAGAGCAATACTTAAACTAGTTAATATATTTCTGTCATCGTCAACAAGGGCAATTGTTTGTTTCATATTTAACTATAAAAATACTAAAATGTTTAAAATTGGGCAATTAAATGTTTATTAATGAAGCTCTCCCCAGTTATCACCTATGTTTACATCTACCGATAATGGTATTGAAAATGAATGCAAATCACTATCTTTCACACTTGTCATAATCTCTTTAATCTTTTTAGAAGCAGATTTAGTACCATTATCAATTACCTCAAAAATCAATTCATCGTGAATTTGAAGCAACATATTAAATTCATTTGTTTTTTTAGTATCAAGCTCATCGTTGATTCTAATCATAGCAAGTCTCATTATTTCTGATGCAGATCCTTGGATAGGTGCATTTATAGCTGCCCTTTCTTGAAAATTTCTAACATTAAAATTTTTGTCATTGATTCCTGGAATATGAGTTTTTCGACCAAAAATATTTCTTACATATCCACTTTTTCTACAGAATTTAATTGTGTTATTCATATATTCTTTAATTTCTGGAAATTTAATAAAATATGAATTTAGAAATTCTTCGGCTTCATTGTTTGATACACCAATTTGTTTGGCCAAACCATATTGAGATATTCCATAAATTATTCCAAAATTAATAGCCTTCGCTTTTCTCCTCATATCAGCATCAATTTTTTTTATGTCTGCACCAAAAACCTGGCTAGCAGTTAATGAGTGAATATCCTCATTATTTTTAAAAGCTTTTTTTAGTTCTTTTACATCAGCTAGATCAGCCAAAATTCTCATTTCGATCTGATTATAGTCTGCAGATATAAGTTTTTTATTTTTTTCTGATATGAAGGCTTTACGAATATCTTTGCCCTCCTCAGTTTTAATAGGAATATTTTGTAAATTTGGATCACTAGATGCAAGTCTACCTGTTGTAGTTGCTGCTAACAGAAAAGATGTATGCACTCTTTTTGTATTGGGATTTAAATGCTCTGGCAAAGAATCTGAATATGTATTTTTCAATTTACTAGATTGCCTCCATTCTAAAACCAATTTAGGAAATTCATTCCCTTTATAACCTAAATCCTCTAGAACTGCTGCACCTGTTGCAAAACTCCCTTTTTTAGTCTTTTTTAACGATGCAATTTTGAGGTCATTATACATTATTTCACCCAACTGTTTAGTCGATGCAATATTAAATTTTTTTTTTGAAATTTTAAAAATTTGTTTTTCTAAATCTTGAAGTTTTTTTTCAAACTTAACAGATAATTTTTTAAGAAAATTATTATCCAATTTTATGCCTTTGATTTCCATTGATGCTAAAATTTTAATTAAAGGTTTTTCGAAAATTTCATAAATATTCAGTAATTTTTCTGATTTAAGCGATTTCAAAAATATTTTATATAAACGGTAAGTTATATCAGCATCTTCTGCCGCATAATCTTTTGCAATATTTAACTCTACTTGACTGAATTTAATTTCTTTTTTTCCAGATCCAACAACATCTTTATATTTAATTGTTTTGTGACCAAGATGAATATCTGAAAGGGTATCCATATTATGTCTATTTTTCCCAGCATCTAAAACGTATGACATCAACATTGTATCTTCCATGCTTTGAATATCTATATCCCTTCTACGAAATATTATGTAATCGAATTTAATATTTTGCCCAATTTTTTTTAAACTTTTATCCTCTAAATATGGTTTTAAAATTTTCAAAACATCTTTTTCATTTAGATTATTTTTATCAATATGACCTGTTGGAATGTAACAAGCTTTACCTATTTTGCTAGAAATTGAGATACCAACTAAATTTGCCTGATGTGGGTCAAGAGAATCTGTTTCAGTATCAATAGAAAATTCACCAGCTTCTTCGGCTTCTTGCATCCAATCTTTTATTTCAGATAAATTTTTTATCAAAAAATATTTATCTTTTGATATTTTAGATGTTTCTTTTTTGACTTCTATTTCATCACTAAATTTGGATTGACCATACGTCGAAATTGCCGAACTCAATAACCTATTAAATTCCATTTCTCTCAAAAAATTGTATAACTTGTCTACGTCTACTTTTTTTAAAACAAAGTCAGTTAATTTGTCTTTCACCGGAACATCATTTTTTAATGTGACCAGTTTTTTACTTACCAGAGCCTTATCTTTATTTTCTAAAAGTGTTTCTCTTCTTTTATTCTGTTTTATTTTATTTGCGTTTTTGAGAAGGTTTTCTAAATTTCCATATTCCTTAATTAATTCTGCTGCTGTTTTTACACCAATACCTGGAACACCAGGTACATTGTCTGTACTATCCCCTGCTAGTGATTGAACATCAATTACTTTATCCGGACCAACCCCAAATTTATTGATTACATCGTCATTAGATATAAATTTATTCTTCATTGGATCGTATATACGAACCTTTTTTTTGAAAAGTTGCATTAAATCTTTATCAGATGATACAATTGTAACCTTTGCACCTTCGTCTAATATTTGCTCTACATAGGTGGCAATCAAATCATCAGCCTCGTAATTTAACATTTCTATAGAGGGTAAATTGAAAGCTAATACTGACTTTCTAATATAATCGAATTGTGGAATTAGATCATCGGGAGCATCAGACCTATTTCCTTTATAATCTGAGTATATTTCGTTTCGAAAATTCTTTCTCGCAGAGTCAAAGATTACTGCAAAATGAGTTGGTTTTTCTAAATTTTCGCTAGATTTAGAGTCCTCTAATAATTTAAACAGCATGTTACAAAATCCACTTACTGCTCCTACTGGTAAACCATCACTTTTTCGTGTTAATGGTGGCAATGCATAATAGGCTCTAAATATGTATCCGGACCCATCAATAAGATAGAAATGATCTGTTTTTTTAATTTTACCCATAATTTAATTTATAATAAATTGAAGTATTATAGTAAGAATAAAACATCCTGTTAATAAATATTAGTGGATTAAACTTTATTAAAATAGTAATTTAAAGCTAATGGAATTAGTAAATTCAATTTCTAATAATAAAATAATTAAAATCATAATATTTGCATTAATAGGTTCTATTTTATTGACAATATCTGCAAAAATTAAAATACCTTTTTATCCAGTTCCTATGACTATGCAAACATTTATAGTTTTGTTTTTAGGAATTTCCTTTGGATATAAAGTCGGGGTACTTTCGGTAGTTTTTTATTTGATAGAAGGAATTATGGGATTGCCGGTATTTTCCAACTCACCAGATAAAGGAATAGGATTAGCTTATTTTGTTGGTCCCACAATGGGATATTTAATAGGTTTTATATTTGCATGTCTGATAGCAGGCATATTTACATACGATAAAAACCATATATTAAATTTTTTAAAAATTATAATTGCAACATCAGTAATATATATTTTGGGTATTTTGTGGCTTGGAAATTTAATCGGTTGGGATAAACCAATATTAGAATTTGGTGTTTACCCATTTCTTTATGCTGAATTATTTAAGATATTATTACTAACGGTTTCAGTTAATAAAATTATTAAACTTAGAAAATATATTTAGAATTACCTTGGAGATCTTTTTGATAGAATTCTTTGAAGTGTTCTTCGATGCATTTTAAGTCTTCTTGCAGTCTCAGATACATTTCTGTTACATAATTCAAAAACTCTATGAATATGTTCCCATTTAACTCTATCAGCGGACATTGGATTTTCTGGAGGAGCAGCTTTTTTATTTGGATCAGCTAAAAGTGCTTTTTCTACGTCATCTGCATCTGCTGGTTTAGCTAAATAGTCTATTGCACCTTCTTTAATGGCTGCTACTGCAGTTGGTATATTTCCATAACCAGTAAGCATCACTATTCTGCTCTCTGAGTTATTTTTCTGGATTTCTTTTACTACTTCTAGTCCGTTTCCATCGTTTAGTCTCAAGTCAACAACTGCGAAAGCAGGTTTTTTTGATTTCACAGACTCTATTCCAATTTTTACACCCTCTGCTTGTGAAACAGAAAAGCCCTTTTTCTCCATTGCTCGAGCTAGTCTTTCTCTAAAAGGGTTATCATCATCTACTATAAGTAGAGATTTATCCTCAAATTCTGTTATTTTTTTTAATACTTCCGCTTCTGGCATGGACCTTATATGGAAACATTCTAAATTATTTCAAGGGTACATTTTTACTTTACATTGGCTCATTTTCTGCATAAATGCTCGTCTTATATAAACTTGCATAGCAGTTATGCCGGTTTTTTTTGTTAAATTTTTTTTGGAGCTTTAAATGCAAAAATTTAAATCAGTTGATAAATTGGTAAATCAACTGAAACCAACAGAACCTGTTTATTGTATTAGAAAAGATTCTATAAACATAGCGTCTAAATTTTTTCAGAATAAATTTCCTGGTAAAATCCTATATGCAGTTAAAACTAACCCGCATCCATTAGTATTAAAAACTATCGTGGAAAGCGGAATTAATGATTTTGATATCGCTTCAATTAAAGAAGTTGAGGCGATTAGAAGTGTTAGCCCAGATGCAAAATGCTCCTACATGCATACTGTAAAAAGCAAAGAAAGCATAAACGAAGCATATTTCAAATATAATATTAAGACTTTTTCAATAGATACAAAAGATGAATTAATAAAAATTCTTAATAGTACTAATCAAGCTAGGGATTTAGAGTTATTTGTAAGAGTTGCAGTTTCTAATGAACACGCAGAAATAGATTTATCTAAAAAATTTGGCGCACAAACTTCTGAAGCAATAGGGCTTTATAGATTAACAAAACAGTATGCAAAAAAAATAGGATTAAGTTTTCATGTGGGTTCGCAATGTATGCATCCAATATCCTATTCAAAAGGGATTAATGAAATTAAATATATAATAAAAAAAACAAAAATAGTTCCAGATGTTATAAATATAGGTGGAGGATTTCCAACAATCTATCCTGACTTAGTTCCTCAATCATTAAACTCTTATTTTGAGGAAATAAAAAATTCATTAAATAAATTAAAATTAGAAAAAAAACCAGAAATTATATGTGAGCCAGGTCGAGCAATTGTTGCAGAAAGTGGGTCGACAATTGTGAGAGTAAACTTAAGAAAAAAACAAAAGCTATATATTAATGATGGAACATACGGAACTTTATTTGATGCAGGTGTGCCTAATATAGTTTATCCATCAAGGATAATTACAAGTGGAAGAATTATATCAAAAAAATTGACTTCATTTGATTTTTATGGACCAACATGTGATAGCATGGATTATATGAAAGGACCTTTTATTCTACCTAATAATATTAAAGAAGGTGATTACATTGAATTAGGTCAATTAGGAGCATACGGATTGACATTTAGAACTCAATTTAATGGATATTATTCTGATAGTATTTACGAAGTTTGTGATGATCCAATAATGACGATGTATGACAAAGAAACAAATAAAGAGTTTCTTGTTGCATAATGTCAGATACAAAAAATCTTAATCATAACAGAAAAAAAGACTTTTTAAGTAAAGAGGTTGAACATATTGATATTACATCTTTTGACTCTAGAAAAATTATATCTTCTATGGAAAAAATGTCTTTTGTTTCAAGAGAAACTGCTAATGCATCCAAGATATATAATGAAATGCTTAAAGATAAAGATTGTACAATATTCTTAACTCTTGCAGGGTCTACTTCTGCTGCTGGATGTATGCATATTTATAGAGATATGGTTAAATACAACATGGTAGATGCAATTGTAGCAACTGGAGCATCTATAATAGATATGGATTTTTTTGAAGCGCTTGGATTTAAACATTACCAAGGATCACAATATCAAAATGATAATGAACTTAGAGATAATTATATAGATAGGATTTATGATACTTACATCGATGAAGAGGAGCTCCAGGTTTGTGATAAAACAATAGGAGAAATAGCAGACAAACTTGAGCCGAAGTCTTACACATCGAGAGAATTTATTAAAGAGATTGGCAAATATCTAAAAACTAATTCTAAAAAGAAAGGTTCTTTAATTGAAACAGCTTTTGATAACGATGTACCTATATTCTGTCCTGCATTTACAGACTCAAGTGCAGGTTTTGGATTAGTCATGCATCAAGAGAGAAATCCAAAAAATCATATTACAATAGACTCAATTAGAGAATTTAGAGAATTAACAGAGATTAAAATTAAATCTAAAGGGTCGGGATTATTCATGATTGGTGGCGGAGTTCCTAAAAACTTTATACAAGACACGGTAATTTGTGCTGAACTTTTGGGAAAAAATGTAGACATGCACAAATATGCAATACAAATTACTGTTGCTGACTCAAGAGATGGAGCTTGCAGTAGTTCAACATTAAAAGAAGCAAGTTCATGGGGTAAGGTTGATACTACCAAAGAACAAATGGTATTTGCTGAAGCAACCAGTGTTTTACCATTAATAGCAAGTGACGCCTATCATACTGGAGAATGGAAAAATAGAGACAGAAAAAACTTTTCCAAAATATTTTGATAGATGATCAAAAAAGTAAAAATTGGAATTATTCAAAGTAAAATTTCAGATAATATTCAAAAAAATATAAATTCAGCTATTAAAAATATAAAAAAAGCAGCATCAAAAAAAGCTAAAATAATTTGTGTACCAGAACTATTTTTATCAAATTATTTTTGTCAAACAGAAAGTCATTCCAACTTTAAGCTAGCGGAAAAAATACCTGGCAGAACTACAAAAATATTTTGTGAATTAGCCAAAGATTTACAAATAGTATTAATGATTTCATTATTTGAAAAAAAAACACATGGCTTCTATCATAATACTAGTATCGTTATTAGCGAGAAAGGTAAAATTTTATCGAAATATAGAAAAATGCATATACCAGACGATCCTGGTTATTATGAAAAATTTTATTTTACTCCTGGAGATTTAGGTTTTAAATCTGTTAAAACAAAATTTGGTAAAATTGGACCTTTAATTTGTTGGGATCAATGGTTTCCAGAAGCTGCAAGATTGACTGCACTTAAAGGTGCACAAATAATTTTTTACCCTACTGCTATTGGATGGCATCCAAAAGAGAAAAAAAAATTTGGAAAATCTCAACTAGACTCTTGGATAACAATGCAAAAATCTCACGCTATCGCAAATGGTACTTATGTGGTTGCTATAAATAGAGTTGGTACAGAAAAAAAAGGTAAGAAGAAAATAGAATTCTGGGGAAACTCAATGATCATAGATCCTAGTGGGCAAATAATTGGAAAACTTGGAAATAAAAAAGAAGAAATTTTAATTCGTGAAATAAACTATAAAAACATTGATTCAGCTAGAGAGCATTGGCCTTTTTTAAGAGATAGAAGAATCGATTTTTATAAAGGCATACTAAAAAATCCTGCAGATGAATGAAAACTTTAATGGATTTAGAATGCCAGCTGAATGGGAGCCTCAAAATTCAGTTTGGATTGCTTGGCCTTATAATAAAAATGATTGGCCTGGATTATATCAATTTATTCCTGAAGTAGTTTTAAAGATTATAAAAAAAATTTCAAAAAATCAAAAAGTTAACTTAATCATTAGCAAAAATATAAAAAATATAAAAAAATTAATAAAACTTAATAAAATTAAAAATATCAACTTCCACTATATTAAAACTGATAGAATATGGTTAAGAGATTCTGGACCCATATTTATAACAAACAAGGTCGAAAAGAAAAAAGTAATTCTAAATTTTGGTTTTAACGGATGGTCAAAGTATAAAAATTATAAAAATGACAATAAAATCAATAATAGTATTAGTAAAATTGCTAATTTTAAAAAGATTGATCCAATAATCAAAAAAAAAGGCAGAATTAGAAAAATAATCATGGAAGGAGGGGCATTTGATATAAATGGCTCAGGTACAATTTTATTAACTGAAGAATGTTTGTTAAGCAAAATTCAAGAAAGAAATAAAAATTTTAGAAAAAAAGACTACGAAAAAATATTTAATAAATACTTAAACATAAAAAACTTTATATGGCTTAAAAAAGGAATTGCAGGCGATGATACACATGGACATGTTGATGACATATCAAGATTTGTTTCAAGAAATACGATTATGACTGCAGTTGAAAATAATAAAAAAGATATAAATTACAAAAACTTAAATAAGAATTTAAATATATTGAAAGAAAGTAAATGTGAGAAAGGAAAGAAATTCAAAATTATAAAAGTTCCTATGCCTTCACCAATTTATATTGAGAATACAAGAGTTCCTGCAAGTTATATGAATTTTTATATTTGTAATAAAAAAATAATTCTTCCAATATTCAAAGTAAAAGAAGACAATATTGCAATTAAAATTTTCAAAAATTACTTTAGAAATAGAAAAATCGAAACAGTTGACTGTAGCAAATTGATATGGGGATTTGGTGCAATACATTGCATGACACAACAAGAACCTAAAATTTAGTTATGCTGCTTTTAGTGTGCCGAGTAATAATCTAAAAGGTATCAACATTACAAGAGCTACAAATATTTTTACCGCAAGATCTCCTAACGATAAAGTTACCCAAGGAATTCCCGTTCCATAAAATGATATTGAGAAAAATAAAAAAGTATCAACAGTTGAACCTATCAAAGAAGATGTTAAAGGTGCTATAAACCACTTTTTTTGTCTTAATTGATCAAATATCTGAACATCTAAAAGTTGGGCAATTATAAAAGCTGTTCCTGAACCAATTGCTATTCTTATAGAAATAAGATCAGTAAAATTAGTTGAAAATATTAAAGTAAACAAAATTCCAATTGTGAAGCCTATATAGACAATTTTTCTAGCTACTAATTTTCCAAAGGATCTGTTGGCTAAATCTGTAATTAAAAATGCAATTGGATAACTAAAAGCACCGTAAGTTAAAATTTCCTCTAAACCGTAATATTTTATAGGAAATTGAACTAAATAATTAGATGCTAGCACAACCAATCCCATTAAAAATGAGAGAGTAAGGAAAACTTTATTCATTATGCTGTTTTTGCGATTATTGATTTTTTAAGCTTTTTTAATCTTAACGATAAATCTCTTGATTTTGCAGATTTTAAGAAATTATCAAAGCTACCTTTTTTATCTACAGATCTAACACCTGCATTTGAAACTGTTAATCTCATAGATTTTTTTAAAAGTTCACTTTTAAATTTTACTTTCTTTAAATTTGGAAGAAATCTTCTTTTAGTTTTATTGTTAGCGTGACTAACATTATGGCCTTTTAGAGGGATTTTACCAGTAAGTTCGCATTTTTTAGACATAAATTTTCAAGATGTATATGGTCTTAAAGAATACCAGTCAAGATTAATTTTTTGTTCCAATAGCTTCAGAAATATTTTTAAAACCTTCTCTTTTTACAATTTCGTCGAGATCTTTATTAATCTTTGAAGCAATAGTTGGTCCTTTATAAACCATGCCTGTATACAATTGCACAAGAGTTGCACCGCTTACAATTTTACTAAAAACGCCATCGGCAGAGTCAACGCCTCCAACTCCAATTATTAAAATTTTTTTTCCAACTAATTTAAAAAATTTATTAATCAATTCATTAGAGATATTTTCAAGTGGTTTTCCAGACAAACCGCCTTTCTCTAATTTATTTATATTAGATATATTTTCTCTATTTCTATCTGTCGTATTTGAAACTATAACTATTTGAACATTATATTTTAAAAAAAGTTCTGAGATTTCATCAATACTTTTTTCATCAATATCAGGAGATACTTTGACTGCTATTGGCACATTTGAATTTAAATTTTTCTTTTCTTCATTTATGCATTTTAAAAGATTATCTAACTCTTCATTTTTGTGAAAGTTTCTTAAATTTTCTGTGTTAGGAGAAGAGATATTAATTGTAATATAGTCTGCTAAATTATGAAATTTTCTGAAACAAATTAAATAATCTTCAACTCTGTTTTCAGTATCTTTATTAGGTCCTATATTAATGCCAAGTAATCCATTAGGTGAATTATTTTCAATATTTTTTTTACTTTCTTCTGATCCAATATTGTTAAATCCAAGTCTATTAATTAAAGCCTCATCTTCCTCCAATCTGAACACTCTTGGCTTCGGATTTCCTATTTGTGGTTTAGGTGTAATTGTACCTACCTCAACAAAACCAAATCCTAGTTTGTATAGAGGATTGTAAACTTCTGCATTTTTATCAAATCCAGCAGCAACACCTAAAGGAGAATTTAAGGTTTTGTTTAAAAATTTAGTTTGGATAGTAACTCTGGTTGTTTTATCTATAGCTGGTATCTGATTTAACTTTAAAGCCTTTATTGCTAGCGAGTGTGCAACTTCTGGGCTAAATTTAAATATAAAAGGTCTTATAAGATTAAACATTTTCAACCTTTTTTTTTATCAATTCTTTAGTTTCATTTACTCCAAAAAAACTAATGAAGAAGCCCATTCTGGGTCCATTTTCGTCACCAAATACAACCTCATAGATAAGCTTAAACCATTCTCTTAAATTTTCTTTATAACCATTTTCTTTTCCTACGGTAAAAATATTTGTCTGAATATCTTCAGGAGCCATTTTATCATTACAATTATCTAAAGACTTAATTAATGCTTTCAGTGCAACTTTCTCTTTTTCATTTGGAGTTTTGTAAATTTTTTTTGTTTTTATAACATCATTGAAATATTTTATTGCATATTCAATTAAATTATCAAAAATTGGATGATCATTTTCATTGATTTCTGACTTGTATTTTTTTACAAATTTCCAAAGTAATTGTTTGCTGTCCGCATTACTTGTTTCGACTAAATTTAAAAGCATTGAAAAAGTCATAATTGTATTTTCCTCTGGCATTGATCCATTATGTACATGCCAAACTGGATTCATTAACTTCTGTAAATCATTTTGAGTTTTTCCTTTTTCTATAAAATCTAGATATTCATCAACAGCTTTTGGAACAACTTCTCTGTACAATTTTTTTGCTCTTTTTGGATTTTGATACATGTAAAGAGATAGACTTTGAGGAGATGCATAATTCAGCCATTCATCTATAGTTACTCCATTACCTTTTGATTTAGATATTTTTTCACCTTTTTCGTCCAAAAAAAGTTCATAAGCAAAACCAGATGGGTTAGATTTACCTAATGTTTTAATAATCTTAGTTGAAAGAATTGCACTCTCAATTAAATCCTTTCCATACATTTCAAAATCAACATCTAAAGCGTACCATCTCATTGCCCAATCAACTTTCCATTGTAATTTGCAGTTCCCGTCTAAAATACTTTTTTCCAATTTTGATCCATTATTGTCAAATATGATTTTAGAAGATTTAGAATCAATTTCTAAAACAGGTATTTCAAGAACTTTTCCAGTTTCTGGGCATATTGGTAAAAAGGGGGAATAGGTTTTCTGTCTTTCTTTGCCTAAAGTTGGAAGAATTATTTCCATAATTTTTTCATAATTTTCTAGAACTAATTTTAGGGTATCATTAAAATAACCAGACTTGTAGAGTTCTGTAGAACTTTTAAATGAATATTTAAATTTAAAATTATCAAGAAATTGTTTCAACATATTATTATTATGTTCTCCAAAACTACTAAACTTTTCAAATGGATCAGGGACATCTGTTAAAGGTTTGTGAAGATTATTTTTGAGCTTTTCTTGATTTGGAACATTTTCAGGTACTTTTCTAAGACCATCCATATCATCAGAAAATGTAATAATTTCCTTTGGAATATCTGTTAAATGATCAAGAGCGTTGACAATCATTGTCGTCCTTGCAACTTCTCCAAATGTACCTATATGAGGTAGACCACTAGGGCCATAACCAGTTTGTAAAACTATTTTATTTTTTTTTTCTATGTTTGATTTTCTCTCTCTTAATAGCTTTTTTGCCTCAACAAATGGCCAGGCGTTTGTTTTGTCAAAATTTGTTTTGTCTATCACAACTACTTAAATATCCTTAATATCAGCCTTTTTAATAATTCATATAGAGTTGAAATTTATTTACCATAAAATAATGTCCATTCAAAATGTCCAATTATAAAACTGTCTTTTTTACCTTAGGGGTTTTGCAAATTATTTTAGGTCTTTCAATGATTGTACCTATTTTGGTTCAATTAATATTTGATCAAATTGATGCAGGATTTATCGGATCAATGATTGTTACTATTGTTTTTGGTTTTTTATTTTTCATTTCCAATTATGATCACGATAAAAAGATAAGTTTACCTCAAGCTTTTTTGCTCACAACACTTTCGTGGTTAAGTATTGCTATATTTGGTTCTTTACCTTTAATTTTTTCTAGTACGGATTTGAGTTTTACAGATGCGTTTTTTGAGAGCATGTCTGGTATTACAACAACAGGATCTACAATTATCACGAATCTAAATGAAACATCTAAAGCGATATTACTTTGGAGAGGAATGTTGCAGTGGTTTGGTGGTATTGGAATTATTGTAATGGCAATCACTTTAATGCCTTTAATGAATATAGGGGGTATGCAACTTTTCAATATTTCATCTAATGATACTTCTGAAAAAATTTTTCCTAAAACTAAAGAAGTTTCTTTGAGATTATTATCTATATATTCCTTATTAACTTTAACTTGTGCTTTTTTTTATTTTATATTTGGGATGAGTTTTTTTGATAGCATCGTGCATGCTATGACAACAATAGCGACTGGAGGTTTTGCAAATTATAATGAATCTATAGGTTATTTTAACAGCTCGTTAATAGAAATTAATGCAATAATATTTATTATTCTTGGAAGTATACCTTTTATTAGTTACATCAAATACTTAGCTGGAGACAATAAAATATTTTTCAAAGATACACAAATAAAAACTTTTATAATTTTAATTATTATTTCAATTCTTTTAATGTTTTTTTATTTATCTGTTATAAATAAAAGCTTAACTGAGATAAGTTTTTTATCTGTTAGCTTTAATATAATTTCTATTTTAACTGGAACAGGATATGCTACAGAAAATTTTAGTAATTGGGGTCAATTTCCATTAGTTTATTTCATAATTTTAATGTTCATTGGGGGGTGTGCGGGCTCTACAACTTGTGGAATAAAGATTTTTAGAGTTCAAATTTTGTATCAATTTATATCAAACCAGCTGAAAAAAATAATTTATCCTCGTGGAATTTTCAAAATTAAATATCAAAATAATAATGTGGATGAAAAATTTATGGACTCAATTATTTCTTTTATATTCCTTTACATATTAATATTTTTTGTTGTAACTGCGCTTTTATCGCTTGATGGATTAAATTTTATTACAGCAATTTCAGCAGCTGCCACGTCAATATCAAATGTTGGTCCAGGTTTAGGTGATATTATTGGTCCAAACGGAAGTTTTTCAAGCCTGTCTGATTTTTCTAAATGGGTTCTCAGTGCTGCAATGATACTTGGAAGGTTGGAATTATTTGCAATTCTAGTATTATTTATTCCATCTTTTTGGAGAAAATATTAATGTTTGAAAAAAAACAAACTTGGTCGGAATCTATTTTAGTTTACAAGGATATTCGAATGCTAAGAATATTACTTCTTGGTGCAATTAGTGGATTTCCTTGGGTTTTAATTGCCAGCAGTTTAAGCCTTTGGCTAAAAGAAGAAGGTTTAAGTAGATCCACTATTGGATGGGCAGGTTTAATATTTGGAGTGTACGCTTTTAATTATTTGTGGGCACCAATAATTGATAGAGTACAAATTCCATTTTTAACAAAAAGATTAGGGCATCGACGAGGCTGGATTGTCCTTATGCAAATTATAATTTTATTTAGTTTAATTGTTTGGAGTTTTATTAACCCCACAGAAAATTTGGCGTTACTAATTAGTGTTGGATTAGTTATAGCAATTGCTTCGGCAACACAAGATATTACAGTTGATGCGTTGAGAATCGAACAAATTAATGCAGATGAAGGAAAATCTATGGCAGCAGGTGCTGCTATGGCTGTAGTTGGATGGTGGACCGGATATAAGTTAGGTGGTGTTATAGCATTGTTTACTGCCGAATTTTTTCAAAACATTGGAATTGAAGATTACTGGCAAACTACTTTTTTAGTTCTTGGCATTGTAGTAATCCTGATGAATATAGGTTTAATGTTTATACACGAGCCTATAACAACAGATAGGCAAAACAAACAAAAAGAAACAGACGAAATAATACAATCAAAACTTGGATCAAATAATGTAATAACAAAATTTATTGCTTATATTACTGGTACAATAGGAGGTCCAATTATTAGTTTCTTCAAAAAAAATGGTTTCTCAATTGCAGTTGGAATCCTAGGCTTTGTCTTTCTTTTTAAAATTGGAGAAGCCTTTCTAGGAAGAATGTCCATAGTTTTTTATAAAGAAGTTGGATTTTCAAAAGGTGAGATAGCCATATACTCAAAAACTTTAGGCTGGATAACGACAGTTGTATTTACATTATTAGGTGGAATATTTGCTATGAGAGCTGGCACAATAAAAACAATGTTTGTTGCAGGTGGATTTATGGCAGCAACAAATTTATTATTTGCTGCTCTCGCGTGGTCAGGAAAATCTGAGTGGTTGTTTGCTTTAGCGGTTATCGCTGATGATATATCCGCAGCATTTGCAACTGTTGCTTTTGTAGCATTTATCTCTCTTTTAGTGGATAGGACTTATACCGCTACACAGTACGCACTTCTAGCTTCAATTGGAACTGCAGGAAGAACGACCCTTGCTTCTTCATCCGGTGCTTTAGTTGATTGGCTAAATGGAGACTGGGGAACCTTTTTTATAATTACCACTTTAATGGTTATCCCATCTTTAATTTGTTTATGGTTTATAAAGAATAAAATTAAAATTGGTGCAAAATAGTTTTTTTTTAAAAGAGCCTTTTGTCGATATATTAGAGGAACCAAAGAAGAACTCTAATATTAGCTCTCAACTTATATACGGTGAGAGTTTTAAAATAATTAGTAAAAAAAAAAATTATTTTAAAATAAAGACTTCATATGACAAATATTCAGGCTTTATAAAAAAAATTGATAGCTACAAAAAATTCAATCCAACTCACAAAGTTGGAATTTTAAAAGCTAGAATTTATTTGGGTAATAAAAGAGAAAAATCAAATAAGTTTTTACCATTTACGAGCAAAATACAAATTTTAAAAAGAAATCAAAATTTCATTATGTATAAAAAAGATAAATGGCTAAGATCAAAAGATATATTTCCAATTCAAAAAAAAAATACTGATTTTGTAAAAATATTTAAAAGTTTTCTAAATTGTAAATATAAATGGGGTGGAAAAACATTCGAAGGAATTGATTGTTCAGCTCTATTACAAATATTTTATAAATTTAATAATAATTTTTTTCCTAGAGATACGATTGATCAAGTTAAATTAAAAAAAGGTGTGGGATCCAAAAAAAAATTCAAAAAAGGTGATATTATTTTTTGGAAAGGACATGTTGCTATATGCATCAATACAAATGATCTTATTCACGCTTATGGTCCAAAAAAAAGAGTGATCATAATGCCAATTAAAAAAACGATAAAACTAATTAAAAAAACTGCTAAATTAGATGTAAAGAAAGTAACAAGGATCTGAATTATTCTCGACCAAAATCAGGTTTAGAAATATCTTGTTTTTGAGAAATTATTTGTTTTCTTACTACTTTCGAATTGATTAATTTTTTTATTATCTTTGAATTTTCTTTCTTACTTATATTCTTCTTAAAATCTTTTAAATTTTTCATAAAAAGATTTATTGCTTCAATCATATTAGTTTTATTCTCGAAAAATATGTCTCTCCACATTATTTCGTTGGAAGCAGCAATTCTTGAGAAATCTCTTAATCCACCTGCACTAAATTTAATCAAATTTTTATTCTTTTTTTTCTGAAAATCCTGAGCAGTTTTTATTAAATTGTAAGCAATTAAATGAGGTAGATGGCTAGTGACTGAAAAAATTTTATCATGATCATCGGGATTCATAATAATTATTTTAGATCCTAAAGATTTCCAAAATCTCTCTACTTTTTTTTGTTTTAGAACATTTTTATCTTTTATTATTATGCACCACTTGTTTTTGAACAAATTAGCATTACCATATTTGGGCCCACTAACTTCGGATCCTGAGATAGGATGACTCATCACCCAATCGAGATTTTTTGATAATTTTTTTTTTTTTAAAGAAATTAGATTTTTTTTTGTTGAACCAACGTCAGTTACAATTGAATTATGATTGAGATTTTTATTTAATGACGAAAAAAATTTAGGATATTCACTCATAGGAGTGCTTAAAATCACAAGATCAATTTGTTTTAAATTTTTATCTAACCTTGTTAAAAATTTAATTTTTTTGTTAAATTTTTTAATAATAGATTTATATTTTTTAGATTTTTCAAATACAAAAAAATTTTTTGAAATTTTTTTCTGTATTGACGCCTTTAATATTGATGAGCCTATCAATCCGCAACCAATAATAAGAATATTGTTAAACATTTTTAAAAATAGTATTCATTCTCTTAAGGAATATTTGGTTTTCTTTTGTGTTGCCAATTGTAAGTCTTAGACAATTTTTTATACCATATGAATTCATTTCTCTTAGTATAATTCCATATTTCTGTAATTTTTTTAAAGTTGTATCTGCGGTAAATTTTGCTTTTTTGAAATCTAACAGAAAGAAATTTCCAGATATTTTGTTTGTACCAATATTATATTTTAACATCTCACTTTTAATTTTTTTGCACCATTTAAGATTATGTATTACTGACTTTTTAACAAATTTATTGTCTTTAAGTGATTCAACAGCACAAATTTGAGCAAATTTATTTACGTTAAAAGGTGGTTTAATTTTATATAATTCTTTAATTATAGATTTATCACCGTATCCCCAGCCTATCCTTAATGAAGCTAGACCATAGATTTTTGAAAATGTTCTTAAAATAAATACATTTTTTGAGTTTTTAAATAACTGAATTCCAGATTTGTAATCCTTATTCTTCATATATTCAAAATATGCATCATCAACAACCAATAAAATATTTTTATTTAATCTTCTCCTTAAGTCTAATAGCTCGTTTTTTGTTAAATAAGTGCCTGTTGGATTATTTGGATTTGCAATAAAAACAATTTTTGTTTTTTTTGATGTCTTTTTAAGAATTTCTTTAACTGAAACTTTAAAATTAATTTCTTTCGCTAATTTTACGTTTGCTCCAACGATTTTTGAGTATATCCTATACATGAGGAAACTGTACTGAGGAACAACAACTTCATCATTTTCTCTAAGGAACAATTGACAAAGCATTTGAATTACTTCGTCAGAACCAGAGCCACAAATTATCTTGGATTTATCACAATCATACTTCTTTGATATTTTTTGTGTTAATTCCGAAAATTTACTGTCAGGATATTTTGATATATCAAATTTAGACTTAATAATTTTTTCGACATTTTTACTGACACCTAAAGCAGATTCATTTGCAGATAACTTAATAATTTTTTTATTACCAGCCAATAGGGATTTTCCTGGTTTGTAACTCTGTAATTTTATGTTTTTAAATCTTAGCGCTGTCATAGTAAATATTTCACTATAAATAGTCTTTTAACTAGATAAAACAATAATTAATTGAGCAATATTTGACATATAAATTCCTTTGAAGTAAAAGCTGCATGCGCTGATTTATACTGAATTGCGAGCGCTATAAAAAAACCGCTAAAATGTTTTTTTTCTCACAATTCAATCAGTACAATTGTTATGAATAAGAATATTGATACAAAAAAAATAATTATATCTAATCCCCTTAAATTGGATTGTGGTAAGGAAATTAATAACTTTCCAATAGCATATGAGACATATGGGAAATTAAACAGTGAAAAAAGTAATGCAATATTAGTTTTCCATGCTTTGACTGGAGATCAATATGTTTCTGGAAAAAACCCAATAACTAATAAAGATGGTTGGTGGAGTTATGTTGTTGGAGAAAATAAGCCAATTGATACAAATAAATTTTTTGTGATTTGTGCAAACGTTATGGGAGGCTGCATGGGATCTTACGGACCTAGCACAATAAATGAGTCCACTGGTAAACAAATAGGAACTGATTTTCCAATTATAACTATTAACGACATGGTTAACGCTCAATATGAGCTAATTAAATATTTAGAAATTGAAAAACTTTTTGCTGTAGTGGGTGGTTCAATGGGTGGAATGCAAGTGCTACAATTTGTTGCCAATTTTCCAGATAAAGCGAAACTGGCGATACCGATTGCTTGCACATCTAGTCATTCGGCACAAAACATAGCGTTTAATGAATTAGGAAGACAAGCAATTATGGCTGACAGTAAGTGGGAAAATGGATTTTATAGTAATTACAAATTAAATCCTGACAAAGGTTTAGCAGTTGCAAGAATGGCAGCACATATTACTTATCTTTCTGAAAAAGGATTGCAGGAAAAATTTGGAAGAAAATTGCAAGATAGGGATAGCCTAAGATATGGATTTGAGGCAGATTTTCAAATTGAGAGTTATCTTAGATACCAAGGATCTGTGTTTGTTGATAGATTTGATGCAAATAGTTATCTATATATAACTCGTGCAATGGATTATTTTGATTTATCTAAACAGTACAAAGGAAATTTATCTGATGCATTCAAAAAAACTAAAACAAAATTTTTTGTAATATCATTTACATCAGATTGGTTGTATCCAACATCGGAGAATAGAGAAATAGTTATAGCATTAAATTCTGTTGGTGCAGATGTCGGATTTGTTGAAATAGAATCTGATAAAGGACATGACTCATTTTTGCTTGATGTTCCAAGTTTCCTAAAGACACTCGGCGATTATATTAATTCAACCTACAAAATTATAAATGAAAGAAGAATTTAATATTATATCTAATTTGATAGAGGAAAATACTAGAGTTCTCGATGTTGGTTGTGGCAATGGAGACTTGATGAAATTTTTACAAGAAAACAAAACTAAAGATATTCGTGGACTAGAAATCTCTAAAGAAAAAGTTCAAAATTGTTTATCAAAAGGATTAACTGTAATTGAGGGGAATGCTGAAAGCGATTTAAAACAATTTCCTAAATCGTCTTTTGATTATGTTATTTTAAGCCAAACATTACAAGCTTTTCTTAATCCTGAATTAGTAATTAATGAATTACTAAAAGTAGGAAAAAAAGTAATTGTTACTATACCTAATTTTGGTTACTGGAGAGTTAGACTACAATTACTGTTTAAAGGCACAATGCCTGTAACAGAAAATTTACCTCATGAATGGTATAATACACCAAATTTACATATGTGCACAATTAAAGATTTTTATAATTTTTGCAGTAGTAAGAATATTAAAATATTTAAGTCTATCGCTTTAAAAAAAAGTCGAATTTCAGAAATAAATAAATCAAATTTAAATTATAAAAATCTTGACTCTCATTTAGGTATATTTTTAATAGAAAGTTAAATGAAAGTAGAAATTATTAAGTGTCTGGAAGATAATTTTTCTTACATTTTAATTAATGAAGCTAATAGAAATTGTTGTGTTGTTGATCCTGGTGAAGCAGATCCAATTCTAAATTATTTACAGAAAAATAAATTAAATTTAAAATATATATTAAATACACATCATCATCATGACCATGTTGGCGGGAATGAAGAATTAAAAAAAAAATTTAATGCAGAGGTAATAGGTTATATTGGAGATAAAAATAGAATACCTCAAATTGATATTTGCTTAAGTGATGGTGAAATTTGGAAGAAGGATATTTTTGAAGCAAAAATATATCATGTCCCTGGCCATACAATAGGTCATATCTGTTTTCATTTTTTTAAAAATAAGTTAATTTTTACAGGAGATACTTTGTTCTCTATGGGATGTGGAAGAATTTTTGAAGGGAGTTATGAGCAAATGTACAACTCACTACAAGTTTTAAAAAGTTTAGATAAAGATACAAAAATTTATTGTGGACATGAATATACTTTAAAGAATTCTGAATTTTGTTTAGCACAAGATTCCAATAACAATGAATTACTAAACAAAATTAAAGAAATTAAAGAAAAAATTAAACTAGGTAAAACTAGTATGCCATCAACGATTGGTGAGGAACTTAATTGTAACATTTTTCTAAAGTCAAACGATCTAGAAAATTTCAAAAAATTGAGGGATTTAAAGGATAATTTCTAAGTTATTAACCTTGACTATGATGCAACCCAGACTATATTGCTGACTATAAAAATTAGGGCTAACTATGTCATTCGCGGTGATTCAAACAGGTGGTAAACAGTATAAAGTGAAAGCTGGAGAGATTCTCAAAGTTGAAAAGCTCGAAGATTCAAAAGAAAATTCAAAAATAGAGTTTAATGAAATACTAGCTTACGGAGATGATAAAAATTTAGAGTTAGGAGAGCCGACAATTAGTGGAGCTAAAGTTGAAGCTGAATTAATAAAAAATGGAAAAAATAGAACAATTCTTATTTTTAAAAAAAGGAGAAGGCAAAATTCGAGAAGAAAAAATGGTCATAGACAAAAATTTACAATGGTAAGAATAAGTAAAATCTATTCAAAAGATGGTAAAGTTATTTCTGAAGCAGAAAAAAGAAAAGAAATACCATCAAAAAAAACAGTTGAAACTAAGGAAGCAGCTAAATAAAAAGTAATTTATGGCAACGAAAAAAGCAGGTGGATCGTCAAGAAACGGAAGAGATAGTGCAGGTCGTAGACTGGGTGTGAAAAAATATGGTGGCGAGATGGTTGTGCCTGGTAACATTATTGTAAGACAAAGAGGAACTAAAATATTTCCTGGAGAAAATGTTGGCATGGGTAAAGACCATTCGATATTTTCAGTTGTTAAAGGTAAAGTAGAGTTTAAAAAATCAAAATCTGATAGAACTTACGTTTCTGTAAAGCCCAATTAATAGATACAACACTCACATAGTTGTTATATGAAATTTCTAGATCAAGTTAAGATATATGTAAAAGCTGGTAACGGAGGGTCGGGATCTCCAAGTTTTCGTAGGGAAAAATTTGTAGAGTTTGGTGGCCCTGATGGCGGCGATGGAGGGAAAGGAGGATCTGTAATTCTTATTAGTGAAAGAAATCTTAATACTTTGATTGATTACAGGTATCAACAACACTTCAAAGCTGAAAGAGGAAAGGATGGCAGCGGAAAAAACAAAACTGGGAAAGGTGGTGAAGATTTATATTTAAAAGTACCTTTAGGAACACAAGTATTTGAAGAAGATAATAAAACACTTATTTATGATTTTAAAAGTCAGAAAGAGGAATTTTTAGTAGCAAGCGGAGGTAAAGGAGGATTTGGAAATACAAGATTTAAGTCCTCAACCAATAGAGCCCCAAAGAAATTTACAAAAGGGAGTCTAGGAGAGGAATTTTGGATTTGGCTTCAACTAAAAACAATTGCTGATATCGGTATCATAGGATTGCCCAATGCTGGGAAATCCAGCTTGCTTGCATCAATGACGAGTGCAAATCCAAAAATAGCAAACTATAAATTTACTACAATTAATCCAAATCTTGGTGTTGCTAGTTATGATGACAAAGAAGTTACTTTAGCAGATATACCAGGCTTAATTGAGGGTGCTCATACCGGAACTGGTCTTGGAATAAAGTTTTTAAAACATATAGAAAGGTGCAAAACTTTGCTACATTTAATAGATATAACTGAAGATGATTTATTTATTTCTTACAACCAAGTCAGAAAAGAATTATCAAAATACAGTAAAGATTTAGTTAAAAAAAAAGAAATAGTAGTTTTAAATAAAACTGACTTAATAGATGAAGAGGAAAAAAAAGAGAAGATAAAAAAACTTAAGAATAAATTAAAAAAAAATATCTTTTTCATGTCAACAATGGATAAAAAATCAGTATCAGATATAAAGTCAAAGTTGGTAAACTATGTATCTTAAAGACTCCAAAACTGTAGTAATAAAAATAGGTTCATCTTTATTAATAAATGACAATAAAATTATTAGAGAAAAATGGCTTTTGGAATTTGCTAAAGATATTAAAGAGTTACAAAAACTTAAAAAGAATATTGTTATAGTAAGTTCTGGAGCAATTGCTTTAGGGTGTAAAAAATTACAATTAAATAAAAAAACTTTAAAGCTTGATAAAAGCCAAGCTGTTGCATCAATTGGACAAATAGAATTAATGAATCTTTTTAAAAAGACATTTGGCTCAAATAAAATAAATATTTCTCAAATTCTAATTACTTTAGAAGATACTGAACAAAGAAGAAGAGCTATAAATGCTAAAAGAACTTTCGAAAACTTATTTGAGCTTAATTTTGTACCTGTTGTTAATGAAAATGATAGTATTGCAACTTCTGAAATTAAATACGGAGATAATGACAGATTAGCATCAAGAGTTGCACAAATATCAGGTGCAGATTGCTTAATATTATTGTCTGATGTTGATGGATTGTATTCTAAAAACCCAAAAATTCATAAAAATGCTAAACTGATTAAAGAAATAAAAAATATTGATTCTAAAATTGAAAATTTTTCAAGTAAAAGCACAAGTGAGTATGGTACTGGTGGAATGAAAACGAAAATTGATGCTGCAAAAGTATGTCAAGTCTCGGGTTGCTATATGGCTATTGCAAATGGTTTAATTAAAAGACCAATTAAAAATATACTGGAACATAATTCTGGGACATGGTTTTTACCAAAAGTATCTAAATTAGATGCAAGAAAAAAATGGATAATCAGCTCTATATCTCCAAAAGGAGAGATTATTATAGATGATGGCGCTTTAAGTGCTTTAAAAAATGGAAAAAGTTTATTAGCTGCAGGTATTAGAGAAGTTTCAGGAAAATTTTTTAAAGGTGATCATGTTAGAATTTTAGATAAAAATAACAAAGAATTTGCTAGAGGGTTGAGCAGTTTTACATCTGATGAGATATCTAAAATAAAAGGAGAACATTCTAACAAAATTAGTAATCTTTTAGGCTATGTTACAAAGTCTGAAGTTATACATAAAGATGATATGGTTAAAATTTAATGAGTAAACTACTAAAAAAAATTGGATTAAATTCTAGAAAAGCTTTGAATTCAAGTATTAGTCCAAAAAAAAAAAATAAAGTTTTAAAAGATTTTGTAAAATTAATTGAGATTAATAAGAATAAAATTATTAGTGAAAATAATAAAGATATTTTTTATGCAAAAGGAAAAAAATTGAAAGAAAACTTAATTCAAAGGCTTGCTCTTAATAATAATAAATTAAAAAGTATAATTGACTCTATTAAAACTATTACTTCTTTTAAAGATCCAGTTAATCAAGTAACTTCAAAATGGAAAAGGCCAAATGGACTTGAAATTAGAAGAGTTACAATACCAATAGGAGTTATAGGTGTAATATTTGAGAGTAGACCCAATGTTACTTCGGATGTATCAGCACTATGTTTTAAATCTGGAAATGCTGTTATATTAAGAGGTGGTTCGGAAGCCTACAACAGTAATAAAATTTTAGTAAATTTATTTAGGAGAGCTCTAAAAAAAAATAAAGTAAACGAAAATTACGTCCAGTTTATAAACAATAAAAGCAGAAAACTCGTAGATTATTTATTATCAAAAATGGAAAACTCCATTGATGTTGTAATACCACGAGGCGGAAAAAATTTAGTAAAAAAAGTTAAACAACTTTCAAAGGTACCAGTTATTGGTCATTTGGAAGGAATTTGTCATACATATATTGATAAAGAGGCAGAAAATAATATGGCAAACAAAATAGTATTAAATGCTAAGTTGAGAAATACTAGTATATGTGGTGCAACTGAAACTCTCTTAATACATAAAAGTAAATCAAAATCAGTAAATTTAATTTTAAATTCACTAGCTGAAAGTGGTTGTAAAATTTTAGCTGATAGAAAAATAAGAAAATTATTTAAAGGCAAAACATATCCTGCAAATAATAATACTTGGTCAAAAGAACATCTTTCACCCATTATTTCAGTTAAATTAGTGAATGATGTCAAAGAAGCAGTTACACATATCAATAAATATGGAACTATGCATACAGATGCAATAGTAACCAAAAACAAAAATACAGCAAAATTCTTTATTAAGAATGTAAAAAGCTCAATTGCTATTCAAAATTCATCAACACAATTTGCTGACGGAGGAGAATTTGGTTTTGGTGGAGAGGTTGGAATTTCAACAAACACCTTGCCACCAAGAGGTCCTGTCGGTCTAAATCAGTTAGTAAGTTATAAATATGAAGTTTATGGTTCAGGGCAAATTAGAAAATAAAAAGATTGGTATACTCGGTGGATCGTTTGATCCAGCACATGTTGGTCATGTAAGAATTTCTAAATTAGCAAAAAAAAATTATAATTTGAACCAAGTTATATGGGCTATAACAAAACAAAATCCATTTAAAAAAAATAATCCAAATGATCTATATAAAAGAACAGCTTATGCAAAAAAAATTAATAAAAATAATAAATTTATAAAAGTTAAATGTTTTGAAGAAATAATAAAATCTAATCGTACAGTAGATTTAATTAAATATTTAAAAAAAAAATTTAAACGTTCAGAAATATTTTTTTTAATGGGAGCAGATAACCTGATAAATTTTCATAAATGGAAAGGGTACAATTCAATAACTAAAATGTGCAAAATATTGGTATTTGATCGAAATGGATACAAATCAAAGGCTTTTAGATCTAAATCATTTAAGAAATATAATAAAAAAGCAGTTGAATTTGTAAAGTTTAATAAAGTCAATATTTCATCTTCTCAATTAAGAAAAATTTGATACTCTTAATTTAATTAATGGAAAAAATATCAGCTCTTAAAGATGAAATAATCAGAACGCTTGATATTAATAAGGCCTTAGACATAGTTTCAATAGATCTCGAAGGAAAGTCATCAGTTGCGGACTTCATGATTATAGCTAGTGGTACATCATCAAGACATATTCAAGCTTTATCCGAACAAGTTTTTGAAAAATTAAAAATTAATGGTGTGAACAATTGTAAAATTGAAGGAAAGGATAGCAATGATTGGAAGCTTGTAGATGGAATAGACTTAGTTGTTCATATTTTCAATCCTGAAAAAAGAAAATTTTACGAATTAGAAAAAATGTGGTCAGAATTAATTCCTAAAGAAAAACTGATCATATGAAAAAAATATACCTTATAGCTTCATTATTTTTTTTCTTATTTACAAATCCAATTTTGAGTAATGAAAACGATATTTACAAAAAAATTGATTTATTCAGCGAAGTCTTAGATAAAATTAATAAAGAATATGTTGATGAAGTAAACCAGAGTGAAGCAATGGATGCTGCTATAAACGGCGTTTTGCAATCTTTGGATCCTTATTCAGCATATATGTCTCCGGACTCGTTTAAAAATATGCAAACTGAGACTAGCGGAGAATTTGGAGGATTGGGCATTGAAGTCAGTATGGAGGCTGGTGTCGTAAAAGTAATTTCTCCAATTGATAACTCGCCAGCTGAGGAGGTAGGTGTCAAAGCCGGAGATTACATCGTTAAAATTGATGATGTTCAAGTTCAAGGAAAAACTCTTTCTGAAGCTGTAGAATTAATGAGAGGCCCAGTTGGATCTGATATAGAGATTACCGTTAGAAGAAGGGGAGAAAGAAAAGCACTTATATTTACAATTACAAGAGAAATTATACAAGTTGCATCTGTAAAGTCAGAAATTAAAGATGATCAAACAGCTTATATAAGATTAACATCATTCAATGAGAATAGTAGTAAACAAATAAAAAATAAAATCAAAGAATTTAAAAAAAATAAGAAAATTAAAAATTACATATTAGATTTAAGAAACAATCCTGGTGGATTGTTATCTCAAGCAATAAAAATTTCAGATTATTTTTTAGAAAATGGAGAAATAGTTTCTACAAAAAGTAAAAGGAAGTATGAAAACAGAAAATGGTTTGCAAAAAAAGGAGATATTATTGATGGAGAAACAATGGTTATTTTGATTAATTATGGGTCTGCATCAGCATCTGAAATTGTTGCAGGAGCACTACAAGATCACAAAAGAGCAATATTAGTAGGAGAGAGTACATATGGAAAAGGGTCAGTCCAATCAATTATTCCTTTAGAAAATGAAGGTGCCATAAGACTTACTGTTTCTAAATACTATCTTCCATCGGGTAAATCGATTTCAAGAGTAGGTGTAAATCCAGATATAGTTATTGCTGAAGGTTCAGATGAATTTAGAATAAATACAGATACTGATAACCAGTTGGAATTTGCTCTTAAATTATTAAATGGTTAAGAATGAAAGAAAAATTTCAAAAACTTCCATTAAGAAATGGTGTTGGTATCGCAGTCCTAAATAAAGAAAATAAGATATTTGTTGCAAAAAGAATTGATAATCCTGCTGATTTTTGGCAGATGCCTCAGGGCGGTATTGATGAAGGTGAAAATTATTTTGATGCAGCGTTGAGGGAACTTAAAGAAGAAACAAGTATAAAGTCAGTAGAACTAGTTAAAGAAATAAGCAAATACACAACTTACGATCTTCCTGATCGCCTTTTAGGAATTATTTGGAAAGGAAAATATAAAGGCCAAAAGCAAAAGTGGTTTATTGTAAAGTTTAATGGAGAGGAAAATGAGATTAACATTAAAACTAAACATCCTGAATTTTTAGATTGGAAATGGATAGATATTAAAGATTTAACAACTAAAGTTGTAGATTTTAAACTTCATGTTTACCAAGAAATTCAAAAAGAACTAGAAAAAGTAGTTAATTAATACTTATAGATTTTAAAACTTCGACTTTGTGGTTTAAAAGAAATCTTTTTTGATCATCAATATTATCTTTTGATAATTCTGCTTCTGCACTGCTTATCGACTCAGATACAAAATTTTTATCAGCATCTTTTAAATCAAAAATTGAACTAGTTAATACAGATAATGTATTGTCTTTAAATTCGACAATACCATCTTCAACATAGAAACTTTGTTCCTCAGACTCAGAGAATACTCTAATTATACCTGGTTTTAAAAAAGAGATAATTGGAATATGGTCTTTAAGAATACCAATCTCTCCTTCTACAGCAGGTATTACAACCTCAAATACATTGTCTTTAGAAAGAAAAGATTGTTCTGGATTTACAATATCTATATTAAAGAGATTACTCATTAAGCAGCTGCATCTTTTGCCATTTTTTCAGCTTTTTCTATTGCTTCTTCTATTGTGCCAACCATATAAAAAGCAGCTTCAGGCAGATGGTCATATTCTCCTTTGCATATTGCGTCAAACCCTTTAATTGTTGACTCTAAATCTACAAGTTTACCTGGAGATCCTGTAAATACTTCAGCCACAAAGAAAGGTTGTGATAAAAATCTTTGAATTTTTCTAGCTCTAGCAACGGTAAGTTTATCATCCTCTGATAGCTCATCCATTCCTAGAATTGCAATAATATCTTGCAAAGATTTGTATGTTTGTAAAATTTTCTGAACAGATCTTGCTACTCTATAGTGTTCATCACCAACAACTCTTGGATCTAAAATTCTAGAAGTAGAATCCAATGGGTCAACAGCTGGGTAAATACCTAATTCAGCAATTTGTCTTGAGAGTACAGTCGTTGCGTCTAAGTGTGAAAAAGAAGTTGCTGGAGCTGGATCTGTTAAATCATCTGCAGGTACATAAATTGCCTGAACAGATGTAATTGATCCTTTATTAGTTGTTGTAATTCTTTCTTGCAGGTTTCCCATATCTGTTGCAAGAGTAGGCTGATAACCAACCGCTGAAGGAATTCTTCCTAGAAGAGCTGATACCTCTGAACCTGCCTGAGTAAATCTAAAAATGTTATCAACAAAGAACAAAACATCTTGACCCTCTTGATCCCTGAAATACTCTGCCACAGTAAGACCAGTTAAAGCTACTCTAGCTCTAGCTCCTGGAGGTTCATTCATTTGTCCATAAACTAATGCTGCTTTAGACCCAGTTCCCTCTGGCTTGATCACTCCTGACTCGATCATTTCGTGATATAAATCGTTCCCTTCTCTAGTTCTCTCTCCCACTCCAGCGAATACTGAAAATCCACCATGGGCCTTAGCTATATTATTTATAAGTTCCATTATAATTACAGTTTTTCCAACTCCTGCTCCACCGAACAATCCGATTTTTCCACCTTTGGCATAAGGTGCTAATAAGTCGATTACCTTTATTCCAGTTACTAGAATTTCTGTTTCTGTAGACTGATCATTAAAAGAAGGAGCTTGTCGGTGTATAGGCCAATTTTCTTTAGTAGAAATTTGTCCTTTCTCATCTATTGGTTCACCTATAACGTTTACAATTCGTCCTAATGTTTCTGGACCTACTGGAACTAGAATTGGAGCGCCTGTATCTTTTACTTCGTCACCCCTTTTAAGTCCCTCTGTACTATCCATAGCAATGGTTCTAACACTTGACTCTCCAAGGTGCTGCGCAACTTCTAAAACTAATCTATTACCTCCATTATCACACTCTAAGGCTGTTAATATTTCTGGCAGTTCTCCATCAAATTTTACGTCAACGACTGCACCAATTACTTGTGTTATGTTTCCTTTTTTGCTCATAATTATAAACTTTCTGCTCCTGATATAATTTCAATTAACTCTTTTGTTATTGCTGCTTGACGGCTTCTATTATACTCAATCGTAAGCCTATCAACCAATTCGCCTGCGTTTCTGGTTGCATTATCCATTGCTGTCATCCTCGAACCTTGCTCACTGGCAGAATTCTCTAACATTGCTTTAAATATTTGCGTTGAAATATTTTTCGGCAATAAATTACTTAAAATCTCATCTTCATCTGGTTCAAACTCATAGTCATTATCATTACCAGAGTCATCTTTATCATCTTTATTTTCATTAAGTGGAACTATTTGTTGTTCTTGTGGAATTTGTGTAATTACATTTTTAAATTTATTGTAAAATATTGCGCAAACATCAAATTCATTTTTTTCAAATTTTTCAATTATAATTTTTCCTACTTTATCTGCATCAAAGTAATTTATATTTTTTGACTCTTTGAAAGAAATGTTCTCTACAATATAACTTTTATACTGTCTTTTAAGTTGATCATATCCTTTAGATCCAACAGTAATAATTTTTAAAGTTTTATTTTCAGATATTATTTTTTCGAAATAACTTTTTGCTTTTTTAATAATGTTAGTATTAAAACCTCCGCATAAACCTCTATCAGCAGTGAGCACAATACATAAATGAACTTTCTCTTCACCTGTTCCAACCAGTAACTTGGGAGCATTTTCTTTATCTGTTATACTTTTTGAAAGATTTAAAATTACATTATTCATTTTTTCAGAATAAGGTCTGCCTTTTTCAGCATTCTCTTGAGCTTTTCTTAACTTGGCTGCAGCCACCATTTTCATAGCTTTTGTTATTTTCTGAGTTGATTTAACACTCGTAATTCTTTTTCTAAGATCGTCTAAACTTGGCATTTATGATTATTTAATTCCTTTAATTAATTCTACTAATTGTTTTTCAATGTCTTCCTCAATCTTCCCAGTTTTAGCAATAGACTCCATAATCTCAGGCTTATCAGATTTACACTTTTGTAGAACTTTATTTTCAAAGTCTGCTACATCTTTAAGTTCAATATCATCCAAATAACCTTTTACGCCACAGAAAATTGATATAACTTGTTCTGCAACTGTCATGGGAGAATACTGTCCTTGTTTTAAAAGTTCAGTTAACTTCGAACCTCTATTTAAAAGTTTTTGTGTGGATGCATCTAAATCAGATCCAAATTGAGCAAAAGCTGCCATTTCTCTGTATTGAGCTAACTCTAATTTAATTGATCCAGCCACAGATTTCATAGCTTTAGTTTGTGCAGCTGATCCAACTCTAGATACGGATAATCCAACGTTTACTGCTGGTCTAATTCCTTGATTGAATAGTTCAGTTTCTAAAAATATTTGCCCATCTGTAATAGATATTACATTTGTTGGAATGTATGCAGAGACATCGCCTGCTTGTGTTTCAATAATTGGTAGCGCAGTTAAAGAACCTCCGCCATTTTCATCACTTAATTTAGCAGCTCTTTCTAATAATCTACTATGTAAATAAAACACATCTCCTGGGTATGCTTCACGCCCCGGTGGTCTTCTTAATAATAATGACATTTGTCTATATGCGACTGCTTGCTTAGATAAATCATCGTAAATAATTAAAGCATGCATTCCATTATCTCTAAAATATTCTCCCATAGTACATCCTGTGTAAGGAGCTAAAAACTGAAGAGGCGCAGAGTCTGAGGCTGTTGCGGAAACTATAGTCGTATATTCCATTGCGCCAGCGTCCTCTAAAGTTTTTACAATCTGAGCAACAGTTGATCTTTTTTGTCCAATTGCAACATATATACAATAAAGTTTTTTACTTTCGTCGTCTGATTCATTAATTTTCTTTTGATTGATAATTGTATCGATAGCTACTGCGGTTTTACCAGTTTGACGATCTCCAATTATAAGTTCTCTTTGCCCTCTTCCAACAGGAATTAAGCTATCAATTGCTTTTAAACCTGTTTGCATTGGTTCTCCAACTGATTGTCGTGGAATAATTCCTGGAGCTTTAACTTCAACTCTTTTTCTTTCTAAACTTTTATCTAAAGCTCCTTTTCCATCAATTGGATTTCCTAATCCATCAACAACTCTTCCTAAAAGTTGTTTTCCAACTGGTACATCAACAATCGCACCAGTTCTTTTTACAGTATCACCCTCTTTAATTTCTCTATCATCGCCAAATATAACAACACCAACGTTGTCACTCTCTAAGTTTAATGCCATTCCTTTAGAGCCATCAGAAAACTCAACCATTTCTCCTGCTTGAACATTATCCAAGCCATAAATTCTTGCAATTCCATCTCCAACAGATAATACTTGTCCGACCTCTGAAACCTCAGCTCTATCGCCAAGTTTTTTTATTTGTTCTTTTAATATTTTTGTTACTTCTGAAGGATTTATTTCCATTTATGCCTCTATCATTTGTTTTTGAATTTGTTGCAGTTTATTTTTAATAGAATTATCTACCATTGTACTTCCCACTTTTAATACCAAGCCACCAATTAAACTTGGGTCAAATTTATAATTTAACTGTATCTTTGCTCCAAAGTTTTGAGATAGCTCTTCTTTAATTTTAGAAATATCTGTTTCATTAAGTTCTTTAGCCGAAAAAAGCTCTGCTTTTATTTCACCTCTAGCTTTCGAACATACCTCTATAAAGTCACTTAAAATTTTTTCTAAATAAAAAAATCTTCTTTTTTGAATTAAAAAAACTAGAAATCTTTTTAAAAGATTATCAAAATTGTTTTTTTCAGAAATTGTTTCAATAACTTTAGTTAAATCCTCAATACTAGTCGTAGGGTTTTTGATTAAATATCTAAATTCTTCACTTTCATTTATGAGTCTACTAATTGCAACGACTTGTTCCTCTACTTTTGCTAGAGATTTATCTTCGTTAGCCAGCTCAAATAATGCTTGGGAATAACTGTTATTAGAAGTTATTGATATTTTATTTTCGCTCAATTTATACTCTCAATTGTGAAGATGTTTAAAATTTCGCTTAGATAACATACGAATTATCAGTCTTCAAGGCTCAGATTGTGAAAAATGGTAAGATTTAATGGGCTAATTGAAGCTGATAGGGTCAACATCAACTGAAAGTTTCATTCCTTTGGAGAGTTGAAAATCTTTCAATACATCTTTCAATTTTTTTTGAACATTAGATGTTTTTTTTGCCCTTATTAATAGTCTATTTCTGAATTTTTGATTAATTCTATATATTGGAGCATTTACTGGTCCTAAAATTTTTGCATCTATAGATTTTGATAAAATATTTTTAAGTTTTACGGCATCTATATCAAGTTTTTTTTCATTTGATGAAGATAAGATTAAAGCGATAAATCTTTCGTAGGGTGGTAGATTATTCCTCTTTCTTAAATTTAATTCATTTTCTAGAAATTTAAAAGGATCTTCATTTGTAATTTGATTTATAACTTCTGGTTTTAAATTGTATGTTTGGAAATAAATATTAGCCGGTTTGCCGGTTCTACCTGCTCTTCCTGATAACTGATGGTAAAGTTGTAAATTTTTTTCAGTGCTCCTAAGATCGTGTCCTTGAGAAGTTAAATCAATATCTAATACAACAATACAATTCAATTTTGGAAAGTGAAATCCTTTTGATATTAACTGAGTGCCTACAAGAATATCTATTTCACCAGATATAATTTTATTCAATTTATCTTTGCCAGATGCTTTATTCATTGTGTCGCTAGAAAAAATTATTGTTTTTTTATTAGGAAAAAGGTTTTTAACTTCCTCTGCAATTTTTTCTACCCCAGGTCCACTAAATACAAACTCACAAACATTTCCTTTTTTACAATCTCTATTTAATTTTGAATTATATCCACAGTAA
Source organism: uncultured Pelagibacteraceae bacterium (assembly GCA_902537055.1). Classification (GTDB taxonomy): domain Bacteria; phylum Pseudomonadota; class Alphaproteobacteria; order Pelagibacterales; family Pelagibacteraceae; genus Pelagibacter. Next base: position 62,018 of record CACAZW010000005.1, read on the forward strand.
TGACACAAAAGAATTTTTTTATTTTTGTGAAATACTAAATTTATAGAACACCTTGGGCATGTAAAAACATTTAAACATTTTTTACATAAAACATAGGGTGCAAAACCTCTTCTATTTATGAAAAAGAGAACTTGATCTTTTTTATTTAAATGTCCTTTTACTTTTTCAAGAGTTTTGAGAGATATAGAACTTTTGGTCGCTAGTTGATTTTGATAAAGATCGATAACATGGTGTTTAGGTAAATTTGCACCCTTATATCGATTAAGCAATCTTGAGTAATTATATTTTTTAATTTTAATATTTTCATATGTTTCGATTGATGGAACTGCAGTTACTAAATTTATTGGAATATTTTCGTGTTTAGCTCTTGATATTGCCATATCTCTAGCATTATAGATAATTCCTTCATCTTGTTTATAAGATTGATCGTGCTCTTCATCTACAGTTATCAAACCTAATTTTTTGAATGGCAGAAATAAGGATGATCTTGCTCCAAGTACTACTTTAATTTTTCCTGCTGATAATCCATTCCATATAATTTTTCTTTTTTTTGGGCTGACTTTTGAATGCCAAACTGCAGCTTCAAATCCAAAATAAGATTTAAATTTTTTTTCAAATTCATTTGTTAGTCCTATTTCTGGTAATAAAATTAGAGCTTGCAATCCTATATTTATAATTTTTTCAATAGCTTTAAAATAAACTATTGTTTTTCCTGAACCGGTTGTACCTTGCAGTAAATGAACTCTAAAACTGCTATCATTTTTAGATAACTCTTTATAAGCTTTATCTTGCTCTTCAGAAAGTTGATAACTTTCTTTTTTGCTTGATAGAGCATATTTTAATAGATCGATGTCATTTTTTATTCTTAAATTTTCGTCATTAATCAAATGTAGTTTTAAACACATTCCTAGGGGTACAAGATTGTAATTAGAAAACCACTTTAGAAAATTCATTGTCTTTTTACTTAGTGGTTCAATTTGAATTTTTTCAATTATAGATTTTAATTTAAATTCCTTATTATTCTTTTCTTCAAAAAAATCCCAAATTACACCAATAATATTTTTCTTACCAAATGGAACTTTTACATAATCTCCTGCTTTTAATTTAATATTACTTTCATAGGTAAAAGGATAATCAAATATATTTGGCAACAAAACTGGATATTTCATAAATATTTAATTTTAGTTTTTTTATATCTTAAAAATATATAAATAGATCAAATGAAATATAATTATTACTGGAGAAAATCAGGTTTAAAAAAACCTTATGGGGATAATTTTTTGAGTTTAATTGAGGAATATAAGCCAAAAAATGTATTAGAAATCGGTGTTTTTTGTGGTGTTACATCAAGAAATATATGTGAATTATTAAAGACAAATTTTGGTAGTGATTTTAGATATTACGGATTAGATTTATTTGGATCTACTAAAACATCAAGTGTAGATGAGATCGAACCTAAATTTCTTGAAAATCAAAAGTTTTCGAATCCACTTAAAACTATCTATTATAATTTCATAAAAAAAGAAAATTTAAATTCAAAGATATCTGTTCAAAATTTTTTAAAGAAATTTTCGCAAAATATTGAGCTAATAGAAGGAGACACAAGGGTGACTTTAGAAAAAGTTCCTTTAAGTGAAATTGATTTTGTATTTTTAGATGGAGGCCATAGTTACGATACAGTTTTAAGTGATTTACAGAAACTTTATGACAACATGAAAAATAATTCTAGAATTGTTTGTGATGATTTTGCAGGTATTACAAAAATTGAAAGTGTTGAAAAAGCAATAAAAGACTTTGCAAATAATAATAAAATAAAACTTGAAGAAAAATTTAAAAGATTTGCTTTATTGAATGTAGAAAAATAATTATTAAGAGTGAATTTGTCTTTTATCTACTGATAATGCTGCTTCTTTTATAGCTTCAGAAAATGTTGGGTGTGCGTGACATGTTCTTGCAATATCTTCGGAACTAGCTCCAAATTCCATTGCGACAGCCATCTCAGCTATCATTTCTCCTGCATGAGGACCAATAATATGTACACCAAGCACTTTATCAGTTGATTGGTCTGCCAAAATTTTTACAAAACCCTCTGGCTCATCAATTGCTTTGGCTCTTGAATTTGCCATAAAAGGAAATTTACCAATTTTGTACCCTATGTTTTCTTTTTTTAATTGCTCTTCGCTTTTGCCAACATAAGCGACTTCGGGAGATGTATAAACAACTCCAGGAATAATATCATAATTAACATGACCTGATTGACCTGCTATTAATTCTGCAACAGCAATTCCTTCCTCTTCAGCTTTATGGGCTAACATTGGGCCATCAATAACATCACCTATTGCATAAACATTTTTAACATTCGTTTCAAAATTTTTATTTACTTTAACTCTTCCTTTTTCATCTAACTTTACACCAACTTTATCTAAATTTAAGTTTTTAGTATAAGGTCTTCTTCCTACAGAAATTAAAACAACATCAACATCATGTTTAACTTTTTGGCCATCATTTTGTGAAGTCTCAACCGTCACACCGTTAGAGTTTTTAGTTATTTTATCAACTTTAGTATTAAGGTTGAATTTTATACCTTGTTTCTTTAATATTTTCATAAATTCATTTGAAATATCTCGATCCATTCCAGGCGTTATATGATCTAAAAATTCAACGACTGTGACTTCAGTGCCAAGTCTTGACCAAACTGATCCCATTTCCAACCCTATATATCCTCCACCAACAACAATCATTTTATTTGGGAGTTTGGGAATAGATAGGGCTCCAGTTGAAGAAAGAATTCTCTCTTCATCAAAATCTACTCCAGGCAATGAAACTGGCTCTGATCCTGTACTGATTATCGTTTTATCAGTTTGAATTATTTTAGTGCCTTCCAAGCCTTCAATTTTTATTGAATTCTCGTTCTCAAATGAACCTTTGCCTTTAAAATAAGTGACCTTGTTTTTTTTGAATAAAAATTCAACTCCTTTAGTCAAAACTGTTACAGCTTTGTCTTTATTTTTCATCATTTTATCTAAATTGAGTTTTATTTCTCCAGTCTCGATTCCAATTTTTTCAAAATTTTTAGCACTGTGAAATTTTTCAGATAAATTAAGTAAACTTTTTGATGGTATGCATCCAATATTTAAACATGTCCCTCCTAGAGATCCTCTAGACTCTATGCATGCTGTTTTAAGTCCAAGTTGAGACAATCTAATTGCACAAACATAACCACCAGGACCACCACCAATTACTGTAACATCAAATTTTTCTGACATATTATAAATTTAAAAATAACCTTCTTGGATCTTCTAAGTTTTCTTTAACAGTTTTTAAAAAACTCACAGATTCTTTTCCATCAATTATTCTATGATCATAAGACAATGCTAAAAACATTACAGGTCTAGCTTTTATCTCACCATCAACAACAACAGGTCTTTCAACAATATTATGCATTCCAAGAACTGCTGATTGTGGAGGGTTTAAAATAGGAGTAGATAACATTGATCCATAAACACCTCCGTTGCTAATTGTAAACGTTCCCCCTTGAAGATCCTCTATGGTAAGACTGCCATTTTTTGCTTTGTCTGACAGATCTTTTATGTTTTTTTCAATGTCAGCAAAAGACATTTCATCTGCATTTTTTAATACTGGAACTACTAATCCTTTTTCAGTTCCTACTGCAAAGCTCACATTATAATAATTTTTGTAAACCATTTCATCATTTTCAACTTCAGCATTTATTGCAGGAAATAATTTTAATCCTACTATACAAGCTTTCACAAAAAAGGACATGAAGCCAAGTTTAATTCCATAACTATTTTGGAAATCTTCCTGGTTATCTTTTCTCATTGAAATTATATTTGACATATCAACCTCATTAAACGTTGTAAGCATAGCTGCATTATTTTGAGCCTCCTTTAAACGTTTAGCAATCGTTTGTCTTAGTCTTGACATTTTAATTCGTTCTTCTTCGCCGTATTGAATTTTTCTTTCGTTAGGTTGAGGGTTAGCTCCCATTAAACTTATTAAATCACCTTTTAAAATTCTACCATCTTTACCTGTCCCTTTTACTTCATCTAAATTAATTTTATTTTCAACAACCATTTTTCTTACAGCAGGAGAAAGTGTTTTATTTTGTTTAATAGGCTTGGTTTCTTTAACTTCATCAGTTAATACCAATGGTTCTTCGTCAAGCAATAAAGGTTCTTGAGTTTTTTTTGTATCTTTTTTCTTTTCGATTTCTAAATTTATTACATTATTTTTTTCAACGTTTCCTTTAACCGGCTCAGCTTCCTTTTCTTCTTTAAGAGCACCGCCTTCTGAAATCATTCCTAATACAGTTCCAACTTCGACTGTATCACCATCTTTTGAGTTGATCTCTGATATAACACCACTCGCAGGTGCAGGAACTTCTAAGTTTACTTTGTCAGTTTCTAATTCTACTACAGCTTCATCAGCAACTACGTTATCACCCTTTTTCTTTAACCATTTCGTGACCGTAGCCTCTGTAATACTTTCTCCCAAAACTGGAACTAATATTTTTTCACTCATTTATTCAAATACTTTATTTATAATTTCTTGTTGTTCAGAATTATGTCTTCTTGCATAACCTGTAGCAGGTGTAGCATCTGGACTTCTTCCAATGTAAGAAATTGCATTGTTTTTAGCCTTAATAGTCTCTAATGTCCATTGTATATAATCTCTAACAGCAAACCAAGCACCCATATTTTTGGGCTCCTCTTGGCACCAATAAAATTTTGAATTTTTTGCAAATGGTTTTAGCTCTTTAACCAAACTTTTTGCAGGGAAAGGATATAGTTGTTCAATTCTATACAAAATCACATCATTGATTTTTAGTTTCTCTCTTGCCGCGAGAAGATCAAAATAAATTTTTCCAGAGCATAATATTACTTTTCTAATTTTTTTATCTTCTTTTAACTTAATAAAACCTTTTTGCTTAGTATCTCTAGCATGATCCCATAGCACTCTATGAAAAGAATTTTTTTTACTAAAATCTTCTAAATTTGATACACAATATTTATTTCTTAAAAGTGACTTAGGTGTCATTATAATTAAAGGTTTTCTAAAATCACGGTGCATCTGTCTTCTTAAAGCATGAAAATAATTTGCAGGTGTAGTACAATTCATAACTTGTAAATTATCATTTGCACATAATTGTAAAAATCTCTCTAATCTCGCAGAAGAGTGCTCTGGACCTTGTCCTTCATAACCATGAGGTAATAACATAACCAGTCCTGATGCTCTTTTCCATTTTCTTTCACCAGATGATATAAATTGATCAATAATTACTTGTGCACCATTTGCAAAATCTCCAAATTGAGCTTCCCAAATTGTCAATGTATTCGGTTCTACTAAACTGTATCCATATTCAAATCCTAAAACTGCAAGTTCAGATAAAAAACTATCTACAATTTCAAAATTTTTTTGGTTACTAGATATATTGTTTAAAGGTATGTACCTTGAATTATCAATTTGATTTCTTAAAACTGAGTGTCTTTGACTAAAGGTACCTCTACCTGAGTCCTGACCTACTAACCTAACTGGATAACCTTCAACTAATAATGAACCAAATGCTAAAGACTCAGCTGTTGCCCAATCAATTCCTGAGCCTTTATTAATAGTTTTTTTTCTATTTTCCATAATTTTTGTTATGGTTTTGTGAATATTTTTATCAGTTGGAAAAACATGTATTCTGTCAGAAATATTATTTAAAATTTTCAAATCTGATCCAGTTACACCTCTTTTATCTTTACCTCTTTCGGGTTTATATCTCGACCAAGTTCCCTCAAACCACCTAATTTTAGGTTTATAATCTTTCGCATTTTTAAATTGATCATCTAATAAATTTTTAAAATCAATAATTTGTTGATCTAAATCTTGTTTCGAAAAAAGCCCTTCATTTACTAGCTTTTCACCATAAATTTTAATTGTAGATGGATGAGATCTAATTTTTTTGTACATAAGTGGTTGGGTGAAAGATGGCTCATCTCCCTCATTATGTCCAAATCTTCTGTAACATATTAAATCAATTACAACATCTCTATTAAATTTTAATCTAAACTCAGTTGCTATTCTAGTTGCGTAAACAACTGCCTCAGGATCATCTCCATTAACATGGATGATTGGTGCATCAACCATTTTACCTACGTCAGAAGGATAAGGGGAAGATCGCGCAAATCTAGGACTTGTTGTAAATCCAATTTGGTTGTTAACAATAATATGGATTGTCCCTCCAGTATTATGACCAGGAAGTCCAGACATTGCAAAGCACTCTGCTACTATTCCTTGTCCTGCAAATGCTGCATCACCGTGAATTAATATAGGTATAACTTTATTTCTTTGTTTGTCTTGGTGAAAAAATTGTTTAGCTCTAGTTTGGCCAAGAACAACAGGATTAACTGCCTCTAAATGTGAAGGATTATCTGTTAAACTAACGTGTACAGGATTTCCATCAAATTCTCTATCAGATGAGGCTCCTAAATGGTATTTTACATCTCCAGCGCCATCTTCTGATCCATCCATTTCACCAGCAAATTCATTAAAAATTCTTTTATAAGACTTTTGTAAAACGTTTGCTAAAACATTTAGTCTTCCTCTATGTGACATTCCTATTTTAACTTCTTTTATTTTAGACTGTCCTCCAATTTTTATAATTTGCTCAAGAGCAGGTATTAGACTTTCTCCGCCATCTAAACCAAATCTTTTAGTACCAACATATTTTGTGTTTAAAAATTTTTCAAAGCCCTCTGCTTGTATTAGTTTATTTAAAATTGCTTGCTTTCCATTTTTTGTAAACTTGAGTGCATTTTCGTCTTTTTCAACCCTATCTCTAAACCACATTCTCTCAGTTGGATTTGAAATATGCATATATTCATAACCTATGGGTCCACAATAAGTTTTTTTTAAAAACTTGAGTATTTCTCTAATATTTGCACTTTTTTTATTTATTATTCCGTTAAGAAAAATTTCTTTGTCATAATCTTCTTTTTTAAAACCATAGTACTCAGGATGTAATTCGTCTAAATATTCTGACTTCATCAATTCTAAAGGATCTAATTTTGATAATAGATGTCCCCTTAGACGATAAGCTCTGATCAGGGCTA
>CACAZW010000006.1 GCA_902537055.1 uncultured Pelagibacteraceae bacterium
TATAAAATAATATTTACCGGTGGACTAGCAAAAATGTTTAAAAATTCTTTAAAACTAAGAGTAAAAATAAAGTCTAATTTAACTACTGATGGAGTTTTAAAGGCTGCTATGTATTTAAATAAATGAAAGAAGAATTAATTTTTTGCCCTTTAGGGGGATCTGGAGAAATTGGGATGAATATGAATTTATTCGCCTATGGAAATCCAGATAATAGAAAATGGATAATTGTAGATATAGGAGTTACTTTTGCAGATGATGCAACTCCTGGAGTTGATTTAATTTATCCTGACCCTGGTTTTATAGTTGATAAAAAAGATGATTTATTAGGTATTGTTCTAACTCATGCACATGAAGATCATGTAGGTGCAATTGCTCATATATGGCCAAAACTAAAATGTAAAATATTTGCTACTCCATTTACATCAGTGTTAGTTTCAGAAAAGTTTAAGGAAAAAAAAATTGATGTAACAGGATATCTAGAAGTTGTGCAATTAAATAGTATCGTTGATTTAAGTCCATTTAAAATAGAATTTGTAACATTAACACATTCTATACTAGAGCCTAATGGACTAAAAATTGAAACCCCTGTTGGAAATATATTACACACTGGTGATTGGAAGTGTGATCCAGATCCATTAACTGGAGATAATATGAATTCAAAAAGATTAAAGGAAATTGGTGAAGAAGGTGTTTTGACAATGATATGTGACTCAACAAATGTATTTAGTGCAGGAAGAGCAGGATCTGAGCTCGATGTAAGAAAAAATATGCTAAAGATAATGGAAAGATTAAAGAAAAGGATAATTATTACTTCTTTCGCTTCAAATGTAGCCAGAATGGAGTCAGCCTTTTATTGTGCTGAAAAAACAGGTAGGCAAATTGCTTTGGTGGGCCGTTCAATGCATAGAATTTATAAAGCTGCTAGGCAATGTGGTTACTTACAAAATGTTATTGAACCTCTTGATTCAAGAGATGCAAAAAATATCTCAAGAGAAAAAATTGTTTACTTATGTACTGGTAGCCAAGGAGAACCAATGGGTGCAATGACCCGTATTTCAAATTATACACATCCAGATGTTTTTGTTGAGAGAGGCGATGCAGTTATTTTTTCTTCAAAAATTATTCCAGGTAACGAAAAAAAATTATACAAACTTCACAATCAATTAGTTAGAGAAGGTATAGAAGTTATTTCGGAAGATAGCGAATTTATTCATGTATCAGGACATCCAAATAGAGAAGATCTAAAGGATATGTATGACTGGATAAAACCAAGATCAGTCATACCTGTTCATGGTGAACATAGACATATGATTGAACACATAAATTTTGCTAAAGAAATGCAAGTACCACATCCTGTTAGAGTTGAAAATGGTGATATAGTAAGAATTTATCCAGGTGATAAACCTGAAGTATATGATAAAGCTCCAAGTGGAAGACTTTACGTAGATGGTTCCATAAGTGTTGATGAAGATGCTCAATCGATCAAAGAGCGAAAAAATTTATCTACCAACGGATTAATAGAAGCAACATTAGTAATTACGCCTAATGGAAATATTCACAATAAACCATTATTAACTTTTAGAGGTTTGCCTATATATGAAAAAGATGAATTTACATTTAATCTTGAGGAAGAAATTGAAAAAACAGCAAAAACTTTTTCTTTAAATAATAAAAAGCAAGAATCAAATTTAATTGATGCTCTTAAGATAACTTGTAGAAAGTATACAAAAGAAAAATTAGGAAAAAGACCTTATACAAATATAAATTTAGTGAGGATTTAATTGAGTATTACAGGCTCAATAGTTGTATATGTGTGCTTGTGGTGGATAGTTTTTTTTGCCATTTTACCGATAGATGTTAATCGTGAAAAAAAGGAAAATATAGAGGGTGTGGACCCTGGGGCCCCAGAAAATCCAAAAATAACAAAAAAAATAATTTATTGTACTTTAATTACGTCTAGTATTTTTATAGTTATATATTTATTAGTAATTAATGAAATTTTAAATTTACGAAACTTTTTAAATTAATGTTTTTTTCAAAATCATTTATTCCGATATTAAAAAATAATCCTTCAGAAGCTAAAATTAAATCACACCAGTTAATGTTAAGAGTAGGTATGATTAAACAGTCCTCTGCTGGCATTTATTCTTGGTTACCGCTTGGATTTAAAGTCATGAAAAAAATAGAACAAATAGTTAGAGAAGAACAAGACCGTGTAGGTGTTCAAGAAATATTAATGCCAACAATTCAATCATCTGAAATTTGGAAGGAAAGTGGACGATATGAAGATTATGGTGAAGAAATGTTAAGAATTAAGGATCGTCAAAATAGGGAAATGTTATATGGTCCAACTAACGAAGAACTTGTGACAGAAATTTTTAGATCTTCCTTTAAATCATATAAATCTTTACCTCAATTATTATATCATATTCAATGGAAATTTAGAGACGAATTAAGACCAAGATTTGGAATTATGAGATGTAGAGAATTTTATATGAAGGATGCCTATTCCTTTGATTTAACAGATGATGATGCAATATTTTCGTATAATAAATTTTTCCTTTCGTATTTAAAAACTTTTAAGAGATTAAATTTATCAGCAATACCTATGGCTGCTGACACTGGACCTATAGGAGGAAACTTATCACATGAATTCATAATTCTTGCTGATACAGGTGAAAGTAAAATTTACACAGATAAGAGAATTTTTGATGTAGACAGCTCTAAAACAATTTTAGATAAAGAGTCATTAGTTATATTGAGAAAACAATACGAAAAGTTTTACTCAGTAACTGATGAAAAATTTAATAAAGATGAATTTGAAAAATCCGTTGCAGAAGAATATAGAGTAAATACCAAAGGTATTGAAGTTGGTCACATATTTTATTTTGGAGATAAATACTCAAAACCAATGAATGCAGCTGTTGATTTTAATGGAAAAAAAGAATTTGTTAAAATGGGATCATATGGAATTGGAGTTTCCAGACTTGTTGGTGCCATAATTGAGGCAAAATATAACGATAAAGACGGTATTATGAAATGGCCTATGTCAGTAACACCTTATGATTGTGCGATTATTCCAATGATAAATAAAAATGATAAATCTAATTTAGAAAAGTCTATTAAAGTACATGAATTTCTAAAATCAAAAAACATAGAAACAATCATAGATGATACAGACGAAAATATTTCAGCTAAAATAAAAAAATTTAATTTAATCGGAATTCCATATCAATTGATAATCGGAAGCAAATCTGAAGGGAATTTATATGAGTTCAAGGAAGTCGATGGAGAAACTCAAAAATTAAAAGTTGAAGATATAGCTTCACAAATAATAAAAGCTAAGCAAAATTGATTTCACAACTAGAAAAAGAGATTATATTTAGGTTTTTAAAAGCTAGAAAAAAAGATGGCTTTTTAAATATAATCTCTATCTTTTCCTTTATCGGCATAAGCTTGGGTGTGGCTGTATTAATAATTGTTATGTCAGTGATGAATGGTTTTAGAACAGAGTTAATAAATAAAATTGTAGGTTTTAATGCCCATGCTGTTGTAAAACCCTACGATAAACCTTTAGTATTTACTGATGAAAAAGATTTTGCTAAAGGCATTGTTTCAAATGATGGAGAAGCGGTAATTCTCTTAAATCAAAATATAAAAGGCATTCTTTTAAAAGGATATTTAAAAAATGATTTTAAGAAATTAGAAATATCCAATAATCAAAAATATTTTGGAACAACAAATCTAAAAAATAATTCGATATCAATTGGAAAGGATTTAAGCTTTTTGCTTAATATAGATATTGGTGATCAGTTAACAATAATGTCACCATCTGGTGTTCAAACAATCGTTGGATCATTTCCAAGACAAGATAAGTTTCAAGTAATTTCGATATTTGATAGTGGAATAGGCGAGTTTAATGAAAACGTAGCATATATTAATCTTAATACGTTGGAGGATTTTTTTAGCAAAATTAAAGATAAAAGATTTACTGAGTACTATTTCAAAGATCCAAAAAATATTGAATATTATAAAAAAAAATTGTTAGATTTATTTCCAGGCGCATATGTTTACACATGGGCAGATTTAAATAAATCTTTATTTTCAGCGTTAAAAGTCGAAAGAAACGTGATGTTTATAATCTTATCTCTAATAATAATTGTAGCTGCATTTAATATTATTTCTGGTTTGACTATATTAGTTAAAAATAAAACAAGAGATATAGGGATTTTAAAATCTATTGGAGTAACAAATACATCCATAAAAAAAATTTTCTTTTTTATTGGATTTATTATTGGTACTTCAGCAACACTCTTTGGCATTTTATTAGGGACTTTATTTTCATACTATATAGAAGGTATTAGGAAATTTATTTCTAATACTTTTGATATTACATTATTTCCAGAAGAAATTTATTTTTTAAGTACTCTTCCATCAGAAATAAATGTAAATTCAATAATCTTAATTGCATTATGTTCAATAATAACAACTTCTATTGTATCAATCTTTCCAGCCTCTAGAGCAGCAAAATTAGATACAATACAGACTTTAAAATATGAATAATTTTTTAAAATTAAATAATTTGTCAAAAAAATATGATAAAAAATCTCTTAAAGTTCTAAACAATATAAATTTTAAGTTTGAAGCTGGAAAGGTATATTCAATTATAGGACCTTCTGGATCTGGTAAATCAACATTATTAAATTTATTGTCATTTATTGACATCCCTTCTTCAGGTTTTATTGAATTTAATAAAAAGAAAATTGATACAAATAGTTCAATCGATAATGATCATGTAAGATCAAAAAATATCGGTATAATTTATCAAGACAAAAATTTATTGCCCGATTTTACAGCGCTCGAAAATGTAATACTGCCAAATTTGTTAGTTTCTAATAATAAATCAAAATCAACAGAATTAGCGAAAAAATTGATTAAAAAATTTGATTTAACCTCAAGATTAAATCATTATCCATCTGAACTTTCTGGCGGTGAAAATCAAAGAATATCAATTGCTAGAGCAATAATTAATGAACCAAACATTATTTTAGCTGATGAACCTACTGGAAGTTTAGATTTTAATAATGCTAAACAAATATTTAAAATCCTCTTTAATCTAAAAGAAAAAAATAGAATTATAATTTTTGCAACCCACAATAGATATTTTGCAAATATGGCAGATTGTAAAATTAAAATGATTGGTGGTAAGATGATCATCACCAATGAAAAAATCAGTTAATAAAACATTTAATCAATTAAAAATACATACTCAGTATTCAATTTGCGAAGGTGCTGTAAAAATTGATCAATTAAAAGATTTTTGTAAAAAAAATAAAATTAAATCATTAGGCTTATCAGATACCTATAATCTATCTGGTGCATTAGAGTTTTCAGAAAATTTATCATCTGTTGGCACACAGCCTATTATTGGAACTCAGATATTATTTAAATATAAAGAGCTTGAAGGTTTAATACCTCTTATAGCTAAAAATAATCAAGGATATAAAAATATCATTAAGCTATCATCAAAATCTTATTTAGATAATTCAGAGACAACTACTCCACATTGTAAATTAGATGACTTATTAAATTATTCTGAAGGTATAATAATTTTAACCGGTTCTATTAATTGCTTTTTTGGTTCACTATTTAACAAAGGTTTATTCAAAGAATTTGAAGAATTAATGATTAAGTTAAAAGATAAATTTCAAGAAAACATTTACATCGAAATTCAAAGACATAATGACTTGAATGAGAAAGATTTTGAAAATTATAATCTAAAAGTGTCAAAAAAGTTAGACTTACCAATTATTGCATCTCATGAAGTTTATTATTTAGATAAAAATATGTTTGAAGCTCACGATGCATTGATGTGCATTGGTCAGAAAACTTATGTAAATGACTCAACTAGAATTAAATTAACAAATCAACATTATTTTAAATCATCAGAAGAGATGATTGAAATTTTTAAAGATTTACCTGAGGCATTGGAAAATAATTTTAATTTACCATTTAGATGTTCTTTTAAGCCAAATTTTTCTAAACCCATTTTACCAAGTATTTCATCACATGAAAAAGATACAAATGAAATGTTGAAACAATTATCTTTTGAAGGACTAAAAAATAAATTTAAATTAGTTTTTGATATAGCTACAAATATTGAAAAAGATGAAAAATACTTAAAATATAAAAAAAGATTAGATCATGAAATACAAATAATAGTAGAAATGAATTATTCTGGTTATTTCTTAATTGTTTCAGATTACATTAAATGGGCTAAATTAAATAAAATTCCTGTTGGGCCCGGCAGAGGATCTGGTGCAGGTTCTTTGGTTGCTTGGTGTTTATCAATTACTGATATTGACCCAATAAAATTTAATCTTATTTTTGAAAGATTTTTAAATCCAGATAGAATTTCAATGCCTGATTTTGATATAGATTTTTGTGAGGAAAAGAGAGATTTAGTTTTTGAATATTTAACTAAAAAATATAAGCATAGTGTAGCCCATATTATTACTTTTGGTAAACTTAAGGCAAGAATGGTAATTAGAGACGTTGGTAGAGTTCTAGGTTTACCATATGGGTTCATTGATAGTATTTGTAAAATGATACCATTTGATCCATCGAGACCTATGTCTTTACAAGAATGTATCAATATTGAACCAAGATTACAGAAGTTAATAAAAGAAGATAAAAGAATAGATCGTTTAGTCAATTTATCTCTTAAATTAGAAGGTTTAAACCGTAATGTTGCGACTCATGCAGCAGGAGTTGTTATTGCAGATAAAAAATTAATTGAAACTGTACCTCTATACAAAGATAATTCAGCTGACTTACTTTTGCCTTCAACTCAATTTGACATGTACTCAGCAGAAAATGCAGGTCTTATAAAATTTGATTTTTTGGGTTTAAAGACACTAACAGTTATTGATAAAGCACAAAAGTTAATTAATAAAAATAATCCTGAATTTAAAATTGAAAAAATTAATTATGAAGATCAGAAGGTTTATGAATTATTATCAAGTGGCAATACAGTAGGATTGTTTCAACTCGAGAGTTCTGGAATGAAAGATGCTCTTATTAATATGAAACCAAACAGGTTGGAGGATATAATTGCATTAGTAGCATTATACAGACCTGGACCAATGAGCAACATACCAATATATAATGAATGTAAGCATGGTAAAAGAGATCCAGACTACCTTCACCCAAAATTAGAAGAAATTTTAAAACCAACCTATGGAGTAATAATTTACCAAGAACAAGTTATGCAGATTGCTCAAGTTCTTTCAGGGTTTACAGCAGGTGAAGCAGATATTTTGAGAAGAGCAATGGGAAAAAAAAAGAGAGCGGAATTGGAAAAACAAAAACAAAGATTTGTTGATGGTGCATTTTCAAATGGAATCAAAAAAGATATAGCTGCAGATATATTTTTAAAAATCGAACCATTTGCTGAGTATGGATTTAACAAAAGTCATGCTGCAGCATATGCAGTTATAGCCTACCAAACAGCTTTTCTTAAAACTTATTACCCACATGAATTTTTTGTAGCCTCAATGTCTATGGAATTATCAAATCAAAAGAAATTAAGTGAGTTCTATGAGGAACTAAAACGATTAAATATACCAATAATTAGGCCAAATATAAATAAATCATTTGCAAATTTTTCATCTGACGGAAAAAACTTTTATTATGCTTTAGGAGCAATAAAAAATGTTGGCTTTGAGGCCATTTCAAATGTTATAAAGGAAAGATCAAAAAATGGGGAATTTAAAGATTTATCTAATTTTATAAATAGGATCTATCCCAAAGATATAAATAAATTACAGTTAGAAGGTTTAGTCCAAGCCGGAGCTTTTGATGAGTTAAATGATAATAGACAATCTTTATATAATTCTATTCCATATATTATAACTAAATCAAAAAATATTTTTGAAAATAAATCACTAAATCAAATTGATTTATTTGGCAATGAAGAGAATGATGAGATAAATTTTTTAGAAAAAATTAATGATTGGAATATTGATACTAAACTAGCCAAAGAATTTGAAACATTAGGCTTTTACATTTCTGATCACCCATTAAATCAATATAAATCAATTTTTAATCATTATAATATTACTAATTATGATGAATTTGAAAAAAATAATAATGTTATCAGCTCCAATATTGCCTGCACAGTTTTAAAAGTACAAGAGAAGAAAACTCAGAAAGGGAGTTCCTATGGAATAGTAAAATTTTCTGATTTAACAAATGTATTTGAATTATTTTTGTTTTCTGAAATTTTTGAAA
Organism: uncultured Pelagibacteraceae bacterium; assembly: GCA_902537055.1. Lineage (GTDB taxonomy): Bacteria > Pseudomonadota > Alphaproteobacteria > Pelagibacterales > Pelagibacteraceae > Pelagibacter. The sequence continues at coordinate 8,293 of CACAZW010000006.1, forward strand.
TTAATAGAGACATATTAAAAGTGGGAAATTCAATTATGATCACTTTGATGAAAAATTATTCAGATGAAAGCAAAACTCAAAAAAGGATTAATGTTAAAAAAATGATTTCCTTAAAAGAATTAATTAATAAGCCAATTAAAAATATTACTTTTAAGTTTAATAATTTAAAAGAACTTGAAAAGATCAAAGATTTTCCAATTATAGATAATGGCACAGAAGTAAAAGTTCTTTTAGATAAAAATGACAAAAAATATACATTTTATTTAAAATTTAGAAGAAATATAAATAATCAAACACTAAATTCTCTAAATTTAATGGAAAATGTATTAATTGATTAAAAAAAAGGTTGTTTTTTTTAATATTAATTGTATTAACACAAAAAATTAACACGCACACAATTAGTGGTTAAATACCTCCGGTCCCAAAAGGGCAATGATTGTGGTGGCTTAACCGGGAAGAATTATGAAAATACCAAAATTATCTATTGAACAATTTCTTGAAGCAGGAGTTCATCTTGGACATAAAACTTTGAGATGGAACCCAAAAATGAAAAAATATATTTTTGGAAAAAGAGATTCTATTCACATCATTGATCTGACACAAACACTAGAATTGACAAATTTAGCGCTAGAGAAAGTTCATAGTACCATTTCTTCTGGTGGTAAAATATTATTTATATCAACCAAAAAACAAGCTTCAGAAGCAATTGCTCAACTCGCTAAAGACACTGATCAATATTTTGTAAATTATAGATGGTTGGGCGGTATGTTAACAAACTGGGGAACTATTTCAAACTCTATAAAAAAATTAAACAAGATAAATAATGACTTGTCATCTGAAAATAGAGGTTTTACAAAAAAAGAGTTGCTTAAAATGAGTGGTCAAAGAGATAAACTACAAAGATCATTGGGCGGCATTATGGAAATGAAAAAAATACCTGACTTAGTATTTATTATTGATACAAATTATGAGTCACTAGCTATAAAAGAGTCAGTGAAGCTTGGAATACCAATAATTGCAATTCTTGATACTAATTCAGATCCTGATGGTATTGATTTTCCAATACCAGGCAATGATGATGCTAGGAGATCTATAGACCTCTATTGTAATTTAATAAAAGAAACAATTGAAAATGCAAATAAAGATTTAAAAAATAACAATACTCAAGAATTATCAGCTATCGAGAATAAAAAAGAAAAAAATATTTTAATAGATCAAAATAATTTAGAAAAAAAAATAAATTAAATTTATATCCAGATATCATGAGTGACATAGAAAATGTTAAAAAATTAAGACTCTCAACAGGTGCTGGTTTTAAAGATTGCAACATAGCATTAAAAGAGGCAAATGGAGATTTAGAAAAAGCTGCTGAAATTTTAAGAGTAAAAGGTATTGCTAAAGCGTCAAAAAAAATGTCAAGAAATGCAAATGAGGGTGTAATAGCAGTTAGTGGAGACTCCACAAAAACCTCTTTGATAGAAATAAACTGCGAAACTGATTTTGTTGCAAAAAACGACGATTTTATAATTTTTGTTAAAGAACTAAGTGAAATTAATAATTTATGTTCATCCAACATAGAAAAATTAAATAATTCAAAAATGAAAAATGGTAAATCTGTAAAAGATAATTTAGTTAATTTAATAGCAAAAATTGGTGAAAAAATAACAATTGGTAAAACCAGAACGATCGAAAATCCAAATTCTAAAAATTATATATATCAACATTCAGTTATTAAAGATAATGTTTCTAAACTTGGAGTTGTCGTATCCATAGAATCAAATACTAAAAGTCAAGAAGTTGATATATTAGGTAAGCAATTATCAATGCACATTGCTGCATCAAATCCACTAGCTCTAAATGCTAACGAAATTCAAAAAGAAATTATTGATAAAGAGCAGGAATTGATAAACCAAGAATTAGAAAACTCTGATAAACCACCTGAAATTACAAAAAAAATTAGTATAGGAAAAATTATGAAATTCAAAGAAGAGAATAGTTTAATGTCACAAGATTGGGTTATGGAACCAAAAAAAAAGGTAAAAGATGTTTTATCAGAAATGAACATTCCTAATTTAAGTATAAAAGAATTTGTAAGGATCAAAATCGGGGAATAATGTTTGATGATAATTCTTATAAATTAAAAATGTTGAAAACAATTGAAGTTTTTAATAAAGAACTAAATTCACTAAGAACAGGGAGAGCAAATGCTAGTATGCTAGACTTGGTAAAAGTTGACGTATATGGACAAAAGATGCCAATCAACCAGCTTGGTACAATTACAACTCCTGAGCCGAGAACAATAAATATTCAAGTCTGGGATTTAAATAATGTAACTTTGATTGACTCAGCAATTAAAAAATCTGAACTAGGACTAAATCCACAGGTTGATGGACAATTAATGAGGCTTCCAGTTCCAGATTTAAGTGAAGAGAGAAGAATTGAAATGAAAAAAGTAGTAAAATCTATGGGTGAGAAATGCAAGGTTTCAATTAGAAATATTAGAAGAGAAGCAAATGATGAGTTAAAAAAATTATTAAAATCTAAAGAAATTTCAGAAGATGATGAAAAGAAAAATGAAAAATTAATTCAAGATTATACCGATAATAATGTTAAAGTTATAGATGAAAAAGTAGCTTTGAAAGAAAAAGAAATAATGACAATATGATTATTCCAAAACACATAGCCATTATTATGGATGGCAATGGTAGATGGGGAATAAAAAAAAAAAAATCTAGAAATTTCGGTCATAAAAAAGGATTAATTACTGTTGGTGGTATAATTAATGCAGCAATTAAAAAAAATATAAAATATTTAACTTTATTTATTTTCTCAACTGAGAATTGGAAAAGGCCTGCTAAAGAGATAAATTATCTTTTTAAGCTGTTGAATAATTACATTGATAATGAGGTAAATAACTTAATAAAAAAGGACATTAAAATTAAGGTAATCGGAAACATAAAATCATTTCCTAAAATTTTAAAAGCGAAAATTAAAAATATTGAACAAATAACTAAACAAAATCAAAAAATTCAGATTAATATGGCTTTAAATTATGGATCAAGACAAGAAATAATTAATTCAATAAAAATTATAAATAAAAAATCTTTAAAAATAAACGAAAAAAATATTTCAAATTTTTTATATACCGGTGATATACCAGAACCAGATATTTTAATTAGAACTGGAAACACAAAACGTATTAGCAACTTTTTAATTTGGCAATTAATATACACAGAAATTTTTTTTGTAAAAAAAATGTGGCCAGAGTTTACAAAAAATGATTTTTATCAAATAATTAATAATTATAAAAAAATTAAAAGGAACTTTGGCGGGTTAAATGATAAATTTGATTAACCGTATTTTAACTTCATTGTTTATGTTAATAATATTATTATTAGCAATTTTTAATATATATTTAACGTCTTTTCTCATAATACTAATTTTATATTTAATTAGCTGTGAATTTTATTTACTTTTAAGTAGAATTTTATCAAAAAAGAAAATTTACTTATATTTTACTTTTCTAATTTCAATAATCTATACATCATATTTTTCACTTATAATATATCAAATTTTTTTATCAAATAATGGTGATCAAAAAATAATTTTATATTTTTTAATTACAATTTGTATTTTTACTGATACCGGAGGATATTTTTTCGGAAAAATTTTTAAAGGAAAAAAAATAACAAAGATCAGTCCTAATAAAACATATTCTGGAATGATAGGCTCGTATATTGCATCAATATCTGGAGTAATAATCATTTTTAATGATTTTTTCAATTTTAAAGAAATGATATTAATTATTATAATGGTCTCATCAATTTCGCAACTTGGAGATTTATTCATTTCTTTTCTCAAACGTAAAGCAAAAATTAAAGACACTGGAAAATTATTACCTGGACATGGTGGATTACTAGATAGATTAGATGGTATAATATTTGCTATTCCTTTTGGCTTGATAATTATTAATTAATGAAAAAATCTTTAGCATTACTTGGCTCAACTGGTTCTGTTGGATCTTCTACTCTTAAAGCAATTGAAAATCAAAATTTTAAAATAATGTTATTAACAACAAAAAAAAATTTAAAAAAATGTCTACAACAAGCAATCATGCACAATGTAAGAGATGTAATTGTAGAGGATAAAAATCAATTCGATAAATATCAAAATTTGTTTAATGCAAAAAAAATTAGACTGCATTTAGGATTAAAAAATATAAAAAAAATTTTTAAAAAGAAAATAAATTATTGTATTAATTCTATTTCTGGCATAGAGGGATTAGAGCCCACACTTAATATTATTCCTTATACAGAAAAAATATTAATAGCAAATAAGGAATCTATTATTTGTGGATGGCACTTAATCCAAAAAAAACTAAAAATAAACAAGACTAAATTTATACCAATTGACTCTGAACATTTTTCAATTTGGAAACTTATACATAATGACAATTATTCAAACATAAATAAAATAATTCTAACTGCGTCTGGTGGTCCTTTTCTTTATAAATTAAAAAAAAAAATTATAAACGTTGAACCTGAAATTGCTCTCAAACATCCAAATTGGAAAATGGGTAAAAAAATATCAATTGATTCATCTAATATGATGAATAAAATATTTGAATATATTGAAGCAATAAAAATCTTTAATTTAAAAAAAAAAAAAATATCTATTTTAATTCACCCTTCATCATTTGTTCATGCAATTATTTTCTATAACGGTGGTTTGATTAAATTTTTAGCTCATGAAACAAATATGAAAATCCCAATTTTAAATGCTTTAGATGTTTTAAACTTAAAAGAAAAAAACATAATAAGTAAAAATTTAACAAATTTGAATAATTTAAAATTTATAGCTCCTAATAAAAAAAAATTTCCTCTTTTAGAAATTTTATCTTTTATACCCAATAAAGTATCATATTTTGAAACTATACTTATTACACTTAATGATATTTTAGTTAAGAAATATCTAAACAAACAGATTAATTATATATCAATACAAAAAAATCTTTTAGGATTAATTAAATCGCCCTATTTTAATAAATTTTATAAATTAAAACCGAAAAATATTTATGATATAAAAAAAATGATAAATAAAACTGAAATTTATTTAGAAAAAAAAATAAAATTATATGACAATTAAATTATCCTTTATTAAAATTTTACTATTTCTATTTGTTTCTTTTTTTATTCCATCTTTATCTACTGCAGATGAAATTAAAAAAATTAAAATTAATGGTAATGAAAGAGTTTCAGATGAGACTGTTATAATGTTTTCCAATCTTAATATTGGAGAAAGTTTAACGTCCGAGAATTTAAATATTGCCCTAAAAGAACTTTATTACACTGATTATTTTAAGGATGTTAACATTACTATTAATAATGGAACAGTAAATATTAATGTAATTGAAAATCCGATTATACAATCTGTTAAAATAAATGGTGTCAATAAAAATAGGATAAAAGATAAACTAGAGGAGCTAACTTTAAAAATAGAAAAATATCCTTTTGTTGAAAATAAAATTAACGATCAAGTTAATCTAATAAAAAATATATTAAAATCTAATGGGTATTATTTTTCTGACCTTAAAACATCTGTTAATAGAAACGATAATAATACTGTGGATTTGATATATGATATTGAACTAGGTGATATAGCTAAAATTAAAAAAATTAGATTTATTGGAAATAAAATTTTTAGAGATAATACACTTAGAAATGTTATAATTTCAGAAGAAAATAGATTTTGGAAGTTTTTATCAAACAATAAATTTTTAGATTCTAATCGTGTCAAAACTGATGTCTTTAAACTTAATAATTTTTATAAAAATCGTGGATATTTTAATGTTAATGTTAAATCAACAACAGCCTTAATAAACGAAGATAATCAATTTGAGTTAGTTTTTAATATTAACGCAGGTGACAAATTTTTTTTTGATGAGCTAAAAATTGTAAATAATAATAACTACCCAGCAGAATACATAGATATTTTTCAAAAAAAATTTGATGATTTAAAAGGTAGGAAATATTCAAACAAAATTGTTGAAAATCTAGTTAACGATTTAAATGATTTTATTTTAGAAAATGACTTTATTTTTATAAATGCAAGTTATAATGAAGTAATAAAACAAGAAAATAAAATTGATATAATAATAAATTTTGACGATCTTGAAAAAAATTTTGTTGAAAGAATAAATATATTTGGAAATTTTATTACCGATGAAAAAGTTGTCAGAAACAAATTAATAGTTGATGAAGGAGATCCATTTAACGATTTATTATTTAATAAGTCAATTCAAAAGATTAAAGCTATGAATATATTTAAATCAGTTGATTACAAAACATCATCAAATAATGATTTAACTACAATAATAGATATTACAGTTGAAGAAAAACCAACTGGTGAAATATTTGCTGGTGCTGGAACTGGAACATCTGGAACCTCTGTTTCTGCAGGTTTAAAAGAAAGGAATTATTTGGGACTAGGTATTAAATTAGATACCAATGTAACTCTTTCCGAAGACTCTGTTAAGGGAAAGTTTTCTGTAATAAATCCAAATTATAATAACTCTGATAAGTCAATAAATACTACTATAGAAAATTCCTCAAATGATTTTATGTCTTCAAGTGGATATAAAACTAGTAGAACAGGATTTGTAATTGGAACTGAATTTGAACAAAAAACAAATATGTTTATAAATCTTCAATTATCAAATTATTATGAAGATCTTGAAACATCATCGTCAGCAACAAGTCAATTAAGAAGACAAGAGGGCAATTATTTTGAGAATTTAATTTCATACACTATTAAATATAATAAACTAGACCAAGACTTTAATCCTACAGATGGATATATAAATTTTTTCTCTCAAACTTTTCCATTATACTCAGATGATAAATCTGTTGAGAATAGCTTTACATCGTCAGCATATCATTCAATAAATGATAATTTAATTTTATCTGCTAAATTATTTTTAAAAGCAATCAATTCATTAGATGATAATGTTAGGGTTTCAAAAAGAGTGTTTGTACCAAGTAAATTATTAAGAGGTTTTGAGTCGGGCAAAATTGGTCCAAAAGATGGTGCACAGTATATTGGAGGAAATTACGCAACAGCTTTAAATTTAAGCTCTACATTACCAAATATTTTATTCGAAAAAGATAATATCGATTTAAATTTTTTTATTGATTTGGCTAATGTTTGGGAAGTAGATTACAATAGTAGTTTAGACTCTAGTAAATTGAGATCATCTACTGGTATTGCAGTAAATTGGTTTAGCACAATTGGTCCTTTAACTTTTTCATATGCAATCCCTCTAAGTGAAGCGGATACCGATATTACAGAGAAATTTAGATTTCAAATTGGAACCTCATTTTAATGAAAGCAATATTCTTTTTTATATTTTTTCTTTTTCAAATAAATTATGTTTACGCAAATGATAATGTTGTTTATTTAGATGTGCAATTTATTATTGAAAATTCAGATATTGGAATATTCTATAAAAAAAAATTCAAAACTACCCAAGACAAAATAAAATCTGAGATAATAAAAAAAGAAAAAACTATAAAAGAAACAGAAATCGATATTGAGAGTAAAAAAAATATATTAAATAAAGATGAGCTCAATAAAAGTTTAAAAAATTTAGAAGGATTAATTTCTGATTATAGAATATATAGAAATGAAAAAAGAAAATTAGTTCTTAATGAAAAAAAAAAATATAATTCTAAAATATTACAAATACTTAATCCAATTTTAACAGAATTTGTAGAAAAAAATGGTATTGATTTAGTATTAGATAAAAAAAATATACTTGTGGGCGCAAAAATATTAGATATTACCAATAATTTAACATTACTACTTAATGAAGAAACAAAAAAATTAAATTTAATAGATGAAAATTAAAAATAAATTTTTTTTAAAAAAAAAAAATATTTATCTATCAGATATTTATAATGTCTTGGGAAAAAAACAAACTAAGGAAAATATAAAAATTAATAATATTAGCGATTTAGACACTGCATCAAAAAATGATATATCATTTTTTAATAGTCTTAAATATACTGATATTTTGAAAAAATCGAAAGCTATATACGTTATTACAAACGAAAAATATATCAGACTAATCAATAAATATTGCAAACCGATAGCAGTCAAACATGTACTAAAATCAGTTTCTATAGTAACCAAACTTTTTTACCCCGAGGCACTAAACGATAGTGTCGATTTTTTAGTAAAAAAACCAAATAAAAATAATTTTAAAAATGTAAAATTTGGTAGCAATGTTCTTATAGGAGAGAATGTTAATATTGGCATAAATACTACCATTGGTCATAATACTATAATTGAGTCTAATGTTAATATAGGATCAAAATGTTCTATTGGTAACAATGTATTAATAAAAAATTCAATAATTGGAAATAATGTAAGAATTTTAGATGGAGCTATATTAGGAAAAAAAGGATTTGGCTTTTTGCCTGACAAAAAAAAAAATTTAAGATATCCTCACATCGGCATGGTAGTTATTGAGGATAATGTGGAAATTGGATGTAATAATACGATAGATAGAGGATCCTTATCAAATACTGTAATTGGAAAAAATACTTTTTTAGACAACCAAGTTCATGTGGCTCACAACGTTAAAATTGGAGAGAATTGTATAATAACAGGTCAAGTTGGATTTGCAGGTAGCTCTAAGATTGGTAGTAATGTAATGATAGGTGGCCAAGCTGGTATTTCTGGTCATTTAAAAATTGGAAATAATGTTCAAATAGGTGGTGGCAGTGGAGTTGTAAAGAATATACCAGACAATTCTAAAGTCATGGGTTATCCTGCAAAGGATATAAGAAAATTTTTAAAAGATAATAAATGACAGATAATTTGAGTAAAAATCAGATTAAAGATCTACTTCCCCATAGAGAACCTATGTTGCTAATAGATGAATTAATAAATATAAAAAAACTTAAATCAGCTACAGCAATAGTAAACGTTAAAAAAAATAGTTTTTTTGTACAAGGTCATTTCCCTGGCGAACCTGTTATGCCAGGTGTATTAATTGTTGAAGCATTTGGACAAGCTGCAGCAGCTCTTACTGCTGCAGGAATTGATAAAAAAACCTACGAAAATAAATTAGTTTTTTTAATGACTGTTGATAAAGCGCGATTTAGAAATCCTGTAATACCTGATTGTAGATTAGAATTAAATATTGAGGCTATAAGATCTCATGGAAGAGTATGGAAATATAAAGGGGAAGCTATAGTTGATGGAAAAAAAATGGCTGACGCTCAATGGGCCGCAACCATCGTTGATAGAAAGAAATAATTAGTAGCAATTCTTGATAAGAATTTAGAAAATAATTTGTTATTAATTAAGAGTGATACATCCATCATCAATAATAGACTCAAATGCCAAAATTTCTAATGATGTTGTAATTGGTCCTTATTGTATAATAGGCCCAGGTGTTGAATTAGGATCAAATACAAAATTACATTCCCATATAAATATTAAAGGTAATACAAAAATTGGAAAAAATAATGAGATTTTCCCTTTTGTGTCAATTGGAACACCTCCACAAGATTTAAAATATGAAGGTGAAAAAAATTCAATAATTATTGGTGATAATAATAAACTTAGAGAATATGTGAACATTAATCCAGGCACATCTCAAGGAGGCACAATTACTAAATTAGGTAATAATAATTTATTGATGGTTTATTGTCATGTAGCACATGATTGTAATCTAGGAGATAATATAGTTTTAGCAAATAATGTTCAGGTTGGTGGTCATGTTACTATAGAAAATAATGCAATAATAGGAGGTAGTTGCGCTATACACCAATTTTCTAGAATTGGTACTTTAGCAATGATAGGTGGAATGACTGGTGTTTTAAGTGATGTAATTCCATATGGTTTGTCGTTAGGAAATAGAAATAATTTAGTCGGTCTAAATCTTATAGGACTCAGAAGAGCAAAAATTTTGAATCAGGACATTAAAATATTACAAAAATTCTACGATATAGTTTTCTCTAATCAAAATATTAGATCTAATATCGATAATTTAAATTTTGAGATAAAAGAAAATAAATATGTTAAAATCATAATTGAATTTATAAATTCAGATAAAAAAAGACCAATATCTCTTCCAGAAAATATTAAATGATTGGATTATTCTTAGGGGAGAAAAAATTACCATTAGAAATTTTGAAAAGTTTAAAAAAAAAAAAAATTAAATATTTCATTATAGATTTATCAAAAAATAATAAATTCAAAAAAGATAGAAATAGTTATTTTATTAATATTGGAAAATTTGGTAAAATTTTAGAATTAATTAAATCAAAAAAATGTAAAAAAGTTTTATTTGCAGGAAATATTATTAAACCTAAAATTTCTAGTTTAAAATTAGATCTCAAAGGTTTTTACTATATCCCTAGAATTATAAAGGCATCTAAATTAGGAGATGCAGCTATATTAAAAGAATTGATTAAAATTTTATCAGAAAATAAAATAAAAGTTATTAAATTAAACACATTTAATCCAGAATTAACACTGAGCAAAGGATGTTATACAAAATTGAAACCTAGTATGACTGATAAATTAATAATTAAAAAAGGTATTGAAATTTTAAATAGATCAAATTCATTTAATCATGTTCAAGCATTGGTAATCAATAACCAGAAGATTATTTCTATTGAAAAAAGAAAAGGTACAAAGGATATGTTAAAATCGATAAGAAACAATAATCTCAAGAATAAACTCTTAATAAAAATGCCAAAATCAAAGCAAGACTTGCGTGTTGATTTGCCTACTTTTGGTTTGGATACACTAAAAGATTGTAAAAAAGCAAATATTAAGGGGATTGTAGTCAAAGCAGATCAAAATATATTTTTAGATAAACACAAAGGACTTCAATTCGCTAATAAAAATAATATTTTTGTGATGGCTAAATGAAAAAGATTTTTATTTTAACAGGAGAACCATCTGGCGATAAATTAGCTGCTGAAGTTATTAAAGAATTAAAAAAATCTGATATAAATATCGAATTTTTGTCTGTTGGGGGGCAACATTTAAATTCTATAGGTATTAAGTCAATATATGATCAAAAAGATGTTACTTATATAGCTTTTACAGACATATTATTAAATATTTTTAAGATAAAAAGTAAAATAAATGAGACGGTAAAAAAAATTATAGATTTCAGCCCTGATATTTTATTTAGTGTTGATAGTCCTGATTTTACTCTTCGTGTTTCAAAAATCATTAAATTAAAAAAACCAGACATCAAAACGATTCATTTTATTGCGCCTAAAGTTTGGGCATGGCGAGAGGGAAGGGTAAAAAAAATGAAACGTTTCATAGATCACATTCTTTTATTATTTGATTTTGAAAAGAAATATTTCGATAAAGAAAAACTAAAAAATACGTTTGTTGGTCATCCAATATTAGATAATACAAGTCATCAAAAGATTGAAATTAATGAATTTTTAAAGGGAAAAATTATTTCTATATTTCCTGGAAGTAGATTGTCTGAATTGAAATTACATGTACCTATACTTATTAATTTTATAAAAAAAATGAACGAAGGAAAAAATAATTATAATTATATTTTTCATGCTACCGAAAGTTCTAAAGAATATTTATCTCAAATTATTAAAAAAAATAATATAGAAAATATTGATATTATTACAAATGAAAATATAAAAATTGCTACTATTAAAAAATCTATTTTTGCAATTGTTAAATCTGGAACAGTTTCACTCGAAGTTTGTAAATATGGTGTACCATCAATAATAATTTATAAAATGAATTTTCTTAATTTTTTTTTAGCTAAATTATTTTTAAAAATAAAATTTGCAAATATGATAAATATTATTAACGATAAAGAAATTATCCCTGAACTATTACAAAAAGAATGTAACTCATACGAAATATATAAAACCGTTAATTATTTATTAAAAAAACCTGAGCTTATAAATGAACAATTAAAACAAGTTGATAAAACTATTAATGAATTAAGATCGAAAACATCATCAAGCAATGAAGCTTCGAATGTTTTGTTATCCTATTTGAGATAATCTTTTTGACACTTCCTTTTTACCAAGTGCACATAATATATCATATATACCTGGTCCAAACCTTGATCCTGTAAGGCATATTCTTAGTGGTTGTCCAACACCTTTAAAATTTGTATTATTTTTTTTTATTAGGTTATTAATTATTGGTTCTAGATTTTCTCTAGTAAAATTTGACAGTTTATTAGTATCATCACTAAATAATTTAATAATTTTAATAGCTGTTTCGTCTAAAAGTTTTTTATCATCTCTTTCTATTTTAACGTTGTCATTTATTAAAAACTTTGAATTTTTGTAAATATCTTCCAAAGTTTTTGCTTTATTTTTTAAAAAATGTAATGATTTTTTAATTTTTTTCTGTGCTAAATCAGGTATATTTTCTTGAAAAGTCTCACAATAATTTATTAAAAAATTAAATAGATCATTTTCATTAATATTTTTTATATAATACTCATTCATTGAATAAATTCTGCTAATATCTAATTTTGAGGGTGATTTCCCAATTCCTTCCATATTGAAGTATTTTATACTTTCGTCTAAATTAAAAATTTCCTTATCTTTGTATGACCATCCTAATCTCAAAAGATAGTTTCTAAGAGCATTAGGCATTATTCCAATTTTTGAATAATCATCTAATGTTGACGCATTATCTCTTTTTGATAGTTTTTTTCCCTCGATAGTATGAATTAGCGGTATGTGAGCAAAAGATGGCACTTTCCAATTCAGAGCATTATAAATTTGTATTTGTTTGAATGTATTTATTTTATGATCATCACCTCTAATTATATGTGTCATTCCCATTAAATGATCATCTACTGATGCTGATAAATTATATGTTGGTGATCCATCTGATCTTAATATAACAAAGTCTTCTATAGTATTATTTTCAATTTCTATCTTTCCTTGGACCAAATCTTTTAAGATAGATTTTCCCTCGACTTTACTTTTGAATCTGATTACAGGTTCAATATCTTTTGGAGCATCAGTTTCGCTCTTATCTCTCCATTTTCTATTATAAATATATGGTATTTTTTTTTGTTTTGCCCTTTTTTTCTGCTCTTCAATTTCTTCACTAGAACAATAACATTTATAAGCTAAACCTTTTTTTAATAATTCATTAGCTACATTTATATGATCATCTATTTTATCTGATTGAATATATACATTATCTTCGTAATAAATTCCTATCCATTTTAAGGAATTAATTATTTGATTCTTGAATTCGTCTTTAGACCTTTCTTTATCCGTATCCTCTATTCTTAGATAAAATTTACCACCTTTATTTTTTGAATAAAGCCAATTGAATAACGCTGTTCTTACTCCTCCAATGTGTAAGGGTCCCGTTGGTGACGGAGCAAATCTAGTTGCCACAGTTTTCATTAGATTTATTTAGACTATTTTAGGAAAAGTTTCTATATAAAGATACCAGAATTCCTTGAACTTTGACTCTATCAGGACCAAATATTTTAGTTTCGTAATTTCTATTAGCGCTTTCCAAAGCTACGGTCTTACCTTTTCTTCTTATTCTTTTTAGCATTGCCTCATGATCGTCAATTAAAGCGACTACTATTTTTCCATTTTCTGCTGTGTCAGCTTTTTTCACAATTACTGTATCACCATCATTTATTCCAGCCTCAATCATTGAATCTCCTTGCACTTTTAGTCCGAAAAATTCTCCATTTTTCTCAATATTGGAAGGCAAAGGTATTCTAGAAACCTCGTTTTGAATTGCTTCAACAGGTGTACCAGCAGCAATTTTACCTAATACAGGTATTTCGTTTTCATCTGAATTATTTGGATTTGAACTTTCATCAAGTCCACCTTTAATTATACTTGGTGAAAAACTGTTATAAATATCATTTGCTGAAGCTGTTTCAGGCAATTTAATAACTTCCAAAGCTCTTGCTTTGTGAGCCAATCTTTTAATAAATCCTCTTTCCTCTAAGGCACTAATTAATCTGTGAATTCCAGATTTTGACTTTAAATTAAGTGACTCCTTCATTTCTTCATAAGAGGGAGATACACCACTAGATCTCAACTTTTTGTTGATAAATAAAAGTAAATTTTTTTGTTTTTTAGTTAACATAGAACAAACTGTGTACATCAATGTTCTATAAAAGTTCTTTCAATTAAACAAGAGTTAAAACTCTAATAAATTCAACACTTTTTTTATAAAATGGAAAAAATATTATTATTTTCTAAATTTTTTAAAATTGATTCACCAATAAGAAATGTTTTTATTTTAGTTTCAGAGGCTATTTTTAAAACATCTTCTTTGTTTTTTATTCCACTCTCTGAAATTAATGGTCCATCGTGATTTATCAAAATATTATGAATATCATAAGTTGTATTTATATCTGTTTTAAGTGTTTTTAAATTTCTATTGTTTATTCCTATTAATGCATCTTTGTATTTTAATGATTTTTTGGCCTCTTCAACAGTGTGAACCTCAACAATAACTGACATATTAAGTTTTTCAGCTTCTTCATACAACTCATCTGCAGTTCTTTCATCTACGCCTGCTAAAATTATTAAAATAGCATCAGCACCATAACTCCGAGAAAGATTTACTTGAAATTTATCAACAAAAAAATCTTTACATAAAATAGGTAAATTTATTTTTTGTTTAATTTTACTAATATGAATTAAGTTTCCTAAAAAAAAATCTTCTTCAGTTAAAACTGATAAGCAGGTAGCATTATTTTTTAAATATATATTGGCAATTTCTACAGGATTATAATTTTCAATAATAATACCGGCTGATGGACTGGCTTTTTTAATCTCTGCAATAATAGAAATTTTGTCATGATTTATATTATTTAGTATTTTTTCTTTAAAATTTACATAATTCTTTAGTTTTGAAATTTTATCTTTAAGTGAACTTATTGATACATCTTTTTTTAAAATTTGAATTTTATTTCTTTTTTTATTAATTATTTTCTCTAATATATTTTCAGGCATTTCTTAATTTTTCTAAATGTAAATATGTTTTTCCTGATAACAAATGATCTCTTGCTTTTTCATAAGCATGTTTAAAATTATCTTCTCTTTCGGATATTATTAAACCAGCTGCAGCATTTAATGATACTGCTTTAGAAAAGTCATCATCAGTGCCTTTAAATATATCTATAATTTTTTGTGAATTAAATTTTGCGTCATTTCCAACTATTTTATCGAAACCTTCAGCATTTACTTTTAATTTTTTAGGATCAATAATCATTTCATTAATTTCTCCATTTCTTAATTGCTTAACGATCGTTTTATCATATGGTGATATTTCATCTAATCCATCATTGCTATTAACAATCCAAGCAAATTTTATATTTAAGTCTTTCAAGGCATCAGCAAATATATCTAAAAGTTTTTTATCAAATACTCCTACAACTTGTTTTTCAACATTTGCTGGACTACTCAAAGGACCAATCATATTAAAGATTGTTCTCTTCCCGATTTTTTTTCTGGTTGGGCCAACGTATTTCATTGCGCTGTGATAATTTGGAGCAAACATAAATCCAAAATGATTATTTTTAATTTGATTTTCAATATCTTTAGGCTCCAAGTTGATATTTATATTTAAAGCTTCCAAAACATCCGCAGATCCACATTTTGATGAAACTGCTTTATTACCATGTTTGGCTACTTTAATGCCCATACTTGAAAGTAATAATGCTGAAGCAGTGGATATGTTTAGTGTATCCTTACCATCACCACCTGTTCCACATGTATCTATGCAGTCATCTACATTAACTTTTTTCGCTTTATTTCTAAGCACTGAAACGCCACCTGCTATTTCTGTTGAAACTTCACCCTTTTTAGAGAGCAGAGTTAAAAAATTATAAATTTCATTATCATTAGCTTTTCCATTCATCAAAATTTCAAAAGCTCCAATACTTTCCTGTAATGTTAAATTTTCACTTAATTCAAGTTTTTTTAAATATTTTTCCATTTATTTAATAAAATTTTTTAAAATTTTTAAACCATCTTTAGTCTTTATACTCTCAGGATGAAATTGTACTCCATGAACATCATAAATTCTATGTTTAACACCCATAATTATTCCATCTAAAGTCATGGCTGTAATTTCTAAATCTTTAGAGAGTGTTTTTCTATCGATTATTAAACTATGGTATCTAGTTGCCTCAAATATTTTTGGTATTCCTTTTAAAATCCCCATATTCTTTGAAATGATTTTACTTGTTTTTCCATGAACCAATTCTTTTGCTTGAATAATTTTAGATCCAAATATTTGACCTATAATTTGATGACCTAAACAAACACCAAGTATTGGAATTTTATCATACAATTCATTTACTATAGATAGACAGTTTCCAGCTTGATCAGGATTACCTGGACCAGGTGATATCACAATTTTATTATATTTTTTCTTTAATATTTCTTTTGTATTAATTTTATCATTTCTTACTACATCTACATTTTGACAAAACTTAGATATGTAATGATACAAATTAAATGTAAAACTATCATAGTTATCAATTAAAATTATTTTCATAATTACTCAATTGCTTTTAATAGAGCCTTTGCTTTATTAACTGTTTCAAGATATTCGTTTTGTGGTTTGCTATCTGCAACTATTCCAGCACCAGATTGCACATAAAATTTCTTATTTTTAGCTACTGCGGTTCTAAGTGCAATACACGTATCAAATTCACCATTTGCTGAAAAATATCCAATTCCACCAGCATAAACTTTTCTTTTAGTTGTCTCTAGCTCATCTATTATCTCCATTGCTCTAATTTTTGGAGCCCCAGATACTGTTCCTGCTGGAAATCCAGACAACATAGTTTCAAATTTTGAGTATTTATTATTAAATTCCCCTTCAACATTTGATACAATATGCATAACATGAGAGTATCTTTCTATTGAAAAACTTTCAGTCACTTTTACAGTATTAATCTTTGATACTTTTCCAGTATCGTTTCTTCCTAAATCAAGAAGCATTAAATGTTCGGACAGCTCTTTTTTGTCATTCAATAAATCTTTTTCAAAAAATAAATCTTGCTTTTTATTTTTCCCCCTTGGTCTTGTTCCAGCAATCGGTCTAATCGTGACTTTATTATTTCTTAACCTAACAAGTATTTCTGGGCTAGCACCAATAATCTGAAAATCTTTAAAATTAAAAAAATACATAAAAGGTGAAGGATTTGTTTTCCTTAATTTTTTATAAATTTCTATCGGGTTTTTACTTAATTCGGTTTCAAATCTTTGACTTAGAACTACCTGAAATATGTCTCCAATTTTAATGTATTTTTTAGCCTTCTTTACATTTGATAAAAACTTTTGTTTAGAAATATTTGATTTTACTTTAGTTTTAATTTTTTTATTAATTTTATTTAGATACAAATTATTATAATTAGATAAAAAAATTAAATTCTCAATTTGATTAATTATTTTTTCATACCTTATTTTATAATTATTTATTTTTTCATCACAAAAAACATTAATTATAAAATATAATTTCTTTTTAATATTATCATGTATTATTAGTTCTCTTGGTCTGATAATTCTAGCATCAGGTAATTTTAAATCGTCTTTATTTTTATTAGGAATATTTTCTAGATATCTAATAATGTCATATGAAAAGTATCCTGATATTATGGAGCTAATTGAGGGTAATTCTCTAGGAATTTTAAATTTAAAACTTTCAATAACATTTTCTATATTTTTCTTTGCACTACCTTTCAAAATTTTCACTTTGTTATCAAAGTATATCTTGCTTATATTGTTATTAAATTCCCAAATTTTATCAGGATTTTTTCCAAAAATTGTATATCTACCTTTAATAAATCCTTTTTCTACTGACTCAAATACAAAAGCGTTTTTCTCAGTAAAAAAATTATTTATTAAATTTACTATTTCTTTAGAACCATCACTATCCAAAGATAAATAGAGTATTTGATTTAATTTTTTTTTATGATTAATCTTAAATTGTTTAAGGCTTATATTAAGCATTATTTAAAATAATCTTTTATTCGATCTATATTGTTATTAAAAATTTTAACTTCATACTTGGTGTTAAGTGATTTATCATAAGAACTATAAATATCATCGATCAAATTAATATTTGTTTTAGTTAAATATTCTTGAATATTTTCATTTGTACTTTTTAAATTTTCATAATTAATCTGATTAATCTTTGCTAAAAATATATTATTAGCTCTATTTGAAACCATAACAAAACTGTTATTTGGCAATTCATAAATTAGTCTTAAAGACGTCTCATCAAATAAAGTATCATCATTAATTGAATTGATTATTCCTGAATTTATATTTTCTTTATTTTTTACTAGATTTTCAAAGTCAGAATCATTGAAATCTTTATTTTGAATTTTTTCAAATAAATTTTTATTAAGATCAAATTTTTTCTTTAATAAAATTCTATTTTTAACTTTATCTCTGAAGGATGTATTATTTTTATTTGGTAGTAAATTATCTATTTTTGTTACTTGATATAGTAAGAAGTAATTGTCTTTATCTTTTAAAATTATTTCTTTTTTATCTTTATTTTCGTAAATTTCTTTAAATACATCATCCTCATTTAAGAACTTAAAATTGTTTCTTTTTTGCAATGTTATTTCATTTTTTTTAGCGATATCTTCTAAAGACACTTCATTTAATATATCATTTTCGATTTCATCAATTTTTTTGTAAAAATCTTCATTAAATTCGTTGATTTCAATTAGATTTGAGGGTTCAACTTTAGCATAACTAAAATCAATGTATGCTTCTTTTAGGTTTTCCTCATTTTCGATTATATATTTATTAATTTCAACCTCTGAAATATTTTTATCGTAAGCATATTCAAGATCATAGTATCGAATATTTATTTTTTTGTTTTCATTTATGTAAATCTTATTTTGTAAATAATATGGTGATTTAATACCACCACCAATATAATCAAATAATCTTTTTCTTAACTGAGAATTTTTTAGCCTATTTTCAAATTCAGCTGCAATAATATTATTTTCTAAAAGAAATTTTTCATATTTTAATCTTGAAAAATTTTTGTCATCATCAAGAAAATTTATGTCGTTTTGTAAATTTAATTTTAATGATCTATCGGAAACTTTTACATTTAAATCTTTATACTCCATTGACATTAAATCTTTTGAAATAAGGTCGCTTAAAATTCTCTCTAGGATATTGTTATCTAAATTTTCTTTTATATAATCAGGATTTATTCTTGATCGGTTTATATGATCAATAAAGTCTTTCGTTGAAATTGAATTATTATTTATCTTAGCAATATTATTTGCGTTCCCACCACTAAAGACACTTCCCATTCCCCAAAAAACAAAAGGGACAATTATTATAGCAACGAGGACACCCGCCAATTTACTATTTGTAAAACCTCTTAATTTTCCCAACATGAGTAATTCTTTATATATTGATTATAAAAAACAAACCTATAAATTAAATTATCTAAGATGACAAATAATAATATGATCTTTATAGCTAATTGGAAGATGAATGGAGAAAAAAGTCACATCTCTGGCATTAATAAAACCATAAAATTTTTAAAACAATCAAAAAATAAAAAAAATCAAATAATTTACTGTCCACCATTTACCCTAATTTCATTAGTTAAAAATAAAGTAAAAAACTCTAAAATTAAAGTAGGTGCTCAGAACCTTTCTCAATTAAATGATTATGGAGCATTTACAGGATCTGTAAATTCTAAATTAATTAAGTCAGCAGGAGGCGAGTATGTAATTGTTGGTCATTCTGAAATCAGAAATCAGGAAAATGATATACTAATAAATAAAAAAATTCATTCAGCACTTAAAGAAAAATTAAAAGTAATTCTTTGTATTGGGGAAACATACAAAGAAAAAAAAAATAATAAAACTTTCTCAGTACTTAAAAGACAAATAACTATTGCATTAAAGAATATAAAAAAAATTAATAATATTATTTTTGCTTATGAACCTAGATGGGCAATCGGAACTGGAAAAATACCAAAATCATCTGAGTTAAGAAAAAACTTTAGAGAAATAAATAATATAATTAGCAAATTAAAAAAAAATCAAAAACACAAAATTATCTATGGAGGATCTGTTAATTCTAAAAATGCATCTGAGTTAAAAAAAATTAATGATTTAAAAGGTTTTTTAATAGGAAGCGCTTCTTTGAGAGCAAAAAATTTTATTGATATAATTAAAAAATCAACTAATTAGACCTCGTGGAAAATATACTTTTAATAATTAATATTATTCTTGCAGCTATTCTAGTTGTTTTAGTTTTATTTCAAAAATCTGAGGGTGGCGCATTAGGTATTGGGGTGTCCCAAGATAACTTTATGCTTTCAAGATCTGCAGGAAATTTTTTAACTAAAGCTACAGCAATAATTGCTACTTTATTTATAATATGTAGTCTATGTTTAACGATTCTTTCAAGAGGTGAATTAACTCCCACAACATCAGTTTTAGATAAAATAGAGGAAACTGATGATGCACCAAAGGTTCCAGATAGCAATAATTAATACTTTGAATTTTTAAGTTTTAGGTCTATAAGATACTTCCATGGCGCGATATATCTTTGTCACTGGCGGCGTGGTATCATCACTTGGAAAAGGATTATCTTCAGCATCACTTGCATATTTATTAAAGTCACAAGGTTATAAAGTTAGAATACGTAAAATGGATCCATATTTAAATGTTGATCCAGGAACAATGAGTCCTTTTCAACATGGAGAGGTATTTGTTACTGATGATGGTGCAGAAACTGACTTAGATTTAGGACATTACGAAAGATTTACAAATATTTCATCAAAACAATCGGATAATATTACTACAGGTAAAATTTATAGTGATGTAATTAAAAAAGAGAGACAAGGGGGTTATCTAGGAAAGACAGTTCAAGTCATTCCACACATAACAGATAGAATAAAAAAATTTATTAGCAAAGACATTAGTAATGAAGATTTTGTAATTTGTGAAATTGGTGGAACTGTTGGTGACATAGAAAGCTTACCGTTTCTAGAAGCTATAAGACAATTCTCAAACGATCATGGAAGGTCAAGAACATTATTTGTTCATTTAACTTTAGTACCATTTATGAAATCTTCTGATGAGATAAAAACAAAACCTACACAACATAGTGTAAAAGAATTAAGAAGTATCGGTATACAGCCAGATATTGTTATATGTAGATCAGAGCAGCATATACCTTTAGAACAAAGAAAAAAAATATCTTTATTTTGTAATGTAGATATTCAAAATGTTATCGAGACTGTTGATGTTAGGACAATTTATGAGGCACCAATTAGTTTTTATAACCAAAAATTAGATAAACAAGTTTTAAAATATTTTAAAATAAAATCAAAAAGGAAACCCAATTTAAATCCATGGAAAAATATTACTGCAACTGTTCTAAAAAATAACAAAGTAATTAACATTGGAATAATAGGTAAATATGTAAACTTAAAAGATGCATATAAATCTTTAGATGAAGCATTAACACACGGCGGTATAGCAAATAATGTAAAAGTTAATTTGGTAAGAATTGAATCTGATAAACTAAAAAAAAATGAAATAAGCAAAAAACTTAAGAGTGTTTCTGGAATATTAATACCAGGTGGATTTGGTAAAAGAGGAACAGAAGGAAAGATTGCAGCAATTAAATATGCAAGAGAAAAAAAAATACCCTTTTTTGGCATTTGTTTTGGAATGCAAATGGCAATCATAGAATTCGCCAGAAACAAATTAAATATAAAAAATGCAGGTTCTACAGAGCTTGATAAAAAATGCTATCCTGTTATTGGATTAATCCATGAATGGAACAGAAATGGAAAAGTTTTTAAGGGCACAGAAATAAACTTAGGTGGGACAATGAGATTAGGTCTTTATACAGCTAAATTAAAAAATAATTCTGCCATAAAAAAGATTTATAAATTAAATGAAATAAAAGAAAGACACAGACATAGGTATGAAGTTAATAATAACCAAAGATCAAAATTTGAAAAAAAAGGATTAATATTTTCGGGCATGTCTCCAGATAACAAATTACCTGAAATAATTGAATTAAAAAATCATCCTTGGTTTATTGGTGTTCAATTTCATCCTGAGTTTAAATCAAGACCATTATCACCACATCCATTATTTAAATCATTTATAAGAGCTTCAAAAAATTACCATGGAAAATAGAATTGTTAAATGTCAGGATTTAAATATTTCTAACTCAAATAAAATTTGTTTAATAGCAGGTCCTTGCCAACTAGAAACTGAGCAACATGCCTTAGATATGGCAGGGGAAATTAAAAATATTACTGATAAATATGACATTGGTTTTATTTATAAAACCTCATTTGATAAAGCTAATCGAACAAGTCTTAAAAGTAAAAGAGGAGCTGGATTAGAAAAATCCTTACCAGTTTTTGATAAAATAAAAAATCAAATAAAAGTTCCTGTCCTTACCGATATACATAATGAGGAGCAATGCTCAATTGTTGCACCACATATAGATGTTTTACAAATTCCAGCCTTTTTATGTCGACAAACAGATCTATTAGTTGCTGCTGCAAAAACAAAAAAAATTATTAATGTCAAAAAGGGTCAGTTTTTAGCTCCATGGGATATGGTAAATGTAACAAAAAAAATATCTGACTCTGGAAATAATAATATTCTTGTAACAGAGAGAGGTGCTAGTTTTGGATATAACACTTTAGTAACAGATATGAGGTCAATACCTATAATGGCAAAAAATGGTTATCCAATTGTTTTTGATGCAACCCATTCAGTTCAGCAACCTGGTGGCCAAGGAGATAAAAGTGGTGGACAAAGAGAATTTGTTGAACATTTATCTAGAGCAGCTGTTGCAGTGGGTGTTGCTGCAATTTTTATAGAAACGCATCAAGATCCTGATAATGCTCCTTCTGATGGACCAAATATGGTTCCATTAAATAAATTAGATAATCTCATAAATCAGATTGTAGAAATAGATAATCTAACAAAGAAAAGAAATGTCTAAAATTTCTAAAGTTATTGCTAGACAAGTTTTTGATAGCAGAGGAAATCCAACTATAGAAACAGAAGTGTTTGTTAAAGATATTAGTGCCTCAGCAATTTGTCCATCTGGAGCATCAACTGGAACTTACGAAGCTTTTGAAAAAAGAGATATAAAAAATAAAAAATATCTTGGAAAAAGTGTTTTAAAACCTGTTGAATTTATAAATAAAGTAATCTCAAAGAAGTTAAAAAATTTTAACATTCATCAACAAGATAAAATAGACAATTTATTAATCAGACTTGATGGCACCAAACAAAAGAAAAGAATTGGAGCTAATGCAATACTTTCAGTTTCAATAGCTGTCAAAAAATTATCATCTAAAATTAAAAAAATTCCAATTTATAAAAATTTACTAATAAATAAAAATTTTAAATTACCTTATCCTTTAATGAATATTATTAATGGAGGCGCACACGCAAATAATGGCCTCAGAATCCAAGAGTTCATGATAAGACCAGATAAAGCTAAATCTTTTTCTGAGGGTGTTAGAATGTGTTTTATTGTTATTAATAAATTAAGAGATTTAATTAAAAAAATGGGTCATTCCACTTCTGTAGGAGACGAAGGTGGGTTCGCTCCTATGATAAATGATAATGAAACCGCGCTAAAACTTATAGTAAAAGCTATAAATTTATCAGGTTTTAAGAATGGAAAAGACGTAGTTATATGTTTGGACGTTGCAGCTAATGAGTTGCTGAAAAATAAAAAATATTCAATTCACTCTAAAAAATTCGTTAGTGTAGATAATTCTATAGATAACTATCTTAGACTTGTACAAAAATATAAAATTATGTCTATTGAGGACCCATTTGGTGAAAATGATTGGTCAGCTTGGTCAAAGCTTTTAAATAAAACTAAAAATAAATTACAAATTGTTGGGGACGATCTGTTTGTTACAAATTTAGAACGATTAAAAATTGGCTTTTTAAATATTTCAGCTAATTCAATATTAATTAAATTAAATCAAATTGGTACTGTCACCGAAACACTTGAAGTTATAAAATTTGCAAAATTAATTGGTTATAAAACCATAATTTCACATAGATCTGGTGACAGTGAAGATACATTTATTGCAGATTTTGCTGTGGGAACTGATTCTAATCAGATTAAAACCGGTTCATTAGCTAGATCAGAGAGAGTGTCAAAATACAACCAATTGTTAAGAATTGAACATGAACTTGGAAAAAAATCTAAAATGCATAGTGTTAATTAATGTTTGATAAAATAAAAAAAAATTACTTTATTTTAATTATAACTTTTTTATTTATTTACTTTTTTTTTAATCTTTTAGGTGGAGACAGAGGTCTTATTTCATATTTAAAAAAAAAAGATATATATAAAGAACTTAAGATAAAACAAACAGATTTGAAATTCAAAATTCAAGAATTAGAGCATAAAAATTCCTTATTAACTGAAAATATAGACCTTGATTTTATTGAAATTTTAATACGAGACAAATTTTTATTTGGAAAAGAAGGAGAGACTACCTATATAATTAAGCAAGATGGACAAAATTAAACCAAGACACCCTGAAAAAGTTAAAAACCCAGTAAATCCAATTAAAAAGAAACCATCTTGGATTAGATCTAAACTATCAGATAGTAAGGAATTTTTTTTAACCAAAACTGTAGTTAATCAAAACAATTTAGTCACTGTTTGCCAAGAAGCTAACTGTCCAAATATCACTGAATGTTGGAGTAAAAGACATGCAACATTCATGATTATGGGTGATACTTGCACAAGAGCTTGTGCTTTTTGTGATGTTAAAACTGGGAAACCAGAAAAGTTAGATCAATTTGAACCAATTAAAATTGCAAATGCAGTTAAAAAATTAAAGTTAAGACATGTTGTAATTACTTCTGTAGATAGAGATGATTTACCTGATGGTGGTTCTACGCATTTTAAAGAGGTTGTAGAAATTACTAGAAAAAACAATCCTAATACTACAATAGAAGTTTTAACGCCAGATTTTTTAAGAAAAGGAGACTCTTATAAAATTATTTTAAGTTCAAACCCGGATGTTTTTAATCATAATATTGAAACTGTTCCCAGATTATATGTAAAGGTAAGACCTGGTGCTAGATATTTCTCATCTTTAGAACTTCTTAAAAATGCAAAAAAGAATAATAAACAGGTTTTTACTAAGTCAGGTATAATGGTTGGTCTGGGTGAGGAGAAAGATGAGGTAATCCAAGTAATGGATGATTTGAGATCTGCAGATGTTGATTTTTTAACAATTGGTCAATACCTTCAACCAACAGTAAAACACCATCCTTTAGATAGATATTATCATCCTGATGAATTTAAAGATTTAGAAATAATTGCAAAGTCAAAGGGTTTTTTATTAGTTTCATCTTCTCCATTGACTAGATCTTCATATCATGCTGATGAAGATTTTGCCAAATTAAAACAAAATAGACACAATTAATTCAATGCCAAAAGCATCTGTAACGCGATTAATAGAACGCGATAAAAAAACACTTATTAATTTTGTTTTAGATATTGAAAAGTATCCCGAATTTATTCCCTTTTGTATAAATTCTAAGGTTTATGAAAAAAAAGAAGTAGAAGATTCTATAAATATAATTGCAGATTTAACTATAGGTAAAAAACCTTTTACAGACACTTATAAAAGTGATGTCAGGTATGATAAAAAAAATGATCACATCCATGTGACTAATATTGATGGTCCGTTGAATTATTTAGAAAATAATTGGAGGTTTGTGGAGAAAGATAATTTTACCGAAGTTCATTTTGATGTCGATTTTGAAATTAAGAATAAATTTCTTAATATTATAATGTCAAAATCTTTTCAATATGGACTTAATAAAATAGCGGACGCTTTTCAAAAAAGAGCTGAAAGTTTGTAATTTATTACTAAATAATTTTTGTCAATAAATATATACATTTTTTGACCGTATTACTTTGAATTATAGATCTTTTCTTTTTTCCAAATAAATTTTTTATAATAAGAATTTTATTTCTCTTTTTAATACCAATAAATACAAGACCTACAGGTTTATTTTTTGTACCACCTTTGGGACCCGCAACACCTGTAATTGACAAGTTGATTTTACTTTTTGATAATTTTGATAAATTTTCTACCATAGATTTACAACATTCTTGGCTTACTGCTCCATATTTATCAATTATACTTTTCTTAACTTTGAGAATATTTATTTTAGCATTATTGGAGTATGTAATTAATCCCATTTTAAAATACTTTGAAGAGCCACTTAATTTAGTTAATTCGCTTGATAGCAAACCACCAGTACAAGATTCAGCTACAGATATAGTAGTTTTCTTTTTTATCAACATTTTGTGTAATTTATCGATACTCATTAAAATTTAAATGAAACAAGATATATGATTAACATTGTATACAATCCAGCAACTATATCGTCCATAATAATACCAAAAAAATTTTTGTGTTGTTTATCAAAATAACTTACTGGAAAAGGTTTAACTATATCAAAAAATCTAAAAAGAATAAAAGATAACAAATAATATATTTCAATTGGAATATTAATTAAATTTTTAGATGATAAATATACTAAAAGTATTAGTGGCATTGCTTGACCTAACACCTCATCAATTACAATTTGCCTAGGATCTTTATTTTCAAATTCAGTTTCAGAGTCCATCACAGCATAAAAAGAATAAAAAAATATTATAGAATATAATATCAAAATATAATTTAGATTTCTAAACTGTAATATTTCAAATAATATATAAAGAATTACTAATGTGCTTAAGGATGTAAATGTTCCTGGGATTTTAGAAATATAACCATTTCCGAAAAATGTTGAAATTAATATATTTATCCTTTTCATTTTGATAATGAACAAACAACTTCACATGCAATAGCTTGTTCTTTTCCAATTATACCTAATTTTTCTACAGTTTTCCCTTTTAAATTTATTAAATTTCTATTTATAGATAGCAATCTTGATAATGATTTTGTAATTTTATGTCTAATTTTTGAAACTTTTGGATTTTCACAAATCAAATTAATATCTATATTATTTATTGAAAAATTATTATCTTTTAATAATTTAAGAACTGGTACAAGCATATTTTTAGATCTGATATTTTTAAATTTACTTGAGTTACTTGGAAAGAGAGTACCGATATCACTTTTTCTCATGGCGCCTAATAATCCGTCAATAATCGCATGTAAAATTACGTCCCCATCTGAATGACCTTTTAGACCTGAATGAAAAGGGATTTTTGCTCCACCAAGGAATAATTTTTTTTTTTTAATTAATCTGTGAATATCAAAACCAATTCCATAATAATTTTCTGACTTTAGGTAATCGAAATCAGATTTTGTTGTAATTTTAAAATTTTTTTTATCACCAAGAATAAACTTAATTTTTTTATTATTCTTTAAGTATAAACTAGCTTCATCGGTGATTTTTTCTTTATTTGATTTAAATAAATTAAAAAGTTCTTGAAAGTTAAAACACTGTGGTGTTTGTGTAAGTAAAACTTTATTGCGATCCAAATTATTTATTTTATTTTTAATTTTATATTTTACTGAATTTTCAGACTTTAAATATGGAACAACAGCGTTATTTTTTTTTAATTCTTTTTTTAATCTGCGTAATAAATTAATTGATAAATTTGGTCTGGCTGCATCATGGATAAATACATTTTTAATTTTTTTATGTTTCAAATAATTTAGTGCATTTTGAGTTGAATGATGTCTTTCTATTCCACCTTTAATTATATCTATATTTTTATAACTAATTTTTTTAATTTTTTTATTTGAAACTATTAAAACTTTTTTAAACAATTTTGAATCTAATGCAGTTTTCAATGAATGCTCAAATAAAGGC
The DNA here is from genome assembly GCA_902537055.1 of uncultured Pelagibacteraceae bacterium. Lineage (GTDB taxonomy): Bacteria > Pseudomonadota > Alphaproteobacteria > Pelagibacterales > Pelagibacteraceae > Pelagibacter. The sequence continues at coordinate 36,227 of CACAZW010000006.1, forward strand.
TTATTTTTATAGCTCAAAAATTGCTTATTTAGTTTTGATTTAAATCTCTTACTTTTTCCTGCACTTAATAATATAAAACAATCACTCATGTATTTATTTATAAATTTTTATATATATTCATAGTTTATGCTAACATTCATAAAAAGAAATTTATTTATAATAATAATATTTCTTCTGACTGTACTTCTATCTTTTATTACATTTTTAACTTTTATCGATAGAAGTTTTATTGAATTGAATGAACAAAACTTGCAATTAGTATTAATTGTTAACATCATTTTTTTAGTATTATTTTTTGTTTTAATTTTTATTGATATCAAAAATTCAATTAGGAATAATATAAATGTACGGGGTTCCGTTGCAAACAGAAAATATATAATTTCCTTTGGACTTTTTACTTTAATTCCATCTTTACTGATTGCAATATTCTCTCTGTTTATCTTTTCTTTTGCTCTTGAAAAATACTTTGATAAAAAAATTACAACTGCTGTTAATAATTCTTATGAGATTGCAAAAAATTATGTTGATGAAAAAAGAAATAAAATTCAATCTGAAATAGTCTTAATCGCATTTGATTTAAACAAATATCATAATATTTATAAAACTGATCCAGTTAAATTTAAGTCCTTTTTGAATACTCAAAATCTAATTAGAGATATTGATCAACTTTATTTAATTAATTCGTCTGGTGAATTGATAATTTCAGCAAATGATTCTGAGTATGTTAAAATCGAAGATCAGGCTATTAGTATGGTTCGTTCAGATGATCGTCCATTAAAAATCATAAATGCACCAGAAAATAGGTCAGCTGCAGTAATTAAATTACAGAATTTTGAAGATGCATATTTATATGTTGTAAAAAAATTAGATAAAAGCATCTCCAATTATTTATTAGAGTCTGAAGAGGCTTTAAATTTTTATTATACTGTTGAGAATCAGAGTTTAGGAATAAGAATTTCTTTTGCAATTATATATATATCTTTAGTAACACTTTTATTATTTTTATCGATTACAATAGCGATCAGATTTTCATCGAGATTTTTTATATCAATTAACAACCTGATCACCGCATCAGAAAAGATTGGAAAAGGAAATTTAGATGCTAAAGTTCCCGAGCTTAAAGCCGACAGAGAAATGGAGTTATTAAATAAAAATTTTAATTCAATGATTGAAAAATTAAAAAATCAGCAAGATAAATTACTATCAAATGAAAGACATGAAGCATGGGAAACTGTTGCAAGAAAAATGGCTCATGAAATTAAAAATCCTTTAACCCCAATCCAATTAACTATCGATAATCTTAATTCTAAATTTTTACCTGATATAAGTGGTGAAAAAAAAATCAAATATCAAAATAATTTAAAAACTATATTGAAGCAAATAAAACAAATTGAAAATTTAGTTAACGAATTTTCAGATTTTGCAAGAATGCCCAAACCTCATTTTAAAAACAATGATTTAATTAAAGTCATAGATGAAAGTATTGATCTGTTAAAAAAAATTGATAATTCAATTAATTTTAAAATTAATAATAAAACTCGAAAGAAAGTGATAATTAATTTTGATAATGAACAATTTAATAGACTATTTTTTAATTTGATTAAAAATTCAATCGAGAGTATTAAGGAAAAAGATAAAAAAATCAACAATTCATTGAAAAATATAGATATAGAAATTAATCAAAGAAGAGACTATATAACAGTTAACTTAACTGATACAGGTGAAGGTTTTAGAGATAAAAAAACCAAAGATATTATAAAACCATATTATACAACTAAAGAAAAAGGAAGTGGCTTAGGATTGTCTATAGTAGATAAAATTATTAATGATCATAATGGTTCTATTAAATTTCTAAACACAAATAATGGAGCTAAAGTCCAAATCATAATTCCAAAGTAAATCATGACAACAGAAATATTAATTATCGATGACAATGCGGATATTAGAAATATCCTCGATGAATTAATTAAAGACGCTGGATACAAAACAAGATTAGCAGCTAATTTTAATCAAGGACTTTCAGAAATAGACAAAAAATTGCCAGACGTAGCTATTATTGATGTAAAATTAGATAAAGGAGATAATGATGGTATTCAGTTGTTAGAACATATTAAGACTAAAAATACTGACTTACCTGTAATTATAATTTCAGGACATGCAAATATTGAAATGGCTATAAATTCTCTTAGATCAGGAGCATTTGAGTTTATACAAAAACCTTTTGATAAAGAAAGATTATTAAATTTTGTAAAGAGAGCTGTAGAAAATATTAATTTAAAAAAAGAAAATAATTCTTTATCAAATAAGTTATTCCATTCATTTGAAATTATTGGAAAGAGTGCAAATATTAGCTCTATAAAAGATCAGATACAAAAACTTTCACAATCTGAAAGTAGAGTTTTTATTAGTGGACCAACTGGTTCTGGTAAAGAATTAATATCGAGAAAAATTTACAAAAATTCTAAACGTTCTAAAGGTCCTTTTATAATCATTAATGGTGCGTTGTTAGACTCAAAAAAATATGAGTTAGAACTTTTTGGTGAAGAAAAAAAAGATGGTTCAATTATTTATGGAGCTTTGGAAAAGGCATCTGGTGGAGTATTGTTAATTGACGAAGTAACTGAAATTCCATTAGAAACTCAATCAAAAATATTAAGAGTTGTAATAGACCAAAAATTCAAAAGAATTAACAGCAATCATGATATAAAAGTTGATGTTAGAATAATTTGTACATCAAGTAAGCAAATTAACAATGAAATAAAAAATGGAAATTTTCGCGAAGATTTATTTCACAGATTAAATGTATTTAACATAGAAATAGATCCATTAAATAAAAGAATAGAAGATATTCCTTTGCTTGTTGATTATTTTATTAAAAATATTTGTAATACTTACAACTATAAAAAATTCAAAATCGAAGATGATAATTACCTACTAAATTATGATTGGCCAGGAAATGTAAGGGAATTGCGAAATCTTGTTGAGAGAATTGCTATACTTTCTCCAGGAAATGATGAAAAAAAAATATTGGATATTATTAAAGAGTCTTTATCTAAATCCTCAAACGACACATTTTCAGTTGCTGAGAATTTGTCTATACCATTAAGAGAAGCAAGAGAAAACTTTGAAAAAGAATATCTAATTTCTCAAATAAAAAAATTTGGTGGAAATATATCTAAAACAGCAAAATTTGTTGGTATGGAAAGATCCGCTCTTCATAGAAAGCTAAAATTATTAGGCGTTAAGGATTTAAATTAATGAATATTATTATTTGTGGAGCTGGTAGAGTTGGCTTTACTATTGCTAAATTGCTAACAGAACAAAACCATTCTATAACGGTAATCGATCAATCAAGTGAAGATATTCAAAAAATTAATGAGTCTCTTGATGTAAAAGCAATAGTAGGAAAAGCAACTTCTCCAGAAATTTTAGATCGCGCTAATACAGCAGACGCCGATATGTTGATAGCTGTAACAAGAAATGATGAAATCAATATGCTTATATGTCAAATCGCATATTCATTATTCAAAGTACCAAAAAAGATTGCCAGAATTAGGTCTCAAGAATATCTAGATCCAAAATTTTCAACCCTTTTTAATAAAGAAAATCTACCAATAGACTATGTTATTTCACCTGAAATAGAAATTGCAAAATCATTACAAAGAAAATTAGAGGCCCCTGGCGCTTTAGATAATGTACCTTTTGCAGAAAATAAACTTAGATTGTTAGAAATTTTAATTGATGAAAAGTGCCCAATTCATGAAATAAAATTAAAAGAATTAACTAATAAATTTCCTAATTTAAATGCTTATATATTAGGCGTTATCAGGGAAGATAGTTTTAAAATATTAAAGAAAAACGATAAACTTCAACATAACGATAAAGCGTATGTAATTGTAAATTCAAATCAGATGAAAGAGACACTTAAAGTTTTTGGACACAATGAAAAAATTGCAAACAAAATTCTTATTATAGGTGGTGGTAATATTGGTTTTAATCTTGCATCAAATATAGAAAAAAATTTTGATGAAGCTAGGGTGAAGATTATTGAAAAAGATAAAAATAGAGCAGAATTAATTGCAAATTTTTTAAATGACACAATTGTTATAAATGGAAATGGTTTAGATGAAGATGTATTAAATGAAGCTAATTTAAATGAGGTGGAAACAGTATTGGCTTTAACGAATGATGATGAAGACAATCTTATGGTTAGTGTACTAGTTGAAAAATTCTCAAAAAATAAAAGAACCATGGCTTTAGTAAATAAACCAAATTATTCACTCCTACAGTCATCTCTAAAGATTGATGATTTAATAGATCCAAGAATGAGTACAGTTTCAAGTATATTAAAACATGTTCACAAAGGAACAATAGAAAATGCTTACACAATTTTAAATGGTGAATATGAGGTTCTCGAAGCTGATATTTTGGAGACATCAGAATTGGTTAATAAAGAATTAAAAACTGCTGATTTACCAGATGAAATTAGAGTTGGAGCAATATTAAGAAATAATAATTTTATGTTACCTTCGTCTAAATATATTTTTCAAAAAGATGATACAGTTATATTATTAGTTAAGAGAGACCAATTACCTCTAGTAGAAAATTTGTTTAGAATTAGTTCAATATAATTAATGAATATATTTGGCTTAAGGTATTTTGGTATATTTTTTTTAATTATTAGTTTTTTCTCATTTTTCAATATTATTTATTCTTATTATTTTAACTTATTAAGTAATCTCGATAATTATATTCTAACTTTTGTTTTAACTCTTATTAGTGGTGTTTTTTTAATAATTTTCAAAAAATACAAATATGAGAAAATAAATTTATTTGAAAGAATTCTAATTGTTTTTATTGGTTACTTAATTTTACCTGTTTTAATCTCCATACCATATTATCTTAGTTTAGAAGATATTGGATTAATTAATTGTTATTTTGAAGCTATATCTGGGTTTACATCCACAGGATTTACAATCTTTAAAGAAATGCGAGAATTAGACCAAACATTGATTTTATGGAGATCAAGTTCTCAATGGATAGGAGGTTTATATTTTTTATTTTCAATATTATTACTTATTGATTTATTTGATGAAAATTTAAAAAGGTCATTAACAAATTATATTTCTCTAAATTCTTCAGAAATATTCAAACAAGTATTTAAAATCATAATAATTTACATATCTATGACAATTTTAATATTTATAATGTTAAAGTTAGTTAATTTGAGATCTTACGATGCTTATAACTATTCTCTTACAATAATATCTTCTGGTGGTTTTTTACCTAATAACAATTTTGATATAACTTTTAGTTCAGACTTAAGTAAATTTATATTGTCAGTAACAATGTTATTTTCTTTTTTTAGTCTTTTTTTTATATTTAATTTAATTTTCTTTAAAAGAAAAAATATTAATTACCTAAGTGAAGATATTAATATTTTATTATATTTATTAATAGTTATTGGTTTATCTTTTATATTTTTTAATTATGAAAACAATTTTTTAAATATATTAGTATCTATAAGTAGTAGTGTTTCAAATATAGGTATATCATTTGAAAATATTCCTAAAAATCTTGTTTTTGTGTTTCTATTATTAGTTATATTGGGTGGATCTTTTTTTTCTACTAGCTCTGGTTTAAGAGTTATAAAAGTAATAACTTTAATAAAGTTTTCAATTAATAATTTATTATCTCATTCAAAACCAAATCAAATTTACTCAAATAAATTATCTTTAAATAAAATTAGTGCTAATATAACTGACATAAATAAATATTTCTTTGCTATAATAATTTTCATAATTTCATTATTTTTAATTTCCACATTACTAACAATCTCAAATTTAGATTTTGAGTCATCATTCAAATTAGGTATTTTAACAATAATGAATACCGTTAACTCAGAAATGTATGATTTAGCTAATCTAGATTTTTATAATTTTAATATTTTTGGTAAAATTTCATTAATTACATTTATGATAATCGGTAGAATTGAACTGTTATCAGTGATAATTTTATTAAAAAAATTTCTTTTCAAAAATTAAATTAGTATTATAAATCAAGTTTTGTGCGCTCTTAGCTCAGCTGGATAGAGCAACGGTTTTCTAAACCGTAGGTCGAAGGTTCGAATCCTTCAGAGCGCGCCATTATCAAATAAAGCATAAATTTTGCGATTTATTTATTATTGATGAGTTTCTTTGTTTCTGCTTTACTTGGACAATTCAAAAATTAATTTGAATTATTTGTTAACAAATAAATAAAAAAGAGGAATATATAATGTTTAAATTAGTAAAACGATTGACTTCAGTTATTGCTATGTTCGCTGTTTTGTTCACTTTTACAACAGAGACTATGGCTGCAAAAAAGTCAAAAACTCTTAAAAACACTCAGAAAAAAGGTTTTGTGAGATGTGGTGTTTCACAGGGTCTGCCAGGATTTTCTAATGCTGATGCAGCAGGAAACTGGACTGGTGTTGACGTTGATGTATGTAGAGCAGTGGCTGCTGCAGTACTAGGTGACTCAAGTAAAGTTAAATTTACTCCACTAAGTGCTAAAGAAAGATTTACTGCATTAACATCTAACGAGATAGATATTCTATCTAGAAATACTACTTGGACTCTTTCAAGGGATGCGGATATCGGTCTTACTTTCGTAGGAGTAAACTTCTATGATGGTCAAGGTTTTATGGTTAGAAAAAATTCAGGAATTTCATCAGTAAATGATTTTAAAGCTGGTGTTTCTGCATGTACTAACCTTGGAACTACTACAGAGCTTAATATGAGAGATTTCTTCAATTCAAAAGGAATTAAATATGAGCCAGTCACTTTTGAAAAAGCTGACGAAGTTGTAGCTGCGTATGATGCGGGTAGATGTGATACGTATACAACAGATAAATCTGGTTTAGCTGCTCAAAGAATTAAATTGAGCAACCCAGATGACCACATGGTATTGCCTGAAACTATTTCAAAAGAGCCATTAGGCCCAGTTGTAAGACAAGGTGATTCTGTTTGGGAAGATATCGTAAGATGGTCATTAAACACTATGATCGAAGCCGAAGAATATGGAGTAACTTCAGCAAATGCTGACATGATGAAAACTTCAGATAATCCAGCTGTAAAAAGACTAGTTGGTGCTGAAGGTGAATTAGGAGCTGCTCTAGGTTTAGATAATGAGTGGAGCTTAAGAATAATCAAGCAAGTTGGTAACTACGGTGAAAGTTATAAAAGAAATATAGCTGATACTGGAATTCTACCAGACAGAGGTCCAAATGAATTATGGACAAAAGGTGGAATATTATACGTACCACCAGCAAGATAATTCTTTTTAAAAGAATATAAAGAGGGCTAGATTTTTCTAGCCCTTTTTTTTATAAACCATACTAACAGTGAATTTTAAGAAAATATTACCCCAGTTACTTACTCTAGTTGTTGTCATCCTAGTATTTGGTTTCTTTTCATATAACGCTCAAGTTAATATGGAAAATAGGGGTATCACATTTGGTTATGGATTTTTGTCTCAAGAGTCATCATTTGACGTACAGTTTTCTTTGATAAAATATGATGGTTCGCATTCCTATTTTAGAGCTTATTTAGTTGGATTATTAAATACTATTCTAGTTTCTGTTATTGGAATTTTATTTGCTACAATTATTGGTGTTGTAGTTGGGATAGCCAGATTATCGAGCAATTACTTGATTGAGAGAACCGCAGCAATTTATGTGGAATTTTTTAGAAATATTCCTTTATTATTGCAAATATTTTTTTGGTATTTTGCTGCATTAAGAGCATTACCTTTACCAGAAAAAGCAGAACCAATTTTTGGAGTTTTCTTTTTAACAATTAAAGGTTTTTTTGTTCCAGCTTTTGTTTGGAATAATCTAGATATTTTTATTTATTCAGTAATCTCAGCAATCATCGCAATAGTTTTTGTAAGATTATACGCTAAAAAAAAGCAGGAAAATCAAGGTATTCAAACACCAGTTTTATCAATATCTATTGGTCTTTTAATTATTTTGCCATTGTTAAGTTTTTTTCTAGGTGGAGTAGATGCATCAGTTGAAATACCAGTAATAGAACAACTATCTAAAACATCCTTTACTTTTAAAGGTGGTCTAAAATTACCACCTGAATTAATTTCTCTAGCATTAGCCCTATCTTTATATACAGCAACTTTTATAGCCGAATGTGTAAGAGCTGGAGTTCAAGGTGTAAGCAAAGGTCAAAAAGAAGCTGCGGCTTCAATTGGTTTAACACCTAATCAAGTTCTTAAATTAGTAGTTATGCCTCAAGCTTTAAGGATTATAATTCCACCTACAACAAACCAATATCTAAATCTAACAAAAAATTCTTCACTTGCTGCTGCTATTGCATATCCAGATTTAGTCCTTGTTTTTGCAGGAACTGCTTTGATGCAAACAGGAAGAGCAATAGAGATTGTTTCAATTACAATGTTAACTTATTTAACTTTAAGTATAACAATCTCAATTTTTATGAATTGGTATAATAAAAAAATAGCTATTAAAGAAAAATAATGAATAAATTAAATATTTTATCACCAAACAAAAATAATCTTTATGCATACTTGTATTCAGGCATCAGTTTATTTTTTATAAGTATTTTAATTGTATTCTTGAACTCTTTTTTTAGCTTAGATTTGACTAGCTTTCTACCAGGAACAATAAGTTACTTTTTGCCTCTAATAATTGGTTTTATTGGTTTGCATTTAATTAGAATTGAATATTCACGTATAAAATTTTTAGACATTATTAACAAAAATATTAATACAAATAAATTTAATGCTCTTTTATCATTATTAATTATATTTGCTTTTATCAAATCGTTACCACCATTGTTAAGTTGGTTCATAATTGATGCAAATTTTGCTGGCGACTCAAAAGATGCATGTTCTGGATCTGGAGCATGCTGGGCTTATATAAAAACTTGGTTTAATAGATTTATGTATGGAATGTATCCAAATGCAGAACAGTGGAGAATAAATTTATCTTTTATTGCTCTTGCTTTTCTTGGCGGAGTAGGTTTTTTTGCAACTGAAAAATTTAAAAAATATTTAACATTGTATTATGTTGTTGTTTATCCAGTAATTGCCTTTTTATTTATATTCTTTTTTATTTCAGGTGGTCCAATATTTTTTGATTTTTCATATGGAATTATTGCAGCAGTGATCTCTATTATAATTGGTTTCTTTATCCCTTCGAAATTTAAAATGTATTATTTTTTAATAATACCAATCACGTTTTATATATTATTAAAGTATGTATTTTTTTATGAAGAACTAATTGAATTAGGAAAGATTCAAGCTTTTGAATGGGTTGAAACAGGAGCTTGGGGTGGTTTATCATTAACTTTCATAGTTTCATTTTTCTGTTTAATATTCTGTTTTCCAGTAGGATTATTCCTATCTTTAGGAAGAAGATCTGATCTACCAATAATTAAATATATTTCTATAGGATTTATAGAATTTTGGAGAGGTGTGCCTTTAATCACAGTTTTATTTATGTCATCTGTAATGTTTCCAATGTTTTTACCAGAGGATATGTTTATTGATAAACTAGTAAGAGTTATAATTGCTATATCATTGTTTGAAGCCGCATATGTAGCAGAGGTAATTCGAGGTGGTCTACAGGCTTTACCTAGAGGGCAATATGATGCTGCAAAATCTTTAGGAATGGGATACTGGAAAATGCATATATTTGTTATTTTACCACAAGCTCTTAAACTTGTAATTCCTGGTATAGCAAATACATTTTTGGCACTAGTAAAAGATACACCTCTAATTTTTGTTGTAGGGCTATTGGAAATTGTTGGAATGCTTAATTTAGCAAAAACAAATCCTGAATGGTTAGGTTTTGCAATGGAAGGGTATGTATTTGCATCAATAGTATTTTTTATTATTTGCTATGCAATGAGTAAATATAGTTATAATTTAGAACAAAAATATAAAACTGAAAGATAATGTCAGATAAAATTATTCAAATAAAAGAAATGAATAAATGGTTTGGAGATTTCCAAGTCTTAAAAAACATTAATTTAGACGTTGAAAAGAATAAAAAAATTGTTGTTTGTGGTCCCTCGGGTTCAGGTAAATCAACATTAATTAGATGTATTAACAGGCTTGAAGAGCACCAAGAAGGTTCAATTGTTGTTGATGGAACTGAATTAACCGAAGAAACAAAAAATATTGAGCAAATAAGAGCTGAGGTTGGAATGGTATTTCAACAATTTAATTTATTTCCACATTTATCAATATTAGATAATTGTACGTTAGCACCTATATGGGTAAAAAAAATGCCTAAAAAAGATGCTGAAGCATTAGCTTTAAAACATTTAGAAAAAGTTCAAATTTCTGATCAAGCATATAAATATCCAGGACAACTTTCTGGTGGTCAACAACAAAGATGTGCAATAGCAAGAGCATTATGTATGGAGCCAAAAATAATGCTTTTTGATGAACCAACATCGGCATTAGATCCTGAAATGATTAAAGAAGTTTTAGATGCAATGGTTAATTTAGCTAAGGCTGGTATGACTATGATTGTTGTAACACACGAAATGGGGTTTGCAAAAGAAGTTGCAGATGAAGTTATTTTTATGGATGAAGGTATGATTGTAGAACAGGCAGAAACAAAAGAGTTTTTTGCTAACCCAAAAAGCGATAGAACAAAGCTTTTTTTGAGCCAAATATTATAAAAATTATAACTAAATTGCTAAAAAGTCGCTTGACAGGTTTATAAAATACTAAAAATTATTATTTTTTTTAAAATTATTTTACTTGAAATAACTTTTTGATTTCTATTAACTCAACTTATTATTTTAATTAAAGAGGGGTCTTTGATGGAAGAAAATTTCAATAAACATCTAGGTAATAAATTAAAACTTAGACGTTTGGCTTTAGGTTTAACTCAAACTAAAGTTGCAAAAGCAATAAATGTAACATTTCAACAAATTCAAAAATATGAAAAAGGAACAAATGGTGTAAGTTCTATTAGATTACTACAACTATCTAATTATCTTAAAGTGCCAATAAACTATTTTTTTGAGGATTTTTCAGAATACTTAATAAATTTAGAAAAATCTAAAGAAGGTCACATGAACGTAAACTATAATTTTTTAGTAAAAGTTTATTCTGAACTTACTCAAGATCAAAAAATTAAGTTTACAAAAAACATACAAATCAACCAGGTAAATATTTCTAAAACAGGATAACTAATTTTTAATTGGCTCCTCGGGCAGGACTCGAACCTGCGACCAATTGATTAACAGTCAACTGCTCTACCAACTGAGCTACCGAGGAATGTAAAATCACAACTTACTTTTTTTTTATATTATCTCAACAAAAATATATTGTGGAGGCAACGCCCGGAATCGAACCGGGATACAAGGATTTGCAATCCTCTGCGTAACCATTCCGCCACGTTGCCATGAATTAAATATTCAATGAAGTCATATATAATTAATTTTATAATTTAGTCTATAAATTTAACGGATAATTTCATTGTTGTTTATTGATATGATTAATTTATAAAATAATTACCCATGAGTTCAGACAAATATATTCACGAAAATGTTGAAAATAAGATTTATTCTTATTGGGAAGAAAAGAATTTATTTAAACCAAAATCAAATAAAAAACAATTTTCGATAGTCATCCCACCACCAAATGTAACTGGTAGTCTTCATATGGGTCATGCACTAAATAATTCTATTCAAGACTTATTAACTCGATATCATCGAATGAATAATTTTGAAACTTTATGGCAACCCGGAACTGACCATGCAGGTATTGCTACACAGGCATTAGTAGAAAAAAAACTTAAATCTGAAGGTATAGATAAAAATGATTTAGGTAGAGATAAATTCATAGAAAAAGTTTGGGAATGGAAAGGTCAGTATGGTGATATTATTATTAATCAATTAAAAAAATTAGGCTGTTCGTGTGATTGGTCTAGAAATGCCTTCACCATGGACGAAAATCTATCAAAATCTGTATTAAAAGTTTTTGTTGAAATGTACAAAAATGGATTAATTTACAAATCAAAAAAATTAGTAAATTGGGACACTGTATTAAAAACGGCAATATCGGATTTAGAGGTAGATCAAAGAGAAGTTAATTCAAAACTATATCACATCAAATATCCAATCCAAGGAACAGATAAATTTATAACTATTGCAACTACTAGACCAGAAACCATGTTAGGAGATACAGCAGTTGCAGTTAATCCATCAGATGAAAGATATAAATCATTAGTAAATAAAAATGTCATAGTTCCAATTGTCGATAGAAAAATAAAAATTATAGAAGATGATTATGCAGATCCAGAACAAGGGACTGGAGCTGTTAAAATTACACCAGCACATGACTTCAATGATTATGATGTAGGAGAGAGAAATAATTTAGAAGTTATAAATGTTTTTACACCAGATGGAAAAATCAATGAAAATGCTCCTGATAATTATATTGGACTTGATAGATTTGAAGCTAGAAAAAGAATTTTAAAAGAACTAACTGATAAAAACTTATTTGTTAAAGAAGAAAAAATTAAAAATAAAGTTCCTTATGGTGATAGATCTAATTCTATAATTGAACCTTATTTAACTGAGCAATGGTTTGCAGATGCTAAGAAGCTTTCAATAAAAGCAAAAGAAATAGTAAATAATAAAACAACTAATTTTTTTCCAGTTAATTGGACAAAAACATATTTTCAATGGATGGATAATATAGAACCATGGTGTATTTCAAGACAGCTTTGGTGGGGTCATCAAATACCTGCATGGTATGGACCTGATGGAGAAATATTTGTAGATGAAACAGAAGAAGGTGCAAATAAATTAGCTAAAGAACATTATAAAAAAGATGTTGAATTAATTAGAGATCCAGATGTTCTTGATACATGGTTTTCATCTGGTTTATGGCCTTTTGCAACTTTAGGATGGCCAGAAAAAAATGAATATTTAGAAAAATTTTATCCAACTTCAGTATTGGTAACAGGATTTGATATAATCTTCTTTTGGGTTGCAAGAATGATTATGTTTGGAATGGAATTTCAAAACAAAGAACCTTTTAAAAATATTTATGTTCATGCATTAGTTAGAGATGAAAAAGGTCAAAAAATGTCAAAGTCTAAAGGCAATGTAATTGACCCATTAGAGTTAATAGAAAAATATAGCGCTGATGCTTTAAGATTTACACTTTTGTCCATGGCATCTCCTGGACGAGATGTAAAGTTATCAGAGGATAGAGTTAAAGGTTATAGAAATTTTTTAAATAAAATATGGAATGCTAATAACTTTCTTATTCAAAATGATTGTAAATTTGAAAATATAGAAACGCCTAATGATTTAAAACTAAATATTAATAAATGGATATTTGTTGAATTCACTAACACTAATGAAAAGATAAAAAAATCAATAGATAGTTATAGATTTGATGAGGCCGCAAGAATTGCATATCAATTTGTATGGCACTCATTCTGTGATTGGTATTTAGAATTATCTAAAACCGTTTTTTATTCAGAAAATAATGAAAATATCGAAGAAACAAGAAATGTAGCTAGCTTCATATTTACTCAAATTCTAGTTATTTTGCACCCATTTATTCCATTTTTAACTGAGGAAATATGGTTGAAAAATAAATTGGATAGAGATGGAAAGGATTTTCTTATGTTAAAAAACTGGTCCGAGGTCAGTTCTAATAAAGATAAAGACTTTGATGATGTAAATGAAATAATTGAATTTGTCTCATCTATTAGGTCTTTTAAAAATGAAATAGAAATAAGCCCTGGATCATTTGTTAAAATCTTAGTGAACAAAATAAATCCAGACATTAAGAAATTCATTGAAAATAACTCCAATACATTAAAAAAAATCGGCAGAATTAATGAATTTGTAACTGAAGATATTAAAAAACCTTCAGCAAACTTGGTCATTAAAGGCGAAATATTTAAAATTTACTTTGATGAAGATGTAGATTTGTCAAAAATTAAAGAAACACTATTGAATAAAAAGAATAAAATAGAGAAAGAAATGGAAAAAATTAATACAAGGCTAAATAATAAAAGTTTTATTGAAAGAGCTCCAAATGACATTGTTGAGCAAGAAAAGTCTAACTTTATTAATTTAGAAAAAGATGTTAATAAATTAAATTATACTTTAGAAAGTCTATAATGCGGAAATTTAATAAAAAAAAACTACCAAGTAGATATACAACTGTAGGTGCTGATAGAGCTCCACAGAGATCCTTTTATTACGCAATGGATTTAACAGAAAAAGATGTTGCAAAACCTTTTGTGGGTGTTGTTTCAACTTGGAATGAGGCTGCACCTTGTAACATTAATTTAATGAAACAAGCTCAATTTGTAAAACAAGGTGTAAATGCATCAGGAGGAACACCTAGAGAATTTTGTACAATAACGGTTACTGATGGTATCGCTATGGGTCATGAAGGAATGAAATCTTCATTGATTTCAAGAGACGTAATTGCAGATTCTACTGAATTAACTGTAAGAGGTCATTGTTATGATGCTTTAGTTGGTTTAGCTGGCTGTGATAAATCTTTACCAGGTCTAATGATGTCTATGGTGAGATTAAATATTCCTAGTGTATTTATTTATGGAGGTTCAATACTTCCAGGTAGATTTGAAGGTAAAGATGTAACTGTCGTTGATGTTTTTGAAGGTGTTGGAAAATATACATCAAAAAAAATGACAGCTCATGCTCTTAGAAAATTAGAATTGAAAGCTTGTCCAAGTGCAGGTGCTTGTGGGGGTCAATTTACCGCAAATACAATGGCATGTGTTTCAGAAGCTATTGGATTAGCCCTACCTTATTCAGCAGGAACTCCTGCTCCTTATAAAGAAAGACATAAGTATGCGATTAATAGTGGTAAAGCTGTAATGAAACTTTTAGAAAAAAATATTAGACCAAGAGATATTGTTACAAGAAAAGCATTAGAAAATGCTGCTACAGTTGTTGCTGCAACAGGAGGATCTACTAATGCAGGTTTACACTTACCAGCTATTGCAAATGAAATTGGAATTAAATTTGATTTAATGGATGTTGCAAAAATTTTTAAAAGAACTCCTTATCTTGCTGATTTAAAACCTGGTGGAAAATATGTTGCAAAAGATATGTGGGAAGCAGGAGGAGTTCCAATGCTTTTAAAAACTCTTTACGATGGTGGATATATTCATGGGGATTGTATGACTGTTACAGGAAAGACAATGAAAGAGAATTTAAAAAATGTAAAATTTAATCCAAAACAAAAAGTAATGAGAAGTTATAAAAATCCAATCACGCCAACTGGTGGTGTTGTTGGATTAAGAGGTAATTTAGCTCCAGAAGGTGGAATTGTTAAAATTGCAGGTTTGAAAAAATTACAATTTACTGGAAGAGCAAGATGTTTTGACTCTGAGGAAAAAGCTTACAAAGCTGTAAAAGAAAGAAAATACAAAGACGGTGATATAATTATAATTAGATACGAAGGTCCGAAGGGTGGTCCAGGAATGAGAGAAATGTTGCAGACAACAGCTGCAATTTATGGACAAGGAAAAGGGGAGAAAGTAGCCCTTATAACGGACGGTAGGTTCTCTGGGGCCACAAGGGGCTTCTGTATTGGTCATGTGGGTCCTGAGGCCTCTATAGGCGGCCCAATAGCCCTTTTAAGGAACGGAGATATAATTGATATAGATGCAAAAAAAGGGACTATAAACGTTAGATTAAGTAAAAAAGAGCTTAGTGCGAGAAAAAAGAAATGGAAACAAAGAAAAATGAACTTTGGAAACGGAACTCTTTGGAAGTATGCTCAAACAGTAGGACCAGCTTATTTAGGTGCACCCACACATCCAGGTGGTAAAAACGAGGTTAAAACTTACGCAGATATTTGATGAAAATTAGACCTGTAATACTTTGTGGTGGTGCAGGAACACGACTTTGGCCCAATATAAAAAATACTCAAGCAAAACAATTTATTGATTTTGGTGGTTGGACTTTATTACAAAAAGCTTTTGAAAGAATAAATAATAACTCTTACGATTTTCCAATTATCAGTACAAATCTTAAGTACTTAAAAGATGTAAAGAAAACATTAAAAAAATCTAAAATAAAAAAATACAAAATAATTTTAGAACCAGCTAAAAAAAATACAGCCCCAGCAATTTTAGTGAGTGCTTTAATTAAAGAAATTCCAACTGATCAGCCGATAATGTTTTTTACCTCAGATCATTTGATTGAAAATCCAAGTATTTTAACAAAATCTTTAAAAACTAATGTTAAAAATTTAAGTGATGAAAATATATTTATATTTGGGATTAAACCCACAAGACCTTCTAATGAGTACGGATATCTTAAAACAAAAAGTATAAATAGATTAAATAAAGTAACTAAATTTATAGAAAAACCAACAGAGCAAAAAGCCAAAATGATAATTAAATCTGGAGGTTATTGGAATTCTGGTATGTTTTACTTAAAAAAATCATCAATAATCAATAACTTTAAAAAATATCAGCCTAGTATTTATAAATTGTGTCTAAAATCTTTAGAAAAATCAAAGATTAGAAATAATACATATTTTTTAAATAAAAAATTCTTTGATAAATGTAAGGAAATTTCTTTTGATTTTGCAATTCTTGAAAAATCAAAAGATATAAATGCAATAAAACTTAGTATTCAATGGTCAGATCTTGGTAATTGGTTTGAAATATCAAAAATATATAAAAAAAATAAAAATAAATACTTTAAGAAAAAAAATGTTTTTCATAGACCATGGGGCAGATATACAAACTTATATGAAGGTAAAAATTTTTTAGTAAAGGAATTAGTAGTTAATTCTAATTCTAAATTAAGCTTACAAAAGCATTTTCATCGATCTGAATATTGGACGATTACTGATGGAAAACCTCTAATTACATTAAACAAGAAAAATTTCTATAAAAAACCAGGTGAAAAAATATTTATCCCGAGAGAAGCAATTCATCGAATAGAAAATAAATTTAAGAAAAAAGTAAAAATTATTGAAATACAAACTGGACCTATTTTAAAAGAGACAGATATAGTTAGATATCAAGATATTTACGGTAGAGTGAATTAATACTCTTTATGGATACATTAGTATTTTCTGTCGTTTTATTGGCAGCACTTCTACATGCCTCTTGGAATGGCATGGTTAAAAAACACTCGGATAAAGCAGTTGCTCTAGCAGGTATAATTTTAGGGCATATACCTTTTTCAATTATCGCAATCATTTTGTTACCAGCACCTTCATTAGAAAGTATACCTTATATCTTTGCAAGTATTGTTGTTCACATCGGTTATCAATGGTTTTTGCTTAAATCATATGAAATTGGAGATTTGACAAAAGTCTATCCTATAGCAAGAGGTACAGGCCCCTTATTTGTAACTGTAGTCTCAATTTTATTTTTAGGCGTTGTTTTAAATAAGTTTATTTTGATCTCTATTTTCTTAATATGTTTTGGTATTTTTTTTCTTGGTATTTCCGATTATAAAAACAGTAGCTTAAATGTAATTAAATTTTCTTTTACAACAGGTTTGTTTATTGGCTCATACTCACTCGTAGATGGATATGGAGCAAGAATAAGTAATTCTGCAATATCTTTTGTCAGCTGGTCTTTCATATTAAACGCTATGATTTTCCCATTTATTCTTAGTTTAAGAGGTCAAAAAGATATTATTAAAAGGGTTTATAGATACGGTAAAATGATATTTTTTTATGGAGTAACATTATCATATGCAAGTTATGCATTAGCAGTATGGGCTTTCACAAAAGCTCCAATACCTGTTGTTACATCTTTAAGAGAAACAAGTATTTTATTATCAATATTTATTGGATATTTTTTATTAAAAGAAAGTATCAATTTAAAAAAAATCATATCAATTTTATTTATTTTAATAGGTGTGATTGGGATTAAATTATTTTAATTAAATTGTAACAATCTATAAATATTTTTGTCATTAAAGTTTATTAAAAATAATTAACAAAAATTTTAAATAATAAAACATCTTCATTTCCTCTTTGTTTAAAATTTTGTTGATTAACTACCTTCCCCTTTTTGTTATAAAAAAGGGGAGGGACAATTTTTATACATTAATTATTTACAGACGCAGGACTCTCACTGGTTTTCTTTTTAGCTAATTTTTTTGCTTTTTTTTCGGCAACTTTTTTTTCAATACCTGCAATTTTTATATTAATTTTAGCTAGTTTTTTTTCCTTTAAATTAATCTTATTTTTAAGTTTATCTATTGATTTGATAAACTTTTTTTTTCTTTTTTCATTTTTCTTTAACTTCTTACCCATCATCACCTCCTATGAAAATTTAAATTATTATATTTAATTTAAATTTCTAAGTAAAATAATTTGTCTAAAATTTTGTTATTAAAATTATAGTAAAAAATTTACTTTTTTTTGTGAAAATTCAATATCAATCTTATTGTGACATCCAAAATTATCACCATCAACCTGAACGGGAATTTCAAAATTATTGCAATTAATTTGGATACTTTTTGAATAGGTGGTTATAACAGATTTGTTTCTTGATAAATCTCCATAAATAATTATCAAAATAATATAATACATTAATTTTAGCCTACTTAAATCTTTAAAAACATAAGTTATTAATCTATCATCAAAAATGTTTGACTTATTTATCTTATGATGACCAGCATAATATTTGGTATTAGAACTTAATACCCAATCAGCTTGATATTTTTGACCATCAAAGAAAACATCAAGTTTATTATTTTTCATAAATAAAAAATGCTGAAACCCTTTTAAACCAAATATTATCTTACCAAGTATTTTTTTTATCCGTGTATCAATAGAGTGAACAATTTTAGCATCCCAACCAATACCAGCCATTAAAAAAAAATAATTTTTATTTATTTTTATAAGATTAGATTGTTTATAATTATTTGATGTTAAAATATTACAAATATCGTCTACTTTTTTATTTATCGATAACTCTGCTTGAAGTAAATTGGCTGTTCCAGCCGGTATGTACCCAATTGCAAATTTATCATTAAAATCAAAGTCATTTTTTATCAATTCATTGATAGCAAATGATACTGATCCATCTCCACCAGCAACTATCAATCTATCATAATTTTTATTTTTAAATTCCAAAAATATTTCTTTCGCCTCTTTTTCAGATTTGGTTTTGAAATAATCTACAGAGTTGTTAATTTTTAATTTTTCATAAATCTTATTTACAAATTTTATTTTTTTCCCTGTTGAAGAATTAAGGTTATAAATCAAACAATAATGCATAATTTTTTCGTAACTAATTTTTAATAAATCTTTAACATTTCAATGACATAAGAATTAAATGATTCGAGTTACAGTTGTGTTACAAAATAGGTTTTTTTAATGCCTCCGTTATTAAAATATAAGAGTATATTTATATCTGATGTGCATCTTGGCACCAAAGGTTGTCAAGCTAACAAGCTTTTAGAATTTTTTAAGAATTCAAGATCCGAGAACCTTTATTTAGTTGGAGATATAATCGATGTTTGGGCAATGCAAAAGAGTTTCTATTGGCCTCAAGAGCATAATGATGTCATACAAAAAATATTGAGAAAAGCCAGGCACGGGACAAAAGTATTTTACATAATTGGAAATCATGATGAGGTATTTAGAAAATTTATTCCAATGCATTTAGGTGATATTAAAATAGTAAATAGAGTTATTCATGAAACGCAGTTAGGAAAAAAATATTTAGTTGTTCATGGTGATGCTTGGGACGGAGTAATGAAATATGCTAAATGGCTTTCTAAATTAGGAGCTATTGCCTATGAATTATTACTTAAAATTAATGTTATTATAAATTTTTTTAGAAAATTGAGAGGTAAAGACTATTGGTCATTGGCAAAATTTTTAAAATATAAGGTAAAAAATGCTGTAAAATTTATAGGTGAATATGAAAACACACTTTCTTCATATGCAAAAAGGAAAAAATTTGATGGAATAATTTGTGGACACATACATCATGCTGAAAATTTAAATCTTGATGGTGTTAATTATTTAAATTGTGGCGATTGGGTTGAGTCATGTACAGCCTTGGCAGAAAAATATGATGGAACTTTTGAGATAATTTATTGGGATAAAAAAAGAAACGAATATATTTCAGAAAATATTGATAATAACAGGATCGGTTCATTCAAAAAAGCATCTTAAAGAATGAAAATATTAATTGTTACCGATGCTTATTATCCTCAAGTTAATGGTGTTGTAAGAACTCTCCACGAAACTGGTGAAATTCTTAAATCACAAGGTCAAACTATTGAATATATTACTCCTCAACAATTTCTTACCGTGCCCATGCCAAAATATAATGAAATTAGATTGTCCTTAAATGTTTGGCCCCGTGTAAGTAACTTAATTAATTCAATTAAACCTGATGCAATACATATTGCAACAGAAGGACCCTTAGGGTTTATGGCACGAAGACATTGCATTAAAAATGGCTTAAAATTTACCACAAGTTTTCACACAAGATTTGATAAATACATGAAACTTTATATGCCTATCATTCCAGCTAAA
Source organism: uncultured Pelagibacteraceae bacterium (assembly GCA_902537055.1). Classification (GTDB taxonomy): domain Bacteria; phylum Pseudomonadota; class Alphaproteobacteria; order Pelagibacterales; family Pelagibacteraceae; genus Pelagibacter. The sequence goes on from CACAZW010000006.1 coordinate 56,792, forward strand.
TGGTCAGAAAAATTTTTATGCAATTTTCATAATAAAGCTGAAAGAATTTTAGTAACAACAGAATCTATGCGTGAAGAATTAATTTCTTTAGGTATTGATAACAATAAAATGGTTACATGGACCAGAGGAGGTAATCATGGTGCATTTAAAAACCCCATTAAGAAAGACTTACCTTATAAAAGACCTATATGGATATATGTTGGAAGAGTTGCTGTTGAAAAAAATATCAAAGCATTTTTAGATTTAGATCTTGAAGGTACTAAAATTATAATTGGTAAAGGTCCTGATTTAAACAATTTAAAAAAAAAGTTTCCAAAAGACATTTTTTTAGGTGAGAAAACAAATGGAGAATTAGCTTCTCATTTTGCATCATCTGATGTTTTTGTATTTCCAAGTAAAACAGATACGTTTGGTATAGTTGTCTTAGAGTCTTTAAATTGTGGCACACCAGTCGCAGCTTACCCTGTACCGGGACCTAAAGATATATTAGGGGGTACTAATATTGATACTTTAGATAATGATTTGAAAACCTCTGCTTTAAAAGCTTTGAAGGTAAGTCGTCAAGATTGTCTTGATTTTGCAAAAAAATATTCTTGGGAGGAAACGGCAAAAATATTTTTTGAAAATATTTCACCTAATAATTAAAGACAATATACATTACATTTGTTAAAACATATCCATGTTTTGGGCAGAGTTGATACTTATAGTTATAATAATCATTTTATTATATTTTTTATTTAAAAAAAATATTAAGCCAGAAAACACAGCACCAGTTGTAAACAAGACTAATAAGGATGATTTAGGAAAAAGAGTAATTATTGAAGAATTAGAAGATCAATTCTTTGCTTTAGATAAATATAATTTAATCAAATATCTAAACAAAAGTGCAAAACAACGTTTTGGAGAAAACCTAATTGATAAAAATATTTCAAGTGTAATTAGAGATACAAAATTATTAGAAGCGATTGAAGAGGCTATCAAAGATCAAACTACAAAAAATGTCAATGTAGAAATAAATTTACCATCTTATCAACTTTACAAAATCTATGTTATTCCTGGTCCGACCCATTTGTTTCCAGAAATAAACTCTGTCGTATTGTTTCTAAAAGATTTTACAGAAATAACAAAAGCACAAAAACTAAAAACTGATTTTGTTGCAAATGTGAGTCATGAATTAAGAACACCTTTAGTTTCGATTAAAGGTTCATTAGAAACTATTCTTGGACCAGCTTCAAAAGACCAAGAGGCGCAAAAAAAATTTATGTCTATCATGTCTGATCAAGTATTAAGAATGGAAAACCTAATCAATGATTTATTGATTTTAAGTAGAATAGAATTGGAAGAACATATCAAGCCTAATAAAATTGTGAGCTTAAATGATCTTTTTACAAATATTAAAAGTAACTTTGAATTAATTCTTAAAAAAAAGAAAATCAATTTACATATTGAACTTATGGAACCAACCTTAGTTTTTGGTGATAATGATAAATTGTTAACTGTATTTTCAAATTTAATTGATAATTCAATTAAATATTCACAAGATGGAAAAAATATATACGTAAAAAGTCAAATCAGTGAAGGTAAATTAATTGATAAAAATATTGCCATTATCATTAAAGATGAAGGTGTTGGAATACCTCACCAGCTAATTCCAAGAATAACTGAAAGATTTTTTAGAGTAGATACAGAAAAAAGTAAAAAGGTTGGTGGTACAGGTTTAGGTTTAGCTATAATGAAACATATTATATCTCAACACAGAGGTGACTATGAGATTCTCAGTAAAGTTAATGAAGGTACTGAAATTAAGATATATCTTCCAACAAAATAATTAATTTAAAAAATTGTTTAAAATTAACTCTTATTCAACCAAGATTTAACAAATCTTTTGTTGATTCGTATCTTAGTTTATTTAAAATTAATTTATGATTAAGATATTACATAGTATTTTAATTATTATTTTTTTTTTAATGTCGATCATTACTAAAAGTAATGCATCAGATATTTCTACAATTTTAAGAAACCAGCAATTAACTGTTTTTGATATTGGTATCTTTAGATTACAGGAAGACTTAAAAAGTTCATATCCTGAAATAAAAAAACATAAAGATGTACCGTATGAAGATATATATATAGATGTTCTCAGTTCCTATTGGAGAAATACAGTAGATTTAATTGTTTCAATTCCAGTAAATGAAAATTTAAAAAAAGAGAACTACATGTCAGATTCATTGAGATGTCGAAACATATTTAATTCTGTTAGAGATCATTTACTGAGAAATGAAAATATGAGTAATTATAGGTTTACTATGGCGACAAGCTATTTAACATCTATTTTTTCTACTCCTACTAGTTGGCCAAAATGGCGTTATGACCAAAGTATTCTTGAGGAATTAGTTAATTTGGTAAAACTGGAAGTTGTCTTAAGACCAACCCCAGATCTTGCTTTTAAGGATAACGTAAATCCAGTTTCATGCAAAGGTGGTCTAGAAACTGAAAATAGTGAGATTATTGTCTCAATGAAATACAACTAAAAAGTTAGGTTTTTAACAAAACTGTAATAATTCTGTAATATTAAAGATTCAATAAATTTATACGAGTTAGGCATCTTTTAATTAATAAATAACGAAAGGATAGAAGATAATGAAAAAACTAACTATAGCGATTGCTTCTTTAGTTGCTCTATCAATAGCAACTGTTGCTCAAGCAAGAGATCAAATTAAGATAGTTGGTTCGTCTACAGTATTCCCTTACGCGACTGTTGTTGCTGAAAGATTTGGTGGTTCAGGATTCAAAACTCCTGTAATCGAGTCGACTGGTACTGGTGGAGGAGCTAAACTATTCTGTGCTGGTGTTGGTGAGCAACATCCAGATATTACAAATGCATCAAGAGCTATGAAAGACAAAGAGAAAGCCCTATGTAAGAAAAATGGTGTAAATGATATTGTTGAGATCGTAATTGGTAACGATGGTATTACATTAGCTTACAGCAAAGATGCAAAACCAGTAAACTTTACTAAAGAACAATTATATTTAGCATTAGCTGCTCATACAGTAGTTGATGGTAAGTTAGTTCCAAATATTTATAAAACTTGGGACCAAATTGACCCTAGCTTACCAAAACAAAAAATTTCAGTAATGATCCCACCAGGAACATCAGGAACTAGAGATGCTTGGAATTCTTTAGTAATGAAAAAAGGCATGACTAAAGAAGCTAAAGCTCTTTATAAAGCAGGTTTTGAAGCTGGAAATAAAAAATACAAAAAACCACAAAAACTTTACAGAGAAGATGGAGCTGCTATTGAAGTAGGAGAAAACGATAGTTTAATAATCCAAAAGTTAACTCAAGATAAAGATATGTTTGGTTTCTTTGGTTTCAGCTATTTCTTAGCTGCTAAAGATAAATTACAAGCTGCTAGCATTGATGGTGGACAACCATCATTAGCGTCTATTCAAGATTATAGTTATGCTGTTGCTAGACCTTTATTCTTCTATGTGAAAAAAGCTCACGTTGGAGTAATTCCAGGATTACATGAGTTTGTGAAAGAATTCACAACTAAGAAAGCTATTGGAAAAGGTGGTTACTTAGCAGATATTGGTTTAGTTCCATTAGACTCTAAGTTGTATAAAACAACTAGAACTAATGCTACGAAGCTAGTTGCTATGGGTAATTAATTATTACTCTGTTAACAAATAATTAAAAAGGGGGTCTTTTTAGACCCCTTTTTTTTGAAATAAGAGTAAAGTCCTCAATAAAGGAGATTCTTTGAACTTAATATTGTTTATATTTATTGTTCTTCTGGGTTTCACAAGTTATTATTTTGGACGTAGAAAAGCATATACAATTCAATCTACAAATAAAAGATTAACTGCATTACCACAATTTTATGGTTATTATCTTGCGATTTGGTGTGCAATACCAGCTTTTATAATTTTTTCTTTATGGGCAATTTTTGAGCCCACAATTGTAAAACTATTAATCTTAAGTGATTATTCAAATCAAGGTTATCTTGATGATGAATTAAATTTAATTTACGAAAAAACAAAAGCATTGTCTCGAGGACAATTTACCGGAGAAATTACACCTTTTATTGAGGCTTCAGCTGAAAAATATTTAAGTCTTCGATCAATAGCTCAAAGTTCAAAAGCTGTTATAGTATTATCTATAATTATTGCCTCTGTTGCTTACGCTTATAAAAAAATTTCATCTAATTCTAGAACAAGAGAACCAGTTGAAAAATTTTTGAAAGCAGTTTTATTTACAGCTTCTTTAGCTGCAATATTAACTACTGTTGGAATAGTATTTTCACTTATATTTCAAACTATAGATTTTTTTAAAGTAATTCCATTATTTGATTTTGTCTTTGGAACTCATTGGTATCCTGCAAAAGCTTTTGTTAGAGATTCTTCAGAGGCTTTAGATCCGACAATGTATTCCGATACTTTTGGAGCAGTCCCTATTTTTGCTGGTACTTTTTTTATTGCTTTCATAGCCATGTGTGTTGCTATTCCTATTGGACTAATGAGTGGAATTTATTTGGCTGAGTATGCATCAGTTAAAGTTAGACAATACGCAAAACCTTTAATTGAAATTTTAGCTGGTATACCAACAGTTGTTTATGGATTTTTTGCTGCTCTAACAGTTGGACCTTTTTTAAAGGAAATAGGTAATAGCATGGGTTTAGACGTTTCAGCTGAAAGTGCTTTAGCGGCAGGCGGAGTAATGGGCATTATGATTATACCATTCATTTCAAGTTTAAGTGACGATGTGATTACAAGTGTACCTCAAAGTTTAAGAGATGGAAGTTACGCTATGGGAGCAACTAAATCAGAAACGATAAAAAAAGTTATTTTTCCTGCAGCATTACCAGGTATTGTTGGTTCTATTTTATTAGGTGTTTCAAGAGCTATTGGAGAAACAATGATAGTTGTTATGGCCTCTGGTTTAGCTGCTAATTTAACTTTAAATCCATTAGAATCTACTTCAACAATTACAGCGCAAATTGTTGTAATATTAATTGGAGATCAAGCTTTTGGCGACCCAAAAACGCAAGCTGCATTTGCTTTAGGTATGTCATTATTTTTAGTAACGCTCTGTTTGAATATTGTGGCCTTAAGAGTAGTTAAAAAATATAGAGAAAAATATGAATAAAAATAAAGAACAATTATTAAATAAAAGATATAAAGCTGAAAAGAGATTTCGATTATACGGTCAAGGTGCAATTTTTATGGCATTTTTATTTTTAATAATCTTTATTTTTAAAATTTTTTCGACAGGCTATTCAGCCTTTCAAAAAACTTGGCTTATTGTTCCAGTTACTTTTGATGCTGAATTAATGATGTTAGAGCAAAATCCTTCTAAACAAGATTTAAAAGATGCTGATTATTACGATATAGCTTTAAAATCAATGGCTGATTTGGATCCAAATGCTAATGAGGATCAAGAAAATGAGCTGAAGAGAATGGTCTCTTACTTTTTCGAAAGAGAGATTAAAAGGGAACTTTTAAACGACCCCTCATTAATTGGAAAAACTAAAGATGTTTATTTAACTGCCTCAGATGATTTAGATCAAGTATTTAAAGGCAATTATCCAAGAGATTTACCTGAAGATCAAAGAAGGGTTACGGATTATCAATTAAAGATTTTTGATCAACTTGTAGAACTAGGAAAAGTTGAAAGTAAATTCAATTTAAGTTTTTTTACATATCCTGATTCAAGAGAAGCTGAATTAGCTGGTATAGCAAGCTCATTTATGGGATCAATTTTTTCTATACTTGTTTGTTTAATGATAGCTTTTCCTGTAGCAGTTCTAGCGGCAATTTATTTAGAGGAATTTGCTCCTAAAAACAGATTCACTGATTTTATTGAGGTAAATATAAATAATTTAGCAGCAGTACCTTCAATTGTTTTTGGTCTTTTGGGACTGGGTATTTTACTGGCTGTATTTCAATTACCTAGGTCAACACCTCTAGTCGGTGGAATAACTTTATCGTTGATGACTTTACCAACAATTATTATTGCTTGTAGAGCATCTTTAAAAGCAGTTCCTCCAAGTATAAGAGAGGCAGCACTTGCAATGGGTGCTAGTAAAATGCAAACTACAATGCATCATACAGTTCCGTTATCTATGCCAGGGACTTTATCCGGTACAATAATTGGTTTGGCCCAAGCTTTAGGTGAAACCGCACCTTTGATATTGATTGGCATGGTGGCTTTTGTAAATACAATACCAGGATCTCCTTTAGATCCAGCTGCAAGTTTGCCAGTGCAAATTTATATTTGGGCAGAGAGCGCTGAAAGAGGTTTTGTCGAGAAAGTTTCTGCCTGTATTATGGTTCTATTAGGATTTTTAATTATAATGAACTTATTTGCACAAATAATTAGACATAAATTTGAAAAAAAATGGAGTTAAGATGATAAAGATAAATTCAAAAAATGTAGATGTTTACTATGGAAAAAAACAAGCTCTATTCAATATAAATTTAGATATTGAAGAAAATCAAGTTACAGCACTGATTGGGCCTTCAGGTTGTGGTAAATCTACTTTTTTAAGATGTCTAAACCGAATGAATGACGTAATTGATATATGTAGAGTAAAAGGGCAAATTATAATTAATGATTTTGATATCAATGATAAAAGTTGTGATGTTGTTAGATTAAGAGAAAAAATTGGTATGGTTTTTCAAAAACCAAATCCTTTTCCTAAAACTATTTATGAAAATATTTCTTATGGTCCAACAATTCATGGTATGGCTCAATCAAAGAATGAAATGGATGAAATAGTTGAAACTAGCTTAAAAAAGGCAGCATTATGGGAAGAGGTGAAAGATAGACTTCATGAACCAGGTACTGGTTTGTCTGGTGGACAACAACAAAGATTATGTATAGCAAGGGCAATTTCAGTTAAACCTGAAGTTATTCTAATGGACGAGCCTTGTTCTGCTTTAGATCCTATTGCTACAGCTCAAATAGAAGAACTAATTGATGAGTTAAAAAAAGACCATACTATTATAATAGTCACTCACTCAATGGCACAAGCTGCAAGAGTTTCTCAAAATACAGGTTTTTTTCACCTTGGAGAATTGATAGAACATGGTTCTACTGATAAAATATTTAAGAATCCAGAAAACAAAAAAACTCAGGATTATATCACAGGGAGGTTTGGATAATGACCGAAGCACCACATACAGTAAAGTCTTACGAAGAAGAACTTAAAAATTTAAATAGCAATATAATTAAAATGGGTGGATTTTGTGAAGAAGCTTTGGGTAAAGCTATTCAAGCAATTACTACAAGAAATAGTGATAATGCTGAGGCAGTAATTAAAGATGATGAAAAAATTGATAAATTTGAGACTTTAATTGAAGAGCAAGTAGTAAATTTAATTGCTTTAAGACAACCTATGGCCATAGATCTTAGAGAAACAGTCACTGCTTTAAAGATATCTTCTGACCTTGAGAGAATAGGTGATTTAGCAAAAAATATTTCTAAAAGAACTCTTTTGTTAAATGAAAATTTACCAAAAAATTTAGTAGATGCTATTATAAGAGTATCTTCGGATGTTCAAAAACAATTGAAATCAATATTAGATGCATATTTAGAAAGATCTTCGAGTATGGCAATTAATGTATGGGAAAGCGACGAACAAATTGATGATTTAACAAATTTATGCATGCAAGAAGTGATTAGATATTTAAAAGATAACGAAAATAACTTAAGTGATGGAACCCACTTATTATTTGTAACTAAAAATATAGAGAGAATAGGTGATCATACAACCAACATTGCTGAGCAAGTATATTATTTAGTTAAGGGAGAATATCTAGAGGGTGATCGACCAAAAGGCACAGAACCTATTGTTACTGGAGAAAAGTAAAATATGTCGGCTCATATTTTTATAGCTGAGGACGAGGCTGCTATAATAACTCTACTAAAGTATAACCTTGAAAAAGAGGGTTACAAAGTAAGTTTCTGTGAAAATGGTGAAGATGCGCTTAAACAAATTAAAGATAAGCTTCCTGATTTAATATTAATGGATTGGATGTTGCCCGATTTGTCAGGCGTTGAAATATGTAAAAATTTAAAAAAAGACAAAAAGCATAATGACATACCAGTAATAATGTTAACAGCAAAAGGCGAGGAGGAGGACAAATTAAGAGCTTTTGATACAGGTGCAGATGATTATGTAACAAAACCATTTAGTCAAAAAGAACTTAATGCAAGAATTAAATCATTACTCAGAAGATCAAAACCACAATCCACCGTTGATGTTGTTGAGTTTACAGATCTAAAAATAGATAGAATAACAAAAAGAGTTTATAGAAATAACATTGAAATATCTCTAGGACCTACAGAATTTAAATTATTAGATTTTTTTATCAAAAATCCAAAAAGGGTATATTCAAGAGAACAACTCTTAAACAATGTTTGGGGAGAAAATATTTACGTTGAAACTAGAACTGTCGATGTACATATCAGAAGATTAAGACAGGCTATTAATATAGATAATACTAAGCCTTTAATTAGAACTGTAAGATCAGCAGGTTATTCTTTAGAATCTTGAAGGTCTTTAGGTCTAGTAAATTCTTTAATTAAACCATTTCCATCTAATTTATTCCATTCATTAAAATCAAAATAAATTTTTGCAAATGCCGATGTCGGAAATTTGTAGTTTAATAATTTAAAATGGTTGTTGTTGTGATTTTTTGTCAGTGATCGTATTAGATTTC
>CACAZW010000007.1 GCA_902537055.1 uncultured Pelagibacteraceae bacterium
TTTCAAAGATATGCCTACTGAAGAAACTGAAAATCTTTTAACTAATAATTTTTTAAAAAGAAATTCTCCTAATGAAATTTTAATAAGTAAAAATAATATAAAATTTGAAGATTTAGAGCCAAACTCGATTATTGGTACATCGTCATATAGACGAGAATATCAACTTAAGAAAAAAAGACCCAACTTAAAATATAAACTTATCAGAGGAAATGTTGATACTAGAGTTCAAAAGTTAGAAAGAGGTGAATATGATGCAATAATTCTTTCAAAAGCAGGAGTAGATGCTTTAAATTTACAACATAAAATTTCACAAGAATTCAGTGTTGATGAACTTATACCTTGTGCAGGTCAAGGAATAATAGCAATTCAATGCAGAGAAGATGATAATGAAATTAAAAAATTGCTTGAAAACATTAATGATCAAGAAACAAGGACTGTCGCAAAAGCAGAAAGAGAGGTCTTAAAAGTTCTTGAAGGAGATTGTGATACTGCAGTTGGTGTATTTGCAAAATCAAATGGTAAAGAAGTAGACCTATTGACCGAATTGTTTTCTGTTGATGGAAAAAATAGATATTTCATAAAAAAAAGTCTTCAAAAAGATAATATTGTGTCTACTAGTAGAATGGTGGGAGAAGAGCTTAAATTAAAATCAAAAGGTTCTTATAAAAATTAAAATGCATATTTTATTAACCAGACCATTAGATGATAGCAAAGAATTAATTTTAAAATTTACTTCGATGAAACATAAAGTTTCTCATTTACCTTTATTACAAATAAAAAAAATAGAAACACAAGAAATAGATTTTAATCAATTCAAAGGCGTTATTTTCACGAGCGCTAATTCTTTAAAAAATCTAAATATTTCAAAAATAGATAAAAAAATAATTTGTTTTTGCGTTGGACTTGCAACAGAAAGAAAGGCAAAAGAATTAGGCTTTCAAAATATTTTCTGCGCTGAAGGTAACGTAAATAATCTTAAAGAATTAATTTTACAAAACTTTGACCCAAAGATTGGACCAATGGCCTACATTAGTGGAGAAATTGTTTCTTATAATCTAGATCAAGACTTAATTTCAAAAAACTATGTCATCAAGAGAATTATAAATTATACTGCAATACCTAATGAAAATTTAAGTGATAATTTTTTAAGAGATATTAAAACTTCTGTGCCAGAAATTGTTTACATATATTCTGAAAATAGTGCGAAGACATTTTTTACGTTAATAAAAAAATATAACTTAGATAATATCTGGATGGAAACTAACCTAATGTGTATGGGCGAAAAAGCATCATCAGCATTGAATGACATAAAATGGAAAAAAATTTTTCTTTTTAACCCTGGTGAAGAGGAGTTTTTGCTATATAAAATTTAAAAATGGACGTTTTAAATAAACTAAATGAGTTATTTTTATCTGTTTGGAACCAGGGAATTCTTGGGGTAGATTTCTTTCAGATAATAGTAGGTCTAGGAATATTTGTATTATTTTTAATATTTAGAGGTCTAATCAGCAAACTTGTAATAAAAAAATTGGAATTAATTTCAAAAAGAACAACTAATAAATTAGATGATACTTTTGTAAAATCTATGGAAGGTCCTGCTAGGTTTCTTCCAATTGTTCTTGGTGTATTCTTTGCAAGCTATTATATGTCATTCGATAATGAAACTAGGGGTTTCATAGATAATGTTAACAGAACTTTAATAACAATTTTAATATTTTGGATAATACATCAGATAATTGAGCCTATATCATATATTTTAAGTGGATTAGATAAAGTCCTGACTAAAGAATTAATAGGCTGGATTATAAAGTCTCTTAAAATTTTAATTTTTATTTTAGGTGCAGCCGCTGTTCTTGAGTTATGGGGAATCAAAATTGGACCAATAATTGCAGGATTAGGTTTATTTGGAGTAGCAGTAGCATTAGGCGCACAAGATTTATTTAAAAATCTAATTTCTGGAATTTTAGTTTTAGTTGAAAAAAGATTTAGAATTGGTGATTGGATTAAAGTTGATGGAGTTATCGAAGGGGTTGTTGAGAACATTGGATTCAGATCAACTGTTATAAGAAAATTTGATAAATCACTGGCAATTATTCCGAATTTTCAATTTGCAGAAAATGCAGTGATTAATAATACAAGAAAGACTAACTGGGCTATTAGTTGGATAATAACTCTTCAATATGACACTACTATTGATCAATTGAAAACAATAAGAGACGAAATTGAAGATCACATAAACAAAGGTGACGATTATGACCAATCTGTAGGAGTCGCTGTAAGAATTGATAAGTTTTCAGATAGCTCGATTGATATGTATGTTAGATGTTTTACAAAAACAAATAGTTGGACTAATTATTTACAAGTAAAAGAAAATTTAGCACTTGAAATAAAAAAAATTGTTGAAGGTAAGGGAGCTGCTTTTGCATTTCCAAGCCAGTCCATCTATGTTGAAAAAAAATGATTGCTATATTTTATTTAGCACTTCAAATTTTAAAACTTTATTCGTATGTTGTTATTGCTAATGTTGTTATAAGTTGGTTAGTTGCTTTTAATGTATTAAATACGAGTAATCGGTTTGTATATTTAATATTAGATTTTACTTATAAAATGACAGAACCGATTTTAATGAGAATTAGAAGATTTTTACCTAATCTTGGAGCTTTTGATATTTCACCTATCTTACTTCTTTTGTTGATATGGTTTATAGAAATGTGTATGAAGCTCTACATTGCACCACTAATATTTTAATAAATGATTTTAATTGATGGAAAAAAAGCTGCAGCTGATTTAAGGGAAGAGCTAAAAAAAGAAGTTTTATCTTTAAAAGATAAGCATAACAAAGTACCAGGTTTAACGGTTATACTTATTGGTGATTTAGCGCCTAGTCAAATTTATGTTAGAAATAAAGAGAAATCTGCTAATGAAGTAGGTCTTAAATCTGAGGTGATTAAATATCCTGACAGTGTTGAAGAAAATGAAGTTTTAAAAAAAATTGATGAACTAAACAATGATGATTCTGTTTCAGGAATTTTAGTTCAGCTACCACTCCCAAAACATATTGATAAACAAAAAGTTATAGAGGCAATTATGCCAGAGAAAGATGTAGATGGATTTCATCCCATGAATGTTGGTAATCTGTCGTCAGGTTATGAAAGTTCTATTCCATGCACTCCTTTAGGTTGTTATTTATTAATAAAAAAAATTGAACCAAACCTTAATGGAAAAAAGGCTGTAATTGTTGGAAGATCAAATTTAAATGGTAAGCCAATGACACAGTTGTTGTTGAAAGAAAATTGCACAGTAACAATTACTCATTCAAAAACAAATGATCTTAAAGGTGAATGTTTAAAAGGAGACATTATAGTTGCTGCTGTTGGAATTCCAGAGCTTGTAAAAGGTGATTGGGTTAAAAAAGATGCAATTGTGATTGATGTTGGTATTAATAAAACTGAAAACGGCCTAGTTGGCGATGTTGCATTTGATGAAGTATCAAAAGTTGCAAAAGCTTTAACTCCAGTTCCAGGTGGAGTTGGACCTATGACTATTGCATGTTTACTTAAAAATACAATCGAATGTTTTAAAAGAGCGAATAAATAAAATTTACTATTGATTTCTTATTAATGGATAAACTTTAGGACTTAAGTATTTAAGATTAGTTAGCATAATTAAAATCAAGGTCACAATTCCTATAGAGGCACCAAGGTAAATTAAAACTTTAAAATCAAATTGCCAAACTAATTCAAAAATATTCTCCATAATAAATTTTGATCCAATTACTGCAAAAAAAATTGCAATTAATATTACCGACATAAAAATAATTAAAAATTCTATCAAAGACGAAAATATAATTTCTTTTTTTGAAAAACCTAAAATTTTAAATACAAGATTTTGGTACTCTTTTACTTTTCCTTGGACCATTATAGCACTTGAGATAACAATCAATCCAATGACAATTGTTACACCAGAAATTAGGGTTACAGCTATGAAAACTTTATTTAAAACTGATGTTACTTTGTTTAAGTAATCAGCAATTTTTATCATAGATAAACTCGGTAATACTTCTAACATTTTGGTTTCATCAAAATTATCTGGATTTTTAAACTTAGCAGTTGCTAAATATTCATGAGGAATTTTTTTTGCAAATTGTGGATTAAATAACATGGCAAAATTAATACTTAGATCACGATAATCAACTTTTCTAAAATTAACTATTTCTCCATCAATTTCTCGACCATAAATGTTTAAAGTAAAAATATCTCCCAACTCAATATTAAAATCTTTAGCCACTTTTGCATCAAGTGATATCTGAAGTTGATTAGGTTTAGATAAATCCCACCATTCTCCTTTTAAAATTGGGTTATCTTTAGGTATATTTTCAACCCAAGAAGATCTTCTTTCACTTCCAATTACCCAATAACTATCATTATCTGGTTTAATATAGCTATTTGGATTGACACCATTAATTTTTACTATTCCGGAGGAAACCATAGGCACTATTTCAATGTTTGCATCAGGGTTCATTTTGTAAACACCTTGTTCAAATTTTTTCTTTTCACCTTTTTGAATTCCAACAAAAAAATAATCAGGTGCAATATCTGGAATAGATCTTGCAATTTCTCTTTTAAAATTTGTTCCAACTAAAGCTAAAGTTAATAATAAAGTTACACCTAAGCCTAAAGACATAATTGTGATAGGAGTGATACTTTTTGTTTGAGTTATATTTTTTATCGATACTTTTAAAGAGATATTTGAAATAAAATTAAACTTTTTCAGTAAATAAATAATAATTTTAGAAAGTAAAAAAAATACAATTAGACATACAAAAAAAGCCAGAAAATAACCCAAGCTATAAGAAGGCCTTTCAGATCCTAGCGTAAACAATAAAACTAAAAATGATAACAAGATAAAACTCAAAATAACTGACTTTTTTGAGTAATAAAATTGTAGGTTTTGGAATACATTTCTAAATAGATTTGATGCTTTAACTTGATCTATTGAACTTATTGTTGGTATTGAAAAAATTATAAGAACTAACAAACCTACAATAAATATTTTTATAAAATTAATTAAAGAGAATTTCGGATAAACATTTAATCCCAATCCATCAGATAAATATTTATCTGCAATTGGTACAATTAAAAAACTTGAGCCATAAGAAATTACAGTAATAATAAATAATAATATTAATAATTGAAGATAATAAAGTCTTTTTATATTCCCTGAATAAAATCCTACAGCTTTTCTTACAGCTATAGACATATTATTCTGGTTTATAAATGACAACAATGTATTAGCGATACCTATTCCAGCAATTAACATTGCACTAATTGATACTAAAGAGAGAAATTGGGAAAAATTATTAATTATCCTTTTTAAGCCACTTGCTGAATTTTCTGGAAATCTAAGTTTTACTTTTTGGTCATCTTTAAAAATATCTTTGATCTTACTTTCTATTTTTTCTGGATCATCACTTGGTTTAAACTTTACTTTATATTCATAATTTAAAAAACTACCTATTCCATTTAGTTTTAGTATCTCTAAAGTTTGTTTTCCTGCTAATGCCCAATCTCCGAAAGCTACAAACCCACTGACATCAGGTACAGATTTTACAATTCCAACAACTATGAAACTTTGATCTTGTACCTTAACTTTGTCATTTATTTTTATCTTTAAAGTTTTTGATAAACTTTCATTAATCAAAATTGTCTTGGGTTCTTTTTGCATTCTTTCATAAGCATCTTCTGGCTCATAAACAACTTCACCGTATAGCGGATATTTTTCATCAACTGTTTTAATTCTTGTAAATAATGATTTATTTTTTTCTCTACCAGTCGTAGAAAGCATTGTACTGAACTCTATCATTTGTGAGACAGTTGAAAATTCCTTTACTTTATTGACTAAATTAAGATCCCCCTGATTACGGTTATAATCGATTTCGAGATCTCCACCCAAAAGAACTTTTGCATTATCATTAAGCTCTTTTTTTAAACTATCTTCGATTGTAAAGATGGCACTTAAAATAAAAAGACTGATAAACAGCGTTACAATAATGCTTGAAATTTTTTTATAATTTCTGCTTAAATCCTTTAAAGCATACTTGAATATTAAACTTAACTCCGAAGAATTATTTAATTTTTCCATCTTTGATTTTAATTTTTCGTTTTGCTTTGTCTGCTAATTTTGGATCATGTGTGACCATTATTAAAGAAGACCCTTCTTCTTTGACGTATTTAAATAAAATTTCAGAGATCATTATTGAGTTTTCGGTATCTAGATTACCAGTTGGTTCATCAGCTAAAATCAAATCTGGTTTCATTGCAATAGCTCTTGCAATCGCCACACGTTGTTGCTCTCCACCAGATAATTGACTTGGAAGATTATTGAGTCTATGTTTTAGACCAAATCGATCTAATAAACTTTTTGCTTCTTTCTCAGGATTTTTAAATTCATTAAGTTCGAGTGTTAAAGCCACATTTTCAACAGCTGTATAATTTGGAATTAAATAGAAAGATTGAAATATAATTCCTATATTTTGCTTTCTAATTTCAGATACTTCGTCTTCATTAAGATTTGTTATTTCCCTGTCTTGAAATATAATTTTCCCTGAGGTTGGACGTTCTAGTCCACCAATAAGCATAATCAAGCTTGTTTTTCCTGACCCACTTTCTCCAACCACAGATACAGTTTCTTTTTTTTTTATAGTTAAATCAATATTTTTTAAAACATTGATATTGTCCTTCCCAGTTTGGTATTTGAGATTTATTTTTTTTAATTTAAGAAGTGTGTTCATGAATAAAAGTTTATTTATAAAAATATTGTTATTCTTTCTAGTGCACATAAATGCAAGTGCAATAGAAAAGGTTATATTATTCGGCGATAGTTTAATGGCGGGTTATGGTCTACCTAAAGAGCAACACTTATCTTTGGTTTTAGAAAGTAATCTCGTTAGGAGTGGTTTAAATATTAAGGTAATAAATGGAAGTGTGTCAGGAAGTACTTCTTCTGGTGGATTGAATAGAGCAGAATGGAGTTTATCAGAACCCGGTATTGATCTAATCATCCTTGGTCTTGGGGCAAATGATATGCTTAGAGGAATTCAACCAGATGAAACTGAGAGAAATTTAGAAGAAATAATTAAAATCGCTAACAGTAAAAAAATAAAAATTATAATAGCTGGGATGGTTGCGCCAACAACTCATGGAACTAAGTATAAAAAAAATTTTGATGCTATTTATCCTAAATTGTCAAAAAAATATAATTTACCCTTAATTCCATTTTTGCTAGAGGGTGTTGCTCTTGATCCAAATCTAAATCAACAGGATGGCATACATCCTAACAAAGCTGGAACAATAGTTATAAGTAATACAATTCAAGATATTATTTCAAAAAATTATTAATCGGATATGAAAAAAAAATATCATCATTTAGCAAATGGCACATTTCGTAATCCTGAAGGATCAAAGGTGATTGATATGAATTTCAATTGGTCGTTTAAGGTCTTTAACCAAGAAAAAAAAAAATTAGATATGACTTTTCCTGAAAGTAATATCATTAAAAAAGAAAAAGTTTTATTGGATCTAAATAATTTCCAAAAAGAAGATTATGTAGCGTGGATAGGTCATGCAACATTTTTATTAAAATTAGGGGGAATAACAATAATAACAGATCCAGTTTTTTCAAAAAATGCAGGACCTTTATTTTTTGGGCCAAAGAGATTTACCGAACCAGCATTAAAACTTAATGAGATACCAAGAACAGATATTTTTCTACTAACTCACAATCACTACGATCATCAAGATATGAAAACAATAATGAGATTTCCTTATAAAGAATCTAAAGTTCTGTTACCTTTAGGACTAAAAAAATATTTTAAAATTAATAGATTTAAAGATGTAAATGAAATGGATTGGTATGATCAAATAAGAATAAATCAGAATTTAAATATTACTTTTTTGCCATCAGTCCACTGGTCAAAAAGGAGTTTAACGGATACTAACAAAACTTTATGGGGCAGCTATTTGATTGAATACAAAGGAAAAAAAATATTATTTTCATGTGATACTGGTGTTGGAAAAATATATAAAGAATTGGGAGATAAGTATGGTCCAATTGATTTAACATTTATTAACATTGGCGCATATAATTTTTATCCTATGGCTTCAATTAAAGATTCTTCTGCTTACCACACTAACCCTGAAGAAGCCCTTGGACTTGCTAAAGATTTAAAAAGTAAAAAAGTAATTGGAATGCATTGGGGAACTTTTGTCTTATCACTTGAACCAATATTAGAGCCCCCTTTAAGGTTTAAGCAAAATGCAGAAAAATTTGGATTTAAAAAAGATGATGCAATTATTTTTAAAATTGGTGAATTTAAATTATTTAAAGAGCTTTTTGATACTAACTAGAATTTTCCATCAACCACAATCCATCTTGATTTAAAAAATATAGTTTACCATTTATAGGATGAATTTGTATGTCTCTGATTCTTCCAATTTTATCTTTAAATATTATTTCCTCTTTTACGTTTGATAAATCATTAAACTCTAATTTTCTTAAAGACTTATCTTTAAGAGAAGTAATTAATGCATGACCATTCCAATCTTTAAATTCATTACCTTTATAAATTGTGATTGCACTTGTGGCTATTGATGGAACCCAATATTGAATGGCTTTTGTAAAGCCAGGTTTCCATTTTGGCCCTATTGGTATACCTGAATAATTTGTGCCACCCCATCCAAGAATTTTCCAACCATAATTTTCACCTTTCTTTGCTTCACCAAACCAATCGCCTCCTTTTGCACCATGATTACTCATATAAATTTTTCCATCAAAAGGTGATAAAGCTAAACCTTGAGGATTTCTTACACCAATTTGATATATTTCAGGTAGCCAGTCTGATTTCCCCTCAAAACGAGGATTGTCTTTTGGAATGCCACCATCTAGATAAATTCTAATTATACTTCCTGGATGTTTATTTCCATCTTGAGCAATCATTCCCCCGCCTCTTTCACCTGCAGAAGCAAATAAATAGTTGTCTTTAATTGCAAGTCTTGAACCAAAATGATAAGGCGAGTCAATTGGTGGATTGGCTTGAAAAATATTTTTAAAATTTAATTTGTTTTTATTAAATTTTGCACGTGCAATTGAAGTACTAGTCTTCCAATTATTTCTATTTTCTGTGTATGAGATGTAAATGTAATCTTCATGATACAGAATATCCAATAGTCCTCCCTGTCCATATTCTACAAAATTTAAGTTATGATCAATTTCATTTATCTCTCTTGTAGAAATGTTTACAAATTTAATTTTTCCACCTTTCTCGGTAACAATCATTTCATTTTCATTAACGAACGACGAACCCCAAGGTGCTTCTAATTCAATAATTTTATTAAAATTAAAATTTTTACTAAATGAATTAGTTGAGAATAGAATTAATGATAAAAGAAATAATAATTTCTTCACTCTATGAAAGTTTTGATCTACCACCATCGACAGCAATAATTTGTCCTGTAACCCAAGAACTGTCTTCAGTTATTAGAAATTTTGCAAGCGAAGCCGAGTCTTTACCTTCTCCAAGTCTTTTTAATGGATGGGCTTTTGCTATACCATCAGCTAAAACTTTATTTTTAAGCATTGGCTCTGCAATTTTTGAATTAGTTAAACTTGGAGCAATGCAATTTACTCTTATATTAGGAGCAAATTCTGCTGCTAAAGAAACAGTTAATCCTTCAACAGCTGCTTTAGTTGAAGCTATAATTGCATGATTTGTAAAACCCCTTTGAGCAGCAACAGTTGAAAACAAAACAATCGATCCTTTATTTTTTTTTAAACTTTCTTGATAACCTTTAATTAAATCTACTGCAGAATATAAATTTAGTTTCATACATTTTGTAAAATCTTGTTCTGAAACCATTCTCAAAGGCTTTAAATCAATTGAACCAACACAATAAGCTATACCTTTGATATCATCTATTTCGGACTTAATCTTTTCAACAAAACCATTTTCTAAAACATCAGAGACTGTATATTTACAATTTAGTTTTTCAGACAAAGATTTTGTTCTTTCTTCATCCCTACCGATTAAATGTACTTCTTTCCCGGCTGCGTATAACTGTTCGGCTAAATTAGATCCGATAGATCCTGTCGCACCTACTACTAAATATTTTTCTGACATAAATTTTTAAAAAGTTATATATAGTTAATGAAATTATTTTTTCTACTTGGAAATCAGCTTTTCTCAGAGAAATATCTAGAAAAGTACAGAAAAGACCACTTTTTCTTTATGGCTGAAGATTATCAGCTCTGTACGTACGAAAAGCATCATAAACAAAAGATATTATTGTTCTTATCTTGCATGCGATCTCACGCAGATAGACTAAAAAAAAATAAATTTAAATTAGAATATTCTTCGATCGAGGATAAACCTTTCAAGCTGGATTACACAGAAAAATTAAAAAAAATAATTAAAGCAAAAAAAATTAAAGAAATTTCAAGTTTCGAAATTGAGGATAAGTTTTTTGAAAATAAAATTAACAATTTTTTAAAAAGGGAAAAAATTAAATGGAATATTATTCAAACACCAATGTTTTTAAATTCTAGAGAAAAATTTAAAAACTATTTATCAAAATCAAAAAAACCTTTTATGGCAGTTTTTTATAAAGATACTAGAAGAGATTTGGATATACTCATGAAAAAAGATGGTAATCCAGAAGGAGGCAAATGGAGTTTTGACGAAGAAAATCGAAATAAACTTCCAAAAAATATATCTATACCCAAATTTCCTAAAATTACTGAGACTGTTCATACGAAAAAACTAAAAATTTTAATTGATAAAAACTTTAAAAGTCACCCAGGTAATACGAAAGATTTTTGGTTTGCTACGGAATATGATGATGTAATTAAATTATTAAATTTTTTTATTAAAGAGAAATCAAATTTATTTGGGGATTATGAAGATGCAGTTGATCAGAAAGACAATATATTATTTCATAGTGCTTTAAGTCCTTACATCAATTTAGGTCTTATCACTCCAGAATTTATCATTAAAAAAGTTTTAGATTTTCACAACAAAAATAAAATAAGATTAAATTCCTTAGAAGGTTATATTCGTCAAGTAATCGGATGGAGAGAATTTATGAGGGGAATATATCAAAGCTATTCAAAAGAAATGGAAACTAGAAATTTTTTTAAACAAAATAGAAAAATGAAAAACTCATGGTACGAAGGAACAACAGGATTACCACCTTTAGATTATGCTATTAAAAATGCATTGAATTATGGTTGGTCACATCATATTGAAAGGTTAATGATCTTATCAAACATAATGAATTTATGTGAAGTTAAGCCAACATATGTTTACAAATGGTTTATGGAAATGTTTGTGGATTCCTCTGACTGGGTAATGGTCCCGAATGTTTATGGAATGGGGCTTTTCAGTGATGGGGGAATATTTGCAACAAAACCATATATTTGCGGCTCCGCTTATTTCATGAAAATGATGGATTTTAAAAAAGGAGAATGGTGCAATACCATGGATGGTCTTTATTGGAGATTCATAAATAGAAATAGAGCCTTCTTTTTAAAAAATCCCAGACTTTCTATGATGGTTAGAATTTTCGATAAAATGAAACCTGATAGAAAAAAATTAATTTTAGCTGAGGCAGAAAAATTTATTAAACAAAATACTGCATAGTGAGAAAAGAAAATTTACCCACAAAAATTTGCCCTGTATGTAAGAGACCTTTTACTTGGAGAAAAAAATGGAAATTAAACTGGGATAAAGTGAAATATTGTTCTAAGAAATGTTCAAAGAACAACTAAGAATTTAATTTTAATAATTATTTAATCTTTCTGAAATAATTTTGTATCTTATTTAAATTATAAATTTTTCATGCAAAGAAATTTAGTACTAATTCTATTATTAATACTTTTCAACAGTTCACAATCTCTAGCAAAAACATTTAATGTCAAAAATTCAAAAGATTCTGGTCCTGAAAGTCTAAGGCATGCACTTTTAAAGGCATCTAAAAGTAAAGAATCATCAAAAATATTAATTACAACTGAAGATGAAATAATTATTAATTCAACTTTAGAATATACAGGACTACAACCCCTAGATATAGTAGGGTCAGGACAGTCTATTAAAACTACCCAAAATCAAACACTCCTCTTTATTTCAAATGGTGCTGACCTTACAATATCTAATTTAAATTTTTATGGAGTAGGTGGATTTAGTATTAAAAAAGGAGGATGGGGCAAAGGTATATTTGTAGATGTTAGAGACGACCAAAAAGGTTTAGTAAATGTAATTTTAAATAACGTTTCTGTTAACGATGTTGCCAGTCATGGAATTCATATTTCTGACTGCAGTCTAGCCGATGACTGTGGTGGTGGACAAGGCGGTGGGGGAGAAGGTTCAGATGCTTCCATTAAAGTTGTAGTTGATAATTTAACAATTAGTAATGTAGGAAATGGAAGATTTGATGCGGATGGATTTAGGATTGATGAAAGAGGCATTGGTGATATCGATTTCAAAGCAAGTAACTCTCTGTTTACTCTTGTTGGTGCGGATGGAGTTGAGTTAGATGAAGGTAATGCTGGAAATGTTAATGCTACAGTAAATAATTCATCTTTTGTTTTAAATGGAGCATATTGTGATCCAAAACTTTTAAAACCATTTATGCCCAAACAAGATGAAGGTGAATTTGATGATAATGTGAGAAAAGAAGACAGTATACCTGGAAAGATTAAGGGTACCCCAGATGATAGATGTTTTGAGAGAGAAGTTGATTTGTATGACTCTGGTTTTGTTAAAGAATTTGAATTTGGCATAGATTTAGATGATGGTTTTGATATTGATGAAGCTGGTCCCGGAAATTTAGTTGTTACCATTAATAACTCATTTATAAATGGAAATTTAGACGAAGGTTTAGATTTTGATGAAGCAAATAATGGTGATATATTTTTAACTATCAACAACACTATTTCTATAAATAACACAGACGATGGTTTTAAAAATTCTGAAGAAGATGATGGTTCAGTTATAGCAAGTATTGATGGTGTAATTGCTGTAAAAAATGGTGGTAAAGGAATTGTGCTTGAAGAGGAAGGTGTAGGTGATGTGAGAGCGTTTATTGAAAGTACAATTACAAACACCAATGATGATAGTGATAAAACTGGATTAGAGGCAGTGCAAGAAGATGTTGGATCTGGTATTATAAAAATTGTTAATTCTCAGTTGTTTGATGGTATTGATGCTGAAGGTGTCCAGCTAAAATAGATTAACAACAAGAACAACTTGTCTTTTTCTCTGATTTTTTTTCTTCAATTACTTCTTCCCTAGCTGCTGATTGTTCAAGAATTTTTGCTGCTTCAGCTTCTTTCTCTTTTAATATTTTATTTTCAATGTATGCGTAAAGAGAGTTGAAACCTAATTTTGAAGCTTTCTTATCTTCGTAATTCCTTCTGCCTTTAAGATTTTCAATAATTTCAAGAACTTGCGGGTTATACATATTATTGTTATCTCATAATTTTGATAATTTACAATAGTTCTTTAAAAAAATTCTTTAATTATAGTTGGTATATACTTTTTGAAATTAAAAAAACCTTTATTGCAATATTTCCAAGAACTCCGGTCTAAATTACGATAAAGAAATTTTATATTATTTATTCCTTGAGAAGTTAAAAAATCTAAGTTTTCTCCAACACAAGGATATAAAAAATAACTATTCTCAATTGTTTTAAGCTTACCAATATCAATAACTCCACAATCCAAAGATTTTTCATCCAACCTTCTTTTTTGATCTTGAATTAAATTAGTCTTAAATTTCACTGTTTTTTCACTAAGTTTAATATTTCTACTGTCGTTATTATTATTAACTAAATAAATCTTTTTAAATTTATGGTCTTTGAAATCAGTCAACTCAAAAGAAAGATTATTATCAAAAATAATTAAATTTTGCTCATCCAAACTTACTGGATTACTAAAATCTTTTAAGACAGCCTTGTATATTTTCTTGCTAACTTTAGGTGGCGCATTCTCATTTAAATTAATGTTATTAAATCTGTTATTAGTAAATTTTTTTATATTCCATTCACTTGCCAAATAATGCTTACCTTGTGTTTGTATCCCAGCAACCCATCTCCATCCTAATGTATTAGATGCTGCATCTCCATCATAGAGATGCTTCATAAAAAATTCAGCTCCTAATTGCCAAGGTAAATTTAAAGTAAAAATCCAGATACTGGCAAACCACATTCTTGTATGATTATGAAGGTAATTAAATTCTTTTAATTCTTTAACCCATTCATTAAAACATTCTATATTTGTATTTCCATCAATGGCATTTAAATAATCTTTACTATCTTTGTATTTTTCTCTTATAATTTTTAGTTCTATTATATAATCTGTCCATACATTAGGTCTTAATTCTAACCATCCTTTCCAATAAGTACGCCACAAAACCTCCTGAATAAATTTTTCATTTTTAGAAAATGAAAATTTCTTTAAGGCTTTATCTATAACTTCTAACTCATTTAATATTCCATGAGATATATATGGAGAAATACAAGATATATTTGATCTTTTATCTGGACCAAAATCAAAATTTCTCAATCTTGAATATTCAGAAAGATTATTTTCAACAAAATTATCTAGTTTATTAGTGGCTTGCGCCCGACTTGGTTCAAAATTCATGATATTTTATTTTAATTTTTTCTTGTGAAAATTAATAAATCTTTCAACATTTGATTTATTAAAAGTTTTATTTTCCTCAAATGAAACTTTTTTCATAGAATAAGCTGAACTTTTAGTTATTCTCGAATGAATAATAACATTCCCTTTATATAACCTCAATTTAACTGATCCATTAACTTTAGTTCTCTTAAGATCTACAATTCTTTGTATTTTAAATCTCTCTTTAGAAAACCAATATCCATTGTAAATAAGTTCCGCATACCTAGGCATAACTTTCTCTTTCTTATGCATTGTATCTTTGTCAAGTGTAACAGACTCTATGGCCCTATGAGCATGCATTAATAAAGTTCCGCCTGGTGTTTCGTATACACCTCTTGATTTAATACCGATAAATCTATTTTCTACTAGATCAACTCTTCCAACAGCATTTTTTCCAGCTATGTCGTTTAATTTTCCAAGCAATTTAGATGGAGATAATTTTTTCCCATTCACTGCAATCGGGTCTCCACCTTTAAAGTCTATTTTTACAATTGAAGATTTATTAGGTGCTTTTTCTGGAGATACCGTTCTTTGAAAGATAAAGTCAGGTGCAGAGTTTTTTGGATTTTCTAAAAACTTTCCTTCTGTTGATGTATGAAAAATATTATCGTCTACTGAAAAAGGTGGCGCTCCTTTCTTGTCTTTAGGTATTTCAATTTTATTTTTTTTTGCATAATTAATTAGATCTGATCTAGATTTCAGCTTCCAAATTCTCCAAGGCGCAATAATTTTTATTTTAGGACCAAAATAATGATAACCTAATTCAAACCTTACTTGATCATTTCCTTTTCCTGTTGATCCATGAGACACAGCATAGGCTTTAAATTTTTTAGCAATTCTAATTTGATCTTTGGCTATTAAAGGTCTAGCAATTGAGGTCCCAAGCAAATAAACACCCTCATATATTGCATGGCCCCTAATCATTGGATAAACATAATCTTTTACAAAAATATCTTTTAGATCTTGAATAATAATATTTTTTACACCAAGTTTTTTTGCGTTTCTGAAAATTTTATTTCTATCTATTTCTTGACCAATGTCTGCAGTATAACAAATTACTTCTGCATCATAATTTTCCTGTAACCATTTTAATATGATTGATGTGTCCAGACCGCCAGAATAGGCAAGAACTATCTTTTTCTTAGATTTCATTATTTAACTGCAGCTTTTTTTAGCTGCGTTGTATGCTTTAGTGAAGCCCATCAAGGAATAGTGATCAATTGTTTGAGAACCAGATTTATTATATCCAGTAACCATTAATCTAGAGGCCTTTTTCATTCTTTTAACAACTTTTTTTTCAATTTTATTGCTTGAAATCCATGCAAAATTATCTTGAGCTATATCAAATTTATATTTTGATTTACCAGAGCTAGCTGTAATTGAATTTTGACTGTTGTATTCATAGCCTGACGTTGTGCTTACTTCGTCTTTAATTTTATCAGATGGTCTGAAAGTCACAAATAATCTTGCATCTCTATCATTTTTTTTTGGAGATTGAAGAACAGGTTTAGATTGAGCAAAACATACTTTACTATCCCCATTAGTAACAACAATTGCATCCCAGTCTTTAAATGTTCCTATTTTATTTAATTCTTCTGAATAAGAAGTTGATCCTAATAAGAGAATAAAAAAAATTATCTTAAAAATTATGGACATGGATTTGGATATTTTTTTTGAATTTCATTAATTTCATTAATTATTTCTTTATCAAGATTCACTTTTACACTTTCTATGTTTGTTTTCAACTGCTCCATTGTTGTTGCACCAATAATAACGCTAGACATAAAATCCTGTATCTCACAAAATTTTATACACATTTGACTCATATCAATGTTGTATTTTTCACTAATTTTAAAATATTCTTCAACAGCTTCATTAGTATTTGGTTTTCGATATCTTGTCCAAAAATCCCAATCTCTTTCCATCCGAGATCCTTTTGGAAATTGCTTATTTCTATATTTGCCACTTAAAAAACCACTGGCTAAAGGAGAATAAGATAAGCAGCCAATATTTTCTCTTATAGACACTTCAGCTAATCCAACTTCATATGACCTATTTAATAAACTATAGGGATTTTGTATGGACATCATTCTAGGCAAACTCCTTTCCTTTGAAAGTTTGAGATAATTCATAACACCCCAAGGAGTTTCATTAGATAAACCTACATGTCTTATTTTACCTTGCTCAATATACTTTTGTAATTCAACCAACACGTCTTCGAATTTATTCCATTCATTTTCTTTATGCACGTAACCCAGTCTTCCAAAATTGTTTACATTTCTTTCTGGCCAGTGAAGCTGATATAAATCTATATAATCAGTTTTAAGTCTTTTAAGGCTGTTATGAAGTGCAGTTTCGAGATTCTTCCCTACAAAACTATTTTCACCATTTCTAATATAATCTCTCGCAGGACCACAAACTTTAGTTGCAAGTATCACATCTTTTCTTTTTTTTGTTTTTTCAAACCAATTTCCAATGATCGTTTCTGTATGACCAAAAGTTTCAGCTTTAGGAGGTACCGCATAAAGTTCTGCTGTATCCCAAAAATTAACCCCATTTTCTAGTGAGAAATCCATTTGTTCGAAGGCCTCCTCTTGGCTATTTTGTTCACCCCAAGTCATAGTGCCGAGACAAATTGTGCTAATATCTATATCAGTTGTTCCTAATTTTTTATAATTCATTAAATATTAAGTATTTGTTACCTATATTTTGACTGCTTGAAAAATTTAAAATTTATTACTATATATTTAATTATGGAATTCAATAGAGACAATATCCTAAATAGATCAACGACTGCAAAAAAAGCTGTTGTGATGGATGAAGGCCTTAGAGCCTACATGCTTAAAGTTTACAACTACATGGCAACTGGAGTTTTGTTAACAGGAATAATAGCATTGCTATCTTTTAAAATGTCAGTAGTTACAGATGCAAATGGATCAATAGTTGCTTTAACTGAGTTCGGAAATGCAATTTATCTATCAGGATTGAAATGGGTGGTTATGTTAGCTCCTCTCGGAATTGTTTTTTATATGAGTTTTGGGATAAATAAAATGAGTTCTTCAAAAGCTCAAACGACTTTTTGGATTTTTGCAGCCTTGATGGGTTTATCACTATCATCAATTTTATTAGTTTACACAGGACTTAGTGTGACGAGAGTATTTTTCATATCTTCAGCTACATTCGGAGCTATGAGTATATATGGTTACACGACTAAAAGAGACCTCACAAAATTTGGATCATTCTTAATGATGGGTTTGATCGGTATTATAATCGCATCTTTAGTAAATATTTTCTTAAAATCATCAATGATGTACTTTGCTATTTCAATCATTGGAGTTCTTATATTTGTTGGATTAACTGCATATGATACACAAAAAATTAAAAATATGTACGCAGCATCAGATTCTGGTGAAGTAATTGGCAAGAAAGCTGTTATGGGAGCTTTAACATTATACTTAGATTTTATAAATTTATTTATAATGCTTTTAAGATTGTTTGGTCAAAGAAGATAATCAAAAACTATAGTTTTTTCCAATTTGTTTTTTTTAGAAGTATTTCCAAATCATAAGCATTATTTAAAATCTTACCATTTCTATCAGTTATTAAATATTTCAAATTTTTATTAGAAGGTTTAAAATTTTTACTAATGTTGTAGATAGCTTTTTCTGCTGCATTTTTAAAAATACTAAAACTTACTCTTTTACTTGATATTGAGAGGCCATAGTCTTTCCAAGATCCTTCAGATACCATTTTAGCATATAGGTCTAATATAATTTTTAGTTCTTTTTTCTCAAAAAAATACCTTTGGTTTTGTTCTTTATTTGAATTATTAATTACTAATTTTAAATTACTCATTTAATTTGTGTTTATTAATCAACCCAACCTGTGAAGCAGTAAAAATGAATGTAATTGGTAACATTCCCCAAACTTTAAAGTTAACCCAAAATTCTTCTGTTTGAGTTCTCCAAACAATTTCATTTAATATAGCTAAAAAAATAAAAAAATAAGTCCATCTATTATTCAAAATTTTCCAACCTTCATCAGACATTGGTAGTGTTTTTCCTAGTATTAATTTTAAAACTGGTTCATTGGTGAAGTATTTTCCAAAGAATAAAGCTAACGCAAATAAAATATTTATAATAGTGGGTTTCATATAAATAAAAATCGGATTATCAAAATAAATTGTTAAACCTCCAAATAGAGTAATTAAAATTCCTCCTAACAAAGGAACCATTGGAACTTTTTTTTCCAGTACCCAAACCAAAAGAACAGAAATTATTGTTGCGACAATTAGAGGTGGTATTGCAACTTTTAAATTTTTATCACTATTATAATAAAAGAAGAAAAAAATAGCTAAAGGCCCAACGTCTGTAATGAATTTTAGAAGTGATTTATTCACTGCTACATATTAACAGATTAATAAAACATTTATATTTTTTTTATTGATTTTTTTCATCAAATATCCATATTTAATATCGTGAGTACTCAAAAAGCCAAATTTTCAATTGGAGATGTTGTAAAACATAGACACTTCGATTTTAGAGGTGTAATTTACGATGTTGACTTTGAATTTAATAACTCAGAAGAATGGTATCAATCAATTCCAAAAAACGTGAGACCTAGAAAAGATCAGCCATTTTATCATTTACTAGCGGAGAATGATGAAATTACTTACGAAGCTTATGTGTCCGAGCAAAATCTATTATTTGATGATTCTGAAGAGCCCATAAAACATCCTCTAATTAATGAAATTTTTTCAGGTAAGCGTGGATCAAGCTACTTCAAGCCTTCAAATTAACTAATAGCCAATATTTAAACACAATTGTCCCAAACCTCTGTCATATCTGTTTATTATAAATTTTTTTATTCTGATCAAGAGTACTGTTTTTCCTCTGTCTCCCTCTGTATTCTTGGTCAGAAACTTTGAACAATTTTAATCTTAAATTTATGTGTTATAAAAAATTATGATTAATTATTTCAATCCAAATAATACTTTAAAGATAATTAATAAAATACAAAAGTTTGTATTTGCGCTATTTGTAATCGTATTGTTACTTGGATTAGTTGAAGCTTTAGTTCTTTCTCCTGAGGATTATAAGCAGAGTGACTCAGTTAGAATTATGTATGTTCATGTTCCATCGGCTTGGATATCACTTGGGATATTTTCAGTTATTTCCATTCTTTCTTTTGGAGTTTTTGTTTTTAAAAATAAAAATTTCTCTTTAATAACAAAAAGTTTAGCACCTTCTGGTTTTGTTTTTAGCATAATAGCTTTAGTTACAGGATCAATTTGGGGAAAACCAACCTGGGGAACTTGGTGGGCTTGGGATGCAAGAATAACTTCAATGCTCTTACTTTCAATTTTTTATTTATTGTTCATTACTTCTTGGAAGATTACGACAGACACTAGTAAAGCAGAAAAAATTAGCTCAATAATAGCAATTATTGGTCTTATAAATATTCCAGTTATAAAATTTTCAGTAGAATGGTGGAATACTTTACACCAACCTGCGTCAGTAAAAATTTTGGAAGAAACAACAATTCATTCTTCAATGTTGACACCATTAGCTATAATGACTGCGGCATTTGCTCTATTTTCACTTTTGATATTTTTAATGAAATATAATACAGAACTGTTAAAGATTAAAAATAAAGGCCTTAATAGATTATGATTAGTGAACTACTAAATATGAATGGATACGGTGTATACGTTTGGTCATCATTTATATTTACTCTATTTTCTTTTAGCTTCTTGTACGCGGTAATAAAATTAAATTTAATTAAAGAGAAAAAGAAATTTGAGGAAAATTATAAATCACTAGATGAAAAGAAACTTGCATCAGTAGCTAAGCAAAAAACGTACAGAGAGATATTAGCAAACACTTCCACATCTAAAGTTTAACTAAAATTCACATGTACGGAAAAAAAGTTAAATTTAGAGCTCTTTTTATTTTTTTAATTTTAATTTCATTAGTTCTTACAATTTTTTTGGTGGTTAAATCTCTTGAGGAAAACGTAGTATATTTTAAGTCTCCAACAGACATTAAAAACCTTAATGAAATAAAAAATGCTCAAAAAATAAGAGTTGGTGGAATGGTGAAAAAAAATTCTATTAAAATAAACGATAAAGAAATTTTTTTTGTAATTACGGATTTCAAAAATGAATTATTAGTTAACTTTAATGGATCGGTACCTAATTTGTTTGAAGAGGGTAAGGGTGTAGTTGCTGAAGGTTTCTTAAAGGATAAAAGCTTTCTAAATGCTGACAAGATTTTAGCAAAACATGATGAAAATTATATGCCTCCTGAAGTCAGCGAAGCTATGAAAAATAATTAATTTGTATGTCTAATTATTTAGGAAATTATTCTTTATATATAGCTTTAATTGCATCTGTTTATTTAATTTTTAAGTCATACTTGGATGCAAATTCAGAAAATAAATATTTAGATAAAAACTTTATTTTAATTACTTCAATACAAACTTTAATGATTACAGTAAGTTTTTTTAGTCTAGTTGCAGCTTTTGTAATTTCAGATTTTAGTAATGAAACTGTTTTTAACAATTCTCATACTTTAAAACCCTTATTTTATAAAGTTTCAGGTACTTGGGGAAATCATGAGGGAAGTTTATTATTGTGGTTATTAGTTCTTTCAATTTTTCTATTTATTTTTTTATTAAATTCAAGATCACAAGATACTAAATACAAACTTCTAACGATACTATTTCAACAAATTATTATTTCAGGTTTTCTAGTTTTTATTTTATTAACTTCCAACCCATTCAAAACGCTATATCCAATTCCTAGCGAGGGATTAGGTTTGAACCCTATTTTACAAGACCCTGCTTTAGCTATTCATCCTCCAATTTTATATTTAGGTTACGTCGGAACATCTATTATCTTTTCAGCTTCACTTGCCTCAATGATTAGCGGCAATATTGGAAATAAGTGGGCAAGGCATATTAAAAAATGGGTTTTGGTATCTTGGGTATTTTTAACAATTGGTATTTTGCTTGGATCTATATGGGCATATTATGAGCTGGGCTGGGGAGGTTTTTGGTTTTGGGATCCTGTAGAAAATGTTTCATTAATGCCATGGTTTTGCTTAACAGCGCTACTGCATACTGTAATTGTATTACAGAAAAGAAATTCGTTTAAAGAGTGGACTATTATTTTGTCAATTACAACTTTCTCACTGAGTATGAGTGGCACTTTTCTTGTTAGGTCTGGAATTTTAAATTCAATACACACTTTTGCAAACGATCCATCAAGAGGGCTATATATATTAAGTTTTCTCTTTATCCTAATTTTGATGTCTATATTAATTTTCTTTTTTAATCAGAATAAAATATCAAACACAGCCAAAGAGAATTTTATTTTAAGTAAAGAGACTGCAATATTAGTGAATAACTGGTTTATGATGTTTTTTTTATCTGTTGTTCTTGTTGGTACAATTTATCCAATTTTTCTTGAAGTTTTAAATGGTTCAAAAATTTCTGTTGGTCCGCCTTTTTATCATAATCTTTTAATACCCTTCTTAATTCCTTTTTTAATATTCATGAGCTTTGGCCCAAGTTTGAAATGGATTAAAGATAAATTAAAAAAGTTTAACTATAATATTTTAATTATTTTTTTAGTTTCACTACTTATTTCATATGTCATTTTAACAAAAACCGAAAATTCATTTCTGTTGTCTATTCCTCTGATAGTTTTGAGCATCTATCTTTTATTAGTAACAATTAAGGATTTTTTTGTTAGCAAATCCTCGATTAGCCAAAAAATTTCACATTTTGGTTTTAGCTTATTAATTACAAGTATCTTATTGAATGGACTTTTTTCTAATGAATTCAATTCAAATATGAAAGTAGGAGATGAAAGAATATTCAATGACAAAGTTGTAAAATTAAAAGAAGTTAATGTTAAAGATGTAGACAATTATAAATCTCTTAAAGCTAGTTTTGAAGTTACGAATAAAAATTCCTCTTTAGCTTTATACCCAGAAGTTAGGATTTACCAGCAGCCTTTAACTATTACGAGTGAAGCAGATATTAAGACAACATTATTTTCAGATAATTTTTTAGTATTTAATATTTTAAAAGACGATGGCTATTATAACGTAAGATATCAATATAAACCCTTAATGATTTGGATATGGATCTCAACTATATTTATTAGTTTTGGTGGTTTATTAAGTGTTATTAGAAAAAATGAGCAAAAATATTAAATTTTTAGGATTACTACTAACATTAATAATAATTTTTATAATCTTGCTCAAGGGATTGAACGTATCGAAAGATTACTCTAACGAGAAATTAAAAAGTAAAATAGATTTTTCACTTAATGCAAAAAAACTATTTTCTGATGAAATAATTAATATTTCAGACTTATTTGATAAAAATAGTCCTTCTGTAGTAAATATTTGGGCATCTTGGTGTGCACCATGTAGAGAAGAGCATCAGTTTTTAATGAAATTAAAAGATATGAACATAAATATAATTGGAATTAATTATAAAGACAGTCCAAAAAATGCGAAAAATTTTTTAAGCTCACTTGGAAATCCTTATTCAGAAGTTATTACCGATAATGATGGAACAAAATCAATAGAATTCGGAGCTATTGGTGTTCCTGAAACTTTTATTATAAGTGGTAAAACAAATGAGATAATAAAAAAGTATATTGGTCCATTGACAAGCGAAAATTTAATAGAAATAAAAAATTTATTAGAAAAAAATGCTTAAAATTTTAAAATTAATACTGCTGCTATATTTTAGTTTTAATTTTTCCTATGCTAATGAAATAAATACCAAAGTAGATCAAATTACAAAAAACTTAAGGTGTTTGATATGCCAAGGTCAATCTGTTTACGACTCTCAGTCCGATTTTGCTGTTAGTATGAAGCTTGTTGTAAAAAATAAGATTGATGAAGGTAAAGAAGAAGAAGAAATATATGATTATTTAAAAAATAAATATGGAGAGTGGATTGTGTATGAACCAGAATTAAACCAAAATACATTTTTACTCTGGTCAATACCTTTGATTTTGTTCGCTTTTGGCGGCCTTTTAATTATTAGAAAAGTATCTATAAAGTAACCAGGATTTTTAATATGAAGATTTTAATTAAAACTTTGATAATTTCATTTCTTACTGTCTCATTTTCTAACGCAGAAAATAAATGGAGTTTTTACACTGGCATGTTCGATTTCAGCGATGATGGTAAGAGAGCAAATCTTTTTGGTGCCGAATATATAAATTTTAATGCTAGCAAAGATATTTTCTTAGGAAATGTTCAGCCTGTGACAGGTGCAATGATAACAGCTGATGATGCATTATATATTTATACAGGTTATCAATTAAATCAAAAATCTAATTCAACTACTTTCTCTCCTAGTTTTGCAATTGGATATTATGACGAAGGAGATGGCAAGGACTTAGGTCACGAAATTGAATTTAAGACACAAATACAGATATTATTTGATATCTCATCTAATTCTGAATTAGGTATTTCTTATAATCATATTTCTAATGCGAGTCTTGGAGATAAAAATCCTGGGGCAAATAGTTATATGTTTAATTTTACAAAAAAATTTTAACTTAAGATATGAGATTAAAAGATTGTCATAACTTTTATGACTTTAGAAAATTGGCAAAACAAAAGCTTCCATCTCCAATATTTCATTATATTGATGGGGCTGCGGATGATGAAATAACTTATGCAAGAAATAGTAGTGCATTTAATGATGTTGACTTAGTTCCAAATGTCTTAAGAGGTGTTGAAAATGTGGATTTGTCGACAACTATTTTTGGAAAAAAATTAGATTTGCCTTTTTATTGTTCTCCAACAGCTCTGCAAAGGTTATTCCATTACGAAGGAGAAAGAGCGGTTGGAAAAGCTGCAAAGAAGTTTAATACGATGTTTGGTGTTTCGGCATTGGCTACAGTTAGTGTTGAGGAAATTTCATCTTTAATAGACACACCAAAAATGTTTCAATTTTATTTCCATAAAGACAGAGGATTAAATGACTCTTGTTTAGAACGAGCAAAAGCAGCAAAATTTGATGTGATGGCTTTAACTGTTGATACGATAACAGGAGGAAATCGTGAAAGAGATTTAAGAACTGGATTTACATCACCTCCAAAATTAACACTTTCGAGTTTGTTCAGTTTTGCCACAAAACCAATGTGGGGAATAAATTATTTAACTAAAGGAAAATTTGAACTACCACATCTTCAAGATTTCGTTAAAGAAGGAACTGACACAAATACATCAATTGGTAATTATTTTTCTACTATGTTGGATCAATCTATGAACTGGGACGACGCCGAAAAATTGTGCTCTCAGTGGGGTGGCCATTTTGCACTTAAGGGAGTTATGAGTGTTGAAGATGCTAAGAGAGCAGTTGATATCGGATGCACTGGTATAATGGTATCAAATCATGGAGGAAGACAACTTGATGGATCTAGATCACCTTTCGATCAGTTAGCTGAAATTGTTGATGCAGTTGGTGATAAGTTAGATGTTATTTGTGAAGGTGGATTTCAAAGAGGAACTCATATGTTAAAAGCTTTATCTATGGGTGCAAAAGCTTGTGCTGGTGGAAGATTATATCTTTATGCTTTAGCTGCAGCAGGTCAAGAAGGTGTTGAGAGAGCACTTAACTTATATAAAACCGAATTAGTAAGAGACATGAAATTAATGGGCTGCACAAAGATCAGTGATCTTAATCGAAATAATTTAAGATTCCGAAATGCATGAGTTTAAAGAATTGTTATAATTTTGAAGATTTTAGAAAGCTAGCTAAAAAAAAACTTCCAGCTCCAATTTTTCATTACATTGATGGTGGTGCAGATGATGAAACCACTTTAAAAAGAAATACAAATTCATTTGATGATTGTGACTTAATCCCTAATATTCTTAGAAGCGTAGGAGAACCAGATTTATCAACCACAGTTTTTGGAAGAAAAATAGATATGCCAATTTTTTTATCACCTACAGCTATGCAAAGTTTATATCATCCTGATGGAGATAAAGCTTCAGCCAGAGCTGCAGAAAAATTTGGTACCATGTATAGCATGTCGACAATGGCTTCATTTTCGATTGAAGAAATTGCAAACATATCAAGTGGACCAAAATTATTTCAACTTTATATCCATAAAGATAAATCATTTACTGATGATTTGATTGATAGGTGTAAAAGAGCAAACTTTGACGGTTTATGCTTAACTGTTGATACTTTGGTTGCAGGAAATAGAGAAAGAGATCACAGAACTGGTTTTACAACTCCTCCTAAATTCACATTAGAAAGTATAATGAATTTCGCGATGAGACCAGGATGGTTATTCAGATATTTTACGAATAAGAAATTTGAACTTGCAAATATTAAACACAAAACTGACAAGGGAACTAACATTACAAAATCTGTAATAGATTATGTTAATGAACAGTATGATCCACAAATGAATTGGGAAGATGCAGAATACTGTATAAAAAAGTGGGACGGACCTTTTGCCTTGAAGGGTGTAATGTCTGTTGAGGATGCAAAGAGAGCAGTTGATATTGGTTGTACAGCAATAATAATATCAAATCATGGAGGAAGACAACTTGATGGATCTAGAACTCCTTTTGATCAACTAAAGGCTATTTCAGATGCTGTGGGTGATAAACTTGAGATAATTTTAGATGGAGGTGTTAGACGTGGAACTCATGTTCTCAAGGCTATAGCTGCAGGTGCTACTGCTTGTAGTTTTGGTAAAGCTTTTTTGTTCAGTTTAGGAGCGGGTGGACAGCAAGGAGTAGAGAGGCTGCTTCAAAATATGCACGATGAAATTAGAAGAAATATGATCCTTATGGGCTGCAAAAGTGTAAAAGAGTTAGATAGATCAAAGATAATTTACCGAAATTAAATATTTTTTATAAATAATTATTATTATTATTTTCACTTTAAATAAATAGACATGAAGTTGCTTTTCAGTTAGTTTGTCGACGAAAAATTATGATTGAATTAGCAAAAGCATTAGATCGTTTAGGAACTGAAAGTGCATTTTCTGTTCTAGCAGAGGCAAAAAAATTAGAAGCACAAGGCAAACCTATGATCCATTTAGGTCTAGGACAACCTGACTTTAAAACTCCAAAACATGTTGTTGAAGCTGCAAAAAAAGCTCTAGATGACGGTCATCATGGTTATGTTTTATCAAATGGAATTCCAGAATGTCGAGAAGCTGTCGCAAGATGGGTAAAGAGACTTTACAATGCTGATATTGATCCAAATAGAGTTTTAATAATGCCAGGTGGTAAACCTACAATGTATTATGCAATTACTTGTTATGGTGAACCAGGTGTTGAAATAATTCATCCAACTCCAGCTTTTCCAATTTATGAGTCAATGATTAATTATTCTGGAGCAAAAGCTGTTCCATATGATTTAACTGAGGATAAAGATTTAAAATTTGATCCAGACAAAATTCTGTCTTTAATAACTGACAAAACTAGACTTTTAATTCTAATAAATCCAAACAACCCAACTGGAAGCTTTGTTGAAAAACCTGCAATTGACTACTTAGCAAAAGAATTAGAAAAACATCCGCAGGTCACAATTTTAAGTGATGAAATTTATAGTAGACAAATTTTTGATTATAAAGAAATGCCGACTTTCTTTAATTATCCTAACCTAAGAGATAGATTAATTGTTCTTGAGGGTTGGAGTAAAGCATATTCTATGACTGGATGGAGACTTGGTTGGAGTTACTGGCCAGAGCATTTGGTTGAACATGTAAACAAACTTTTGATTAATAGTGTATCATGTGTAAATGCAGCAGCCCAATATGCTGGTATAGCTGCATTAGATGGTCCAGAAGATTCTATTAAAGATATGTTAGACAAATTTACATTAAGAAGAAATTTAATTCACAAAGGATTAAATGATTTACCAGGAGTAGAGTGTAGTTTGCCGGGAGGAGCTTTCTATGCTTTTCCGAATATAAAAGGGACTGGCATGAATGGATCTGAGTTTTGCAAAAAAGCTATGCATGAAGCTGGAGTTGCGATTGTTCCTGGCACTGCGTTTGGTAAAACTTGTAATGATTACGTTAGATTTAGTTTTGCCGCATCTAGAGATAATATAATGCAAGCCTTAGAAAATATAGGCAAGATGCTTTCTAAATAAACTGTATTTTTAATCAATATTTTTGTATTATTAAAGAATGAACGAAACCGTCCAAGCAGAATTAAAAAAGATATTTAACGGAAGATTTTCTACCTCCGAGTCTACTCGTGCAAATTATGCAAGAGGGGAAGATACCTATAACCCAATATTATCAAAGGCAGTTGTATTTCCAGAAACTAATGAAGAAGTTTCAAAAATTCTAAAAATTTGTAACGAGCATAAAATTCCAGTGGTTCCATTTGGAACCGGCACATCTCTTGAAGGCCATGTTGTTGGAAATCAAAATGGTATTACGATTTCTTTAGAAAAAATGAATAAAGTTTTAAGTGTAAATGCTGAGGATTTTGACTGCAGAGTGCAAGCAAATGTAACAAGAAAGCAATTAAATGAATATTTAAGAGAAGATGGAGTATTTTTTCCAATAGATCCTGGTGCGGATGCTGCACTCGGTGGAATGGCATCTACTTCAGCATCAGGAACAATGGCAGTGAAATATGGAACAATGAGAACAGTAATTTCTGGCTTAACAGTTGTTTTACCAAATGGAGACATAATTAAAACTGGTGCAAGAACTAAAAAAACTTCTGCTGGATATAACTTAACTAATTTGTTTATTGGATCTGAGGGAACATTAGGAATTATTACAGAAGTTCAATTAAGACTATCACCAATACCTGAAAGCATAATGAGTGCAGTTTGCTATTTTCCAGATTTAGACTCAGCAGTAAAGACAGCGCAAGAAGTTATTCAGTATGGTGTTCCAATTGCAAGAATTGAAATGTTAAACAAAGACCAAATGGAAATTAGCATTAAATATTCAAAGCTAGAAAACATCAAAGCATCACCAACTTTATTCTTTGAATTTCATGGAAGTGAGTTATCGAATAATGAGTCTATTAAAATTGTAGAAGAATTATCAAAAAATAATGGTGGAAGTGATTTTCAATGGGCATCTTCTCCGGAAGAACAAAAAATACTTTGGAAAGCAAGACATGATGTTTATTATTCAGTAAAAGCTTTAGGTCATGATATGAAAGTTTACTCTACAGATGTTTGTGTACCAATTTCAAAGTTAGTAGAGTGTATTTCGTGGGCAGAAAAAGAAGTTAAAAAGTTAGGTCTAACTGCACCGATGGTTGGTCATGTTGGAGATGGAAATTTTCACTCCATAATATTGTATGATCCTGACGATGAAGAAAAACAAAAAAAAATTAGACAATACAGCGATGATCTAATTAATAAAGCTTTAGAGCTTGAGGGAACAATTACAGGAGAACATGGAATTGGTCTCCAAAAAAAACATTACTTATTAAGAGAGCATCCAGATAATTTGCCAGTGATGAAAGCTATTAAAAGAAGTATTGATGTAAACAATATCATGAATCCTGGTAAGGTTTTTGATCTAAATTAATCTAAAACAAAATGAAAAAAATCTTAATCACGAGAAGGCTTTTAAGATCTTGTGAGGATAAAGCTAAAGAATTATTTGATGCTAACTTTAATTTAAATGATGAACTCTACTCTCAAAAGAAGCTAATAGAAATGAGTGCAGGCTGTGATGGTATTTTATCAGCTCTAACAGATAAGCTTGATGCAGAAACAATTAATCAATTACCTAATAGTATTAAAATTATATCAAATTTTGCTGTAGGTTTTGGAAATATAGATTTAGAAGCTGCAAAGAAAAGAGCGATCGCAGTTACGAATACTCCGGATGTTTTAACCGATGCAACAGCTGAAATAGGAATGCTGTTAATATTAGGTGCTTGTAGACGAGCTGCCGAAGGTATCGAAAGTGCTAGAGACGGTGGATGGAAGTGGTCTGCAGATTACTTAATTGGAAAGCAATTAACAGGTGCCAGATTAGGAATACTTGGTATGGGAAGAATTGGACAAAAAATCGCTAAGGTTGCTAAATCTTTAGGAATGATCATTCATTATCATAATAGATCTAAGTTAAGTGAAGAAAAAGAAAACGGAGCTACTTACCATAATAATTTAAAAGACTTACTTTCAGTATCAGATGTATTATCTGTTTGTTGTCCAGCCTCAAAAGAAACAGTTAATATGATCAATAAAGATACAATTGAATATTTACCTAAAGGAGCAATTGTTACAAACGTTGCAAGAGGAGATATAATTGAAGATGAAGCTTTAATAGATGCCTTAGAAAGAAGAAAAGTTTATGCAGTTGGGTTAGATGTTTACAAGAATGAGCCAAATTTAAATCCTGGATATCTTAAACATAAAAGCGCTTTTATTCTTCCCCACTTAGGTAGCGCAACAAAAGAAACTAGAACTGCAATGGCTAATTTAGCAATAGATAATATCGATGAGTTTTTTAAAACAGGCAGGTGCAAAAACAAAGTAAATTAACAATCTCAAGTTGTAATTGGTAATTAAAATTATTCTAACTTTCTAGACATATTTTTTATTTCAATTTAAAATTTATTTATAAAAAATAAATTTAGAGAGGAAAATAATGAAAGCACAGGTTTTACATAAGTACGACCCAGAAATGAAAGACGGAACTTGGGTCACAAATCAAGAAATGCCTGATCCAAAAATAGAAAAGGCTTCTGATGTAATAGTTAAAATTGGTGCAGCTGGTGTTTGTAGAACTGATCTACATATAATTGAAGGAGTTTGGAAACATATTCAAGATCCAGACGGAAAACTACTTCCTTGTGTTATGGGTCATGAAAATGCTGGTTGGATAGAAGATGTTGGAAAAGACGTTACAGAATTTAAAAAAGGAGACCCAGTAATTTTGCATCCACTTATATCTGGAACAGATGGAACATGTCTTGATTGTAGAAGAGGTAACGACATGCATGCCGCCGCTGGAGCTTTCCCAGGATTAAGTATTAAAGAAGGTGGATATTCTGAACTTTTAAAAACAAGTGTGAGGAATTTGATTAAATTGCCAACAGTGTTGGCACCTAAAGATGTTGCTCCATTTTCTGATGCTGGTTTAACAGCTTATAGAGTTGTGAAAAAAGCTACCAGACATTTACTTCCTGGTCAAAGTTGTACAATCATTGGTGCAGGAGGTTTAGGACATATTGCTATTCAATGTTTAAAAGCAATGTGCGCAGCAGATATAATTATTGTAGAGAAATCAGAAAAAGCTCTTAAACATGCAATGGAGTTGGGTGGAGATCACGGAGTTTTGATTGACGGAAACGAAATAGAAAAAGTTCAAGAGTTAACCAAGGGAAAAGGATCTGAGGCTGTAATTGATTTCGTTGGTGAAAAAGGATCGACTGCAATGGGAATTCAAATGACTTCAAATGGAGGTTTTTATTATATTGTAGGTTATGGAGAGGAGATCAAATCTTTAGCCGTAGATTTAATAATATCTGAAAAAACAATAGTCGGAAATTTAGTAGGAACGTGGTCTGAATTATACGAGCTCATGGAATTAGCTGACAGAGGTAAAGTCAAGCTATCTATGCAGGAATATAAATTAGATGATGCTAACAAGGCGCTACATGATCTTAATGACGGAAAAGTCAAAGGTCGTGCAGTGTTAGTTCCATAATTAACAACAAAGAGAGGAAAAAAGATGAAGACAATAAAAACTTGCGTAACCGCTCTAATATCAGCTTTGTTGGTATTTAGTCCTGTTGCGTATGCTGATAAGTGGAGTGATCAGTTTCCACATATCAAAGCAACTGGGGATATTCCTGGTGATTGTTCTTACGAGTCTATGTCTAAGAAAAACTATAAAGGCAAGACGCTTAAGATTAATACACATGCTGTACCAGTAATGGGAGAACCAACAGCTCTACATGCTGAGCAGTTCGCTAAACTTACTGGAGCAAAAGTTGATGTTACTCATACACCAGCAGGTGACTTATATGCGAAAGCAATGGTACCATTTCAAGCTGGACAAGCTCCATACGACATCGTTTTTGGATTTTCAAACTTCATTAACGATTGGAGAAGATACTTAGAGCCAGTTCCAAAGAAATACGTTGAGATGAAACAAATGAAAGACGTTACTCCGTCTCATATCGGTGTAGCATCTTGGGATGGTGTTATGTATCAGTTTCCGGTTGATGGAGACAGACATTATCTAAAATATAGAAAAGATGTAATTGATAATCCTGAGTACCAAAAACAATATAAGGAAGCTACTGGTAAAGAACTAAGAGTTCCTCAAACTTGGAAAGAGTATGGAGAAATGGCAGCTTACTTTAATAATTGGGACTGGGATGGAGATGGCGAGAAAGAATACGGATCTGCTGAAGTAATGAAAAAAGACGATCTAATGTATGCTGCTTTCTATTCAAGATCTGCTGCTTACTCAAAAAATCCTAAAACACCTGGTGGTTTTTTCTTTGATTTAGAAACTATGAAACCACTAATTAACAATCCAGGTTTTGTTGAAGCTTTAACTGACTGGGTAGAGGCAACTAAATATGTTCCTCCAGGAGGAATAAATTTTGGTTTAGGTGATGAAATTGGATCATTTGGTGGAGGACAAACTTTGTTTAGTTTTTCATGGGATGATGCATTTGTTGCTGCTATGCAACCAGATAGTCCAATAAACAATAAAGTTGGTGCTGCACAGTTACCAGGAGCAATGAAAGTTTGGAATAGAAAAACTAACTCTTGGGATGAAGGCTTTAACCAAGCTCCTTTCTTCGTATGGGGATGGGCAGTTGGAGTAGCTAAGAAAAGTAAAGAGAAAGAAATGGCTTTCGATTACCTATGTTTCTTTGCTAACGAAGCTAACCACCAAGCAGATATTGGAATTGGTAGATTTGGTGTAAACCCATTTAGAAATGATGACTTTAAAGTTGATGTATGGACACAAATTGGTTGGGATAAAGATATTGCTCAATCATATGTTGATACTCTTGCACAAATGGAACAAAGTAAAAATAGAGTATTTCCATTAAGAGTTCCTGGAACTTTTGAGTTTAATGCTGCATTGGCAACTGCTGCTGCAAAAGCATTAGCTGGTCAATTATCTCCACAAGCTGCTTTAGACGAAGCTGCTAAACAGTGGGAAGATATACTTAACAGAGTAGGAAAAGATAACGTAAGAAAAGCCTATGCTGTTGGTGTAGCAATGGAAGATAATAAGCAATAATTTTGTAAAACTTGTGGCCGTTTTTTAACGGCCACATTTTAAAATAATCCAAAAAAAATTATGAATTTTAAACACAAGTTTGTTTTTTTATTCCCAGGATTGTTTGTGCTTATTGGAATTTTAATCTTTCCAATTATTTTTACTATTAGATTAAGTCTTTCTGGATGGAATAGTTATACACCAGAAATGAACTTCATAGGTATTACGAATTATATAAGGTTATTTACTGATGACCCGAGGTTTTGGGAGTCTTTTTTTAGGTTAAGTTTTTTATCTGTTACCACAGTTATTCTTCAATATGTTATCGGATTTGCTCTAGCGATGATGGTTTGGAGAGAAATAAAATTTAAAAGATTTTTTAGAGTAATTTTTTTAGTACCCATGATGACAACTCCAGTAATAATGACAGTTATTTGGAGAACATTTTTTCATGAGTCACTAGGTCCTGTAAATGATTTGTTAAGTGGATTAGGAGTAAAACCTATTTTATGGTTGAGTGATCCAGTTATAGCGAAGTTTACTGTTATAATTGTTGAGGTTTGGCAATGGACACCGTTTATGTTTTTACTGTTACTAGCTGGACTTTTGTCACTTCCAAAAGAACCCTTTTTGGCAGCCGCTATAGATGGAGCAAGTCCATTTAGAAAATTTGTTTATGTAACTTTTCCTTTGATGGCTCCAATATCAATTGGAGCAATAATAATAAGACTTATCGAGGCTTCAAAAATAATGGATACAGTATTTGTTTTGACTTCAGGAGGACCAGGTACTGCAACTGAGACGTCAAGTTTTTATATTTATATTAAAGGATTAAGAGAATTTCAGATGGGTTATGCAGCAACCTTATCTTTCACTTATCTTGTCATAATGATTATCAGTTTAACGATAATAGCTAAAGTTTTAACCAAATTAATGATCAAAGAATAACTATGAGCAAACTTTACACTTTTCTTAAATATTTCTTTATTACATTTTGGACTGTATTTGTTGTTGCGCCATTTCTGTGGGCTGTATCAACATCTTTTAAAGACTTCCAATCTGTAAATAGTAAAGTAACTTATATTCCTTGGTTAGATTTCGAACCAACATTGGAGGGTTGGAGAGTTTTAATTAAGTCTCCTGCGAAAGGTGGAGTAGATATTGTTGAGCCTTATTTTAATAGTATTTTTGTAACTTGTACTGCTAGTTTAATAAGTATTGTTCTTGGCACTCTTGCTGCTTATGCACTATCAAGATTTACCTTTAAAGCCGGATTTGTAAGAAATAACGATATTACCTTTTTCTTCATTTCACAAAGAATCATGCCTCCAATTGTATTATCAATTCCTTTCTTTATTTTTCTAAGCACAATAGGGTTGCTCGATAGCTTACTAGGTTTAGTGGTCGTATACATCGTTTTATTAATGCCAATTGCTGTTTGGATTATGGTAGATTTTTTTAATAGAGTTCCAAAAGAATTAGATGAGACTGCATTAATTGATGGGTGCAATCCTTATCAAGCTTTCTATAAAGTTGTTTTACCAAATTCAATACCTGGCTTAATTGTTGCAGGAATGTTTTGTATTATTTTTGGATGGATAGATTTCTTTTTTGCATTTATTTTGACATTTACTGAAGTACAATTGTTACCTGTGAAGGTTGTTGCACTTAATTCATCAATAACACCATGGTGGAGCCTTTCGGCATCAGCTTTAGTCTCCGTTGCACCATTAATAATAGTTGCATTTATAGTTGAGAGATATCTATCAAAAGGAAATTTATCAGGAGCATTAAAATAATGAATTTAATTGGAGAGAAAATTTCATATAAACCTGATGAACAATTTCATCTAAACGATGTCTCGTTTAATTTTAAAAAAGGTAATTTGTATACCATTTTAGGCAGAACTTTATCTGGCAAAACGACTCTTTTAAAAACAATTGCAGGATTATTAAATCCAGATCAAGGTTCAATTTCTTTTGAGGAAAAAGACTTTATTAAAATACCAGTTTGGGAAAGAAATGTTGCAATGGTCTATCAACAATTTATTAATTACCCTCATTTAAATGTCTATGAAAACATAACTTTTCCATTAGAACAAAGAAAATTAAGTCCAGAGCAAATAAAAAAAGATGTAGATGAAGCTCTAAAAACTGTTGGATTAGTTGGATTTGAAAATAGAAAAATTCAAGAATTATCTGGTGGACAGCAACAAAGAGTTGCGCTTGCAAGATCACTTGCAAAAAAAGCAAAAATTTTATTGCTTGACGAACCGTTAGTTAATTTAGATTATAAACTTAGAGAGCAGTTAAGAGAAGAATTCAAAAGAATTTTCTCAGAAGGACTGTCCCAAGATACAATTTTAATTTATTCAACAACTGATCCCCAAGAAGTAATGGAACTAAATGGAGAAGTAATTGTTTTAGATGAAGGGAAGGTATTACAAAAAGGGCCTGCCAAAGAGATTTTTGAAAATCCATCTAATTTAAAAGTTGCAGAAATATCAAATGATCCACCAATGAATGTTCTGGAGGGTTCAAAAAATTCAAAAAATCTAAATTTTGAGAATATTTCTTTAGAAATTCCAAATCATTTTAAGAATTTAGAAGATAGAGATTATAATTTTGGAATTAGAGCTTCAGAAATTAAACTTGATGAGAATGGTGAAGAATTCGAAATAGAATTAGCAGAAATTAGTGGGTCAGAAACATTGCTCCACCTAAAAAGAGGAAACTCAAAAATAATTGCTTTAATAGAGGAAGTAATGAATTTTAAAATACATGATAAGGTAAAAATAAATTTTAATGCAAATAAGTTTTATGCTTTTTCAGAAGATGAAAAATTAGTTTCATCACCATATGGAGGAACAAATGGCTAAAATTGATTTATCCAATATTTCTCATACTTATAATCCTT
Organism: uncultured Pelagibacteraceae bacterium; assembly: GCA_902537055.1. Lineage (GTDB taxonomy): Bacteria > Pseudomonadota > Alphaproteobacteria > Pelagibacterales > Pelagibacteraceae > Pelagibacter. The sequence goes on from CACAZW010000007.1 coordinate 35,892, forward strand.
TAGATCCAAAACCAACATATGCTCTTAATCCTTTTTCAATGACTTGGGAAAATGGCAAGCGGTACGCAATTTTGGGACCTTCTGGGTGTGGAAAAACCACAATGTTAAACATTGTTTCTGGATTAGTGAGGCCATCCAAAGGTGAAATATTATTCGATGAAACACCTGTGACTGACTTAAAAACAGAAGATAGAAATATTGCCCAAGTTTTCCAATTCCCAGTAATTTACAATACAATGACTGTTTATGATAATTTAGCATTTCCTCTAAGATGCAGGGAATTTACAAAAGAAAAAATTGAAGAAAGAGTAAAAGCAGTTTCAGATACTTTAAACTTATCATCATTTTTAAACTCACCAGCAAGAAAATTAACGGCTGATCAAAAACAACTTATCTCTTTAGGTAGAGGGTTGGTTCGAGAAGACGTTGCAGCTGTTTTAATGGACGAACCTCTTACGGTTATTGATCCAGATTTAAAATTTCGACTTCGAAGAAACCTAAAAGAAATCAATGAACAATATAAAACAACATTAGTTTATGTAACTCATGATCAAAACGAAGCTATGACTTTTGCCGAAAATATAATTGTTATGGATCAAGGTGAAATCGTTCAAGTTGGATTGCCAAAAGATTTATTTGAAAAACCTAAAACAACTTTTGTCGGTTATTTTATTGGCTCTCCTGCGATGAATATTTTTCATTCAACTGTATCTTCTGATCATGAAGTAAAAATTAATGATACCACGATAAAAACAAACTCAAATTTAGGAAATTTAAAAGATAAAAATGTTAAACTGGGAATTAGATCCGAGTTCATAGAATTGGCTGAAAAAGAAAAAAATAATACAGTTAAAATTAAACTTACAAGAGTTGAGGACTTTGGTAATTTTAAGCTCCTTACAGGAAAAATGGGTGATTTAGTGATTAAGTCAAAAGTAGAAAGAGAAAAACCCATTCCAGACGGCGAATTAAATTTATATTTTCCACCAGAGAAATGTTGCGTTTATTCTGATGAAAAATTAGTTTAAGGGATAAATGAAACTCCTAAATTTATCAGCACAACAAATTTTAAAAAAACTTAAAAATAAACAATTAACTTCTGTTGAACTTTGTAAAGCATATATCAATCAAAAAAAAAAATATGATAAGAATATTAAAGCTTGGGAATATTTTAATGAAAAAAAACTCCTAAGTGATGCAAAAAAATCTGACAATCAGAGAAAAAAATTAAAATCTTTAGGTGTTTTGCATGGTCTACCAGTAGCACTTAAAGATATTATCTTAACATCTGAAATGCCAACAAAATATGGTGCAAGAATAAAATTAAAAAAAAAGAATAATTTAGATGCTAAAATTGTTGAGCTCTTAAAAAAGGCTGGAGCAATAATTATGGGTAAAACCGTAACTTGTGAATTAGCTTTCTTATCGCCATCAAAAACCAAAAACCCACATGATTATTCAAGAACACCAGGAGGTTCATCTAGTGGCTCTGCAGCTGTTATTGCATCTGATATGGCACCATTATCAATTGGAACTCAAACAGGTGGATCTGTAATTAGGCCAGCTTCTTATTGTGGAGTTGTTGGTTATAAACCTACCTATGGATTAATCTCTAGAAATGGTGTTTTGCAAACATCATATAATTTAGATCAAGTCGGAGTATTTGGAAAAACAATTAGTGATGTAGAACTCTTATCGAAAGTTTTGTTTGCTAGAGACGATGCAGATGAAACAACAATAAGTATTAATTTTCTTAATAAAAAAATAAAAAAAAAAAAATCAAAGTTTGTTTTTTATAAAACAAAACGCTGGAGAAATGTTGATAGCATTTCAAAAAAATCATTTAACAAATTTATTCTAAATAATAAAAAAATATTAAAGGTTGAGACTGCTCCCAAATATTTTGAAGATATGATTGATTGTCATACAATTATATATGAGACAGAGATGGCTCAAAATTTTCATCATTATTACAAAACTTCAAAAGGAAAACTTTCTATAGAAATTAAGAAAGCAATTATTAATGGACTAAAACATTCGGCAAAAGATTATGCTTTAGCTTTAGATGCAATGAGAACATATTCAAAAAACTTAGATAATATATTTGCAAGGTTTGATGCAATTATAACGCCAAGTAGCTGTGGAATTGCTGACAAAGGATTTAAGACAACTGGGAGTCCAGAATTTAATAAGATTTGGTCTCTTGCACATGTGCCCTGCATTTCACTGCCAATTTTGAAAGGTGAAAAAAATTTGCCTTTAGGAGTGCAAATTATAGGCAAACAATTTGAAGATCTAAGCGTGTTAAACCATGCCAAAATATTCAATAATTAAAGATAATTCATAAATATTTACAATCATAGATTGTAATTAAGTGAAAAATCCTCACTTTTTTAAAATGACTCTAAGAAACATATATGCTTTAAATAGAACAGTTAATTAACTTAAAGAGGAGAAATAATGATTAAAGATAAAAAACTATTGAAGGGTAAAACTCCTTCAAGACGTAAATTCTTTAAAGCTGCTGCTGCAACTGGTGTTGCCGCTGTTGCTGCATCATCTTTAGCTGCTCCTGCAGTTGCCAAAGAAAGAATCGAAGTTTCGATGGTGGCAACTTGGGGAAGAGATTTTCCAGGTCTTGGTACAGGTGCGCAAAGATTTGCTCAAAGAATTACAGACGTGAGTGATGGAAGAATTCAAGTTACTTACTATGCCGCAAACGAGAGGGTTAAAGCGTTTGACTCATTTGATGAAGTTGCATCAGGTAACTCGCAAATGTATCATGCAGCAGACTACTACTGGGTGAAAAAAGATCCTGCATGGGGTTATTTTACTGCCGTACCTTTCGGTTTCACTTACACTGAAATGAATGCATGGATTAGATTTGCAGGTGGTCAGCAATTATGGGATGAGCTATCTGATAAATTTGGTCTAAAAAACTTCATGTGTGGTGACACAGGAGTTCAAATGGGTGGATGGTTTAATAAGAAAATTAGAAGCCCTAATGACTTCAAAGGTCTTAAAATGCGTATGCCTGGATTAGGTGGACAAGTTATCGGTAAACTTGGAGGATCTCCAGTTTCACTTCCTGGTGGACAAATTTATGAAAACCTTGTTTCTGGTGCAATCGATGCAACAGAGTGGGTAGGTCCATGGAATGATGAAGCTATGAAATTCCAAGAAGCTGCTAAATATTATTACTATCCTGGTATGCATGAACCTGGTTCAATGTTAGCTTGTGGATGTAATAAATCATGGTTCACGAGCTTATCAAAATCAGATCAGCTATTAATCGAAGCATGTGCATCAACAGAGAATGATGTTATGATGTCAGAGTACAATGCGAAAAACGGTGCTGCTTTAGAGAGATTAATAAATGATCATGGAGTTAAATTAGAAAGATTTAGCGACAAGGTTTATGATGGTTTCGGTAAAGCTGCTGAAGAAGTTTTTGAGGAAACAAGAGCAAGCAGTGGTCTCGCTGAGAGAATCCACTCTAGTTTCTTAAAAGCTAGAAAAGAAATTGGTGCTTGGACAAACTTGTCAGATTCACCATATATCCAGCAACGAAACAGAGTGTTAGGAATGTAATCTAACTAAACTTAGTTATTAAAGGGCCCATAATTGGGCCCTTTTTTTTTAAATAAAATCGATTATTACTTAGTTATTTTAAAATACTATGGTGTCAAAAAATTCAAATCTTTCTCTATATCTCAGAATTATCAGTTATTCCGTTTTAGCTTTTACTTTAGCATTTCTCATTAACAATGTTTTAACAGTTTGGAATGATTGGCCAGGCATAAAAAAGATTTTTTCACATCATGAGATATTTGGATTTAAGAAAAAAGCTCTTGAGGGATCTGATTTAAATTACGGTTATATGCAAATTGGATTATATTTGATTTGTATTGCTGCAGTCGTTTTTTATGTTTTTAAAACATATAGCCAAACTTTAGAACAAGATTCTAAAATTTTATCAAGATTTTCAGCATATATTATTAGATCATCATTTTGGGCAGTATTTTTAGTTGGTGTAGCTGATTTTGTTATTTCATTTATGGTTGTAGAGAGATTATGGGAAGCAATCTTCAGTCCTGAGGTAAAAGCATTAATGGTTAAAGCCCCTGTAAGAATTACTTATATTCACTTTCCAATTATATTAATTTCTTTTGTAATTGGATATTTTACAAAATCAGTTGGCTTTATATGGCTAGCAGTATTAGTTGTAGCAAGTGAATTTGTGATTGTTCTATCAAGATTTATATTTTCATATGAACAAGCATTCCAAGGGGATTTAGTTAGATTTTGGTATGCAGCACTTTATTTGTTTGCAAGTGCATATGCATTAATTCATGAAGGCCATGTAAGAGTTGATGTATTATATTCTTCTTTTAGTGAGAAAAAGAAAGCATGGACAAATTTACTTGGATCAGCAGCTTTAGGAGTGCCTCTTATGTTGATTGTAATATTTTTAGGTTTAAATGGAAAAGCGAGTATAATAAATGGTCCGGTTGTAGCTTTTGAAGTTACTCAACAAGGGTCTAATGGACTTTATCTTTTATATTTGATGGCTGTATACCTAGCTGTTTTTGCTGTCACTATGTTAATTCAATTCACAAGCTATTTTATGGAAAGCAGCCACAAAATTTTAAAAGGTGTCAAAAATTAAATTATGGAAACATTCTTTTTAGCAATTCTAGTTGCAATAATGATCGTTGCTCTTGCATCGGGTTACCCGGTTGCCTTTGCACTACCTGGCTCAGCTATAATTGCAATTGGTTTAGCAGCATTTTTTGGCTACATATTCGAGGGAGACTCTAGTGCTTTCTTTGCTGTAGATGGACCCATTGAATGGCTAGTTGCAGGTATTACAAATTTTCGGAGTAATTACTGGGATGTAGAAACAGATACCTTGATTGCAATTCCTTTATTCATTTTCATGGGAATTATGCTTCAAAAATCAAAAATTGCCGAAGACTTATTGATAACAATGGGTCAGTTATTTGGACCAATTCCTGGCGGTCTAGGAATTTCCGTTATATTTGTAGGAGCACTACTAGCAGCAACCACAGGTATCGTTGGAGCAACTGTAATTGCAATGGGATTAATCTCATTACCAACAATGTTGAATAACAAGTATGATAGGCAACTTGCAAGTGGAATAGTTTGTTCGTCAGGAACATTAGGTCAAATTATTCCTCCATCAATTGTTTTAATTATTATTGCTGACCAGTTGGCAAGTGCATCAGATGTTGCAAACAATTTAAGACAAAAAGATTATAAAGCCTTAACTGGTGAATTCAACATGCCAGGAGAATTCAGAGTAGGTTCATCTAGTGCAGGTGATATGTTCTTGGGAGCACTTTTGCCGGGCTTAGTCTTAGTTGCTCTTTATATGATCTATGTATTTATTTTTGCTAGAATAAAGAGAGGTGTTGCACCACCAGTTCCATTTAAAGGAAATTTTGATTTAAAATTTTGGTTAAGAGTAGTTGTAATTATCATACCACCTCTTGCATTAATTTTTGCAGTTTTAGGTTCGATTTTAATGGGCATTGCCACTGTAAACCAAGCAGGCTCAATAGGAGCAATTGGTGCTACTTTGATGGCTGGTTATAGATTATATGAAGGAAAGAAAAGTGCATTTTATCCTTTAATTTTAATTATTGGATCTCTAATCCCAATTACATTCTTTGCTTCAAATTATGAGTTAAATGTAAAAAATCTGGAGGAAAGAGATTTAGGCGCAATTTATATTACTGCTTTCTTTGTAGTCATTTTTATTATCGGAATAGGTTGGAGTTTTTGGAGAACTTTTAAAACAGAAAATGTTTTAAAAGAAGTAGTAACAGAAACTTGTGTAACTACTTCAATGGTATTTATTATTCTCTTAGGTGCAGCGATGCTTACTTCAGGATTTAGAGCTTTTGGTGGAGAAGAATTAGTAAGAGACTTTTTACAGGATTTACCAGGAGGTTTTTGGACACAATTTGTTGTCGTTATGATTGTAATTTTCTTGCTAGGATTTTTCCTGGACTTTATAGAAATTGCAGTTGTTGTCGTTCCAATTATTGCACCAATATTATTGGCGGAAACAGGAGCTAACGTTACAGCTGTTTGGCTAGGAGTTATGATTGGTGTTAACTTACAAACTTCCTTCTTAACTCCACCATTTGGATTTGCGCTCTTTTATTTGAAAGGAGTTGCTCCAAAAATTGTTAAAACACTTGATATTTGGAAGGGAGTTGTGCCTTTTATAATTTTACAACTTATAGGTCTAGGTATAGTTGGTGCATACCCTAGCCTAGTAAATTATCTGCCGAACAGAGTGTATTTAACTTCGAATGTTGCTCCCCCACCAATGAATCCTAAATTACAGTATTGTTTGCAAGAGTACAAATTTGCAAGATTTGATACCAACGGTGAAACGATTAAAAATGCAATCTTAAAATTCCAATCAGAGGTACCAACTAATCTCCCAGATGATAAAATGGAAATTTTAGAGGATCACTTTGATAGTGCATTAGGAACGTTTGCTCTTGTTGATAAATTAAAAAAAGTTGAGGTAGAATATAACGATTATACTATTGATTACAGAGACCTACATTTTACTGTTAGAAAAAAGCAAAAGAAAATACTTAAATTGAATAAAAAAATCGAAAAATACAAAGCAGAGATTAGAAATTTAGATGATGATGAATTAGATGAGAAAAATAAAATAGAATTAAGAATTGAAGATGTAAAACTCGAAATTGAAGAAATTCAAAATACAATTCCAGAAACTTGGCAAGCTAAGAATTCAGAATTTGACAAAATAAATAAAGCAAAAAATACAACAACAAAAAGATATAGAAAGAATGTAGATGAAGCCTACGATCTACTTGATCAGTTTGCAATGTTCATAAATGATGGAGTAAAACTTGAGGAAGTATCAAAAGATATTAAACAGTTAGATTATTTTATAGCTATGGAAAGTAATACAAAAGTATATGAAAGATCAATTACAATTATGGATGGACTGTTCGATAAATTAAGCGAGATCTCTGGAATGGATGAATTTTTAAATAGTGTAGATGATTTATTATCAATGGTTGACTCAGATGAACTTGATCCAATGGCGATTAGAACAAAATCAAAAGAGGTTGTTGAGTTATTCAATAAAGAAGTTAGTTGGAGGGCAAATGCTAAAGAAAACTTAATGCCAAAACTTGAGGAATATAATAATGCAATCAAAGAAACAATTGGACTAAGATTGCAGTCTAAACTAACCAAAGAGCAAGCTATCTATGTATCTAAATGTAATTCAATACATAGAGATATTTCACTAAATTTCTAAACTGTTAATTTATCAATTAATTCTGATCTTGTATAAAGACCCAAGTCTTCCGCCTTGGACTTTAACTTTTCATTAATCTCTTTTAATTTTGGAACATTTAAATCAAGTTTATTTGCAATTTCTATAATTGAACCAATTATTGGATCTATTTCTAATGGTTTACCAGCATTTAAATCTTGAGCGGTCGAAGGTTTATGGCCTATAATTGAGACTCCACTTTTAATTCGATCCTCAATTGATATATTGAATTTAACCCCGATTTTTTCCCCAACTTGTTGGCACTCCTGCATTAAAACTTTTATTAAATTGTAAGTCTCTGGATCATTACCCATTTCATCCATAGTTTTATTTGTTAGAGCACTTACTGTGTTGAATGAACAGTTTCCCCACAGTTTCACCCAAATTTCATCTCTTAAATTTTTCTTTTGAGGAGCTTTTAAACCCCCTTCTATGAATAAACTTGAAATCATTTTTAGTCTTTCTGATCTAGTTCCATCTGGTTCACCTAAAGAAAATCGTTCACCATTACCATTATGTTTAATAACACCTGGCTCTAATATCTGACAAGCTGGATAAACTACACAACCAATTGCTCTTTCAGGTCCAAGAGTTTGCCATATGTTTCCACCTGGGTCCACGCTTTCAACTATTTGATTGTCTAATTTGGTACCCGAATTAGCTTTATAAAAGTACCACCAAGGTAATCCATTAATGGCGCATATAATTGAAGTTTTTTTACCCATAATTGGTTTTAAACTTTCTGAAATTTTACTAATAGCATTAGCTTTTACGGAAATAATTATGAAATCTTGTTCATCCAAATCTTTAGGATTGTCTGTTACATCAAATTTAAAATTAATTTTATTATCATCTCTTATAAAAGTTAATCCATTTTGCTCTATTGCTTTTTTATGTTCTCCTCTAGCAATTAAAGAGACTTGTGCGTTTGTTTTTTTTAGACTTGTAGCAATAAATCCACCAATAGACCCTGCTCCAAATATACAAATTTTAGTCATTAGTTCACTAATCCAAACTTTTTAGCTAAAGTATTTCTTTGTAGTTTACCTGTTGCACCTTTAGGAATTTCATTTACAAAAAATATTTTCTTTGGAATTTTAAATTTCGCAAGTTTTTCATTTGCATAAATTTTTATATCATCTTCAGTACACTTCATGCCTTCTTTTATGATTATTGCGGTAGCTATATCCTCTCCAAGCATTTTATCCTCATATCCAAAGCAAACAGCTTGCTCAATATTTGGATGATCCATGAGAATGTTATCGACTTCTAAAGGCGAAATCTTTTCGCCACCTTTATTAATTATCTCCTTTAATCTTCCGGAGATTTTCAGATAACCATCTTTATCAAAATATCCCTGATCTCCTGTTCTAAACCAACCATCTGAAAAGCTATTTTTATTTGCATCTGGATTATTTTCATATCCAGATGTAACATTTTCACCTTTAATACAAACTTCTCCCTCTTCTCCTTGATTCAAAATCTTGTTATTATTATCCATAATACAAACTTCTGGCCCAGCAGGAATTCCTACAAATCCAGGTTTTTGGGACTTAGGCGGTAAAGGATTTGAGGTCATTTGATGAGTAGCTTCCGTCATCCCATATGCTTCTATTACTGGACAATTAAATACCTCTTTTAGTTTTTCAAATACAGCTGGAGGCAGAGATGCTGATGACGATCTTAAAAATCTAAGATTTAATCGTTTAGCAGTTTCTAGATTTTTATCTGCTCTCATCAATATTGCTTGATGCATTGTTGGTACTCCAGAATACCAAGTTATTTTCTCTCTTTTTGCATTATCTAAAAATTTTAATGCATTAAATCCACTACTTGCACATACAGATGCCCCTACCTTCATAGAGGCTGCAAGAACTGCAATTAAGCCATGAATATGAAATAATGGCATAATATTTAGACAATGATCTTTATCAGTTAAATTAAGACTTTTGGAGATATTATCTGCCGAAGAAAAAATATTTTTATTTGTTAATGGAACAATCTTAGGTCTTGATGTAGTGCCCGAAGTATGCAGCACAAGAGCTTCATGATCTTCGCCTGGCAAAACATAATCACTGCTTTTTTCAAAAAGATTAAAATCTCCGCTTAAAGTATTTCCGTCTGATTTTATTTCGCAAACAGGAATTTTTAATTTATTTGCGACTTCTACTACTGGATTTTTAGAATTTTTCTCTACAACCACTATCTTTGGTTTTAAATCCTCTAGGTAAAATTCGAATTCTTCAGATTTATAGTTAGGGTTTAAAGGTGCAGCAGACATGTAGCTTGAAATCGCCAGAAAACTAGTTGCCATGTAAGGACCGTTTGGCAAAACTATTGCTGCACGATCTTTATTATTAATACCATTACCTGATAATTGTTTTGAAATTCTTTCTATTAATGATTTTAAATCAACAAATTTTAGTGGAGAACTACTTTCAGATGTTATTGCAATTCGATTATCATTTTGTGATTCTATAATATTCCTAACAATTCTAGAGTTCATTTAAATTAATAACCTTTTGCGTATCCATCTTTTCTTGGATCTGAACCGCCAACTAAATTTCCTTTTTCTCTATCTATTTGAATTGCTTGTCCGCCTCCATGAGTACCATCTATATACTCAACATTATGACCGGCTTCTTTTAAATTATTAAAAATTTTTTCATCAATACTTTTCTCTAATTTATAAATGTTATTGAAATGGAAAGCTCTAGGAAATGAAATGGCTTGTTGAGGAGTTAAGTTATAATCAATAATGCTATTTAAAACGTGAACTTGTCCTACAGGTTGATATTGTCCTCCCATTACTCCATAAGATAATTCACATTCTTCTTTGTTGTTCATAACTATTCCAGGAATTATTGTATGTAGCGGTCTTTTTAATCCTTGAATACAATTAGGATGACCTTCCTCAACTCTAAAATTAGTTCCTCTATTGTGAAGAACCACTCCAGATTTATCACCTGTTATTCCAGAACCAAAAGCATAGCAAACAGAATTTATTATTGAAACTACATTTAAATCTCTGTCTACTACACTTAAATAAACTGTTTCAGGATGGTTTGGAATATTTAGATCTCCTACATCTGCGCAGCCATTAATAGATATATTTTTTGAGATATTATCTATATTTTGTTCACTTAATATTTTTTTTAAATCTAAATCTACAAATTCTGGATCACCAATATTTTCTTCTTTAAGTTTATAAGCCTGCTTTGTAACTTCTGCTTCAAGATGGAACCTTTCAAATGAATTCACATCATATTTTTCAATACCTAACTTTTCTAATAATTTCATCATTACTAAAACTGTTATTCCAGGGCCACTCGGAGGACATTGATGAATGATAATATCTCTATATCTATCTGATAAAGTATCTGATTTAATAGTTTTTTGCTTATGGAAATCTTCAATTGTATGTAAGCCCCCAAACTTTTTTAAAGTTTTAACTAAATCTTCAGCAATTGATCCTTCATAAAATTCTTTAACTCCATTTTTTGAAATTTTTTCGAGAGTCTCTCCAAGTGCAGGATTTTTATTTACCTCATTAAATTGATAACTTTTACCATTATTTAGCATATGTTTTCTAGAATATGGGTTATCGTTTAATTTATTAAATACGTTGCTCCAGGCGTTAGCAACAACTTTAGTCACTTTAAAACCATTCTTTGCAATATCTATACCTTTGTGAAACAACTCCTCAAAATCGAGTTTTCCAAAATCATTATGAATTGAATTCCAAGCATCTAATGCACCAGGAATAGTTACTGCATGAGGACTTGTTAAACCAATTTTATCTATATTGTTTTCCTTGAAATAATCAAAATTTGCTTTTGCTGGAGCAATACCTGATCCATTATATGAAACAGGGTCTTTGCCATTCATTTTTATTATAGCAAAACAATCACCGCCTATACTTGTAGAATTAGGCTCTGCAACAGACAGAACAACAGAGGCTGCTATTGCTGCATCTACAGCGTTTCCACCTTTTTGTAATATTCTCAGAGCTTCTTCTGTAGCTATTGGATGTGATGTTGCGGCCATACCATTTGAAGAAATGGCATCTTTATCTTTTGTTGAATGATTATTCATAATAGAACTGTAATTTCATAAAAAATATAAATGATCAATAAAATAAATAAAAGTATTCTAATTTTTTCTGTATTTGCCTTTGGCTTTTTTATATCAAATTTGCTGAGATCAATTACTGCAACATTAACACCAGCTCTTTCAACTGAATTCAATTTAAGTGCTGCAAATCTTGGGCTTTTAGCTGGAGGATATTTTCTTGGGTTTTCGCTTATGCAAATTCCTACGGGGATGTTATTAGATAGATTCGGCCCAAAAAAAGTTATCGGATATTTATTAATCATTGCTCTTATTGGAACTATTTCATTCGCTTTTGCTAAAAGTTTTGCAGGATTATTAATTTCTCGAATTTTCATTGGTGTAGGCGTTGCTGCTTGTTTAATGGGTCCTTTAACTGGTTACAGAGTATGGTTTGAAGAAAAATATCAACAACGTGCAAATTCATGGATGTTGATGGTTGCAAATTTTGGATTTGTTGCATCAACTCTACCAGTTCAGATTTTATTACCAATAATTGGTTGGCGATCTATTTTTTTAATTATAGCCTCTTTAATTTTAATAAGCATAATATTAATTTCAATTTTAATACCTTCATGGGAAACCAAAAGAGATGAAGATCAAAAAAATAATCTTCAAAATCTTTCTTATATATGGAAAAATAAATTCTTTATAAGCTTAGTACCGCTTGCTTTTTTTAATTATGGAGGCGTTCAAGCTATACAAACATTGTGGGCTGGCCCATGGATGCTAAATGTAACAGGTTATGATGCAATACAAAGCGCGACAGGTTTATTTTGGATAAATGTAACAATGCTTTTTTCTTTCTTAATATGGGGATATTTTTTGCCAAAACTATCATCCAAGGGGATTGATAGTATGAAAATTGTAAAATTTACCCTTCCTATAAGTTATATAATTTTATTTTTAATAATCATATTGGGTGACAAAGCTGGTGCAACCATGTTCACTCTTTATATTTTATCATCAATAGTAATTTCATTAACCCAACCAGCAATAGCATTAAATTTTCCTACTAAACTAGCGGGTAAATCTTTAACTTCATTTAATGTATTTTTATTTTCTGGTACTTTTTTTGTACAATGGATAATTGGTTTGATAATAGATTTTTCCAGAAATTTAGGTGCTACTATTACAATGAGCTATCAAATTTCTTTTTCAATTTTTTTATTTTTATGCATTTTAAGTTACTTATTTTTTTTAATATTAAATAAAAATGAATAAAAATTTTATTGGATATTTTTTATTATTGTTTCAGCCACTTTTTATGGCTAGTAACTTAATTGTAGCAAGGGGTGGTGTTGATGATGTTCCTCCCATATCTTTATCTTTTTGGAGATGGTTTATTTTTTTCATTATTTTATTCGTCCTAAATTATAAGTATTTAGTTGAAAATTTTCAGACTATTAAAAAAGAGAGTAAAAGAAGTTTTTTTCTAGGTTTGATGGGATGTGGTGTTTGTGGAATATTTCCATATATGGCTGGTTCATCTACAACCATTGTTAATATGGGAATTCTTTATACTTCTTCACCAATATTTATAATTTTAATCTCATATTTTCTTTTTAAAGATAAGATAAATATTTTTCAATTTATTGGCTTACTTTTTTGTCTAGTTGGAGTGTTTGCTGTAATTTTAAAGGGCGATATCAATTTACTTCTTGAATTGAAATTTGCTTCTGGAGATTTTTGGATGTTAGGTGCAGCATTAGGCTGGGCGATTTATACAGTAATGCTTTTTCAATGGAATTCAGAACTTAATTTTTTTCCAAGACTAACAATTATATCTTTCTTTGGTTTTTTATCTATTTTGCCTTTTTATTTTATAGAGCATATTTATTTTGAAAAAACTTTATTTAATGAAGAATTTTATTATTGGATTTTGTTTGCAGCAATTTCTCCAGGTATAATCGCTTTCTCACTATACACATTAACTATTAAATACTTAGGACCATCAACAACCGGTTTCACATTATACCTCTACACAATTTATGGAGCTTTTTATGGAATAATATTTTTTTCTGAGATTTTGGAGAATTATCATTTAATAGGTACCATATTCGTATTTTTTGGTATTTATTTGGTAAGAAGAAAAAGTAAAAATGAAATTAAAGCCTAAAATGTTATTTGCAAAAATTCTGTTTTATATTTTTATTATTTATTTTGGAGTTTCTCTAATAGTTTATTTTTATCAAAGAAAATTATTATACCATCCTGGTGAAAATAATTATTTAGATGAGGGACCTCTATCTCACAAAATCGAAAAAGTAAGTATTCAATCTGATGATGATCTAGTTGGATGGTATTACAAAAAAAATAATAACTTTAAAACCTTACTTTTTTTTCACGGAAATGCTGGAAAATTAGATAATAGAATTTATAAACTTAATGAGTTTGCAGATTTAGATTTAAACTATTTAATTTTTGCATATAGAGGCTTTAGTGGAAACAAAGGCAAACCAACAGAAATTGGACTTTATAAAGATGCAATTAAAGCCAAAGAATGGCTTAATCAAAACAATATAGAAGATAAAGATATTGTTCTCTATGGAGAGTCTCTTGGTACTGCTGTAGCAATAGAGACCGCAAGTAACAATTTATTTGCAGGCATAATATTAGAGTCCCCTTTTACATCCATGGAGATTCTGGCGCAAAAATATTACCCATATCTTCCTGCAAAAATTATTTTAAAAGATAAATACAAATCTATTGAAAAAATTAACAAAATAAAGTTTCCCATGCATGTGATGCATGGGAAAAAGGATAATATTGTACCATTTTATATGGGTGAAGAAATATTTAATAAATATGTTGGTGTTAAGTCAAATTATTTTAATGACAACGACGACCATATGATGGAATTTAATAAAAACTTAATTCAATCAATCGACAATTTTATAAAAAGTTTAAATTAAGACATAATTTAAACAAATCCACATCACTTTTAAATTCTAATTCTAGATATGTTTAAATTCCTTTTATTACTTTTCTTATTAATATTGCCAACAAAACTTAGTTCAGAAATAAATAATGATTACTATGATAACAATTATTTTCATATTGGAAAAATGAACTCTTACAATAGTGAGTTCATTCTATATTTTAAAACACGGAAGAAAGCTATTTTAGCAAAGGGAGAATTTTCTAATTATATTAATGATTTTCCTCAGGACTTATACTTATATGATAAAAATTTAAATAAAGATTACCCTTTGATTTCATATGACTGGTTTCCAAAAAAAGTAAAAAAAATGTCAAAAAAATATAATTACCCACTTTTCCCAGAGGATTTTGCTTACTATTTATTAAATGACAACAACACTTTAATTTTGATAAGTGCAAAAAAAAACTTTTATGAAAATTTAAAATATGACATAAAAAATAATAAGCTAGAAATTGCTAAGACTTCTGGCAAATTAAATTTTATAATCTCTTCTTATGCTGAAAACTGTGGTTATAAATCTCTAAAAAATAATTTTGAGTGCAACATCTATAAACCTTTAATTTCTAAAAATTTGCTTAATTAACTTGGGTAAAAGCATTTGCAAACTTCTCAGCTTCAAATATTTGTAAGTCATCCTCTTTTTCTCCAAGCCCGAGACCAACAATAGGTACTTTATATTTCTTTGAAATTGCAATTAATATCCCACCTTTTGCAGTTCCATCAAGTTTTGTCATTATGATACCTGTGATTGGAAGTAATTTATTAAATTCTTCGAGTTGATTAATTATATTTTGTCCCGATGTTGCATCTAAAACTAAAATAACCTCATGAGGTGCTGTTTCATCACTTTTTTTAATTACATTTCCTATTTTTTTTAATTCATCCATTAAATTCTTTTTATTTTGCAGTCTCCCTGCCGTGTCTACTATTACTTGATCTATGTTTTGACTTTGAGCTATTTCCATTGCTTTAAAAGCAACCGAAGCCGGATCTGAACCAGGATCAGATTTTACAATTTTGGCATCTACTCTGTTAGCCCATTCTTCTAATTGGTCAATAGCAGCTGCTCTAAATGTATCGCATGCTGAAAATAGAACTTTATTATTATTTTGTATAAATATTTTTCCTAATTTTCCAATAGTAGTCGTTTTACCAACTCCATTAACACCTGAAACTAGTACTATATTTGTCTTTTCTTTTTTTAAAAAAAAATCTTTCTTTTCTAGGGGTGTCATTAGTTCTAAAATATAATTATTAAGTATTTCAAAAACTTCCATGATTGGATCATTTTTAGGATCAATCTTTTTTTGAGCAATTATTGATTTTATCTCTGAAGCTGCATCTATGCCCACATCTGAGCTGATCAAGAATTCCTCAATTTTATCAAGAGTTGCATCGTCAATTTCTTTCTTAACTATTATTTCTTTAAGACCTGATGCTATATTGCTTGCGCTTCTTTTAAATCCGATTTTAAATTTTTCAAAAATACCCATTATATTTTGATATTAATTTTTTCAATTTCAGATACAGGACCTCTCATTTTTATATTTAATTCATTATCAATTTGAATATTTAAAATTCCTGTTGAAAACTCAATTTTTGAATTACTATTTTGTAGTCGATTTAAATTAGCTGCGACTGCCGTTGCACACGCCGCAGTCCCACAAGCTTTTGTTAAACCAGCGCCCCTCTCCCAAACTTTAATTTTGTAATGTTGTTCACTAATTTTTTGAGCTATTGTGACATTACATTTTTCAGGGAAAACTTCATGATTTTCTATTAATGGTCCATATTTTTTTAAATTTATTTTTTCTATATCCTCGCAAAAATATACGACATGAGGGTTTCCAACATTCACTGCAATACCACCATTCATTTTATTTCCGTCAATATCAATCATACCAAGTGATAGATTTTTAGTATCAAGATTTTTACTTAAAGGTATTTTGTTCCACTCTAAATTTGGAGTTCCAATTATCGTTTCAACGTCTTTATTATTAAGAACTTTAGATTTTAATATTTTTGAGGATACCGAAATTTCAATTTCTTTTTTATTTTTTTCAATACTTAGTAAATAAGCAACACATCTAGTTCCATTTCCACATGCATCTGAGCGGCTTCCATCCGAGTTAAAAAAAGCAACATCAGCATCAGCTTTTTGACTTTTGTTTATGTAGATCAACTGATCGCACCCTATGAAATCTCTGTCACAAATTTTTAAGATTTGGTCATTTGATAAGTTTAAACTATTTATTCTCTGATCAATAATAACAAAGTCGTTTCCTAATCCATCCATTTTAAATGCTTCAAATTCCATATAAATAATACTTAACTTATTTATTGACTTTTTGAACCTCTAATATAGTTTACGCGCACTTCCGCAAAATACAGCAATTTGCGGTGTCTTTGGAAACAAAGAGATCGACACCAGTCAGCGAGGGTTCGCCCACTGGTGCGATACTTGCTGTGCGAAATTATGTTTGAAAATTTAACCAATAAATTTGAAGAAATTTTTTCTTCATTAAAAAAAGCTCCTTCTCTTGATGAAAAGCAAGTTGATGAGGGTTTAAAAGGTATAAGGTTGGCCTTATTAGAAGCCGATGTTTCTTTAGACGTAGTTAAGGAGTTTATTAGTAGAGTTAAGCCTAAAGCGCTAGGTCAAGAAATTATACGATCAACTTCTCCCGGGGATATGGTTGTAAAAATCGTTTATGACGAAATAGTATCTTTTTTAGGTGATAAGAATTCTGAAATCTCCCTTAATGCTGTTCCTCCAGTTCCAATTATGTTAGTTGGGTTGCAAGGTTCAGGAAAAACTACAACAACCTCAAAATTAGCGAAATTTTTAGAAAAAAATAATAAGAAAAAAGTTATGATGGCTAGTTTGGACGTTTACAGACCTGCCGCGCAAGAGCAATTGAGACTTTTGGGTGAACAAAATAATATTGAAACTTTGCCAATTATAGAAGGCCAGCTTCCTGCTGATATTTGTAGAAGAGCTTTAAGTGCTGCAAATTTAAATGGTTGTGAAGTAGTTTTATTTGATACCGCTGGAAGAACACAAATAGATTTTCAAATGATGAATGAAATCAAACAAATTGAAACTATTATTAATCCTGCAGAAACTATGCTAGTAGCAGATTCTCTAACAGGTCAAGTTGCTGCTAATGTAGCAAAGGAATTTAAAAATACAGTAAATTTGAGCGGCATTATACTTACAAGAGCAGATGGAGATGGAAGAGGTGGAGCTGCATTGAGTATGAAATATGTTGCTGAGGTCCCTATAAAGTTTCTTGGTGTTGGAGAAAAAATTGAGAATTTTGAAGTTTTCCATCCTGATCGAATTGCAAATAGAATGTTGGGAATGGGAGATATCGTTTCCTTAGTTGAAAAAGCTTCAGAAGATTTAGATCAAGAAAATTTAAAGAAAACAGAAGAGAAACTTAAAAAAGGTCAGTTCTCGATGGAAGATTATCTTTCTCAATTACGTCAAATGAAAAAGATGGGTGGAATAGAAGGCATAATGTCATTTCTCCCTGGAGTTTCAAAAATTAAATCACAAATGGACCAATCAGGAATAGATGAAAAAATTATAACTCAAAATGAAGCTGTTATTTTATCAATGACAAAGCAAGAAAGAGAAAATCCTAAAATTATAAATGGATCAAGAAAAAAAAGAATTGCTAATGGCTCAGGTACAGACATTGCCACTATCAATAAGTTGTTAAAACAATTTAAGATGATGTCAGAAATGATGAAAAAAATGTCTAAAGGAAACATGAAAGGAATGGCGGATAAAGGGATCCCGCCTGAACTATTTAATCAATTAAAATAAAGGAGATATAAGTAATGTTAAAAATGAGACTATCAATGGGAGGTACTAAAAAAAGGCCAGTATATAAAATTGTTGTGGCTGATAGTAGGTTTCCAAGAGACGGAAGGTTTATAGAAAAATTAGGTTTTTATAATCCGTTATTACCGAAGGATAAAAAGGAAAGAATTGGCTTAGATTCTGAGCGAATTAAATATTGGTTAGGTCAAGGAGCTCAGCCAACAACAAGAGTTGCAAGGTTATTGGGAGAAAACGATATAATGCCAATGCCTGAAAAAGGAAACAATCCTCAAAAAGCAATTCCTAAAAAAGATAGAAAAAAAGCTGACGAAGGTGGAGAAGCGAAACCAGAAGGAGATGCATCTAAACCAGCAGTAGCACCTAAGGAAGAAGCCAAACCAGCAGAAGCACCTAAGGAAGAAGCTAAGCCAGCAGAAGCACCTAAGGAAGAAGAAAAAAAATAATGTTAGAAGCTCGTATATTCACACTCTATCCAGATTTTTTTCCAGGCTATTTAGGCCAAGGTATTTTTGGTAAAGCACTATCAGAGAATAAATGGAAAATAGATACTGTGGATATAAGAGAGTATGCATTTGATAAACATAAAACTGTTGATGACACTCCCTACGGAGGAGGTGAAGGTATGTTAATGAAAGCAGATGTATTAGCAAAATCAATAGACAAGAATGTTAAAGATGGCGAAAAGATTATTTATTTAAGTCCGAAGGGTAAGTTGTTCAATCATCAATTAGCAAAACAACTATCTCAAGAAAAAACAATAAATATAATTTGTGGACACTTTGAAGGAGTTGATGAAAGATTATTAAAAACAAGAAATATTGAGGAAGTAAGTATAGGAGACTTTGTTTTATCTGGAGGTGAAGGAGCTTCATTTGTAATTCTTGATGCAATTTTAAGATTTATTCCTGGTATTCTTGGCAATACAAATTCAGCTAAAGAAGAAAGTTTTGAAAACGGACTTTTAGAGTATCCTCAATTTACAAAACCTCAAATATGGGAGGAAAAAAGTGTTCCAGATGTGCTATTATCAGGCGATCACGCCAAAATTAAAGACTGGCGTTTATCTCAATCTGAGGCTATAACACGCGACCGAAGACCGGATTTGTGGCAATTATATAAAAAGACTAAAGAGAATTAAAATGAAGACAATTGAAGAAATTAATCAATCTAAAGTAAAAAAAATTATTTCTGAGAGAAAGCATCCAGAATTTTTCCCAGGTGATATTGTTAAAGTAGGAGTTAGAATAACTGAAGGAAAAAGAGATCGTATTCAATATTTTGAAGGTGTGTGTATTGCGAAAAAAAATAGAGATATCAATTCTTCTTTTACTGTAAGAAAAATTTCTTTTGGTGAAGGTGTGGAAAGAACATTTGCTTTATATAGTCCGATTGTAGATACAATTAAAGTTGTGAGGTCAGGAAAAGTTAGAAGAGCCAAGTTATATTATTTGAGAGATAGAACAGGTAAATCTGCAAGAATTGCAGAAAAAATTAAAAAGAAAATAGGTATAGATATCGAAACTAAGATACACGAAGTTACGGAAGAAAATGTTATACCTGATACAGAGCAAAAAACAGCAGACAGCCCACAAGATACCAATAAAGATGCTCCAAAAGTAGAAGCAAAAAAACCAGAAGAAAAAAAAGAAACTAAAGAAGAAACCCCATCAGTAGAAAAAAAAACTGATGAAAAAAAAGAAAATCCTGAAGTAAAAAAATAATTTTTTACAATGCCTCAAACTATATACGATAAAATATGGAATGATCACCTTGTTCATCAACAAGAAGATGGGACTTCACTTTTATTTGTTGATAGACATTTAATTCATGAAGTTACTAGTCCACAAGCATTTGAAGGTTTAAGAAATTCTAATAGAAAAGTTAGACAACCTTCTTTAACTTTAGCAGTAGCAGATCACAATGTTCCAACAACGGATAGATCAGTGCCTATTACTGACAAAGATTCAAAAATACAAATCGAGACACTAGAAAAAAACTGTGCAGAATTCGGAATAAATCTTTTTGGAATGAACGATAAAAGACAAGGAATAGTTCATATTATTGGTCCAGAACAGGGATTTACACAACCAGGAACGATTATCGTTTGTGGTGATAGTCACACTGCTACTCACGGAGCATTTGGTGCATTAGCATTCGGAATTGGAACTTCGGAAGTGGAACATGTCTTGGCAACACAGACTTTAGTTCAAAAAAAATCAAAAAATTTTAGAATAAACGTTAATGGATCTCTTCCTGTTGGAGTAACATCTAAGGATGTAATATTACAAATAATCGGAAAAATTGGTACAGCCGGTGGAACTGGTTATGTAATTGAATATGCTGGAAACTTAATTTCTAATTTAAGTGTCGAACAAAGAATGACGATTTGCAATATGACAATTGAAGGTGGAGCAAGGGCTGGATTAATAGAGCCAGATGAAAAAGTTTTTAATTATTTAAAAGGCAAACCAATGTCTCCAAAGAATTCAAATTGGGACAAAGCATTAGAATATTGGAGTAAATTAAAGTCTGATGGTGATGCAGTATTTGACAAAGAAATCAGTCTTGAGGGCAAAGATATTAAACCAATGGTAACTTGGGGAACTTCGCCTCAGGATGTAGTAGATATTGATGGAATTGTTCCTGATCCTGAAAATGAGCAAAACGAAGACAGAAAAAATTCTATTAACAGGTCATTAAAATATATGGGTTTAAAGCCGAAAACTAAAATAAAAGATATTAGAATTGATAAAGTTTTTATTGGAAGTTGCACAAATGGAAGAATTGAAGATTTAAGAGAAGCTGCAAAAATCTTAAAAGATAAAAAAATTGCTTCTCATGTAAATGCAATGATAGTTCCTGGTTCAGGATTAGTAAAACAACAAGCAGAGCAAGAAGGTTTAGATGTAATATTTAAAAATTCTGGATTTGAATGGCGTGAGCCAGGTTGTTCAATGTGTTTAGCTATGAATGCAGATAAGTTGAAGCCAGAAGAAAGATGTGCATCAACATCAAATAGAAATTTCGAAGGAAGACAAGGACGAGGTGGAAGAACTCATTTAGTTAGTCCAGCTATGGCTGCTGCAGCTGCTATATCTGGAAATTTAGATGATGTTAGAAAATACAATAGTTAAATGAACAAATTCTCAACATTAAAAAGTATTCCTGCATATTTACCAATTGTAAATATCGATACAGATATGATTATTCCAAAGCAATTTTTAAAAACAATAAAAAGAACAGGACTTGGAAAAAATTTATTTTATGAAATGAGATATGACGAAAAAGGTAAAGTAGTAGATGACTTTATCTTAAATAAATCCCCATATGATAATTCTAAGATTTTAATTGCAGGGAATAATTTTGGATGTGGATCATCTAGAGAACATGCGCCATGGGCACTTTTAGACTTTGGTATCACTTGCGTTATAAGTACTAGTTACGCAGATATATTTTATAATAATTGTTTTAAAAATGGAATATTGCCTATTAAAGTTAATGATGAACAGATAAAAGAACTTTCTGAATATTCTAAGAGACAAGAAGAAATTGCAATAAATTTACCAGATCAAAAAATAATTTTTGGGAATAAAGAAATCAAATTTGAATTAGATGAATTTAAAAAAAAATGTTTAATTGAGGGACTAGATGATATTGCACTGTCTTTGGAAAAGTCTAATAAAATAATTTCATTTGAAGAAAAATTAAAATCCACAAAGCCTTGGATATTTAATGATTAAAGTCAAAAAAAGAAAATTCTTATTATTACCAGGTGATGGTATTGGTCCCGAGGTTATTGGTGAAGTTAAAAAAATTATAACTTGGTTTAATGTAAATAAATCTCTTGATTTTGATATGGAAGAGGCCTTAGTTGGAGGAGCATCTTACGACAAGCATGGAACACCGATTACAGATGAAGTATTTTATAAATCATTAGAATGTGAAGCAGTTATTTTGGGAGCTGTCGGTGGACCAAAATATGATAATTTAGATTTTTCCAAAAGACCTGAGAGAGCTCTTCTTAAGCTAAGAAAAGAATTAAAATTATTTGCAAATTTGAGGCCTGCAATTTGTTTTAAACAATTAGTTGAGGCATCTACGCTAAAACCTGAAATCGTATCAGGTCTAGACATCATGATTGTTAGAGAATTGACAGGTGGTATTTATTTTGGTGAGCCGAGAGGTATCAAGCCAATTGATAATGGTGAACGTAAAGGAATAAACACTCATACTTATACTTCATCAGAAATTAAAAGAGTTGCTAGAGTTGCATTTGATCTAGCAAAGAAGAGAAACAATAAAGTTACTTCCTGTGAAAAATCGAATGTTATGGAAGCAGGTCAATTATGGAAAGAGGAAGTTCAAAATCTTCACGATAAAGAATTTAAAGATGTTGAGTTAAATCATATGCTTGCAGATAATTGTGCAATGCAACTTTTGAGAAATCCAAAGCAATTTGATGTAATTGTGACAGATAATTTGTTTGGTGATATGTTGTCAGATGAAGCATCTATGTTGACCGGATCTTTAGGTTTATTACCTTCAGCTTCTTTGGGTGCAAAAAATAAAGATGGTGAAATGAGAGCAATGTATGAGCCTGTTCATGGATCTGCTCCAGATATTGCTGGAAAAGGTATTGCAAATCCAATTGCAACCATCTTGAGTTTTGCAATGGCCCTGAGGTACTCTCTTGACTTAGATAAAGAGGCTGATGACTTAGAAAAAGCAGTGCAAAATGTACTAGATGATGGGTTAAGAACTAAAGATATTATGTCAAAAGGAACAAAAGAAATTTCAACTTCTGGTATGGGAGATGCGATTATTGCATATTTGCAAAAATAAAAAAATTAACTTAATTTGATACTATTAAATTTATGACTGTTTATTCCGCACCTGTGAAAGATATGATGTTCTTATTTGAACATCTAAAAGATAATAAAAATTATAACGAAATTGAAAAATATAAAGAAGTTACTTCTGATCTAGTAAAAGATATTTTAGAGGAAGCTGCAAAAATTAATGAAGAAATGCTTCTTCCTTTAGCAAAAGCTGGAGACGAAAATCCTTGTGTCTATGAAAATGGAGTAGTTAGAACCCCCCCAGGTTATAAAGAGGCATATTCAAAATTTATAGAAGATGGATGGGTATCTTTAACTTGTGATCCAAAATATGGTGGTCAAGGAATGCCAAAAACTGTAAGTGCTTTTTTTGATGAAATGCTTTCATCATCAAGTTTATCTTTTAAATTATATAGTGAATTAAGTATAGGTGCATATAATTGTATTTTGAGTCATGCAACTGAAGAAATCAAAAACATATATCTTCCTAAAATTGTTGAGGGTAAATGGAGTGGGACAATGTGTTTAACAGAGCCTCAATGTGGAACAGATTTAGGATTAATAAAAACAAAGGCAATTAAAAATGAAAATGGTACTTATAATATAAGTGGACAAAAAATCTTTATTACTTCTGGTGACCACGATTTAACTGAAAATATTATACACCTTGTTTTAGCAAGAACGCAGGACGCACCAAAAGGAACGAAGGGGATAAGTTTATTTTTAGTTCCAAAATATGAAATTAATGATGATGGATCAATTGGTCCAAGAAATGGAGTTAATACTGTTTCTATTGAATCAAAAATGGGTATTAAAGGTTCACCGGCATGTGTATTAAGTTTTGATGATGCCAAAGGGTATATGATCGGACCAGAGAACAAAGGCTTAAATTCTATGTTTACAATGATGAACTTAGAAAGAATCGTTGTCGGTATACAAGGATTAGGTCTATCTGAAACAGCTTATCAAACTGCTTTAAGTTATTCTAAAGAGAGAAAACAAGGTAAATCAAATAATAATTCTAATGGAGAAACAGATTTAATTATTAAGCATGCAGATATAAGAAGAAGTTTATTAAATATGAAGTCTATAATTGAGGGAGAAAGATCCTTATCTTTTTGGATGGCTCAGCAGGTAGATGTAAGCTTAAGTCATAGTTCAGAGGAAGTAAAAAAAGATGCATCGGATATTGTAGGTCTTATGACGCCTGTCATTAAGTCATTTTTTACAGATATGGGTATGGAAATAACCAATGAAGCAATTCAGGTTTTTGGTGGCTATGGTTATACAAAAGACCAAGGAATAGAACAATTATTTAGAGATAATAGAATTACACCTATTTATGAAGGAACTAATTCAGTGCAGGCAATTGATTTTGTATTTAGAAAAATAAGTCAGAAAAAAGTTTTTGATAATTTTATGAAATATGTAGAAACAGAAATTCAAGATTGTTCAAAAGTAGATAAATTAAATGAACATGTAAAAAAAATATCTGAATTAAAAAATATATTGTCAGATTTCACTGACTGGATATCTCCTAATGGTAACACACCAAAAGACGATATAAGCGCATCATGTAACGATTATTTAAGATTTTTTGGTTATTTTTGTCTTTCATTTATATGGCTAAAGACAATGAGAAAAAGCTATGAAAATTTGGAAAATAATAAAGAGTTTTATGAAGATAAATTAAATACAGGAAATTACTATTTTGATAAAATTTTGCCTAGAGCTGAGAGCCATTATAAATCTGCTATTTCTGGTAGTAAATATACTATGAGCGCAAAATTTAACTGATGAACAAATATAATCAGAACTTAGATAAAAATCCTTCAAATTATGTCCCGTTAACACCGCTTAGCTTTCTAGAAAGAGCAAAAGATATTTATCCAAATTATGAGGCTTTAGTATATGAAACAAAATCTTTCACATGGACTGAAGTATTTAACAGGTGCATCAAATTTGCAAGTGCACTAGAGAAAATTGGTATTGTTGAAGGAGACACAGTTTCAGTTATGACCTTTAACACTCCAGAGATTTTCGAGGCACATTATTCTGTTCCTATGACAGGAGCTGTTTTAAATACAATTAATTCAAGACTTGATGCAAAAACTGTTGCTTATATTTTAGAACACAGTGAAGCAAAAGTATTAATAATAGACAGGCAATTACATACAGTTGCAGAAAAGGCTTTATCAACTCTAAAGGACAAACCAATTGTAATTGATGTTCAAGACGATTTTGCAGATCAATCCTTATTAAAAAAAATTGGAGATAGAGAATATGAGGAATTTTTAAATACTGGTGATGAAAATTATATTTGGAAAAAACCAAAGGATGAGTGGCAAGCGATTTCTTTAAGTTATACATCTGGAACAACTGGAAATCCAAAAGGTGTTGTTTATCATCATAGAGGTTCTTATTTAATGTCAACAGGTAGTGCCGTTGCTTGGAATATGCCAAATAGATTAAATTTTTTAACAGTTGTACCAATGTTCCACTGTAATGGATGGGGGTACCCGTGGACAATACCAATGTTAAATGGAAAAACAGTTTGTTTAAGAGCTATTGATGTAAAAAAAATATTTGAATTAATTGAAAAGCATGACATTACCCATTTTGGAGGTGCACCTATTGTACTTAATATGATAACAGGTGCATCACAAAATGATATCAAAGAATTAAAAAACAAAGTTTATGTTTTAACTGCTGGAGCACCACCTCCAAGTATTATTTTCAAAAAAATGAAGGCATTAGGATTTGAGGTAATGCATGTCTACGGTTTAACAGAAACATATGGACATGTTTTACAATGTGCTTGGAATGATGAATGGAATGGTTTTGAAGAAGATAAAATTAATGAAATTAAAGCAAGGCAAGGTGTGAGATTTCCAAACACAGAAGGAGTGGTTGTTTTAGATCCAGAAACTATGAAACCCGTGCCTATGGATGGAGAAACCATTGGCGAGATAATGATTAAAGGTAATGTTGTTATGAAAGGGTATTTTAAAGACAAAGAGGCCACTGAAAAGGCTATGAAAGATGGATGGTTTCACTCTGGCGATTTGGCAGTTATTTATGCAGATGGATACATCAAGGTTAAAGATAGGTCGAAAGATATTATTATTTCAGGTGGAGAGAATATTTCTTCTATCGAAATCGAAAACACACTTTCTAAGCACCCAGCTGTTTCAATTGTTGCTGTAGTAGCAAAACCAGATGAGAAATGGGGAGAAGTTCCATGCGCATTTATAGAGAAAGTGGCAGATAAAGAGACAAATGAAAAAGAATTAATCGATTTTTGTAGAGAAACTCTAGCAGGGTTCAAAATTCCAAAAAAAATAGACTTCTGTGAACTTCCAAAAACATCAACAGGCAAAATCCAAAAATTCGAATTGAGGAAAAGAGCAAAAGAGTTTAGCTAAAATTTTTAAAATTTATAACTTACTTTCTTTACAAACTCATAAAAAGATGACACTAAGCTAAAAAATATGAAAAATTTTTATATTGCAAAATCTAGACGGCTTAGAGGAACGAAATACACTTCAAGAGTAGAAAAACAAGGTGTAACTTCTTATACTGTTTATAACCATATGTTATTACCAGCCTCATTTGGAAGTATAGAAAGTCTATACCATCATTTAAAAGAAGATGTTCAAGTTTGGGATGCAGCTGTACAAAGACAACTTGAAATTTCTGGTAAAGATTCATCTAAATTGGTTCAGATGATGACTTGTAGAGATCTATCAAAAGCAAAAGAAGGAAGATGTTATTATTGTCCAATAATTGACAATAAAGGTGGAATAATAAATGATCCTGTTGTTTTAAAATTATCTGATGAAAAATGGTGGATATCTTTATCAGATTCAGATGTTGGGCTTTATGCGAAAGGTTTAGCAATTGGTTATAATTTTGAAGTAGAGATCTCAGAACCAGATGTGGATATTTTTTCAGTCCAAGGTCCAAAATCATTCCAATTAATGGAGAAAGTATTAGGTCCAAAAATAAATGAATTAAAATTTTTTGGGTTTGGATACTTCGAGTTTGGTGGTGCAGAACATTTAATTGCAAGATCTGGCTGGTCGAAACAAGGTGGATTTGAAGTTTATATGGAACATACAGAAGCTGGATTGGCTTTATATGATAAGTTATTTGAAGTTGGTGGAGAATTTAATGTTAAACCAGGATGTCCAAATTTAGTCGAAAGAATTGAAAGTTCTTTACTCTCGTGGGGAAATGATATTGACATCCATGATAATCCATTTGAGTGCGGATTTGATAAATATGTAAATTTAGATACTGGGATAGATTTTATTGGAAAAGATGCATTAAAAAAAATTAAAGCTGAAGGAATTAAGAAGAAATTAATGGGTGTAAAAATAAATGCTGAAGAAATAAGTGTTACAGGGTCAATGAATTTAACTGATGAAAAAAATAATATTATTGGAGACCTAAGGTCAGGTTGTTATAATCCTACATTTAAGCAAGTTATTGGCATTGCAATGGTCAAAAAACCGTATTTTGAAGCTTCGCAAACATTCAAAATTGATATAAATGGCAAAAGTTTTGATGGAACCGTTTGCGATTTACCTTTCATTTAGTATAAATCTTTAAATGACTAATATAGCTATCATCGGTGCAACCGGTAATGTTGGAAGAAAGACTCTAGAAGTTATAGAAAAAAAAGATATTAAATTTGATAACCTTTTTTTAGTAGCCTCTTCTAATAGTGCTGGAAAAAAAATAAGTTTTAAAGGTAAAGATTACGAAGTCCATGATCTTGAAAAATATGATTTTTCAAAAGCAAATATAACTTTTTTTGCAGCTGGCGGTAAAATTGCAGAACAATACGCAGAAAATGCAGCAAAATTAACAACTGTAATTGATAATTCCAGTTTTTTTAGAATGGACCCCGATGTACCACTTATTGTGCCTCAAGTGAATGCAGAAAAAATTAATGAAATGAAAAAAAATATTGTGGCAAA
>CACAZW010000008.1 GCA_902537055.1 uncultured Pelagibacteraceae bacterium
ATTTCTAATGAATACTTCAATAAACTTAAAGATTTCGAGCTTGCTACGGCAATTTTGAAAACAAAAAATGGTGTTCAATGTATTATAAGTAATTCGAGACATTGTAGTTTTGGATATGATCAAAGAGTAGAGCTCTTTGGAAGCAAAGGAATGATTATTTCTGATAATATCAAAGAAAATGAGATTAGTTTGTATTCTAATAAAAGTACAAATGCACGTTCAAGCTTTAAACATTTTTTCATAGAAAGATACGATAAGGCATACAAAGAACAGTTAAATGATCTTGCCAAATTATTCAGAACAAATTTAAGGCCTAAAAGTGGTTTTATTGATGGAAAGATTTCAATACAAATTGCTGAGAGTGCTATCCGGTCATTAAAATCAAAAAAGTTTGAAAAAATAAAATATTAAAAATCAACTTTAGGTTGAATACAACCTGCTTCTTTACAATCTAAATAAATTTATGTTAGCTTTAATGTTTAAAAGTTAACTTTTATTTAAGAGAGGAAATTATAAAATGAAAACAATAAAGAACTTTATATTAGCTGTTGCTGCATGGGCAATGATGTCTGTATCAGCATTAGCAACTGATATAATTGTTGTTTCACATGGACAAGCTAATGACCCTTTTTGGTCGGTAGCTAAAAATGGAGTTGATGCTGCTTGTAAAGATATGGGAGTATCTTGCAAATACACCGCTCCTGGAACTTTTGACATGGTTGAAATGGCAAAATTAATTGATAACGCTGTATCACAAAAACCAAAAGGTATTGTAATTACTTTGCCTGATGCAGCTGCATTAGGAAAATCTGTTAAAGCAGCAATAGCTGCTGGTATACCAGTAGTTTCTATGAACTCTGGTTCGGATGACTATGCATCATTAGGAATTAGTGCACACGTAGGTCAAACTGAATTTGAAGCTGGCGTTGGTGGCGGACAAAAAATGAAAGCTGCTGGAGGAAAAAAAGCTTTATGCGTTAACCACGAAGTTGGAAACGTAGCGCTTGATAGAAGATGTGCAGGTTTCAAAAAAGGTTTTGGCGGATCTGTTGATATTCTTGGAACATCTAATGACCCAACTGAAATTCAAAAAGCTGTTGCTGCAAAATTAGGTGGTGGATATGACACTATTCTAACTTTAGGAGCTGGTTTATCTGGTGAAGCAGCGCTAAAAGCTTTAGAAGCTGCTGGTAAAGTTGGAAATGTTAAATTAGGAACATTTGATATGTCACCTAACATGTTAAAAGCTGCTGCTGCAGGTAAAGTAGAGTTTTTAATTGACCAACAACAATATCTACAAGGTTATTTGCCTATAGCTATTTTTGCTCAGTACATGAGATGGGGAACAATGCCTGCTGGTGTAGTTATGACTGGACCTGGATTTGTTACTCCTGATAATGCTGCTAAAGTAATTAAATGGGCAGCTCAAGGTTATAGATAAAATCTATATTTAAGGCCTGACTAAATTTTATAGTCAGGCCTTTTTTCAAAATTTAAATGTCATTAAAATCAAAAAGTATTTCATCAAAAAGTAGTCTTAATGAAGACGAACGTCTAAAAAAAATATCACCACTAAGAGTTTTATTGAATAGGCCTGAGCTAGGTGCATTAGGTGGCTCAATACTTGTATTTATATTTTTTGGAATTGTAGCTGGCGATACTGGTATGTTTAGCGCCTATGGAATGCTTAATTTCCTCGATGTTTCAGCTAATTTAGGAATTATAGCAATAGCAGCAGCAATGTTAATGATTGGTGGTGAATTTGATTTGTCAATTGGATCAATGATTGGCTTTGCTGGAATTTGTATCGCAATTCCTGCAATTTATTGGGGTTGGCCACTATGGATGAGTATAGTTTTTGCTTTCGCTATGGCAGTATTGGTAGGATACTTTAATGGCATAATGGTTGTCAAAACTGGTTTGCCATCTTTTATTGTAACACTTGCAATGCTTTTTATTTTAAGAGGTTTAACATTAGCAATAACAAGGTTAATTACTGGCAGAACTCAAGTTCCAGGACTAAGAGTATTAATTGAAGATGATCCATTAGCTTGGTTATTTGCTACAGATACTTTTAAATGGCTTTTTACTTGGTTGGGATCATTAAAATTAATTGAACTAAGAACTGATGGAACTCCTCTTGCAACTGGAATACCTCCATCAGTTATTTGGTTTATTGCATTAACATTGTTTGCAACATGGATATTGATGAAAACAAGATACGGTAATTGGATCTTCGCATCTGGAGGCGATAAGGTTGGAGCAACAAATGTGGGTGTGCCTGTTGGAAGGGTAAAAATAAGTCTATTTATTGGTACGGCAGTCGCTTCTACTATTTTTGCTTGTATTCAAGTATTAGATGCGGGTTCTGCAGATACTATGAGAGGTACTTTAAAAGAACTAGAAGCTATTGCAGCTGCTGTTGTTGGTGGGTGTCTCTTAACTGGAGGGTATGGATCTGCAATAGGTGCTGCTTTTGGTGCAATTATATTTGGCACTGTATCTATGGGAATATTTTATACAGATGTTGACACTGATTGGTTTAAAGTTTTCTTAGGAGCAATGATGTTGATAGCTGTAGTGTTTAATAATTATATCAGAAAGAAAGTGACTGAGAGTAAATAATGTCAGACTATCTCGTTCAATTTAATAATATTAGTAAGTTTTTTGGTAAGGTAATAGCGCTTAAAGATGTCACTATGAGATTAAAAAAAGGTGAGATCATGTGCTTACTTGGAGATAATGGAGCAGGAAAGTCGACTTTAATTAAAACTTTAGCAGGTGTTCATAAGCCTGATGAAGGAGAAATTATATTTGAAGATAATAAAATTGTTTTTGACTCACCTAAAGATGCTTTAGATATTGGTATAGGAACAGTTTATCAAGATCTAGCATTAGTTCCTTTAATGAGTGTTACTAGAAATTTTTTTATGGGAAGAGAGCCTCAAAAAGGTATTCCTTTCCTTAAAACTTTTGATGTGGAAAAAGCAAATCAGATAGCAGCAGATAGAATGGGACAGATAGGTATCGATGTTAGAGATCCATCTCAGGCAGTTGGAACTATGTCCGGTGGTGAAAGACAATGCCTAGCAATATCACGAGCTATATATTTTGGTGCAAAAGTTTTAGTTTTAGATGAACCAACTTCTGCTTTAGGAGTTCATCAAGCATCAATGGTATTAAAATATATTGTAAAGGCTGCGTCTGAGGGATTGGCTGTAATTTTAATTACTCATAATGTACATCATGCTTACCCTGTTGGTAATAGTTTCACTGTACTTAACCGAGGAAAAAGCATGGGAACATTCCAAAAAAAAGATATTTCTAGAGAAAAGCTTCTTAGTATGATGGCTGGTGGTGAAGAATTAGACAAACTTGAAGTCGAACTTCAAGAAATGGATAGAATTCACAACAAAAATTAGATATTACGCCATATATCTTTACCATGACAAAATCATTTCCTTTGCTCTTTATATTATTATGGTCTTCGGCATTCATATCTGGGAAAGAAATTGTTCAAAACGCTTCTCCATTTGCAGCTTTAGCATTTAGGTTTGGGATTGTAACAATTGGTTTTCTTGTATTTGCTTATCTCAGTAATGATAAAATTTTTGGAAAATTAAAAAATATTATTGAAAGTCTTTCAACAGGTATTTTATTTCATGGAATTTATTTAGGTGGATGTTGGTATGCATTTTCAATTGGGATGCCAGCTGCAATTGTAGCTTTAATAGTTACACTTCAACCGATTTTAACGAATATTTTATCTGGTCCTATTTTTGGAGAAAAAATATCTTGGAAACAGTGGGTAGGTATCAGTTTAGGTTTCATTGGTTCTGTCACTGTCTTAGGTATTGATTTTGGAAAAGAAATTCCTCCTTTAGGATTGTTAGCTACAGTCTTAGCTTTATTTGCAATAACGGCTGGAACATTATGGCAAAAAAAATTGAGTGGAAATTTAGCTTTGTCAGTTAACAATGCGTATCAAGCAGTTGGTGGATGCCTTTTTAATCTATTATTAATGTTTATATTTGAAAATGCTTACTTAAATTTTACAACTAGTTTTATATTGGGTATGTCTCACCAAATTATATTAGTTTCATTTGGAGCTTTTACTATTCTTATGTTTTTAATCAAAAGGGGTACTGTGGGCAAAACTACTACTTTATTTTTTTTAGTACCTCCTACTTCAGCAGTGATGGCATGGATATTTTTAAATGAACAATTAACATTTACTGACATAATTGGTTTTTTAATAACAACCGTTGGAGTATTTATAGCTACAAGGGATAAAAAAAATGGATAACAATTTTTTTAAAAAAATAAGAATTTTAGATGGTGGTATGGGTCAATTATTACTTGAAAAAGGAATGGTATCTATGGGGACTTTATGGTCTGCTAGCGCTTTATTGGATGAAAAATATCATCAAATGTTAGTTGATACTCATCTATCATATATCAACGCAGGCTCAGATGTTATTGTTACTAACACCTTTAGTTGTAGAAAATTTAGATTAATAGAAAATAAGGTTGGTGATAAATTCAAAAAATTAAACGAAATTGCATGTAAACTTGCAATCAAAGCTAAAGATTTATCAAAGAAAAATATATTAGTAGCTGGATCAATTCCAAGCCAAAGAAACACTTATATAACTGATGATCGCGATATCAAATTAATAGAGGAAGATATGTTTGAACAAGCTGATATTTTAAGTGAATTTACTGATTTTTTATACTTAGATGTTATTAGCAGCACTAATGAAGTTAAAGCCGCTCTTAATATATCTAAAAAATTAAACAAAAAAGTTTTAATTGGAATACATTTAAAAAAAAATGGTGACCTACCCTCAGAAGAAAAAATTGAGCAATTACTTGAAATTATTTAAGATGAAAATACACTTGGTATAGTCTGTGCATGTATTTCTCCAGAAATATCTCTATCAGTATTAGATAAATTTTTAAATTGTGAAGTACCATTTGGATTTAAAATAAATTTGTGGGGAGTTGATGAACCGGGCCCAATACAGACATTTAATACAGCAAAACCTCATGAAATTGGAGTAAATCCTAATCAATCTTTAGGAAAAAGAGATAATTTTGATGCAAATGAATTTTATAATCTATCAAAAAAATTTATAGAAGGTGGGGCAACAATTTTAGGTGGATGTTGTGAGACAAAACCAGAGCATATTAGCTCTATATCTTCATTTAAATAATAATTTTTGTATCTGCTTTTCTAACAAAATAAATTCCCACAACGACAGCCAATAAAGATATTAATACCTTGTAAGTTATTAATTCACTTAAAAATATATTGCCTAAAATAATTCCAAAGATTGGAATTAAGTATGAGACTTGAGATTGAAAAATTAAACCGTTCTTTTTCAAAATTTTAAACCTTAAAAGCCACGCAACTCCTGTTGGTACTATACCAAGATAAATTACTGACATGGTTGAATTTATTGATGGAGTATTTTCCCAAGGTGTTTCTAATAAACACATCAAAGGAAATAAAATCAGAGTTGCCCAAATTAATATTGATCCAGTAACGTTTTCATTTTTTTTCTTGCTAATTTTAAGTGTTAAAACTCCACCTATTACATAACATGTTGATCCTACTAAAATTAATATTGCTGAAAGAAAATTATTTTCATCAATTAAAATATTATCAGAAAACAAATAAACAATTCCTGCAAATCCAATTAGTATTCCAACAGTTTTTGCAAAATTAAATTTTTCATTTTTTGTATAAAAGTGACCTAATATGGTAGAACTCAAAGGAGTAGTGGACATCAAAATTGCAGCCAAATTACTTTGCACAGATTTTACTCCATAAGCAATTAAAAAGAATGGTATAACTAAATTGATTAGTCCTATTAACATGAACCAATGCCAATCTTTTGAAAATGCTTCAATTACTATTTTTTTATAAAAACATAAAATTAATACAGGTATAGATCCAAAAAATACTCTCAAAAAAGCAATTGTCATTGGACCGAAAGATTCTGTTGCAATTTTAATATTAAAAAAAGCAGATGCCCAAATTATTGATAATAATGTTAATAAAATATAATCTGTTAAATTAGCTTGCTTCATTCTGTAATATCTTTCACATCACCTTTTGTAATTTGAATTAATTTTTCATAATTGATCTTAAAAATCGCATTAGGATGACCAGCTGCAGCAAAAATATCTGTAAACCTACTTAGAGAATTATCTATAAATATTTGAATTTTATTTATATGACCTACGGGAGATACACCTCCAATTGTATATCCTGTTTGAGATTTAACCTCGTCAGCAGAAGCCATTCTTACATTTTTTTTTTCAGAAATTTTTTTTAATTTATTTAACGAACATCTTTTGTCACCAGAAACTAAACAAAGTAAAAAATCATTTTCTATCTTAATAAGCAGACTTTTAACAATTGCTCCTACTTCACAATTTAATGAATTTGCTGCATCCAATGCTGTTTTTGCTGAGTTTTGTAATTCAACAACTGATAGATTTTCGTCAAACTCTTTAAGACACTTCTCAGCTCTTTTAACTGGTTCTTTATTTAATAAAGTCATATTCAACTCATGATTGATTAAAAAGCACTGAAATTATTAGCAAAATTATATGTTTAAATTGCATAGGTGATATCCTCATTATATGTATTCTTTATTATAACAATATTGGTAATTAACCCAGATATTTAATTCTACAGGAGATAATATGAGCGCAAGCAAAGTTCTAAAAATGATGAAAGACAAGCAAATTGAGTTTGTCGATTTAAGATTTACAGACCCAAGAGGTAAATTACAGCACTTAACTATGGATGCATCGGTAGTTGACGGGGACATGTTAACAGATGGTGTATTTTTTGATGGATCGTCTATTGCTGGATGGAAGGCAATAAATGAGTCTGACATGATATTAAAACCAGATTTAAACAGACAGATAGTTGATCCATTTACATCTCATAATACTCTTGTTTTATTTTGCGATATTTTAGATGCAATTAAAAGAAATCCTTATGAAAGAGATCCAAGAGGAATAGCGAAGAAAGCTGAAGCTTATTTAAAGAAGACTGGAATAGGTGATAAAGCTTACTTTGGTCCTGAACCAGAATTTTTTGTTTTTGATGATGTTAAAATTAAAAACGATATGAACGAAACAAGTTTTTCCATAGATAGTACTGAAGGTCCATATAATTCAGGAAAAAATTATGAAAACGGAAATATGGGTCATAGACCTGGAGTTAAAGGTGGATATTTTCCAGTCCCTCCAGTAGATAGTGCTCAGGATATAAGAGGTGAATACCTAAAAGGTTTAAGAGACGTAGGTATTACAGTTGAAAAACATCACCATGAAGTTGCTCCAAGTCAGCACGAACTTGGAATGCTTTTTGGTACATTAGTTGATCAAGCAGATAATGTTCAATTATATAAATATGTAGTTCAAATGGTTTCACATTCATTTGGTAAAACTGCTACGTTTATGCCTAAACCTGTAAAAGGTGATAATGGATCAGGAATGCACGTTCACCAATCAGTTTGGAAAGGAAAAACTCCAGTTTTTTCTGGAAATAAATATTCAGGTTTGTCACAAACTGCGCTTTATTATATTGGTGGAATACTTAAACATGCTAAGGCGATTAATGCATTTTCAAATGCTACAACAAATAGTTACAAAAGATTAATTCCAGGTTTTGAAGCTCCGGTATTACTTGCTTATTCTGCTAGAAACAGATCAGCTTCTTGTAGGATTCCGATAACTCTAAGCAAAAAAGGAGCAAGATGTGAAATTAGATTCCCAGATGCATCTGGTAATCCATATTTAACATTTGCATCGATGTTAATGGCAGGAATTGACGGTATCAAAAATAAAATTGATCCAGGTAAATCCTTTGATAAAGATCTTTACGCTTTATCAGAGAAGGAAGTTAAAAAAGTTCCAACTGTTTGCGGATCATTAAGAGAAGCAATGGAAAGTTTAGATAAAGATAGAAAGTTTTTAACTCAAGGTGGAGTATTTACTGACGATCAAATTGACGCTTATATTGCTCTTAAATTTGAGGAAATACACAACTTTGAACATACACCTCATCCTATTGAGTTTGATATGTACTATAGTTGTTAAATAGCTTTTTTATTTTTTAGCTATTCTATTTTTTCCTAAACCTTTTTTAACCACGTAGTTGAGGGTGCCGTGTGCGCCCGCTTCTACTGGTTTAATTAAACTTCTGAATAAAGATTTTCTTTTTTGAGTTTTAACTTCAGAATTAATTAGGTTTTTATGCTCAAAAGTGTTCATATCAATGATTCTATCACAGATATGCAATTAACGCAATGCTGATATGCGTATATTAAATACTATATTTTAAAGGATTCTCCACATCCACATCTCTCCGTTTCATTCGGGTTATTGAATACAAATTGTGAAGAAAATTTTTCTTTTTTAAAATCCATTTCTGTTCCAAGTAAATACATTACCGCTGCAGAGTCTATGAAGACTTTCACACCCTTATCCTCTACTACTTCGTCATTTGGATTTGCTTCTTTCGTATACTCCATAATATAAGACATCCCTGCGCACCCACCTGACTTAACTCCAACTCTAACTCCTAAAGAGTCTTTTTCAGCATTAGACATAATTTCTTTTATTCTTTGAGCTGCGTTATCGCTTAATGTTATAATTTGTTTTGTCATAAATTTAGTTCAAGTTTTGCAGCTTCAGACATCATTGATTTGTCCCATGGTGGCTCCCAGACTAAATCAAGATCTACTTTTGAAACTTCTTTAATTTCTAATATACTGTCTTTAACTTCTTTAGGCAAACTTTCAGCTACTGGACAATTTGGTGTGGTTAAAGTCATTTTAACCTTAACTTCAGAATTATTAATGATAATATCATATATCAATCCTAATTCATATATATTAACAGGTATCTCTGGATCGTAAATTTTTTTTATTTCAGCAATTACTTTTTCTTTAAGATCCATTTTCATTCCTCTGTTTTTACAATCTGATCTGAATTATCTAATGCTGATGTAAGAGTATGCCAAGATAAAGTTGCACACTTTACTCTCATAGGATACTGCTTAACACCCGATAAACTCATTAATTTAGTTTTTTCGTCATCTTTTAAAATATTAGTTTCTAAAGAATCTTTTTCTTTTATCATTCCTAGAAAATCAGACACAATTTCTTTTACCTCTTTTTCTTCTTTGCCTCTAACCATATCAGTCATAATCGATGCCGATGCCATTGAAATAGCGCAGCCATGACCTTCAAATGCAATATCTTCAACTTTTTTATTTTCATTTAATCTGAGATAGACATGAACATTATCACCACATAAAGGATTATTTCCCTTTGCATCTTTATTATAATTATCAAACTTTCCTAAATTCCTTGGATTTTTTCCATGGTCTAATATTATTTCCTGATATAAATCTTTTAAGTCCATTATAAGTTAAAAATTTTTTTACATTTGTTTATTGATTCATCAAGCTTATCAATATCATCTTTCGTATTATAAACTCCAAATGAAGCTCTTGCAGTTGCAGGTAAATTTAATTTATCATGTAATATTTGACAGCAGTGATGACCTGCTCTAATAGCTACTCCATCTTCATCAAGAATTGTTGCAATATCATGTGGATGAATACCTTCGATAGTAAATGATATAACCCCACCCTTTTCTTTTGGATTTCCTATAATATTAACTGAATTATTTTTTCTTAACTTTTCTAGTCCGTAGTCTAATAATTCTTTTTCATGTTTTTCGATATTTTGAATACCAATTTTTTCCATAAATTTTATGGATTCATTAAAAGCTATAACTTGAGCTGTAGCCATTGTTCCAGCCTCATATTTATTAGGTAATTCACCATAAGTAATACCTTCTTTTTTAACCTCATTTATCATTCCTCCTCCACCTTGATATGGGGGCAAATCTTCAAGCCATTTTTTTTTCGCATATAGAATACCTATTCCAGTTGGTCCGTACATTTTATGTCCAGATATTGCATAAAAATCACAATCAATATCCTGCATATCTAATTTTAAGTGAGGTGCGCCTTGGCAACCATCAATTAGAACCGGTATATTTTTCGAATGAGCCAATTGTACAATTTCTTTGATAGGTAATATTGCACCAGTTACATTCGATAAATGACTTACACTAATTATCTTTGTTTTGTTTGTAATTTTTTTTTCTATAGCTTCTAATGTCACTTCGCCATTATCATTAATTTCAGCAAATTCTATTTTTATATTTTTTGCTTTTCTAAGAAAATGCCAAGGAACATAATTTGAATGATGCTCGAGTTCAGTCAACAATACTTCATCTCCTTCAGATAAATATTTTTGACCAAAAGTGTTAGCGACTAAATTAATTGCTTCTGTAGCACCTTTGGTAAATACGATTTCATCTTTATCTTTAGCATTAATATATTTTTGAACTGAAACTCTTGTTTGTTCATATAAATTAGTAGCAGCAACCGCCAAATAATGAACACTTCTACCTACATTAGAAAACTCTTTTGTATAAAAATCATAAATTCTATCTACAACAACTCTTGGTTTTTGAGATGAATTAGCACTATCTAAATATACTAAATCATTATTCTGAATTTTATCGTCAAAAATTGGAAATTCTCTTTTTATATCATCTATATTCATTAATTTAATCCAATCATATTTTTTAATAATTTTTTAATTTCTTCATCTGTAATTTTTTCAACAACATCTAAAAGGAAACCGTTAATTAATAATTCTTTTGCAGTTTTTTTGTCTAATCCTCTAGACATTAAATAAAATATAGAATCTTCATCTAAACTACCTGATGCAGAACCATGTGAACATTTAACATCATCAGCATAAATTTCTAATTCAGGCTTTGCATTAAATTCTGCTTGTTCATTTAAAAGCACCGCTTTACTTAATTGATAGCCATCAGTTTTTTGAGCTTTAGAATCCACATATATTTTTCCTTGGTAGACAGACTTTGAACTGTCATCAATTACACTTTTTATTAACTGATAACTTTTCGTGTTTTCATACAAATGGTTAGTATTAGTTCTTATTTCGTGGTGTTTATTTTTAGACAATAAGTGTATTCCATTAATAAATGCCGACGAATATTGACCTTCAAGATTACAGCTGACTTCATTTTTTTTATAATCTGAACCAGATGAAAATATAAATGTTTCAGAAATACTATTTTCTTTTTGATTAATACAAGAATAATCATACTTAATATTTGTATTACTTTTTTTATCTATTTTGTAATTCTTAAGAATTGCATTTTTACCAAGATTAAAATTAAATAAATTGTTAATGAAATTCTTTTCTGAATTATCGTCAGAAAGATTAATAATTTTTATTGA
Source organism: uncultured Pelagibacteraceae bacterium (assembly GCA_902537055.1). Taxonomy (GTDB): domain Bacteria; phylum Pseudomonadota; class Alphaproteobacteria; order Pelagibacterales; family Pelagibacteraceae; genus Pelagibacter. The sequence continues at coordinate 11,378 of CACAZW010000008.1, forward strand.
ACTGTTCTCTTCTAGCTCAAACTTTAGTTGAAAATTAATATTAGTGTTGCTCACTTTCTCATTTGTTATTTGATATATAATTAAAGGCTTTTTGAATGAATAATTTTTTTTAACTAAAATATTATGTACTTTATTAGAAAAAGAATTATTTAGACTTAAAAGAGAATTATCATCATTTGGGTTTTGGTTAAAATTTTCTAAAGTCGTTAAATTAATTTTATTGCTTTCTTCATATTCAAAACTCAATCGCTCAACTTTACCGTTAACAATAACAATTTTATTATGTTCAATTTCCTTTATAAAAATTTCGTCGTTAATTTCATTTTTAATGTTGTAATCATTATAAAATGTTAGTTCACCAATATTTTTTTGAATTATCTGTTTTATATCTGAAAATTTCCAGTTTTCTAATTTTCTGCTAGGAAATCCATTTTTCAAAAAATTATCTAGAGCTTCTTTTTTTAATTTAATCTCTTGGTTTGAGAAATTAGACATGCTTATAAATTTATCAAAATCTGTTTTTAATTTTTGTTCCATTTAATTGAAATTTTCATATCCTTTTTTTTCTAACTCTAAAGCTAACTCAGCTCCTCCTGATTTAATAATTTTCCCACCCATAAGAACATGCACAAAGTCAGGTTTTATATAATCAAGTAGTCTTTGATAGTGTGTTATTATAAGGAAGGAATTATTTTTTTTTCTTAATGCATTAACTCCATCTGCAACTATTTTAAGAGCATCTATATCTAATCCAGAGTCGGTTTCATCTAGTATAGATAATTTTGGATCTAAAATTGACATTTGTAAAATTTCGTTTTTCTTTTTTTCACCACCAGAGAAGCCAACATTTAATTGTCTATTTAATTTTTCTTCATCAAATTTTAGTTCTTTTGCTTTTTCTTTAACTAATTTTAAAAATTCTAATGCATCTAATTCTTTTTCGCCTCTAGCTTTTCTAATTGAATTTAAGGATGTTTTTAAAAAAATATTTGTATTCACCCCAGGTATTTCCAAAGGATATTGGAATGCCAAAAAAATACCTTCATGTGCTCTTTCGTCAGTTTCAAGATCAAACAAATTTTTATTTTCATATAATATTTCTCCTGATACTTCGTATCCCTTTTTACCTGATAAAATATTTGACAAAGTACTTTTTCCTGATCCATTGGGTCCCATTATTGCATGCACCTCACCTGGTTTTATCTCAAGATTAAAACCACTTAAGATGGATTTTTCTTGAATTTTTGCATTTAAATTGTTTATTTTTAACATTTAACCAACGCTTCCTTCTAAACTTATTCCAACTAGTTTTTGAGCCTCTACCGCAAATTCCATTGGTAATTGTTGCAAAACCTCTTTACAAAAGCCATTAACAATCAATCCTACAGCTTCCTCCTGATTTAGCCCTCTTTGTTGACAATAATGTAATTGATCTTCACTAATTTTTGATGTGGTCGCTTCATGAGCAATATTAGAATTCGAATTTTTATTTTTAATATAAGGTACGGTGTGTGCTCCACACTTGTTGCCCATCAACAATGAATCGCATTGAGTATAATTTGTTGAATTAGATGCGTTTTTAGAAATATCTACCAAACCTCTGTAAGTCATATCAGATTTACCTGCGCTAATACCTTTTGAAATAATCTTACTTTTTGTATTTTTTCCTAAGTGAATCATTTTAGTCCCGGTATCGGCCTTCTGATGATTATTTGTAATTGCAATTGAGTAAAATTCACCAATTGAATTATCTCCTTTTAAAATACAACTTGGATATTTCCAAGTAATTGCAGAACCAGTTTCTACTTGTGTCCATGAAATTTTTGAATTTTTACCTTTGCACATTCCTCTTTTTGTTACGAAATTATATATTCCTCCTTTTCCATCTTTGTCTCCTGGATACCAATTTTGAACTGTAGAATATTTAATCTCTGCATCATCTAAAGCAATCAATTCTACGTTTGCAGCGTGTAACTGATTTTCATCTCTCATTGGTGCAGTACATCCTTCTAAATAACTTACATAACTACCTTTATCAGCAATGATTAAAGTTCTCTCGAACTGACCAGTGTCTGATGCATTAATTCTAAAATAAGTTGATAGTTCCATCGGACATTTTACATTTGGTGGTATGTAAACAAATGATCCATCGGTGAAAACTGCCGAGTTTAATGTAGCAAAGAAGTGATCGGTAATTGGTATAACTGAACCTAAATATTTTCTTACTAAATCTGGATGTTTTTGTATTGCTTCAGAAATAGAGCAAAAAATAATTCCTTTTTCTGTTAAAGTATCTTTAAAAGTAGTAGCAACAGATACTGAGTCAAATACTGCATCAACAGCAATACCGTTTAATCTCTTTTGTTCTTGAAGTGGTATTCCTAATTTTTTGTAAGTCTCAAGCAATTTTGGATCTAAATCTTCTAAATTTTTTGGCTTTTCTTTAAAACTTTTAGGTGCTGAATAATAATATAAGTCTTGATAATCAATTTTAGGGTATTTTGGCTTTTGCCAATCAGGTTCTTTTAATACTTTTAATCTTTCAAATGCTTTTAACCTCCATTGAAGTAACCAGTCTGGTTCTTTTTTTATATTTGATATAAATCTTATAACTTCTTCATTTAAACCTTTTGGGGCTTTAAAGCTTTCAATATCTGTAGAAAAACCGTATTTATAATCTTTTAAATCTTCAATTTGTTTATCTCTCATTACAATCTATTTTCTGTTTTGTATATTAGGTCACCAAGATTTTTTTCTTCGAAGAATAAGTTTATGTGTGTCTCTAGCTCATCCCATAAGTTATGAGTTATGCATTTAGCAGATTTTCCATTGCATCCTTTTTTTGAATGCTTTTGACAGCCTATTGTTTTAACTTTTTCTTCTACAGCATAAAGAATGTCTGAAATTTTTATTTCATTAGGTGTTTTATTTAGAGTATAACCTCCTTTTTTCCCCCTTATGCTTTTTACGATTTCATTTTTTTTTAATTTTAAAAATAATTGCTCTAGATAAACTAAGGATATTCCTTGTCTGATAGATATATCTCTCAGTGATATTGGCTCATTATTTTTAAATCTCGCTATGTCAGCTAGTGCCATCACAGCGTATCTGCTTTTAGTTGATAATTTCATATTTTCCGCAATTCACGGGCTTTATATATACCTGACTAAATTAGTCAAGATTGTGTATATTTAAAATACTTGCATTTTGTCGCTTAATTTTGATAGAAAAATATAATTTTTTTTTGAGATTGATAATCAATGCCATCGACAGATACAAAAATTTCAGAAATCTTTATTCCTGGTCCAGCTGGTAGACTAGAAGCAAAGTATTTTAAAAGTAAAAAAAATACTTCTCCTATTGCTTTAGTGCTCCACCCACATCCTCAATATGGAGGAACAATGAATAACAAAGTTGTTGTCGATACTTTTCAAACTTTTGTAGATAATAATTTTTCAGTTTGTAGGGTAAATTTCAGAGGTGTTGGAAAAAGTGATGGTGAATTTGATAATGGCCAGGGTGAACTTGCAGATGCAGCTGCAGCTTTAGATTGGCTGGAGAGAGAAAATTTTGATAACTCGCAGTGTTGGATTTCAGGATTTTCTTTTGGTTCTCTGATAGCAATGCAGTTACTAATGAGAAGACCTGAAATAAATAGGTTTATTGCTGTATCACCTCAGCCTAATGTATATGATTTTTCATTTTTATCACCCTGTCCAACCTCTGGTTTAATAATACATGGTAAGAAAGACGAGTTAGTTCCTTTTGATGATATAAATGAACTAAATAAAAGATTAAGTGCTCAAAAAGGGATTAAAGTAGATTTTGATATTATTTCAGAAGCAAATCATTTTTTTTCAAAAGCCGATGCTTCCTTGGTCAAATCTTTAAATAAATATATAAAAAAAGAAACAGCTTTATATTAAAAATTTATTTTGATTTCACCTCCTGTAACAGGATTTAAAACATTAGTCGTAGATGGAAAGCTAATTATTTTATTAAGATATGATCTAATTGATAAATATGCAAATGCTTGAGACTCTATAAAATCACCATCTATACTAAATTCATCTATTAGTTTAATTTTATATTTCAATAATTTCTTTATATGATTCACTAACGTTAAATTTCTCCTGCCTCCGCCACATAATATAATTTCTATTTCGTTATCAAAATTTTTTTTTATATTTTGCGAAATTATTAATGCTGTAAAATATGTTAATGTAGCTACAGCATCTTCAAATTCCAAACCTTTAACAAAACTAAAATCGAATTCATTTCTATCAAAAGAATGCTTTTGTTGTACATTATAAAACTCATGTTCGTAAAATTGATTAACTATATCTATATTTATGTTTCCAGATAACGCTATATCTCCATTTTTATCATAATTTATTCCTTTTGTTTTTTTTAAGTACCCATCAATTAAAACATTTCCGGGACCAATATCTTTTGCAGCTAAAGTATCATTAAAACAATAGGTGTAATTTGATATGCCTCCTATATTTAAAATTATTGTAGGATTATTTACCTTAAATTTATTTATTAAAAGTTTATGATAAACTGGAGTTAACGGAGCACCTTCCCCACCATTTTTAATATCGTTAGCTCTAAAATTATTAATTACTTTTTCTTTTAATTCTTGAGAAAGTAAATTTGCATCTCCCATTTGTATAGAATATCCATCTTTAGGTTTATGAATTATCGTTTGTCCATGAAAGCCAATCAGTTGAATATTTAACTTATTTTCATCAATAATTTTCTTTGATATTTTTGAATGATAAAGAGTTAGATCTCTTTCTAAAGATTTATAAGTGCTTATATTTTCCTCTATATCTGCTCTATTATTTATATTTAAAATAAATGATGAAAGTCTTTTTCTAAATTCTTCAGGATAATTAAAGTACTTATTATCTATTATGTCTAAATTATTTTCACCATCTGATTTGATAATACTTGCATCAATGCCATCAAGAGATGTACCGCTCATTAAACCTAGTGCTATAAAAGAATTATCCATTATTGATTATTATTTTTATTTAAATATGTATATTAAAAATACCATTTATGAATGAATTTTTAAAAGAATTTAAAGACAGAGGATATTTTTATCAATGCACAGACGAAAAAGCTCTTTCAAAGAAGCTGAATGAAGAGAGTATAAAAGGATATATAGGCTTTGATTGCACAGCTCAAAGTTTACACGTAGGCAGCTTGCTCCAAATTATGTGTTTAAGATTGATGCAAAAACATGGACATAAACCTATTGTTTTGCTCGGAGGAGGAACTACAAGAATAGGAGATCCATCTGGAAAAGATAAAACTAGAAAAATTTTAGATGAAGATGAAATCGAAAGAAATATTAAAAGTATAGAGAATATTTTAAAAAAATTTTTAGATACTAAAGATGAAAAGATATCTCCAATTTTTGTTAACAACTATTCTTGGTTAAAAAATTTAAAGTATATATCTTTTTTAAGAGATATAGGAAAACATTTTACGATAAATAAAATGTTAAGTTTTGACAGTGTTAAACTTAGATTGGAAAGAGAGCAATCATTAAGTTATATGGAATTTAATTATATGATTTTACAAGCTTACGATTTTTTAGAATTAAATAAAACAGAGAATTGTTTATTACAAATCGGGGGATCTGATCAATGGGGTAATATAGTTAATGGAGTTGAATTAATCAAAAGATATTCATCTGTTGAAGTTTATGGTTTAACAACAGAACTTATAACTTTGGCATCGGGCGCTAAAATGGGAAAAACAGAAAGTGGAGCTATTTGGTTAGATAAAAAATTATTTTCAGTATTTGATTATTGGCAATTTTGGAGAAATATCGATGATAAAGATGTATTAAAATTTCTTAAAATGTTTACGGATTTAAATTTAAATGAGATTGAAAATATAAGCAATCAAGACATAAATGAACAAAAGATTATTTTAGCAAACAAAGCTACTTCTATTCTTCACGGTGTTAATGAAGCTGCAGAAGCAGAAAAAATAGCAAGAAATTCTTTTACAGGAAACTCATCTGGTGAAAATTTACCTGATACAAAAATAGATATCTCTAATATTGGTAATGATTTGATTAATTTAGTCTCAATTATTGATAAAAACTTATCTAAAAGCGAAATAAGAAGATTAATAAAATCTAATGGTATTAAAATCAACAATCAAATTATTTCAGATGATAAATTCATAATTTCGAATGAGCTTATAAGGAAAAATAATTTTATTAAGCTTTCAATTGGTAAGAAAAAACACTACAAAATAGTAATCTAATTTGAAATTTTTTCCAAAGTTCTAGTTATAAATCTTGGAGTTAAAGTTTTAATTGGATTGACAGAAGTTTTAAGTTTTTTAGGTGGTCCCTTAATTTTAAAACTTACACCAAAAACTCCTTCACCGATTTTTTTTCCAACTAAAATTTCACCTAACATAGGTATTTTTGAAATTGTTTTATTAACAGTTGTTGCCGGCACAAGTGTTCCTTTCAAGCTAGTTAATTCATCTTTTACAATATATCCTTCCATCATAAGCGATATTGCTGGGCCTATGGCATACATCTCTTTAATTTTGGTGTTATTTCCTAAAATTTCATAATCCATCTCAAAATCATTAAATCGTATACCTTCGCCAGTAAGAAGATCGGCTATTCCCTGGAGAGATGCTAAAGTTAAAAGTTTTGCAAGAACTGGGACCTCTTGGACTTTAAAATCATTAATTCTTAAATTTGATATTGTTTTACCCTCATAATTAGATGATTCGTATATCAATCTACCCTCTTTAAAACCCTTAATGAATTTAAAATTTTTTATAAAGGGTTCAGGATGCTCTATTTCTAAAAATGTAATTTTTTGTTTTTTATCATTAGTAAAGATATTTAATTTAAATTTTCTTTTATTATTTAATTTTGCATTTATATTTGATTTAAAAACTTTGTTACTCTTTACTTGTATCTCACCTTTAACATTTGATAAATATGAATAGTTTTCAACAAAATATTTTCCAATATCTAAATAAATATAAGTATTCAAATTTTTAAAATTAGAAAATATTGATTTTGAGGAATTATCTAATAAATTTTTTATATTTTTAGATCCATCAAATTGACTACCAGTTAAGTAATAACTGTCATTAACTTTCTTAAATTCTAATTTGTTGTCTTTTCCATATTTGTTAATGATATCTATTTTAAATAAATCTAAATTTTTAATTTTATCGTTTTTTCCTATTTCAAGATTTTGAATACTAATATTTTTTTCTTCTTCATTAAAATTTATATTTTTGAAAATTATTTCATTATTATCTTTGTAAATTCCATTTATATTCAATTCAGATTTTATTTCTGCATTTTTTCGATATTGTAATTCATCAATTTCTATTTCTGCACTGTCTAGATCTAAATCTAAATCAAAAAAATACTTATTATCTTTTTTTTCAAGATTTAAAGATAAATTGTCATTTAAACTATTAATAGAATATTTGCTTTTTAAATTAAATTTAAATTTTTTATTTTTATAATCTAAATTTAAATAGCTATTAGTAAATTTTATTTGATTTTTGAAATTACTAAAATATTTTTTTATTCTTTGTGATTTGTAGTCAACTAAAATATTTTCGGAATTTAATTTAGATTTAATATTAAAATTTTGTATTTCGTTTTTTTTATTTAATTTAAAATTAATCAAATTTTCTGATGCAAATGTGATATCTTGGTCTTGGAGACTAAAGTTTTTAAATTGTAAAAATTTTTTAAATTCTTTAGAGTTAATTGTGCTTTTTGTATTACTTAAATCTATATCGACTAAAGCATTTTTGTTTTGTTTTTTTTTATAAATTATATTAATTAAATTTTTTGTTTTATTATTATTGTAATTATTATTTTGAAATAAAAACTTACTATTTAATACAATTTTTAATTCTTCTTTAATGTAATTAATTAAAATATTCCCGTTTTTTAAATATATCAAGTCTTGATATTTTGAATTAGTAAATAACTCATCAAAATTTAATTTTGATATAATGCTTAAATCTTTAATATTAAGTTTTTTATTAATTTTAAATGATAATTCATTATCTGAGCTTAAATTTATAGCTCTATCATCTATTAAGTCTAAATTAGTATTTATTAATTTTGTATAATTTTTTAAATTTATTTTAGTCTTATTTGTTTTAAAATTTCCTGAAATATTGAAATAATTATTAATTTTTTTAATATTTACTTTTTCTGAAGTAACAAAGATTTTATCAAACGCTAATTCTATTTTTTTTAAGTTTATAAAATCCTGATCTACAAAAAAATTAAATTTAATATTTTCAATTTTTGATTGGTCGAGTAATTTTATTTCTGCATCTTTTACGTATCCATTTATATTATATTTAATATTTCGTGGATTATTTTCATTAAAATTTATATTAGAAATTATCTTTATTTTTCCCTGTTTAATTTGTTTGAAAATTAAATTTCTAGCTAAATTAAAGTCATATTCATTGATAAAATCAGTAAATTGATCAATATTACTTTCTTTTGAAATTATGGATATTTCAGAAATTGGATTTTTATTATTTAAATAGTCTAAAAGATTTAATTCAGACTTTATAATTTCTAAGTCAACTTTTTTTTCATTAACCAATAAATGTGGGTCCAAAGTAAAAATTTCGAATTCTAAATTAGATGGATTTAATTTAAAATTTACTTGATTTAATTTTAATTTTATCTTCGGATCAATCTCTTTAACTTTTTCATTTATTAAACTGTTAAAATTATCGGTTTTAATTCCTACCGTTGTTAGAAATATTAAAATTGCGATTAAGATAGTTATAATTGATATTATAATTATAGAAGTTATTTTACGCATTTAATTTATATAAAGAACTTTCTAAAAAATTATCTATTTCTCCATCTAATACTTTTTCAGGACTTGAACTTTCAAAATTAGTTCTATTATCCTTTACCATTTTATAAGGGTGTAATACATATGATCTAATTTGATGACCCCATCCAATCTCTGACTTTGAATTCTCAAGATTTTCATTTTCTTTTTCTTTTTTTTTTAATTCATAATCATAAAGTCTTGCTCTTAACATATTCATACAAGTTTCTTTATTTTTATGTTGTGACCTTTCATTTTGACATTGTACCACAATTTTTGTTGGTAAGTGTGTTATTCTTACTGCGCTATCTGTAGTGTTAACATGTTGTCCTCCTGCGCCACTAGATCTATATGTGTCTACTCTTAAATCATTTTCTAAAATTTCAATATCAATATTATCAGAAATTACTGGATATACCCAAACACTAGCAAAACTTGTATGTCTTCTAGCACCAGAATCAAAAGGAGAAATTCTCACAAGTCTATGTATTCCTGACTCGTTCTTTAATAACCCATTTATATAATCTCCACTTATTTTAACTATAGATGATTTGATGCCTGCTTCATCGCCTTTATGTTCACTAATAATTTCAATTTCGAAGTTTTTTTTAGTTGCCCATTTCATATACATTCTTCTTAACATATCGGCCCAATCTTGACTTTCAGTGCCGCCAGCACCTGCATGAAATTCTAAATAACTATCAAATGTATCATTATCATTTGATAGAAAACATCTTATTTCAATTTGTTTAATTTTATTAAAGAGTATTTTTATATTTGAAGTTGTCTCTTTAATCATTTCATTGTTGTGTTCCTCAATAGCCAAATCATAAATATCAAATAAATCTTTACTTTCATTTGATGTTTCTTCAAAATTATTTAATAATTTTTCTAAATTAGTTTTTTCACGTAAAACTTTTTCAGCATTTTTTTTATCCTGCCAAAAATCTGGTTTTTCTATTAAATTTGATAAATTAATTATTTTTTCTGAAATCTTAGTCTTTTCAAAGAAACTCCTTTATTCTTTGATTTATTTTTTCTATTTCTGATTTAATATTTAGTATTTCCTGATCCATTAATAAAATTTTAATATATTTGTTGTATTTAATCTACTATCAAAATTGTTAGATATATTATCTAGTTTATTATCATTATTTTTAAATGATTCGATTATGGCTAACTTGGTTTTAGGATTCGCTTTTTTTCCAGTTTTTGCATCTATGACCATCATATTTATATTGTCTGCAACTTTAAAAGGCCTTGCGTTAAAAGTATTTGCTGTTTTTTTTATGAACTCTTTAAAAACTGGCATTGCTGTTTTTGAACCTGTTTCAAATTTACCTAAACTCCTTGGGTTATCATAGCCAATGTATACTCCAACCACTAAATTTGATGTAAATCCTATAAACCAAGTATCTGTATTTTTGTTTGTTGTTCCTGTCTTGCCAGCTAATTCGAGTTTCAATTCTTTTAAACCTTTTCCAGTTCCACGTTCTATAACACCTTTCAACATAGAAGTAATCTGATAGGCTGTTTGTGGTGAAAAAATCTGTTGATATTTATTTTTAATAATTGGTTTACTAGTTCCTTCATATGAAATTAAATCACAATTTTCACAGAATCTTTTTTCATTGTTAAAAATAGTTTTTCCTTCACTGTCTTGAATTCTATCAATTAATATTGGATTAACTAATTTTCCACCATTCAAAAAAGAACAATAAGCGCTTGTGATTTTTAACAAAGTCGTTTCAGCAGAGCCCAAAGATACTGACATAAGTTCATCTGGATTTTCGTAAATATTTAATTTTTTTGAAAAATTTATAATTTTGTCTATACCTAATTCTTGAGCTATTCGGACAGTCATTAGATTTCTTGATTTTTCTATACCTGTTCTTAATGTTGAAGGTCCGTAGAACTTTTTGCCGTAATTTTCTGGTTTCCACATTTTTAAATCATTTCCTTGATCTAATACTATAGGTGCATCTAATACTAATGTTGTTGGTAAAAAATTATTTTCTAATGCTAAAGCATATATGAAAGGTTTGAATGCAGATCCAGGCTGACGTTTTGCTTGAGATGCTCTATTAAATTCACTTTGTTTAAAACTAAATCCACCTGACAATGCTAATACTCTTCCACTATATGGATCCATCACAACAATCCCTCCATTAGCTCTTGGAAGTTGTTTTAAACTATAGTTTCCATCAGATAATTTCTTGACATAAATTATGTCACCAATTTTGAATAGTTTTTTGAATTCCTTTCGCGTCCAATCAATATCATTAAAATTAATTGTTCCATTATCATCATTTTGTGTTTTGATGACTGTTTCAAATTTGTCAATTCTAGTAACAACAGCCAATTCCCATCCTAAAGATTTTTCTAAATTTAAGTCTTTAAGATCTTTTTTCCAATTTTTGTATTTTTTTATATTTGATAGAGGACCTCTCCATCCTTTTCTCTTATCAAATTCTTGCAAACCATTCCTAAGTGATTGTGTAGCAATTTTTTGTAATTCTAAATCCAAAGGTGTCTTGATGTTAAATCCTTGTTTATATACTTTATCATATCCATATTTATCAATTACATCTTTTCTAACATCTTCTACATAATATCTAGAATCTTCAAGGTAAATTCTTTTTCTCTTTTGTAATTTAATTTTAGAGTTAATTAATTTAGAGTGTTTTTTTTGATCAATGAATCCATTATCTAATAAATTATTTAATACTAAGTTTCTTCTAAATTTTGCTAATTCCTTGTTTTTATATGGATTGTATTTGCTTGGTGCTTTTGGAAGAGCAGCTAAAAGTGCAGCCTCTCCATAATTGAGTTCACTTATTGGTTTATTAAAATATCTTAAACTAGCTGATGCTATACCATAGCTACCCTCACCAAGATAAATTTGATTTAGATAAAGCTCTAGAATTCTTTTTTTTGATAAAACACGCTCAATTCTAAAAGCTAATATTGCTTCCTTTATTTTTCTATCAATACTTACTTCATTAGTTAAAAGAAAGTTTTTTGCTACTTGCTGGGTAATAGTAGAGGCACCTTCTAATCTTTTTGAGTAAAGTAGATTAAATATGTTATTTTTAATTGCTCTTACTACTCCTTTGGCATCTACCCCTGGATGGTCAAAAAAGTTTTTATCCTCCGCAGATAAAAAAGCATTTATCACGGTTTGAGATATAGCAGAATATGGAACAAAAATTCTTTTTTCAGATGAAAAATCGCTTACTAACACTCCATTTCCAGAATATAACTTGCTTGATACTGGGGGTTTATAATTTTTAAGATATTTGTAATCAGGCAATTTATTGGAATAAGTCCAAAGAATAGATATTATTGATAATAATATTAGAAGAGATGACAATAATCCAAATATTAGTAATCTTTTAAAGAACTTTTGCATTTTAGTTTAAATATCTTGTGAATTTGTTATTCTTAAGGCACAGAATTTATTAAATTAACTTATGAAAAAATTAGCAATATTATGTCAAAAAATTTATATATCGATGCATCGCATCCTAATGAAACTAGAGTTGTTCTTAAAAGTAATAATCATATCGAAGACTATGAATATGAAAGTATTAACAACACTTTAATTAAGAATAATATTTATCTTGGAAAAGTAAGTAGAATTGAACCTTCTTTACAAGCAGCGTTTGTTGACTTTGGAAGAGAAAGACATGGTTTTCTATCTTTTAATGATATCCAGTCTGATTATTATCAGCTACCTTTAAGCGATTTAGAAAAAATAAAACAAGAAGAAGAGAAGGTTCGAGAGGAACTTTCAAAACAAAGTGAAAACATAGAAGATAAAATTCTTGAAGGTAAAGAAGAAATTAAAATTGATGATCCTGTTGAAAAAAAAGAGGACGATGAAAAAGATAAAATAAATACTCAAAAAAAATTTCCATCAAAAAGATACAAAATCCAAGAAGTAATAAAACCAAATCAAGTAATATTGATTCAAGTGTTAAAAGATGAAAGGGGTTTAAAAGGAGCAGCGCTTAGTACTTTTATTTCCATTGCTGGAAAATACATAGTCTTAATGCCTAACACAGCCAAAGGTGGGGGAATTTCTAGAAAAATATTTAATCCAGGAGAAAGAAAAAAAATTAGAAATATATTAAATGAAATAACTATTCCAAAAGAGATGGGAATTATAGTTAGAACAGCAGGATCAAACAAAACAAAAAATGAAATCGAGAATGATTTAAAAAATTTAATTAAAGTTTGGGATCAAATAAAAGATAACGCATTAAATTCAATTGCCCCATCTTTAATTCATCAAGAAAGTGATATTATAAAAAGATGTATAAGAGACATGTACGATGATGATACTCAAAATATATATGTTGAAGGAAATGAGGGATATCAAAAAACAAAAAGTTATTTGAAATTAATGATGCCAAATCAATTAAAAAAAGTTAAAAAATATAGAGATAAAGTACCGCTTTTTTATAAAGAAAATATAGAAAAAAAATTATTTGAAATTTTTGAGACAGAAGTAAAACTGACTTCAGGTGGATATTTAGTAATAAACCCAACTGAGGCACTAGTATCAATAGATGTAAACTCAGGAAAATCAATAAAACAAAAAAATGTTGAAAGTACTGCTTTTGATACAAATATTGAAGCAGCAGAAGAAATTGCAAGACAAATAAAAATAAGAGATTTATCTGGATTAATAATAATTGATTTTATTGATATGCTTAACTTTAGTAATAGAAGACAAGTAGAGAGAAAATTAAAAGAAAAATGTAGAAATGATAGAGCAAGAATTCAAATTGGTAGAATAAGTAATTTTGGATTACTAGAAATGTCAAGACAGAGATTAAGAGAAAGTAATGTCAAATGGCACATGAAATTGACAGATGAAACCTTTGTATTGAAAATACTTAAATTAATTGAAATAAAATCATTAGAACATAATGCAAAATTAGTAGAATTAACTATTAACGATAAAATTGAAAAACATATTACTGATCACTATGACGAAGTAGTTAAATACTTTGAAAAAAAGTATAAAGCTAAAATTGATTTAAACACAAATAATGATTTAAATTTAGAAGACTATATAATTGAGTTCAAATCAAAAACAAAGAAAGTATTAGATAAAATTGAAAAAGTTGAGAAACTTGAAGCTTTAAAAATTGAAAATATAAAAAATGATAGTGCTATAAAAAATAAAGCTAGTAAAACTTTTAAAAAAAGGAAGTTCAGAAAAAAATTTTATAAAAAAAAAACTAAATAATACCTTTATTTGTAGTTGATGCAGATCCAAATAAATTTGGATTAATTCTTCCAGACAAATATGATTTTCTTCCAGAAATTACTGCAAGCTTCATAGCTTCAGCCATTTGAATAGGTTTTTTTGCTTTTGCAATTGCTGTATTGATCAAAACACCGTCACATCCTAACTCCATTGCAATACTAGCATCAGAAGCTTGTCCAATTCCAGCATCAATAATTAAAGGTAATTTTGTTTGTTTTCTAATAATTTTAATATTAACTTTATTTTGTATTCCAAGACCTGAACCAATTGGAGCAGCAAGAGGCATAATTGCAACAGCACCTGCATTTTCCAATCTTTTTGCCATTAATGGATCATCATTGCAATAAACCATAACTTTAAAACCCTCTTTTGTTAATAATTCAGTAGATCTTAAAGTTTCAATCATTTCAGGAAAAAGGTTTCTTTTATCACCTAACACCTCTAATTTTACTAATTTCCATCCACCAATTTCTCTTGCTAATCTTAAAGTTCTAATTGCATCTTCTGCCGTAAAACATCCGGCTGTGTTAGGCAAATATGTTATTTTTTTTGGATCTATATAATCCATTAATCTAGCTTTATTCTTATTTGATATGTTTACTCTTCTGACTGCAACTGTCACTATATCTGCACCAGAAGTCTTAATAGCTTTAGCACATTCACTGAAGCTTTTATATTTTCCAGTTCCAACTATCAAGCGTGATTTAAAAATCTTATTTGCTATCTTAAATTTTTTATCAATCATTATCCACCACCAATAAAATGAACAATTTCTATTTTATCATCTTTCTTTAATCGAATTTTAGAAATTCTATTTTTGTCTATAATTTTTTTGTTTAGTTCTATAGCTATTTTATTTAATGGCATTTTTAATTTTGTAATCAAGCTCTTAAGTGTAAATTTAGGAATTATTTGCATTTGCTTGCCATTTACAGTTATTTTTATTTTATTTTTAATATTCATATATTATAAAGAATTCGTGAGTAAAATATTAATCATTAATGGACCCAATCTTAATCTAATAGGTGAAAGAGAACAATCACAATATGGTAGCAAAGATTATAAATTCCTAGAGGATATTTGTGAGAAAAAATCTAAAGAATTAAATTTAACTCTTGAAATGAAACAATCAAATATTGAAGGAGAAATCGTAGATATTATTCAAAGTGCCAGAAACGAATTCGATGGAATTATAATTAATGCAGGCGGCTATAGCCACACATCAGTTGCAATTAGAGATGCACTGGATGTATTTAAAGGTAAAATAATTGAGCTACATATATCAAATATATATAAAAGAGAGGAATTTCGTCATAAATCAATAATAAGTGGTGTTGTCACAGGAATAATTTGTGGATTAGGGATAAATGGATATATTTTAGCCATAAATTCTATGCATGAAATGTTGAATGAAAATAAATAAAAATATAATCAAAGAGCTTACTGAATATTTAGACGAGTTTAATCTTACCGAGATAGAATACACTGAAAAAGATATAAAAGTAAAAGTATCAAAGTCATCTGGAGTAAATATAGCTGCGGTTAAAGAAACAAAATCAGAAATAAAATCAGAGAATATAAAATTAGATAATACAAGTGGAACTGAAGTTACATCACCTATTATTGGAACAGCCTATTTAGCACCAGAACCAGGTGGTAAAAAGTTTGCAGAGGTAGGCAAAAAAATTAACAAAGGTGATACAATTATGATTGTTGAAGCTATGAAAACAATGAATCATGTCCCTTCTCCAATAGCTGGTACTATAAAAAAAATTTGTGTTGAAGATGGTCAACCTGTTGAATATGGACATACCATAGCAATAATTGAGTAACAATGTTCAAAAAAATTCTTGTTGCAAATAGAGGTGAGATAGCTGTTAGAGTTATCAGAGCTTGTAAAGAATGGGGTATACAAACAGTTGCTATTCATTCTGATGTTGATAGAAACAGCATGCATGTTCGATTAGCTGATGAAAGCATTTGTGTAGGACCTCATCAAGCCGCAAGTAGCTATTTAAATATTCCAGCTATTATGTCAGCTATTGAATTAACAAATTCTGAAGCTGTTCATCCAGGTTATGGTTTTTTATCTGAAAATTATGAATTTGCAAAAATCCTTGAAGAGAATAAAATTAAATTCATTGGTCCATCATCTTCATTAATTAAAATGATGGGTGATAAAATTGAAGCAAAAAAAATTGCAAAAAAATATGGTCTTCCTGTAATTGAAGGATCTGATGGAGGTGTATCAGATTTTAACGAAGCAAAAAAAATATGCAAAGAAATTGGATATCCAGTTCTAATTAAAGCTGCTGGTGGTGGTGGAGGAAAAGGAATGAAGGTTGTCACAAAAGAAGACGAATTTGAAAGCCTATTTTTAACTGCCAAAACTGAGGCAAAAAAATTTTTTGGTAATGATGAGGTTTATATTGAAAAATTTTTTCAAAATCCAAGACATATTGAAGTTCAAGTATTATCTGGAAAAAACAGAACAGTGCATTTGCATGAAAGAGATTGTTCTATTCAAAGGAGACATCAGAAATTAATCGAAGAAACGCCTAGTCCTTTATTGAATGATAAATTAAGAAATGACCTTTTTGATAAAACAGTAAAAATGGTAAGCCAAATTGGATACGAAGGTGCTGGCACAGTAGAATTTATTTTTGAGGATGGAAAATTTTATTTTTTAGAAATGAATACAAGAATACAAGTAGAACATCCAGTAACAGAAGTAGTGACAGGTATAGATTTAATCAAAGAACAAATATGGATTGCATACGATGGTAACACAGCTTTAAAACAAGAGGATATTAAACCTAGAGGGCACGCGATTGAGTGCAGAATTAACGCAGAAGATGTAAGTAAAAATTTTCAACCTTCGCCAGGGGAAATTACTATGTGTCATCAGCCATCAGGTTTTAGAACAAGAGTAGATGGTGCTATATTTCAAGGTTATAACGTAACTCCATATTATGATAGTATGATATGTAAAGTAATATGTCATGGAAGGAATAGAACCGAAGCAATTCAAAGAATGCGAAGATCCCTTGATGAATTTGTTATAGAGGGTATTAAAACAACAATAGACTTGCATAAAATACTTTTAAATCATAAAAAATTTTTAGACTCAGATTTTAATGTGAGTTGGCTTGATAAAGAAAAATTACTCTAAGAATAACATTTTTTTAACCAAATATCATAAACAGGATGATCAAACGGTCTAATTGATGGAGACGAGGCAAATGTCCAATCATTAAAAATGAACACCTTGTTCTCATCTTTGTTTACTGTATCTCTTACTTGCATGTATGCTGTAACTTCTGGATCATCATCAAATTTTGAATTGTTACATTTAAGAATATTTATTGACAGATTTTTAAATTTATATTCCTTTCCAACTTCAATCTCTATAATATCACTCTGAGAGTTTACCTTATCTAGTATTGTTAAAACAGCGTAAATTTCTGTTCGTGAATCATTTTCACTTAAAGAATTATTCATTAACAAATAATATGTAAAAAAAACAAGTATATAAACTTTAACTTTTCCAAGAAGTGTATTTTTTGTTTGAAGCATTTTTACTTTTGTTTTTTTTTGGATGATAGGAATTTTCTGTTCCTGTTTGATTTGGCATATGCTCTTTTTGCCAACTATATTTGTCCAATTCGTGACTGTTTTCAATTTTATTTCCCATATAATGCATCCAAGAATACCATTCGCTTGGTATTTTTGATGCTTCAACTTCCCCGTTGTAAATAACCCATCTTTTTCCTGATTTGCTCTCATAATATTTGTTACCTAAATTATCTTCGCCGACTAATTTTCCAAACAAAATTGTATTTAACCTTGTGCCAAACGTTTGCTTGTTCCACCAAGTAAAAATTTCTTTAATCATTTTATTTAAGTTATTTTCAATTTATAATTGTAAATTTACAATTAGACTATATTTAAAAAATGTATATACATAAATCTTACCAAGATTCAATTTACAAATAGGATTAAAATGGCAAAATATTTAGTTGAAACATATTACACTTGTAGCTTTAAAGTGTCTCATTATTTAGATGATATAAACGAGGAAAATCTTAAGAACTTAGAGAATAAGGATGATGGTAAATTTGAGATTATTGATGTTAAGTTAGATAATAGAAAAACAAAAAATCTTCAAGATACCAAAAGTAGCAAAGTTGAAATAGTTTCACAGCCAATTAATGGTCAAGAAATTAAAAATAGCCTTAAATCTAAACCGATTGATGAAAGTTTTAAAAGAAATATCACCGATAATATAGGTAAAAGATTTAGTATGCCTGATAGAAGAAAAGGTTATATCCAAAAAGCCTCGATAGGTGATCATAAAGTATATTTGCATACTGGCGAATATGAAGACGGCAAAATAGGAGAAATTTTTATCGATACAAGTAAAGAAGGTGAATTAGTAAAGGCTCTTATGAACAATTTTGCAATAGCAATATCATTAGGCCTTCAATATGGAGTTCCACTAGATGAATTTGTAAATGCATATTTAGATACAAAATTTGAACCTTCTGGTAAAGTTTATGGAAATGATCGAATAATGAGTGCAAGTTCAATATTAGATTATATTTTTAGAGAGCTGGCGATTTCCTATTTAAATAGAGAAGATTTAGCTCACACCCCATCTATAACTGGCAATTCTGACACAAATGAAAGTCAAAATAGTGAAGATCAAAATCAACTAATTAAACTTGTAAAAGATATTACAAGCAAGGGTTTTGTTAGAAATAACTACAAAAGGAAACTAGTAGATTTGTCAGATATAAGAATAAACCTTAAAGGAAAAAAATAATTATTTTTTTCTTTTTGAAATATTAAGTTCTTTTAATTGATATTCATCTACCTCAGAAGGAGCATTCATCATTAAATCTTGAGCATTTTGATTCATTGGAAACATCGTTACTTCTCTAATATTTTTTTCTTCTGCTAATAACATCACGATCCTATCTATACCAGGGGCGATACCGCCATGAGGCGGTGCTCCATAGCTTAAAGCATTAATCATACCACTAAATTTCTCATCTACTGTTTCCTTAGAGTAGCCAGCGATTTCAAATAATTTATACATTAAATCAGGTTTATGGTTTCTGATCGCTCCAGAAGACAATTCAATGCCGTTACATACAATATCATATTGAAATGCTTTTAGTTTCAAGGGTTCTGAAAGATCTAAATTATCAGTATCACCTTGTGGCATAGAAAAAGGGTTGTGACTAAATTCGATCTTTTTAGTATTTTCATCTATTTCAAACATTGGATAGTCAACTACCCAACAAAATGAAAAAACATTTTCGTCAATTAAATTTAATTCATTTGCTATTTTATTTCTTGCATTGCTTAATAATTTTTCAACTTCGGATTTATTTCCACAAGACATAAATATTGTATCACCTACTTCAGCATTCATTTTTGTCATTATTTCTTTCAGAGATTCCTCAGAAAAAAATTTTCCCACGGGTCCTTTAGCAATTAATTTGTCAGAATTTTCAAGAGAAAAATATGCAAGACCCGACGATCCTTCATCTTTTGCCCATTTATCAATTCCATCAAAAAAACTTCTTGGTTTTTCAGATGTATTTTTTGTCACAATTCCTCTAACTATCGATCCTTTAATTACTAATTTTTTAAAAATTTCAAAATTAATATCATCTCTTTTAAAAATTTCAGTAATTTCTACAATTTCTAAAGGATTTCTCAAATCTGGTTTATCAGAACCATATTTCAACATAGCTTCATTAAAGGGAATTCTAGGAAATTTTTCATGGAGTAATTTTTTAGAAGAAAATTTTTTGAACAAATTTACAAATAGCTCCTCAACAATTTTAAATACATCCTCTTGTTCCACAAAAGACATTTCTAAGTCAAGTTGATAAAACTCTCCTGGACTTCTATCCGCTCTTGCATCTTCATCTCTAAAACACGGGGCAATTTGAAAATATTTATCAAATCCTGATACCATGATTAATTGTTTAAATTGCTGTGGTGCTTGAGGTAAAGCATAAAATTTACCTGGGTTTAGTCTACTTGGTACTAAAAAATCTCTAGCACCTTCTGGACTTGATGAAGTTAATATGGGTGTTTGATATTCTAGAAAACCATATTTTTGCATTTCAGATCTAATAAATGAAATAATTTTAGATCTTAAGATAATATTATTATGAATTTTATTTCTCCTTAAATCTAAAAATCTGTACTTTAATCTAATTTCTTCAGAGTATTCTTGATCTGAAAAAACAGGTAATGGTAATTCCTTAGTTCTTGAGAGTATTTTAAATTTTTCAATTCCTACTTCGATTTCTCCTGTATTTAAATTTTTGTTAATTGTCTCTTTTTCTCTCGCTAAAACTTTACCTTCAATTTGTAGTACAGTTTCTAAGGGAAGTTTTTCAATTTCTTTAAAAATTTTTTTACCTTTATCGATTACACATTGGGTTAGCCCATAGTGATCTCTTAAATCTAAAAATAATAGATTTCCATGATCTCTTTTCTTATTTATCCAGCCTGATAACTTTATTGTTTGATCTTTGTTCTTTAGAGTTAGTTCTCCACAGGTATTTGTTCTATATTTACTCAATTTATTATCTCTTTTATTATTTTAAAGTTAATAGATTTCTTTTTCTTTAAACTCAATTCATCAATCTTATATATAAATTCATGCATTTTGCTATATGATCTAGAAATTCTTTTAATAATATAATCTATAATTTTGTTATCTAACTTAATTTGCCTGTCTGAGAAACTTTTTAAAATTATTGCATAAATCAGCTCATCATCTGGCTGCTCTATTTTGGCTATTATGCAATTCTTTAATCTTGATAGTAAATCTGGAAGTGTAAATTTCATTGTATCTATTGGCTTTTTTGAAGAGATCAACAAATATTTATTATCTTGTTCAACTAAGTTAATTAACGAGTAAAGAATTTTTTCGTCAAAATTTTCATTTAAGTCCTCAATTATTATATTATTAGATAATTTTATTCTTCTCAAAGTCTGATCATTGATTTCGCTGCTGTGTAAATATAAAGCATCACTTTTAATTTTAAATATTTTCGACAAATGTGTTTTGCCAGAATATTTTTCTCCACTTATATTAACAATTTTTTTTTCCCATTTAGGCCAAATTTCTATAATATTTTTTGCAAAATAATTACTTTTGGATACATAATAATCATTTTCATCAAAACTTTCAGAAATTCCAAAGTCTAAGAGTTTTTGATCCAACTCTCTCATTCTATTTTCCAAACATAATTAGAAGAATTTATATTTATATCATTTTCTTTCAAAGTATTTAAAAATTTATCAGGATTATTATTATAAATTATTTTATATACAATTTCATTACTATTCATTTTTTCTATACCATATTCATATACATAATCCGATTGATTTAATACTTTTTCTAATTTGTCAGAGATTGTAAAATTACTATTTTTTAATGAAATTTTTATAGGCACTATAATTGAGGTATTAATTTTATTAATCAACTTCCATTTATCCTCATATATATTTTTTAAATTTAAAATAACTTGATCCAATATTTCTTTATCTTCATAATTAATATTATTTTGTTTTAAATTAAAATTGAAATTTGAATTTGAAAAACTAATTTTAGAAAATATTTTTAAATTTTTCTTATTTTTGTAAAATATAACAACAAATATATTCTCAAAATTATACTTATTTGTAATCTCGGATAAATCATTATTCTCTATATTATTTTTTATTCTTTGAAAAAGACGAAAACTATCGATATTTTTATCTGGTAAATTATAATTTAATAAAAAATAATCCTCATTTACTTTGTTCCAATTATTGTAGAAATAATTTTGATTAAAATATTGAATCTCATTAGTTGAGGTGTCCATTAAAATTGGTATAAATAAGATTTCAGTATTTTTTGGTATAGAAGAAATAATGTTTTTACTTCTTATAAATGATAATAATTTTTTTTTGTCGAACCTAACCTCAAAATCAACCTCATAATTATTATTTAAAAATTTTTCATTTGTGATTGAGAAATTATCAATTAATGAACTAATTTTATTATTAGAAATATTTTCAAATAATTTTTTATCTTTATTTTCTACAATTCTGAAAATTAATGTATTAAATGCTTTTTTAAAACCCTTGCTTATCACTTTATCTTTATTAAAATTTACATCGTATTCTTCTTTAATATTAATATTTTTAACTGTGTAATTATTTGCAAATGCTTTAATTGTGGAAAACTTGATAAAAAATAAAATCAAAAGTAAAAAAAAAAAGTATAAGTAGTTATTAATTTTATTTTTGGTTAAAAACATAATTTAAACATGAAAGATAAAAATTTTACATATGAAAAAAGTGGCGTTAGCATAAAAAAAGCAGATAAATTTGTTAAATATATATCTACAAGCACAAAAAAATCAAAAAAAAGTGGTCATTTTAAGAATATTGGAGGATTTGGTGCAATTACTAGACTGCCAAAAATTTATAAGAATCCATACCTTGTTACTAGTACTGATGGTGTTGGAACAAAAATTGAGGTGGCAAATCATCTAAATAAATTTGACACAATAGGAATAGATCTTGTGGCAATGTGTGTAAACGACATTATAGTTCAAGGAGCAAAGCCTTTACTTTTTTTAGATTACATATCAGTTGATCAAATAAATATAAAAAAATTAAAAAATATAATAAGAGGAATTATTAAAGGATGCAAACTAGCTGACTGTGAATTAGTTGGTGGAGAAACAGCCGAAATGCCTGGAACATATTCTAAAGGTAAATTTGATATTGCAGGATTTTGTTTAGGTTTAGTAAATAAAGATAAAATATTATTAAATAAAATAAATGAAAAAGATTTAGTGCTAGCTATACCTTCCAGTGGTCTTCATTCAAATGGATATTCTTTAGTAAGACATATTATAAAAAAAAAGAAAATTAATTTAAAAAAAAACTCATTTTTAAAAAAGGAATTAATGATACCAACAAAAATATATGCAATGCATGTATTAGAATTAATAAAAAAAAAATATTTGAATGCTTGTGCAAATATTACAGGTGGTGGGTTAAAAGATAATATTAAAAGAATAATACCAGATAATTATTGTGCTGAAATAAACTTAGAAAAAATAAAAACATTAAAAATATTTAGATGGCTAAAAAGTCAAGGTATTAGCGATCAAGAAATGTTAAAAAGTTTCAATTGTGGCGTAGGTTTTTGTTTAATAGTAAAACATTCAAACTTCAAAAAAATAATTAGATTTTTTCCAAAAAAATATAAACCGTATGTTATTGGAAAAATTACAAAAAATTCAGAAAAAGTAAAGTTGAGTGGAAAAGTCACCTGGTAAAAAGAACACTGCAGTATTTATAAGTGGTAGAGGTAGTAACCTAAAATCATTAATAAAATATTCAAAAACAAAAAAATCTTTAATTAGAATTGTTCTAGTTGTCTCTGATAATCTTAGTGCAAAAGGGTTAATTTATGCAAATAAATCCAAAATCAACAATATCGTTATTAAATATTCTAATAGAAAAACTTTTGAAGGTCGTTTATTAAAATTATTAAAGAGGAATAATGTTGATTTAATTTGTTTAGCTGGATTTATGAAAATACTTTCAGGTAAATTTATAAAACAATTCTATAAACCTATACTTAATATACATCCTTCTCTTCTGCCTAAGTATAAAGGACTAAATACACATAATAGAGCAATTCAAAATAAAGACAAATACTCTGGGGCTACAGTCCATATTGTAAATCATAAATTAGATTCAGGTAAAATTATATTACAAAAAAAAGTTAAAATTTTAAAAACAGATAGTGAAAAAAGTTTAGCAAAAAAAGTTCTAAAAATTGAGCATAAAATATACTCAAAAGCAATTATTAAATTATTGGCTAGTGATTAAAAAAAAAATCTAATTCAATCTTGGCATTTTCAGTACTGTCTGAGCCATGAACAGAGTTTTTATCAATTGAAATACCATATTTTTTCCTCAAAGTGCCCTCCTCTGCATCATCTGGATTTGTAGCTCCCATTAACTTTCTATTTTCCACAACTGCATTTTCTCGTTCTAAAGTCATGACAACAATAGGACCTGATGATAAATAAGTGCATAAATCGTTATAAAATGGTTTGGACTCATGTACTTTATAGAATCTTTCGGCTTCCTCTTTAGATATATGGATTTTTTTTTCTTTTATTATTTCAAATCCATTATTTATAAATTCCTCTTTAATTTGATCTTGAAGATTTCTTTCAACTGCATCTGGTTTAATTATCGATAGAGTTTGCTCAATATTACTCATAGTTGTCCTCAATTAATTTATTTAATAATCTAACTCCATAACCAGTGGCACCTCCTGAGTTAAGTGCTCCTCCATATTTTGAAAAGGCCATACCAGCAATATCTAAATGGGCCCAAGGAGTTTTATTTATTATGAACCTTTGTAAAAATTGTGCTGCTGTAGTCGAACCTGCTCCACCTACATAATTAATGTTTTGCATATCTGCATTTTTAGAATTTATTAATTTGTCAAAGTTTTCGTTTAAAGGCATTCTCCAAAGTTTTTCTTCAACACTTTCACCTGCATCGATTAATTGTTTAGATAATTTATCATTGTTTGAAAATAGACCAGCATATTCTGAGCCAAGAGAAACAATTATAGCTCCAGTTAATGTTGCTAAATCAATAATAAATTGCGGCTTAAATTTTTCCTCTGTAAATGTCAAAGCATCTGCTAAAACTAATCTTCCTTCAGCATCAGTATTTAAAACTTCAATTGTTTTTCCACTATAAGATTTAACAATATCACCAGGTCTTTGAGCATTTCCACTTACCATATTTTCTACAAGTCCAACGACTCCAACAGCATTAATTTTTGATTTTCTTAAAGCAAGAGTTTTCATTAAACCAACAACAGTAGCTGAGCCTGCCATATCGTAAGTCATATCTTCCATAAATTTTGCTGGTTTTAAAGAATAGCCTCCAGTGTCGAAGCAAACACCTTTTCCAACAAATCCCAAAGGTTTAGATTTACTTTTTGTGCCTTTCCATTCTATAGTTACTAAGTATGACCCCCTGATACTTCCTTGTCCTACACCTAATAAAGCATTCATACCCATCTTTTTTAATTTTTTTTGATCGTATACAGTAACTTTTAATCCAAATTTTCTTAATTTAACTATACGTCTTGCATATTCATCAGGATGTAAAACGTTTCCTGGTTCAGAGACAAGATCCCTAGTTAGAAAAACACCTTCTAAAAGTGAATTTAATTTATTTCTTAATGAATTTGAACCTTTGGATTTTGCTCCAACTATATATATATTATTTATTTCATATTTGGTTTTATCAGATTTATAAACATTGAACTCATAAGACTTGAGTTGCGCTCCATGTAAAAGTTTTTCCAATTGAACATTGGTAAGAAAAGATGAGCTAGGTGTAAAAAATGATTTTTCAATTTTGTTATTTTTTAAAAAAATAAACAATTGTGATCCAAGGTTTTCATAATCTAAAGAAGTTCTAGACTTCATACAATTTACAAAAATGAAATTTTTGTCTTTTATATTTTTAATAGAGAATTTTTTCTCTAAAAATAACTTATCGTTAAATAATGATTTATTCGAAGATTTTAGTATTTTATTTTTAACAGATCTATCTTTTACTAGAATAATCTCATTATCCATAGCTTGTTTAGGAACTTTATTTACAAAATCTAATTTTAGCTTCATTTTTTTGAAATATTTAATAGATATTGTTGTATATTTATTAAATTTATAATTTCAATGAATAAATTAATATTTCGTAAATTTTATTTTGATATATTAACTTTTTTTATGTTATCCTCTCTTGCAATCACTGCAATTGTATGGGTTATTCAAGGAGTAAATCTATTAGATATAGTCACTGAGCAAGGGCATTCTTTTAAAGTTTATTTTATTTATTCGATTTTAAGCATACCAAAAATCTTTTCGAAGCTTATAATTTTTTCGTATTTTTTAAGTCTATATGTAATAATAAATCGATACGATGAAAATAATCAAATTTTGGTATTTTGGACAAATGGTATTAAAAAAATTTCATTTATTAACTTTGTTTTAAGAGTATCTATTTTTTTTGTTATAATCCAATTGACATTTAATACAATTATTGTTCCTTATACACAAAACTTATCTCAAAAGTACTTAAAAAATTCATCAATTGATTTTTTTCCGAAACTTATACAAGAAAAAAAGTTTTCTAAAGTGATGAAAAATTTGAATATTTTTGTTGAAGAATACCATGATACTGGAATTTTAGAAGGAATCTATATTAAAGAAAAACTTAAAAATGGTGAAAATAAAATTATAATAGCAAGCAAAGGTGAATTAGAAAAAAATGATAATGGATATAATTTTCAGCTATATAATGGTAAAATTATAAATATAGATAAAAAAGGAAATTTTAATTTAGGCTTTAAAGAAACAGTATATAAATTAACTAATTTAAATTTTAAAACAAGAAAAGAGAATAAACTAGGAGAGATTAAAAGTTCTTTTCTTTTTTCCTGTATTAATAAATTCTCAAATAATAGAAAAAACGAAAATATTAGGTGTGGTGAGAATAATGATAATTTATTCGCAGTCAAAGATATTTACGAAGAGCTCTTTAAAAGAATAATCAATCCAATATATATCATTATATTATCTTTAGTTTGCTCGCTTTTAATTTTGAAATCAAAATCTGAATTATTTAGGAGTTATTTTAAATTTATTATATTTTGTCTAGGATTTGCAATTATTGTATTTTCAGAATTAAGTTATAAGTTTGTGAGCTCTAATATTCAAATCGAAATATTAACTTTGTTTTTCCCTATTATGTCAGTGATTCTATTCTATATTTATATTTTAATAAGAACCAATTTTAATCTTAGACTTTTATGACAATAAAAAAATATCAAAGCTACATTAGTTTACTATTTATTAAAAATTTTATTAAAATTAGCTTAGTATTTTTTTGTGTTATAATTTTAGTAAATTTTTTTGAAGAAATAAGATTTTCTGAAAAATATGATATAGAAATTCATAATATAATATATTTATCAGCCCTTAATGCTCCTTCTTTGATATTTGAAATCCTTCCTTTTGTTTTTTTTGTTTCTATAAAATTTTTTTATTTGAATTTAAGTGAAAAGAATGAATTAGAAATTTTCAATTCTAATGGTATAAGTAATTTAAAAATTATATATATTATTTCTATTGTTTCAATATTATTAGGTGTATTTTTATTATCTTTTTACTATACGTTATCATCGTCTTTAAAAAGTCACTATCTGGATATAAAAAACAGGTTCTCTAATTCAAATGAATATTTAGCTGTAGTAAATGATGATGGTCTTTGGATCAAAGAGGAAATAGATAATAAACTATATATAATCCATGCTGAAAAATTTAAAAAAAACAAACTTGAGTATTTAACTATAAACGAAACAAGTAAATATTATGACAATAAAAATACAATATTGGCTGAAAGTGCGAATATAAACTCAAAAAATTGGCGATTAGAAAATGTATCAATATTGAATGAAAATGGGAAGTCTAAAGAAATGAAAAGTTTTATTCATAACTCTTCATTTAATGGTGAAATTATATCCAATTTATTTTCGAATCTAAATGCATTAAATATTCACGAACTCCATAAATTATCTAATAGTTACTCGAATATAGGATACTCAAATACTGATATTAAAATACATTTAAATAAAATATACAGTATGCCTCTGTTTTATATTTTAATGACAATTTTGGGTTTTATCATAATTAATAAATTGAAACATTTTAAATCAAAATTTTTTGTTATAATTATCGGAATATTTATTTCAGTTATAGTCTACTATCTAAATTATTTCTCAAGTTTGTTGGGAAATAATGGAGTTTTGCCCATTTATTTGTCTGTCTGGGTACCTTTATTTATATTATTTTTAATTTGCAACATTGGTTTACTTAAAATAAATGAAAATTAGATATTTCTCACTTGCTCTATTTGTATTTTTTTCTTCAACAATAAATCTATTTTCTGAGGAGATAAATTTTAAAGCAAAAAATATGAATATTGAGGATAATGGCAATACAATTATTGCATACAGTTCTGAAGTTTATATTCCAAAAAATAATATTAATATTAAATCTAATATTGCAAAACAGTTTAAAAAAGAAAATTTATTAATTTTCAAGGATAATGTTTTAGTAGAAGATGAAATTAATAAAATTAATATTGAAAGTGAAAATATTAGATACGAAAAAAATAATGATATTTTTTTTAGTTTAGGAGATACAATATTTAAAATTGGTAATGATTACGTGGTTTATACTTCAGATGTTTATTTTGATAGAAGTAAATTAAAAATGTATGGAAATAAATCTACCAAGATACGTGATAATAATAATAATGTTTATAAACTTATAGATGGTTTTGTTTTTGACATTAATAAAGAATTGATAAAATCGAAAAAATCAACAATAACAGATAATAAAGATAATATTTATAAATTTGAAAACTTAGTTGTAAATTTAAAAACTAAAGAAATTGCTGGTAATGAGCTTAAAGTTGAATTCAATAAAAATTATTTTGGCAATGAAAATAATGATCCTATATTAAAAGGAAGAAGTTCTTTTTCCAATGATAATGAGTTGAAAGTTTACAAAGCAGTGTTCAGTACTTGTAACACAAATAAAAAAAAATGTAGAGGATGGGAACTTAGTACAGATGAATTTACACACAATAAAACCAGAAAAATATTTGAGTATAGAAATTCATGGCTAAAAATATTCGATTTTAAATTATTTTTTTTACCATATTTTAATCATCCAGATCCAACTGTAAAAAGAAAATCTGGATTTTTAACACCTTCATACGCAACCTCAGATACTTTGGGTACATCAATTAACTTTCCATATTTTAAAATTTTGGGGGAAGATAAAGATATTACATTCAGTCCAAGATACTATGCTGATAAAAGTTTTCTCCTTCAAAATGAGTACAGACAAGCATTTGAAAATGCAAATATTTTAAGTGATTTTAGTTTTCTAATCGGCAAAGCCGGTACAAAAGGACATTTATTTTATAAACAATCAGGTAAAATCAATAATATAACCGATTTTGAATTAAATTTTCAAAATGTTAAAGGAGATAATTATTTGAAGACACATAATTTAATAGAAACATCAGAATTGATTAAAAATGATAGTCTTTTAATATCTAATTTAGATTTGAATTTTAATTTTGATAATGCAAGCTTAGATACTTCATTTAAAATATTTGAAGATTTATCAAGAGATACTAAAGACAGATATCAATATATATTTCCTGATTTTAACTTTACTAGAAATATTGACTTACCAGACAACTACAATGGAAATTTTAATTTTAATTCCTACGGTTATAATAAATTGTACGATACAAATGTAAAAGAGTCAGTTATTACAAACGATTTTTTATTTAGATCAAATGACTTTATAAGTCAAAGTGGTATAGTTACTGATTATAATTTATTACTAAAAAATTCTAATAATTATAGTGACAATTCAACATTATTTAACGAAAAATTAAACTATGATTTATTTGGATTAATAAAAGTAGACACAAGTTTTCCGTTAGAAAAAAGATTAAGAGAGTTCACGCATTATCTAAAACCTTTAATCTCTCTGAGATATAGTCCAAATGGAAATAATGACTTATCATCAAAAGATGTTTATTTAAATTATAATAGTGTGTTCAATCTTAATCGGATAGGGTCAACTTCACAAGTTGAGGGAGGTGAATCTCTAAGTTTGGGTTTAGAATTTAAAAGACTTAATAATTTAAGTTCAGATGTTCTAGATTTAAAAGTTGCAAATGTGATCAAACCAAATGAGGACTATAGAATGCCAACAAAATCAAAATTAAATAAAAAAAGATCAGACATTTTTGGTAACTTAAATTATAGAATGAACAATAACACAACTATAAATTATATTTTTTCGTACGATAAAGACCTAAAATACTCTAATCTTGATCAAATAGGTATTGATTTTTCAGTTAATAATTTTTTAACTAATATTTCATACTATTCAGAGCAAAATGATCTACCAGATGCCGAAAATGTAAAAAATTATAGCGAATATTCTATTAATGACGAAAATAAATTAAAATTTGAAATTTCAAAAGATTTAAATGACAATTTTACAGAATATTATGACCTAATTTATTCTCATGAGACAGACTGTATTGCACTTTCATTGAACTTCAATAAATCTTTTTATAGGGATGGAAAATTAGAACCAAGCAAGAATCTCTCATTTTTAATAAAAATAATACCTTTTACTGACTTAGTAGTGCCAAACGTTGGTTCATTAGTAAGTAATTAGCCCCACATGATCAAATTAAATATAATTTTTTGTATTTTTATTTCATTTATAATCACAAATACGTGTTTTTCAAAAATTGAGATTAAGTATAAAATAAACAATAATATTATTACAAATGTTGATATTTTAAATGAGAGGAATTATTTAATTTTTTTAAGACCAAACTTAAAAGATTTGTCTGATGAAGAAATTATAAAGATATCAGAAAATTCACTAATCAGAGAGTTAATTAAAAAAAAAGAGATAGATAG
>CACAZW010000009.1 GCA_902537055.1 uncultured Pelagibacteraceae bacterium
AAAACATCTCTACCCAAGCTATCTGTTCCAAACCAATGTTCGGCTGAAGGTGCAAGTAACATGGTATTTGGGCTAATTGCTTTATAATCGTATGGTGCAATATAGGGGCTGATTAATGCTAAGACTACATGAAATAAAACAATTGTAAGTCCAATTAATCCAGAAGGCTTGGAGGCCATAGTCTTTAAAATCTCAAAAGCCTTTTCTAGTTTATTTTTTTGTTTATCTTCCGTAATTAAATTACTCTCCATTTTATTTTCTTATCTGTAAACTTTTTAATCTTGGATTAAGCATGAGTGTCATTAAATCTGCTATTAAATTTATTCCCACATAGATTGATGCCAATATTATTGCTAATGCTTGAACAACAGGTAAATCTCTATTTGATATAGACTCAATTACCAGTCTGCCTAAACCTGGATAATTAAAAACAACTTCTGTAACAACAACACCACCTAGCAACCAAGCAATTGTTAAAGC
The DNA here is from genome assembly GCA_902537055.1 of uncultured Pelagibacteraceae bacterium. Classification (GTDB taxonomy): domain Bacteria; phylum Pseudomonadota; class Alphaproteobacteria; order Pelagibacterales; family Pelagibacteraceae; genus Pelagibacter. Next base: position 481 of record CACAZW010000009.1, read on the forward strand.
CACTACATTTATTGCTGGTAATAATGCATTTGGTAGTACATGTCTAAATACCATTTTCCAATATGGGACACCTTTTAAAATTGCCATTTGCACATAATCACTAGCCATTACTTGAATTACACTTGAACGTACCATTCTTGCCATGTGTGCGGTCATAATCATTGAAATTGCAACAACAGGTAAAATTATATTTGAGAGTAATTCATAAAAAGTTGCATCCGATGGTATGATCACAATGCCTGGTAGCCAACCAAGCCAAATTGCAACAATTAAAATAAGTAAGGTAGCACTAATAAACTCAGGAATAGTCATTGAAAAAATTGTGATAGTTGAGATCATAATATCTGGAAGCTTATCTCTCCAAAGAGCAGTTATTATTCCTAATACGATTGCTAAAGGAATCCCTATAAGTATTGAAACAGAGGCCAAAACTAATGAGTTTTTAACTCTTGGACCTAGTACTTCATTAATTGGCATTTCTCCACTCAAAGAGTAACCAAAATCACCTCGTACAACATTTGATGCCCAGTCCAAATATCTTTCATAAGCAGGAATATCTAGACCAAGTCTTTTTATGCAAGCATCAAGAGCTGCTCCATAAGCTTCTCTTTCTAAATATGTTGTGCATGCATCCCCAGGTAAAACTTCAACACCTACAAATGTAATCAATGAAACTATAAATAAAGTGATAAGCCCTAGTCCAATTCTTTTTAAAATTAATAAAAGCATAAGATTAACTAGAACTTTGTAACAAAAATAATTTAAATAGAAATAAAATAAAGGCCGCTTATATGCGGCCTTTATCTAAATACTTTTAGTCAACTTTAACTTTATGCCACTGTATAGAAAAGTGATCTACAGCATCAAGGTTTTTAACTTTTGATGAAGTAACTACAAGTCTAGATACGTGGTATGGGATCATTGTTCCACTTTGTTCCCATAAAGTCATTTGAGCATTTTGATATGCTTTCTTTCTTTTATTGAAATCCAACTCACTTCTAGCATCGGCTAGATTTTTATCAAAGTCAGCATTTTTGAAATAAGACTCATTCCATTTTGCTCCACTATGATATGCTTCATGTAAGATTGTGTCTGCTGGTCTTTGATTCCAACGTGTCATTGAAACTGGCTTTTTCATCCAAACTTCATTCCAATAACCTTTAGATGGTACCATTTCAATATTAACTTTAATTCCTGCTTTTGCAACTTGTTGCTGAACAACTTCTGCAATCGTAGGCCAAGTTGGTTCTAAAGTTGCTGGGTAAACAGTCAATTCAATTCCATTTGGAAATCCTGCTTCTCTTAGTAAATTTTTTGCTTTACTGATATTTTGAGGACAATCCATTTGTAAACGATATTGATCAGAAGGCATTACAGGTGTATCACAAGATACAGTTGCTGCACCACCCATCACTAGGTCTACAAGTTCTTGTCTATCAACTGCTAACCTAAAAGCTTTTCTTACTTTAGGATTATCAAATGGAGCAGTGTCAGTTCTCATAACCACACCTCTCCAGTTTCCAGTTGGAATTACAGTTGTTGTAAATTTAGAATTACTGTCGAATATCTTTTTTTGATTGAAAGGTACATATCTATTCATATCAATTTGACCAGTTAAAAGAGCTTGAATTCTTGCTTGAGCATCTGGGATCGCAATGACATGAACTTCTGCAACTCCTGGTGCACCTTCCCAATATTCTGGGTTAGCTTTTAGAATTGTAGTTCCTTCTGGATCAAATTTATCAACCATGAATGGTCCAGTACCAACTCCAGTTTGTCCAATAGTATCTCCTGATCCTTCAGGTATCATTCTTAATCTGTAGTCAGTTAATAATAACGGAAAGTCAGCAAATGAAGTTGATAACTTCATTTTAACTGTATGCTGATCAACTACTTCAATATCTTCAACTACATTTAAACTTTTTCTAACTGGAGATCCGATATCAGGATCTTTAGCTCTCATTAGAGAATATTTTACATCTGGAGCATCAAATGCTGATCCATCATGGAAATATATTCCTTTTCTTAAATTAAATGTCCATTCAGTTGCATCAGAATTAGCACTCCAATCTGTTGATAATGAAGGTGATGGAACACCGTTCATATCAGGTCTCACTAATCTATTTTGTGTTTTGATGACAACTTGAAATAAACGCCCTTTTGTTATGGCATCTAAGTTAGTATCTTTTCCAAATCCAAGATCATGTGATACTTTAAATACTCCACTTGATGCATTGGCAATAGAAAAAGATAATATCAGTGACATGAAAGTCGCTGAAAAAACTTTAAGTATGTATTTCATAAGTTCCCTCTTTTTCTTTCGTTGTTTAAATAATCAAAAAGATAACAATTCCAGAACTAGATAACAACATGCAAAATGTAGTGATTCATCTACTAATTGAATAGATATTTTAATTAATATACACTTTTTCTAAATTTATAAATGCAAAACGAATTAAACAAAGTCAGATTTTCAGTAAAACCTTTAAAATCCAATGATGATAAAGTTGTTGAGCTTGCACGAACTGTCGGGATACATCCTCTAGCATATCAAGAACTTCCCTATGATCCTGAGTATTCATTTTATGCAGGAAGATTAAATCCAGAAGTGCTTTCACACGCTACTGCTGATGAAATGTATTGGAAAGTAAGACAAGAGGTGATTTTTCGTCATACTGGTGAACATCCATATGAAATATCTGGTCCCGATGCAGAAGAACTTTTACAAAAAATATTCACAAGAGATATCTCAAAAGTAAAAGTAGGAAGATGCTCATACCAATTTGCTTGTTACAATGATGGGGGTATGCTGACAGATGGAGTTTTGCTAAAACTTGAAGAAAATAAATTTTGGTTTGTTCAAGCTGATGGTGATCTTTTTTCATGGTATAAAGCTCACACTGATAATCTTAATGTAAAAATTTCTGATCCTGACGTTTGGGTAAGTCAAATTCAGGGGCCAAAATCTATGAATCTTTTAAAAGTTTTAAGTAAAGAGACTTTTCCTGATAATTGGAAATATTTTGATTGGAAAGAAATTACTATACTAAATGAAAAGGTTATCATAAGTAGATCGGGATTTAGTAATGAACTTGGTTGGGAAATTTATTTTAGAAAAAATAATAATACTGAAAAAGTTGGGGATTATATTCTTGAAGAAGGAAAAAAAATGGGAATGATACTCACAGGCACTCCTGGTTTCAGATGTAAAAGAATAGAATCTGGATTGTTATCGGCTGGGCAAGACTTTAATCATGAAACAAATCCATATGATGTTGGTTTAGGTAAGTATGTCGATTTAAAAAAAAATTATTTTATTGGAAAATCAGCGTTGATGACTGCAGACAAAGAAAAAAGATGTTGGGGAATAAGAGTTGAAAATGGAACAGGTTTAAAAGGAACTTACGTAAAATTTAACAATGAAATAATTGGAAAAATTACATCAAGCACTTGGTCACCTTTTCAAAAATGTGGTGTTGGAATAGTTTTAATGAATTCTACAAAACATAAACCAGGACTAATTGTGGATGTTAATTGCAATGATAATAAAATTCATAAAGGTGAGATATGTTCCTTGCCAATGTATGACTTTAAAAATGAAATTGTAAGAGGTTTAAAAATTGATATTCCAACAGGTCCTTCTCCGTGGTTAGGAATAAAAAAATAATAATAGCAATTGGTGGTGGTGGATTTACACATTCTTCTGATGTGGACTTAGATGAATATGTTATAAATCAAGTTAATAAATCAAATATCAATATCGGTTTTTTACCTACGGCTAGCAATGATAATCAAGAAAAGACTGATCTTTTTTATAAAAGATTTAAATCACAAAAATTTAAATTATCTCATTTTAATCTCTGTTCAAATGTAGAAGGTTTTAATGAATGGATGTTAAACAAAGATATAATTTATGTAGGGGGTGGCAATACCTCTGAAATGATTAATATTTGGAAGAGACATGATCTTATCAAAGTATTTAAAGATGCATATGAAAAAGGAATAATTCTGAGTGGAATAAGTGCAGGTGCTGTCTGTTGGTTTGATTGGATATTGTCAGACTCAGTCAATGAAGAGCTAAGTCCATTAAAAGGAATAAATTTTTTAGATGGGAGCTGCACTCCACATTCTTCTGATAAAAATCGACTTCGACAATTTATTTCAGAAATTCAAGATGGAAATTTGCCAGATGGAATAGCTATTGATGATGGTGTAGCTGTGCTTTTTATTGACGGAGTTCCTTCAGAGGTTTATTCTTCGAGAATTAATCATGATGCTTATTATGTGACTAAACATCATAAGATTAGTTTAAAAACATATATAAAGAAATTAAATGGATAATATTAAAGCCAGCAATAAAATTTTTAGCATTGAAGACGCAAAAAAACTATCGAAGAAAAGATTACCAAAGCTAGTTTATGATTTTATTGATGGTGCATCAGGAGATGAAAAATTATCAGAAATTAATAGTTTTGCTTTAGATCAAATACGTCTTGAGCCAAGAGTTCTAAGAAATGTAGAAGAAAGAAAACTAAAAAAAAATATTCTTGGATTTAAATATGACTATCCTTTCGGATTTGCCCCAATGGGTATGACAAATCTTTCATGGCCAGGTGCAGACTCTATGTTAGCAAAAGAGAGTGCACGAAATAACATACCAACTTGTGTATCGATGGCTTCTACTACAACCTTAGAAAAAATGTATGAGCTTTCTGAAGGTCATTCATGGCTTCAACTTTATATTTTTCAAGATGAAGCTTTTGTAATGGAATTGCTAGATAGAGCAGAAAAAACTGGTTATGAAGTTGCTATACTTACTGTTGATGTTCCAGTTTTATCAAGAAGAACTAGAGATGATAAAAATGGATTTTCATATCCATTTAAAATAGGACCTAAACAATTTTTTGATTTTGCAACTCATCCTGTTTGGTCAATATCTACATTACTTAATGGAATACCAAAGCCAATGAATTATGAGACTTCAAAAAGTGGAAAAGGTATTTTTAAAAGAAAAGAAAGTAGAGGAAAAACAGATTGGGAAACTCTAAAAAGAGTAAGAAATAAATGGAAAGGCAAATTAATTGTAAAAGGTGTTATGTCATCAGATGATGCAGTTAAAATTAAAGAAATGGGCGCTGATGCTATCCAAGTTTCAAATCATGGAGGTAGACAATTAGATAGTGCCTCAGCAGCGATAAATATTTTACCTTTTATTAGAGAGGCAGTAGGAAATAATTTTCCAATTATTTTTGATAGTGGAATAAGAAGTGGGAGCGATATTGTAAGATCATTAGCTTTAGGAGCAGATTTTTCAATGATTGGAAGGCCTGTAATGTATGCCATGGGAGCTGATGGAGCTAGTGGGCTAAGAAGAATTGTGGATATAATTAAAGAAGAAACTAGCACAACACTAGGTTTGGTTGGATTAAATGATATTAATGAAGTTTCTTCTGATATAATCGAACAGAAACTTTTTATGAATACAACTTACTAATATGGAAAAAAAAATAAGAGGTGGAGCATTAATCGCAAGAGCATTAAAAGATAAAGGTATTAATAAAGTTTTTACTCTTTCTGGTGGGTTTTGTAACCCTGCAATTGAAGGTTTCATGGAATGTCAAATTGATGTAGTTAATTGCCCTCATGAACAAATAGCTGGACACTTAGCGGATGGACACGCAAGAATTACAAGAAAACCATCTGTATGTTTAGTTGGGCCTGAAGGTTTTGCAAATGCAGTACCATCCATGATGGAAGCATGGGGAGAAAGAACACCAATAATTTATATAACTGGATCAAGTAGTTTAAAAAGACAAGGCTCAGGTGGCTTTAAAGAAATTGATGATGTTTCAATAGCTGCTCCTCTTACAAAATATAGTGCAAGCATTACAGATGGAACAAGAATTAGAGAATTTGTTGATAAAGCTTACAGAATTGCAACGAATGGATATCCTGGGGCTGTTCATCTAAGTTTACCAGTAGATATAATGTTTTCTTCATTTGAAGAAAATGTTGGACTTGAAGAAAGACCATTTTCACACAAAGCAAAGCCAGTTGCTAAAGCATGGCCAGATCCAAATGCTCTATCAAAAATACTTGAGTTAGCATGTAATGCAAAAAAACCTGTCATAATTGGAGGACATGGCGTTTGGTGGTCAAACTCAGAAAAAAATTTAGAGACTGCGGGTGAAAGTTTAAATATTCCAGTTTTTAATGTGCCATACCATCAAAAACTTTTAGGAGAAGAGGCAAATGCATACATGGGTTTAGCAGATATTCACCAATATCCACCCTCAGAATTTGCATTACATAACTCAGACTTAGTTTTAATGATTGGCGCAAGGTTAGATAACCAAATGAATTTTGGTAACCCTCCTTTCATTCCAAAAACAACAACTTTAGTTTGTATTAACGGTTCCCATGAAGAAATTGAGTTTAATAGAGCAGCTGACCATAACCTTTTATGTGATCCAGGAGTATTTTTAGATACTTTATGTAATTTAAAGAAAAATAATAAATGGAATTTAGGAAACAATTGGTTTCAAGATAATAAAAATAAAAAAAAAGATTGGGTAGATAAATCATTAAATGAATTAAAGATTGAAGCTGATAAAGCAAAAAAAAATGGTGGAAAAATTCATCCACTACAATTAGCGTTAGACGTTCAAGACGTAATGGATGAGAAAGATTGGCTTGTAATTGATGGAGGAAATACTCATTTCTGGTCGGAGATCGCAATAAATTTAGCAGGAGCTCAAGGAAAAAAATTGGGTGGAATTTTACATCCAGGCACATTTAGTATGTTGGGTGTTGGTGTGTCATTTGCATTATCTGCAAAAAATAATAATCCTAAATCGAATGTAATTTTAATTAGTGGAGATGGTGCATTTTTATCTGGAGGAATGTCTATAGAAACTGCATTTTTTGAAAAGAAACCAATCGTTGTTGTTATTGACAATAATGGTGGTTTAGCATCAATTGGTCAACAACAAGAAAGGCTATTTGAAAGCGGAAAAAGAGTTGCAACAGATTTTAGAGATATACCTTTCCACAGTATATTTGAAGGTTTTGGGGGTCATGGAGAATTAGTAACGAAAAGAGAAGAATTGGGTCCAGCATTAAAAAGAGCTATTGCGAGCGGTAAAACTGCTTGTGTAAATGTAAAAGCTAAACCAGTATTAAGTCCAATTGTTGCTGCTGTGGCCAGCAAGAGAGAGAAATCTTCAATAGAGTAAAATGGCAAAATTTAGCTCACATTTATTGAATGGTTCTGATGGAACTCATGCAAGTAACGTCAAAGTAAAGATTTATCAAATACAATCCTCAAAATTAAAAAAGCTTTTTTTGAATACAAAGACTGATGGAAATGGTAGGATTAATCAGCATTTCAATCTTAGCAAAAAAGATTGTAAATGCGATTATGAAATGATTTGTGATATTAAAAGATACTTTAAAAAGAAAAAAATTGTGGGTGAAATAGTCGTAAAATTTAAAATGACTGATAATAAAAAAAATTATCACTTGCCAATAATAATTTCTCCTAACAGCTATACAGTTTGGTGGTCAAAATAATATATGGCTTCGTTGATACAAAGCAAAATTAGCACAAAACTAAATATGTCTAGGAGAATAAGAAGAACTCCTTACACCAAGAGAGTTGAAGAATGTGGTGTAACTGATTTTACTGTTGTAAATCATATGCTCTTACCAAAAAGATTTCAGAAATCTGTTGAGGATGATTATTGGCATTTAAATGAGCATGTTCAGCTATGGGATGTTTCTTGTCAAAGACAAGTTCAGATATCAGGTCCAGACGCTAGTTTATTAGTACAAAAAATGACGCCAAGATCTTTAAAAAATATGGAGACTGGAAAATGTTTTTATATTCCTATGATAGATGAAAATGCTGGAATGATAAATGATCCAGTGTTGTTAAAGTTAGATGATGATATGTTTTGGATTTCAATAGCAGATTCTGATGTATTGCTTTGGGCAAAAGGTTTTGCAGTTGGTTTAAATCTAAATGTGAGCATAACAGAACCAGATGTATATCCTCTTGCAGTACAAGGTCCAAAGTCTGAAGATTTGATGGCATCAATATTCGGAGAAGATATTAGAAAATTAAAATTCTTTAATTTTAGAATATTTGATTTTTTAGGAACTAAACAAATTATTGCAAGATCAGGATATAGCAAACAAGATGGATTTGAGATTTATTTTAAATGCTTTGAAGATTACTTCGACAAAAATGAAATGGGAGAAAAAATTTGGGATATAATATGGAAAGCGGGTAAAGAATTTAACATTGCTCCAGGATGCCCAAATTTAATTGACAGAATAGAAGCAGGATTAATGTCATATGGAAATGATTTTACAAAAGAAAATAATCCAATTGAATGTAACTTAGAAAAATATTGTAGTGACAAAAGCGATCATGATTTCATTGGAAAAAATGCTTTAGATAATATTAAGAAACAAGGTGTAAAACAAAAATTAAAAGGGGTATTATTTGATGGTGTAGATTGTCCTCCATGTTCAATTCCTTTTCCACTTTATTCAAAAGATAAGAAATTAATTGGTAAAATTACTTCAGGGATTTATTCTCCAAAATTCAAAAAAAATATTGGTTTATCTATGATTTTAAATGAATTTTGCAAAACAGGATCAGAAGTTTTAGTTCACACTCCTGATAATAAATTAAGAAAAGGAATTGTGTCCTCTTTACCATTTTCAAAATAATAATTAGTGGTATAAGTCTTATATGAAAAGAGCAGTTATAGCAGGATATTCAAGATCACCTTTTACAATGGCAAGAAAAGGTGAATTAATTGATGTTAAGCCTGTAAAAATGTTCGCAGAAGTTGTTAAAAATCTTGTATCTAAAACTAAAGTAAATCCTGCTGATATAGAAGATATTGTTGTTGGGTGTGCTTTCCAGGTTGGAGAACAGAGTTTTAATATTGGGAAACTCACAACATTTTTATCTGGAATGGAAATACATACGTCTGGAATGACTGTCGATAGATGGTGTGGTTCATCTATGGAAGCTATTCATGTTGCAGCAGGTAAAATAGCAATGGGCGCAGGAAAAGTTTTCGTATGTGGAGGTGTTGAAAGTATGACTAGAGTTACAACTGGCTTTGAACCAATACCTTATCCTTACACAGATAAAGAAAATCCAAATGTTTATTTTTCAATGGGAATTACTGCTGAAAATGTTGCCAAGAGATATAAAATTTCAAGAACTGAGCAACAAGAGTTTGCAATTCAAAGTCATCAAAAAGCCAATGAAGCTGAAGTTAATGGTAAATTTAAAAATGAAATCGTTGAAATCGCTGGTTGCACAAAAGATGGAAACATACGTCCAAAAAGTAATCAAGAAACTTTAGATGGTTTAAAACTTGCATTTGATCAAGAAGGAACTGTTACTGCAGCAACATCCTCACCTCTTACCGATGGAGCAGCAGCAACATTGATATGTGAAGAAAGCTATGCAAAAGAAAATGGTTTAGAGATTTTAGCTAGAATTGTTTCAACTGGAGTTAAAGGATGTGAACCAGATGTAATGGGACTTGGACCTATAGGAGCAACTAAGAAAGCATTAGAGAGAGCAAATTTATCAATTAATGATATCGATATTGTAGAGATTAATGAAGCTTTTGCTTCTCAATCAATAGCATGCTTAAAAGATCTTGGTATCGATCAAAAGAAAGCTAATTTGGATGGTGGAGCGTTAGCTCTAGGACACCCTCTAGGAGCAACAGGAGCTAGAATTACTGGCAAAGCTGCTGATTTGCTTAGACGTGAAAATAAGAAATACGCTTTATCTACGCAATGCATCGGTTTAGGTATGGGTATTGCGACTGTAATCGAGTCGGTAAATTAATTATCTATTAATTCCTCTTAAACGTTCTGATCTTCTTCTTAATAATTCAGCACTTATCAATATTAAGGTCGATAAAACAATTAAACATGTAGCAACTGCTAGAATTGTAGGACTTAATTGTTCTCTTAAACCTGTCCACATTTGAATTGGAATAGTTGTATTTTCAAGACCAGCTAAAAATAAAACGACTACAACTTCATCAAAAGAAGTTACAAAAGCAAACAAACCTCCTGATATTACTCCAGGTAAAATCAACGGAAGTGTTACTTTCATAAATGTATTTACTGGGTTACTACCTAAACTAGCTGCCGCTCTTGTTACACTATGATCGAAACCTGATAATGTAGCAGTAACAGTAATTACAACAAAAGGTGTTCCCAAAATTATATGAGCTAAAATTATTCCTGTATGAGTTGCCGCTAAACCTGCTTTTGCCATAAAAAAGAATATTGCAACACCTGATATAATAAGTGGAACTATCATTGGTGAAATCAAAGTTGCCATTATTATTCCTTTAAAAGGCATGTGTCTGCTGCTCAATCCTAATGCAGCAACCGTTCCTAAAATTACTGACCCTAAAGTTGCAAATATAGCAATAATAAAACTATTCTTTGCAGCAAGACCCCATGGGTTCTTTGTACCGTAAACCATATCTTTGTACCATCTTAATGAAAAAGCATCTGGGTCTAAATTCTTCATTCCTTCTGAAAAAACAAGAAACTCTTCTGCATTAAATGATAATGGAAATATTACAAACAAAGGTGCTATTAAAAAAATAAAAACAAAAGTACATATGGCAATGTAAAAGTAGTGCCAAATTCTATATCTAGTTTCTGTATACTTTGGTAATGCCATACTAACCTAACTTAATATTATCAACTCCAACTAATTTATTATAAAGCCAATAGATAACCAAAACTCCTCCAAGTAACATTAGTCCCATCGCTGACGCGAAACTCCAATCTAAAGTAGTCTTCATATGATATGCAATTTGGTTACTAATTAAGGTTCCTGATGCTCCCCCAACTAAAGCGGGTGTGATGTAGTATCCAATTGCTAAAATAAAAACTAAAAGACACCCTGCCCCGATACCTGGTATGGTTAATGGAAAATATACTTTCCAAAAAGCCACAAAAGGTGTTCCGCCAAGAGATTTACCTGCTCTCATTAAACTTGGCGAGATAGTTTTCATCACACTGTAAAGTGGTAAAACCATAAATGGTAATAGAATTTGTGTCATAGCAACATAAGTTCCGACTTTGTTGTACATCATTTCTGGCCTATTATCGTCTGACACAAGGCCAATCAATACAAAGAAATCATTAACTACTCCTTGCTGTTGAAGCAAAATCATCCAGCTAGCTGTTCTAACTAATAACGACGTCCAAAAAGGAAGAAGAACACAAATCATTAATAAATTACTATACTTCATTGGAAGTGTTGCTAGTAAATGGGCTATTGGGTAACCCATTAAGAAACAGAATACAGTAACAAAGAAAGCAACCTCTACAGTTCTCAACCATAAAATTCTATGTATTCTTCTGTCCTCACTAACTTGAGTAATTTTATTATCTTCATTCAAATACATATCCATGGCTTTTAAATATTTAGCTGAAGTGTAAGGAGGTGCAGTCCTTTTAATAGCTTGCCAGTATTCTACATTTCTCCATCTCTTATGAACTTTCATTATTTGTTCTTTAATACTTTGTGTCTCGTCAATTTTATTTCTTTTTACCTGTCTGAATAATTTTTTTGTGATGGTGTTGAACCCATTTTTTTCTTTATTAAGTCTTTGAGCTAGTTTTCCATGTTCTTTTTTTTCTACAAGAATTTTAAAATCAGATAAAAATGAAGCAAATACTTCTTCAGATGGAAGTTCTTTACCGTCCCATGTCTCCATAGACTTAAATGTTTTTGGAAGCATGTTTGTAATCATTTTATCATCAATACTTCTTGTAAACATTTCTCCGATTGGAAAAATATAAGTAATAATCAAAAAAAGTAGTAATGGCGCAACAAGTAAAAATGCTTTAATTTTGTTTTTTCTTTCAGCTTTTTTTAAACTTATCTCTAAAGGAATTCCGTCAGTTGTAAGTATTTGTTTTGTTTCGCTGCTCATAAATAAAAAGGGCGACTTAAAAAAGTCGCCCTATATATATTATATTATTCTAGTCTTTTATACTCTTTTATAGACCAGCTTTCATAGCTTCCCACTTCTCACCAAGTTCTGTACCATTATCAGCCCAGAAAAATGGATCAACTAAAAAGTATTTTTTAGTGTTTGAAGGAGCAGTTGGCATTTGTGGCATCATTTCAGTTTTACCATCTTTGTACCAAGGCTCATTTGCTTTGATAATTTCTAAAGATGATAATCGGTATGGAGCATATGCAATATATTTAGCACTTCCAGCTAACATTTCAGTGTTAGTCATCATTGCTAAAGCTTTTTTAGCATTTGCTTCATCTGGTCCACCTTTAACAAGTGCGAAATATTCATAGTCAAGACCTTGTCCATCCCATACTTGTTTAATTGGAGCACCTTCGCCAACTTCAGCATTAAAGAATCTTCCATTCCAACCAGTTGCCATAACAACTTCACCAGATACTAATAATTCTGGTGGTTGAGCACCTGCAGACCAGAATACACATCCACCATTTGGATCTGTACAAAGCTCTTTAATTTTATTCATAGCTCTATTAACACCAGCTTCAGTTTCTAGTAATTTGTAGATCTCTGATCCACCTTTACCCATATAAACACCGTCACCAGCTAATGCTATTTCTAGGTTTGTTAGAGCAGATTTGTAAATAGCTCTTTTTCCTGGAAATTTTTTAGTATTAAAGAAATCTTTTATAGTCGATGGTGTGCCGTCAACATTGTTTACGTTGTAAGCATAGTTCCAAGAATATAAAATGTTTCCTACAGCACATTTACTCGGCATTGGAGCAAAGAAATCTTCACTTGCAGGAGTTCCATCTGGAGCTGCAGGGAAGTCTTTGTCAAAATCGAATTCGACAAAAATTCCTTCGTCACATCCGTTGATAGTATCAAATGCGAATACATCGATAATATCCCAAGTAATTGCACCTGCTTCTTTTTGAGCTTTAATCTCAGATAATCCACCTGAATAGTCTACCCAGTTGATATCAACACCAAGAGCTTTTGCAGTTGGATCACCATACCCTAGCTTTTGAGACTCTGTATAAGCTCCACCCCAAGATGCTACTGTAACCGCAAATGCAGATGAAGTTATTGAAAGAGCAAAAGAAAGAGCAAGTAATAATTTACTTAATTTTTTCATTTATCCTCCGTTTAAACGTTTAATATAAATTAATTTATATAAGCGAAGTACAACAAAATCGATATTCAGAGTCAACAGGCCATTTTGTTATAGGAAACTGGGATATTTAAGAAATTATTTAGGATCTAGAGCTCTTGCGTCTTGACTGTTCCATCCTACTTTAATCTCATTACCTAATTTTAAATCTAACTCGTTTGAGCTATTTGGAACTTTTAAAATAAATTCTTTATTACCTAAAAGATCTAATCTTACTCTAGTGTGATCACCATGGTAAATAACTTCTTCGATTTTTCCCGTTTGATTATTATCCATTTTATCTTTTGGATTTATCAATGCTCTCTCAGGTCTTATTGAAACTGTTGTTTTATCACCTTTGGAAGTTACTGAAACTGGATTAGCTAAAATTTCTCCATTTTGTAGTTTAACTTTACAAACATCTTTTGAAATGTCGGTTACTTCTCCTCCAAATGTATTATTTTCACCTATAAACTCTGCAACGAAAGAATTAACTGGTTCTTCGTACAATTTATCAGGACTTGATAATTGCTGAACTTTACCATCATTAAAAACTGCGATCCTATTTGACATTGTTAATGCTTCTCCTTGATCGTGTGTAACGTAAACTACAGTAACACCAATATTTTCATGAATATGTTTAATTTCGTATTGCATACTTTCTCTTAAGTTTTTATCTAAAGCTCCAAGAGGTTCATCCATTAGAACTACTGCTGGATCAAATACTAGAGCTCTTGCAACAGCTACCCTTTGTTGCTGACCACCAGATAATTGCGCTGGCATTCTACTTTCAAATCCTGACAAAGAAACCATTGATAAAGCTTTATCTACTTTTTTATCAATCTCATCTTTTTGAACTTTTCTAACTCTTAAAGGAAATGCTAAATTTTCATAAACTGTCATATGAGGAAACAATGCATAATTTTGAAAAACCATTCCAATTCCTCTTTTGTGTGGTGGAATATTTGAAATAGGATTAGAATCTAAATAGATTTCACCATTGGTTGGTGTTTCGAATCCAGCCAACATCATCAGACAAGTTGTTTTTCCTGAACCAGATGGACCAAGCATAGTAATGAACTCGCCCTCTGAGATATTAAGATTTAAATCTTTTACTACTAAGACTTTACCATCGTAACTTTTGTCAACTTTATCGAACTTAACGAATTCTGTATTTTTAGACATCTAGTGTTTAAAACATTTAAGAAGTTAATTATCAATAGCTAATAGTTCTTAATATGTAGCTCTTTTGGAAATTTACAGAATAATTCACAACCTTTGTCGGTAACTCGGATTGCTTCAGATGCTTCTACTCCCCAATCACCAAACTGCATTACTGCAATCATATGAAAACAAACATTTGGTTCAAGTACTGTCATATCGCCTTTATAAATATTTAAAGTATGCTCTCCCCAATCTGGTGGATATCCTATGCCTATTGAGTAACCCGTTCTTGATTTCTTCTCGATACCATATTTATCTAAAATTTTCCAAAAGGCTTGGGCAACATCATTTGCTGTATTTCCGGGTTTTGTAGCATCAATTCCAGCTTGTAAAGCTTCTATAGTTTTATTCATTGTATCTATTTTTAATTGATCAGGTTTACCTAATAAAATTGTTCGAGCCATAGGTGCGTGATATCTTTTATAAACACCTGAAAGTTCAATTATAGTTGCTTCACCTTCAATAAATTTATCTTGGGTTGCTGTTAAATGTGAAGCAGATGTACCTTTTCCAGTTGGAAGAAGTGTTGCGATACTAGAATATTCACCTCCAAATTCTTCTGTACCATAAAATAAAGACTTTTGAATTTCTCCAACAACATCACATTGTCTTGTACCAGGTTTAATTACTTCCATTGCAGTTTGCATTCCTTTTTGAGAAATTAAAGCAGCAGACTTCATATAATTTATCTCTGCATTAGATTTAATTAATCTAGCCCAATTAACTAGTCGATCAGAATCGATAATGTTTGCATTTGGTAACCCCTGTTTAATCTTTTCATAACAAAAAGCTGTAAAATAATGAGCATCCATTTCAACTCCAATAGACAGTTTATCCCATTTTTTTTCTTTAATTACCTTGGTCAAGTAATCATAGGGATGTTTTGGCCAAGTATGAATATAACTCTCATCATAAACAATAATATTGTCTTTATTTAAATAGGTCTTTATGTACGCCCCACCTGCATCCTGATCTCTAACAAAGCAAATTGGCTCTTTTGAATCAACGTGCACTAATACACATTGTGCATAATAAAAAGACCAAGCATCGTAGCCTGTAAGATAATTCATATTATTTGTGTCGTGAGAAATGATTAAATCAATTTTTTTCTCTCTCATCAGAGATTGAACTTTTAATAGTCTTTGTTTGTATTCTTCTTTTGAAAAGGACATAAATTAGTCAAACAGTCTTCCAAATCCTTTTACAGATTTATTTTCACCTATATTTTCTAAAGATTCCCAGATTAAAGCCTGATTGCTTGAAAGAACTGGTATTCCAAGTTTATCTTCTAATTTTTGTATTAGAGGAAGAACTGGTAAAGCGGTGCAAGATACAAATAAAGCATCTGCCTCACTTACATCTAAATTTATTAGCACATCAAACAGATAATTTTGATCTACTTTACCAATCTCCATGTCAGAATGAATATCAAAGTATGAATTTGAGGTGATTTCAAAACCAGATGATTTAAAATAATCAACAACATCATTGTTAACTTTTTTACTATAAGGTGTGAATATAGAAAGTTTTTTAATATTTAATTTTTTCAATGCTTTCAAAGCTGCTGTACTTGGTGTTGAAAGTTTTGCCTCAGGTTTTGCTGCTTGTATTTTATTTTTAATTTTATCGTACCCTGCTGCAATAGTTCCTGATGTACAAGCATATACAACACAGTCTAATTTTTGCTCTGGCAAGATATCTCTTGTTACTTGAGTAATATTCTCTGACATTTTGATCAAATTCTCTTTGGTTAAGGGATTATAACATTCTATTCTATTTACAAAAAAATCTATTTTTTTATCTTTAATTACACTTATAAAATCTTTTTCAATCACTAGATCGGTTGCTAAAGCGATAAGTCCAATACGTGGATTTTGGTTATTTTTAAATTTTGGTTCTATTTTTCGTGATTTCATAAATACAATATACCACCACATATTGATTAATCATTAAAATTTAAAAACTGTATCTAATTTCTTGAATGGTTATAGTAAATAAACGTATAATAAGAAAAATTAATTTTGAAATATAAATGCTCGATAAAAAAAAATTTTATATCAATGGCAAATGGGTTGAGCCAGTAAACAAGAATGAATGTGAAGTTATTAATCCATCAACAGAAGAAGTTTGTGCAATTATAAGTCTTGGAAGTTCTGATGATACAAATGCTGCAGTCAAAGCAGCAAAATCTGCATTTGAGACTTGGAAAGAAACCTCAAAAGAAGAAAGGTTAAATTTATTAGAAAAATTATTAAAAATTTATAATTCTAGATGGGATGATATGACTGATGCTATTACTACAGAGCTTGGTTGTCCTAAAGATTGGTGTTCAGCTAATCAAACATCTTCTGGCGCAGGTCATATCGAAGACTTTATAAAAAGATTAAAAGAATTCGAATTCGAACCAGGTTTTGATAAAGGATCTACTAATCATATTGTATATGAGCCAATTGGAGTTTGCGGATTAATTACACCTTGGAATTGGCCTATAAATCAAATTGCTTTAAAAGTAATTCCAGCTTTTGCAACTGGGTGTACAATGGTACTTAAACCATCTGAAATTGCACCATTGTCAGGAATGCTATTTGCAGAGATGATAGATGAGGCTGGATTTCCAGCTGGAGTATTTAATTTGGTAAATGGTGATGGACCTGGTGTTGGAACTGACCTATCAGGACATCCTGATGTTGATATGGTCTCATTTACAGGATCTACTAGAGCTGGAAAATTAATTACAAAGAATGCGGCTGAAACTATAAAAAGAGTTTGTCTTGAACTTGGTGGTAAAGGTGGAAATATTGTTTTTGCTGATGCATATCCTGATGCAGTCAGAGATGGTATTAGAAACGTAATGAGTAATTCAGGTCAATCCTGTGATGCTCCAACTAGAATGCTAGTTGAAAAATCAATTTATAATAGAGCTGTTGAAGAAGCTGCAGATGAAGCAAATAAAATTAAAGTTGATCTTGCTTCAAAAGCTGGTGACCATATTGGGCCTGTAATTTCAAAAACTCAATTTGATAAAATTCAAAGTTTAATAAATAGTGGAATTGAAGAAGGTGCTACTTTAGTAGCAGGTGGTCCTGACAAACCTGAAGATCTAAAGAAAGGTTATTTTATTAAACCAACAGTATTCACTGATGTTAATAATAATATGAGAATTGCTAAAGAGGAAATATTTGGACCAGTATTGTCGATTATTCCTTTTGAAAATGAAGAGGAAGCTATCCAAATTACAAATGATACAGAATATGGATTAGGAAACTATTTACAAACAGAGGATAATGAAAAGGCAAAAAGAGTCTCAAAAAAATTAAGGTCCGGAATTGTGTATGTAAATCATAAAGCAGCTGACTCCGGGACTCCTTTTGGTGGGTATAGACAATCTGGAAATGGACGTGAAGGTGGAACCTGGGGATTGCATGAATATCTAGAGGTAAAAACTATTACTGAATGGAAAAATTAGAATGCTTGGTTATGTAATGGTAGGAACCAATAACTTAGAAAAAGCAATAATTTTTTATGATGAAGTCTTAAAAGTTTTAAATCTAGAAAGAAATTATAAAGATGAAGTTTGCGCTGGTTACACAGAAAAAAATGGTGATGGAACTATAGAATTTTATGTGACCAAACCTGTCAATATGAAAGAGGCAACTAATGGAAATGGAACGCAAGTTTCATTTATTACATCATCAAGAGATATAGTTGATAAGTTTCATGAGATTGGACTTAAGGCAGGTGGAAAAAGTGAAGGAGCTGGAGGTGAAAGACCAGAAGGTTCTGGAGTTTACTATTCTTATATTCGAGATCTTGATAATAATAAAATTTGTGCTTTCACAAACAATTAATGTCTTACACTTTAATTCAAGAAAAAATCGATCAAGGAAAAATTATTTTACTTGATGGAGGTATAGGTGCTGAGCTTGAAAAAAAAGGAGCTAAAATGGATCAAAACCTCTGGTGTGGAAAATGTTCGGTAGATAGCCCAGAATTTCTAAAAGAAGTTCATGAAAATTATATTGATGCAGGTGCTGATGTTATTACAACAAATACTTATGCTACAACTCCAATTTCTCTTAAAAAACACGGATATGAAGACTCAATTGAATTATTTAATAAACAAGCAGTTCAAATTGCAAAACAAGCAATTAATAATTCAAAAAAGAACATCTGTTTAGCAGGAAGTGTTTCGAGTTATGGAAGTTTTCTTAAACTTGGAACAAAAAACATGAAGCCATGTTTTAATGAACATATTAAAATTTTATCAAATGAGGGTGTTGATTTAATAATTTTAGAAGCAATGACATCTCAAGCAGAAATCGTAGAGACTATGCTTGAGTGTTCTTCAAATATAAAGTTACCTGTTTGGCTTTCTATTTCCTGTGTAATAGATCAGAATACAAAAAATATTACACTTGGTTATGATGATGTGAAGAATAAAACTGAAATTTACGAGGATTTAGAAGAATCGTTGAAAAATTTTAGTAAATTACATAAGGGGCCAATTTTAATTGCTCACTCAGATATTAAAACAACGAGTGCAGCTTTAGATACTGCATTAAAAAATTATAATGGAGTTATTGGTGCATACCCTAACAAAGGCTATTACGAAAAACCAAATTGGAAGTTTGTAGATGATTTTTCACCCAATGATTATTTGGAAGTTGCAAAAAAATGGTTTAGCAAAGGTGTAAAAATTGTTGGTGGTTGTTGTGGTATAGGAGTTGAAGAGATAAAAGCTGTTTCAATTTTGAAGTAATAATATATTGTAAAATTATGAAAACTTTTATTGGTGGTATTGGTTGTTTTTGGGACGAAACTAAATACGATGGTATAAAAGGAATATTATCTACCGAATGTGGTTATTGCGGAGGTGATGATCCTAATGTTACTTACAAAGCAGTTTGTGGTGGGGATACAGGTCACATAGAAGTAGTCAAAGTTCAATATGATGAAAATATTTTAAGCTATGAAGACATGGTCAGATTATTTTTTAAACTCCATGACTCAACTCAAAAGAATAGACAAGGAACTTATGTAGGAATTCAATATCGCTCTGAGATATTTTATAATAATGATAATGAAAAAAATACAGCAGAGAAAATTTTAAAAGAAATGAATGAGAAATTAGATGGAAAAGTTACTACAAAAATTTCCAAAGAAAAAAACTATTGTAAAGCAGAAGGCTATCATCAAAAGTACGAGAAAAATAAATCTCTTAAGTTTGGATAAAAAGTGCTAATTTGAAAAAAATTATTTCAGAAAAAAATCCAGAATTAGTTACAAGAAAAGACAATAAAGCTCAATGGAATCTCCCAAATAAAAGAAGGTTGGGTTTTAGAAATTTATATAAAATTAATAGATATGGAATATACCTTAGATCAGATTTTGTTTTAAAATTAAAAAAAAAAATTAATAAGAGAATTGGTAAATTATCTTCTGTAAAAAAGGTAACTAAAAATAAAGCTTTTTGCTCCTTAATAGTTGGTAAAGATCAGGATATTTTATTCGAGCAGTACGCAAAGGACTTTTCTACAAATCAGCCTCAAACAATTATGTCAATTACAAAAATGTTTATACATTTATTTGTGGGAGAGCTGATAGACAGAAAACTAATTAACCTAAATAAGAAAATTTCATTTTACTTGCCAAAAATTGGCAGTGGTTATGCAAATGCAAAAGTAAAAGACGTTTTAGACATGAACATTGTAAATCTATATAGCGAAGATTATACAAAAGCTTATTCGTCCTCATTTTTACATGAGCCTGTGGGAGGATGGAGACTGCCGATTAAAGGCAAAAACATTCAAAGCCAGGAACAATATTTAAATTCAATTAAATCTTTAAAAAGCAGAGATTTAAAAAATTATACCGATCTGGCGCATTATAAATCAGCTAATACCGATGTTATTGGACTAATTGTAGAAAGAGTAAGTAAAAAAAGTTTAAGACAATGGCTGTTGGAAACAGTTGAAGCAACAGGATTTGAAGAAGGATTGTATATAGGAACAGATAGATTTGGAACACCGTGGATGTCTGGAGGCGGAAGTTTAATTACAAGAGATTTTTTAAGAATGGGTTTACTTTTTTCTAGGTTTGGAAAAGGTATAAATGGAAAAAATATTGGTTCTAAAACTTTTTTGAGTAAAACTATTAATAGTGAGGGACCCAAATACATTCAATTATCTAAAGATAAATTTGTCTGTTATGTTAATTCATTAATGAAATGCGGTAACTGGATTGGTCACTCTGGGTATGGGGGCCAATTTTTAGGAATAAATTTGAAAACAAAAGTTGTTGCTGCTTTTTTTTCTGTCTTAGAGACTAAATCTGCAACAAATGAAAAATATAAAAAAGATATGGTAAATATGATAGACCAAATAATTAGTAAAGATTACTAAATTAAGAAAATTTAGTTATTAATGATTTTAAATGTTTATCTGTGACGCCACAACACCCCCCAATAATTTTTACCTGATCGTCTATTAGCTCAGAACACTTATCAACAAATTCAATTTCATTTTCAGTTATTAATGCCTGCATAGTACTAGTGTCAAATTTATGAATCTCTGGATAGAACATAATTGGCCCATTCCAATTTGATTTTAAAACTTTCATTCCCTCTTTCGTATCAATAAACCAACTATGCATTATGCCATAAACATCTCCACCGATAGATTTGAGTGAATTAATTATTTCAGCAAAATTAATAATTTTATCTTCAGGAAGGAATTTTGGCTCATCAGGATATTTTAAAGGGTCATATATAATAGATCTCTCTTTTTCTGCTCTAAAATTTCTACCTACTACGGTTTCATCAAATTTACTTATGCAGCAACTTAATCCAACCCAGACAGGCAAACCTGTTTCTAAAGCAGCATTTAACAAAATTTTAGCATGATCAATATCTAAAAGCATTTCAAGAATAAGTACTTCGACTCCCTCTTCTTTTAATACCTTCGCTTGTTCTTTATAATTTTTTTCTTCTTTTGCAAATGATGGTACAAATTTTGTGTCAGGTCTAAATTCATTTTCAGCCAAAGCTAAATATGTTGACATGCTTCCAGCAATTTTAATTTTTTTTCCAGAATTTTTGACTGCTTGTCTTGCTAACTTAACTGTATCAATGTTAATTTTTATAGTCTGATCTCCTAAATTTGAAGGCTCAAGACAATGTCTTGCTGTTCCAAAAGTATTGGTTGTTATCATATCACATCCAGCGTTTATATGACTTTCGTGTACTTTGATTACTATTTCTGGTGAGAAAACATTTGCTAAACCAGAAAAAGCTGGTCCCATTTTTCCACCAAGTCTCTGAATTTCTGAACCTGTTCCGCCATCTAAAAAGACTTTTTTTTTTGATTTCAATAATTCATTAATATCCATTATGCTAATTTCTTCTCTGACTTTGGAACATATACAACTTCAATTACACCACCAAGAATTATTAGAATACTTCCTATTGTTTCTCTCCAACCAAAAGGTTCATTTGTTAAAATACTAGCACTAACAACACCAACAATTATTTCAGCTAAAAATAAAATAGATGATAAGCCGGCTCCTAGTTTGCTTGGAGCCCAAAAGATTATTACTCCTGTAGGAATAAAATAAAATATCGAAATAAGTAATAAAAAAGTGGACATTGACATGATAACCTCCACTGATGGAACTGGTCCTAAATAATCTACTAAGAATAACCCAATAGGTATACTGGCTAAACCTCCATAAAAAAAGAATGTAAATATAATTGGAAAGACTCCATCTGTTTTAATTATTTCCATTCTAATTAAACCAGCACCAAATAGTGCACCTCCAGCAAGAGCCAACCAATCCCCTGCATTTTGAGGTAATGGAATTATATTTTCTTGACTGAATACAATCCATAAACCTCCTAGTGCCAAACCTAATGTGATTACCCTCTTCCAACCAAATTTCTTTTTTAAAAATATAATTTCAAATATTGTTGTCCAAACAGGTATCATGTAAAACATGATTAATGCTTTAACTACATCAGTAAGAAGAAAGCTAAGAGCATAACAAACAAATCCACTTCCAACAAAAAAACCAGTGAGAGGAAATTCCAATCCAATAGACTTTCCTTTTATAACTCTCCAAATTGCGACTGGTGATAATATTAATATTCCAACCGCCATTTGGGATATTGTTCCCCAGCCACCAGTCAAACCTCCATCTTCTAATATTCTTTGAGGTAACCAATAAATTCCCCATGAACCAGCAGCAATAGCTAATGCAAATGAAATTTTAAAATGATGAGGGTGTCTGGTCATTATTATTCCGATAATTCTGGTTTAAATTTTGAAAAGTTAAAAATTTCTTCATAAGATTTGGCAAAGTTAATTAGTTTATTATCTTCTTTAACATTTGCTATAATCTGCATTCCCATTGGTAGCCCTTTATTATTAAAACCAACTGGAATAGATATAGTTGGCAAACCAAGCAAACTTGATAATGTATAGACTTCCATATATCTATGATAAGTGTCAATTTTATTGTTATTGATAAATTCTGGATTGTTTAGGTTCTTTTCAAAAGGAAATAGTTGAGCCGATGGTAATGCTAAAAAATCGTAATGTTTAAATAGGTTTTGTATTTTATCCATATATTTATTTCTTATTTCTATTGCTTTTAAAACATCGTTTGTTTCAATACTTTTCCCTTTTTCATATTCCCAATATGCTTGGGAAGGTAATTCATTTAAATTTTTTAAATTATATAACAAAAAGTTTTCATACAAAAATTTGGCTCTTAATATTATCCAAGAATACCACAATTCTTCTGAATTAATTTCAGTTTTTAAATCTTCAATATTTAAATTATTTGACTGTAATTTTTTTAAAATATTTTCACATAAGTCTACAATTCCATCTTCATACTTATATTGTTCGTTTAGATCAATGCACCATCCAATTTTTAAATCTGAAAGTTTTTTAATATTTATAACTTCAAGATCGAAAGATAATTTATCCTTTACATTCTTCCCTTTTATATAGTTAAATAAAAATTCCATGTCATTAGGAGTCCTAGCAAAACATCCAGTTGTAGATATTAAAGGAAAATCTTTTAAATTTTTAATTTCAAATCTATCTTCTGCAATCGCACCAGGTGTTGGTCTTAATCCATAAATATTTGCAAATGCTGCTGGGTTTCTACAAGATCCCATCATATCTGTGCCATCTGCAAAAGGAATTAAATTTGCCGCAACAGCTGCTGCTGCACCACCAGAAGACCCTCCCGCTGACTTACTATAATCATAAACATTGGAAGTGGCTCCATAAACTCTGTTAGTAGTATGACAACCAACAGCAAATTCAGAGAGATTTGTTTTACCAATTAAAATTGTGTTTTTTCTATATTTATCTACTAATAAAGAGTCCTGTTTTGGGATATTTTTTAATAACTCTTTATATCCATAACAAGTTACCTCATTTTTAATATCAAATAATTCTTTAACAGCAATTGGAAGTCCATAAATATCATCTTTGTCATTATCACTATTAAAATTTTCATCTTTTAATTTTGCTTCTTCAGTAATTTTTGTTTCATCTATATGTGAAATAATAGCATTTAATTTTGGGTTGAATTTTTTTATTCTATCTAAATAGAAATTTATTACCTCTGCAATTTTAATTTCCCTATCTTTAATTTTTGAAATTATTTGATGGACAGAAAAATTCTCAAGCACTTAATTAAACCTATCTTGCTTGTCTAATACTCTCTAAAACTAAAGTCTTGACCTCGTCTAATGATGCCTTTTTAGGATTTTGTCCATAAGCTTGATCTAGCATTGATTTCTTTGCTATTCTCTCCTGGCAATCTTCTGGTACTCCCAATTCATTTAATCCTTTAGGGATTTTTAATTTATCTAGAATTATATTTAAGTTGTCTTGAAAACTTTCAATTGAATGATTTTCAAACTGCATAGCCTCTGACATTCTTTTTACTTTTTCTTCTAATCCAGGTAAATTATATTTCATTACTGCGGGAAGTATAATTGCATTAGTCAATCCATGATGAGTATTATATTCAGCACCAACCATATGTGAAATTGCATGAACTAAACCTAGGCCTTTTAAGAAAGCTATTCCACCCAAATAAGATCCAATAATCATTCCTCCTCTAGCTAAAAGATTATCGGGTTCTTCGACAGCTGCATAAAGTGATTTTGAAATTAAATTTAAACTTTCTAATGCAGAACCATCACAAAGTGGATGAAACATAGGAACACTATAACCTTCAATTGCATGTATCATTGCATCTATACCTGTCCAAGCAGTAAGATTTGCTGGTAATTTTAAAGTTAGCTCTGGATCTACTAAAGCTAAACATGGTCGGGCATCTGGATGCCATAAACAAAACTTCATTCCTTTTTCAAGATGAGTGACCATAGCTGTAACTTCTGTTTCAGCACCAGTTCCTGCTGTAGTTGGAATAGTAATTATTTTTGGAAAAGGATTTTCCATAGTTAATTTTGGTGGCTCTTTTTCAAATTCAAAATCCCATAACGGTACTCCGCTATTAACTGTAAGAGAAATTGCTTTGCCTCCATCCATTGCACTTCCACCGCCTATTGCAATTATTGCATCATGATTGCCTTCACGAAATTTTTTACATCCAGAATCTATTTCATCATCTCTAGGATTTGGCGATATATTTGAATAAATATCTGATTTGATTTTTGAGTCATTAAGTAAATTTTGTAAGTCACTTATAAATGATAAATTTACACTACCACTATCAGTAACGATTAATGCGTTATTTATTTTAAAATTTTTACAAAAATTTCCAATTTCTTTAAATCTTCCAGGACCATAAGCTGTAAAAGTTGGAAATGTCCAATCCTGATTATTTAATAAAAATTCTTCATTGAGCTTAAAATTTTGCATAATATTTTAAAAACTTATACTAATTTCAATATTATTAAATGAAAATTTCATCCGAAAAAACAGATCTAAAAAAAACATATTTAGCAATTGCTACAATGCTCTTAGCAATTTTGTGTATAGATCTTTACATGGTTATTATTAAATTTTTAGGTGATGAATACTCAATAATTCAATTAACTTTATTTAGAAATGTAGCAGCAATTATACCTTTGCTATTATTGATCTTATTCACAAATGAATTTTCAACAATATTTAAAAACATAGGCAATAAGTTTTTGATATTGAGTTGCTTGAGAGGAATATGTTTTCTTTCTATGAATGTATTTATTTTTATTTCGGTAGTAAATCTGGAGTTTGCAACTGCAATGACGTTAACCTTTTCGTCACCTTTCTTCATAGTAATACTATCAATAATTTTATTGAGTGAAAAAATTGGTATTTATAGATGGTCAGCAGTTATAATCGGTTTTGTTGGTGTAGTTATGATAATGAAACCAACAAGTGAAATTTTTAGTTTATACTCAATCTTTCCAATTTTAACCGCTATAGCATGGGCTTTCACAGTCATAATTTTAAAATTCATTCAAGGCAATCATTCAACTGCTAAAATTCAATTATACACATTAATATTTAATGTCATTGGTGGTTTAATATTATTTTTTGTTACTACAGGACATGTTGAAATTAAGAATTTTAAAGATTTTATTTTGATGACAATGACTGGGGTTTTGGGTGGTACAGCAGCAATATTATTTATTTACTCTTACCGTTTAATTTCAGCAAGTAAAATTGCTTCATTTGAGTATCTTGGTATACCATCATCTTTTATTCTTGGTTGGATTTTCTTTAATGAAGCTCCATGGGGACAACTATTTCCTGGAGTGATAGTAATTATTTTTGCTGGTATGATTATTATATGGAGAGATAATATTAAAAAGAAATCAATAGAGGGTAATAAGCAAATTTATTGATTTGATCTCATAGATTTCATGACTATTACTCTATCTATTTCACCTAATAGCTTTCCACTTTCGTTACAAACTACTGGATAAGTTTTATCATTATCAATTAGCCTATCTATTAAATTTTCAATTTTGGAATTATCTAAAATATTATCTTTTCCATTCTCAAATAAATTTTTTGTTTCATTGCAGCATTCTGTTCTCATGACTTTGCCTGCACTTAATACTTTATATTTAGGGACATCTTCGCAAAAATCTTTAACATATTGATCTTTTGGATTAGATACAATTTCTTCAGGTGTGCCAACTTGAGAAACTTCTCCATCTTTCATAATTGCTATGTGATCTCCCATTTTAATTGCCTCTAAAAAATCGTGAGTTATAAATACCATAGTTTTTTGGAGCTTCTCTTGGATCTTTAAAAGCTCATCTTGCATTTCTCTTCTAATCAAAGGATCCAAAGCTGAAAAAGGTTCATCAAAAATTAATATTTCAGGATCCACAGCTAACGCTCTTGCAAGTCCTACCCTTTGCTGCATACCTCCAGATAATTCTCTTGGATAATTATTATGCCAACCATCTAAGCCAACCATTTTTAAAACTTCCATTGACTTTTCTGTTCTTATGTCTTTTTTTGTTCCCCTTACTTCTAATCCATAACCAATATTTTCTAGAACTGTTCTATGAGGAAATAAACCAAAATGTTGGAAAACCATGCTCATTTTATTTCTTCTTAATTCTAATAATTCACTTGCACTCATTTTAGTAACTTCAACATCATCCATTTTCACTATGCCAGCTGTTGGTTCAATTAATCGCGAAATACATCTGACTAGTGTTGATTTTCCACTACCAGATAATCCCATTACTACAAATGTTTCACCTTTTTGAATTGAGAAACTGACATCTTTAACAGCAACAACATGTCCTGTCTTTTCTTGAACTTCCTTAATACTTAAATTTTTATCAAGGTTTTTAATAATTCTTTTTTCGTCTGGTCCAAATAACTTCCATATATTTGTACAGGTGATTTTTTGTTCTACAGACATTTTTAATAAATAATATTACCCCAAAAATAGACAATATTTTACTTTAAATGTAAAATTATTTATTTTAATTTGCGAACATGGCTACTAGAACTGATTTAATAGATAAATCAAATCAATCAAAAAACATAATAACTTATGTAATTATTGGAGTTGTTTTTTTGGTAGCTCTGTGGCTGTCTACTCAAAGTGAAGGGCCTTCAAAATTTCCTAAAGAAGTCACGGATAAATTTACATTTACAGCTTGGGTAAATGATGGAGAAGATTATTTAAAAAAAAATTACAGATGGGTCACTAAAATTATAGCAAGCTATATAAAAGAAACTTATTATTTTTTAGAAGACTTTTTGTTAGAGTCTCCTTGGATTTTGATAGCTGCAATAATTGTAATACCCTGCATAATTGCAGGTGGTTTGCGATTGGGAATTTACTCTTCTTTTGTAGTTTATTTTTGGGGAGCAACAGGAATGTGGGAACCATCCTTACAAACAGTGGCCTTGATGGGTCTGTCAGTTTTATTATGTGTATTTTTTGGATTTATATTGGGTGTCTTGTGTTCACAAAGCAATAGATTTGAAAATTTCATGAAGCCAGTATTAGATACTATGCAAGTAATGCCAGCATTTGTGTATTTGTTCCCAGCATTATTTTTTTTTGGGATAGGAGGTGCGCCAGCAATATTAGCTACAATGATATATGCAATGCCTCCAATAATAAGATTGACAAACACTGGTATACGACAAGTGCCAGCTCAAACTATAGAGTCTGCAACTTCCTTTGGTTCAAGTAAACTTCAATTATTATTTAAAATTAAAATTCCATTATCTTTACCAAGTATAATGATGGGTATTAACCAGGTAATAATGATGGCGTTAGCATTAGTGGTTCTCGCTTGTTTTATAGGTGCCGAAGGTATTGGTGGTCAAGTTTGGCAAGCAATAAGAAGATTGGATGTTGGCTGGGCAATGGAAGGTGGGCTATGTATTTTATTTATGGCGATAATGTTTGATAGATTTAGTTTAGCGTTTAGTAAAGATAAAGAAAGACTTCCTTCAGATGTACAAAGATTTTACTTACTTCCTCAAAGTTGGGAAAAATACCAAATCGCAAAAATTTTAGAAATGCCACTAAGTTTTGGAAATAAGATTTTAAAAATTATATGTCAAACAGTTACATCTGTTATAGCAACAGTATTTAAAGTATTAATTTCAATTTTTAATAAATCTACAGCAGAAAATATCGGTGAATTCATTAGCAAAAGATATTATGTAATTCCTTATTTTTTAGTTTTATTTCTAATTGCATTTATAGATCATTACTTTCTAGAAGTAGGAACATTTCCAAAAGAATGGAAATTATCAATAAGACAACCAATTACTAATGCAGTGGAAAGCTTGACTGTAAATCCAGGATTTATTTCTTTTGCAAAAGGTTTAAGAGCTTTTGTTTATTTAAATTTGTTAAGACCTTTAGATGTTTTTCTAACTCAAATACCTTGGTGGTATACATTAGCAGTATTTTCGGCTTTAGGTTATGTAACTGTTGGAATAAGATTTGCAATAATTACTGCAGTCCTTCTTCTATTTATTGGTGCATGTGGAATATGGACACAATCAATGATAACTTTATCTTCAGTACTTGTGTCTGTAGTGCTGTGTTTTGTTATAGGAGTTCCTCTTGGAATAATTGCATCTTACAATGAAAGATTTAGAAATATTCAAAACGTTGTGTTAGATGCAATGCAAACACTTCCTTATTTCTGTTATTTAATTCCTGTTCTAATGTTTTTTGGTGGTGGAACAGTATCAGCTGTTCTTGCAACTGTAATATATTCAATTCCACCAATTATTCGATTAACATCACTAGGTTTAACACAGGTTTCTGGCACTTACTCTGAAGTATCGAGATCATTTGGTGGAACACTTATTCAAACATTAAATAAAGTTAAGTTCCCATTAGCTATTCCAAGTTTAGTTATTGGATTTAATCAGACTGTAATTATGGCTTTTGCTATGCAAATAGTTACACCACTTATTGGTGGTAAGGGTTTAGGTTTAGAAGTATTTAATGGTCTTGCGAGATCAGATACTGGAAGAGGATTGGCAGCTGGAATTGGAATAGTATTACTAGCTATTATTATTGATAGAATTACACTTGCGTGGACTAAGAAACAAAGACAAGCTTTAGGCTTAATAAGTTAAGACAAATAGTACTATTTGCGTGGTTTACATACTTATACATTTTGATCTAAAATGTGTTTTTAATTAATTAAAAGAGAGGAAATAAATGAAGTTATCAAAAAAGATATCAGCACTAATTCTTTCTGTAGCTCTATTAATTGGAAGCTTTGGTCAAGCTAATGCAGCCAAAAGACTTCATGCAGCTATAGCAGATTGGACTGGTGGGATAATTACATGCGAAGTTGCCGTAGCAATTCTTGAAAGAGAAATGGGATACAAAGTTAAACAAACTGTATTTCCTTCAGGAACTGGTTTATGGGAAGCAATCGCTGCAGGTGAGTTAGATTTCGCTTGCGAAAGTTGGCCAAGTTACGCTGAAGCTGACACTGTTATGTTAAAAGAGGACTTAATATACGAAGGTAAAGTCGTTGGGACATACAATGGTGATGGAAGTGTAGATTTACTTGGAACTGCAGGAATAATTGGTATGTCAGACTACTGGATACCAAGATATGCTGCTGAGGAACTAGGTATTAAAACTTGGAAAGACTTAAATAAACACAAAGCAAAATTTGCAACAATTGAAAGTGGTAAGAAAGGTAGACTTATTGGATGTCCGGTTGCAGGTTGGAACTGTCATGACCAAAAAAGACTTGATCTTTTAGGAATAGACTTCCAAGCTGATGAACTTGGAACAGAAGCTGCTGCTATCGCAGAAGCAAAAGCTGCTTACATGCGAAAAGAGCCATTCCTACTTTATCTATGGTCACCGCATTGGTTCTTTGGTGAGTATGATATGGTTGGTGTACAACTTCCAGAACACAAAACATGTGACAGCTTTACTGAAGCAAATAACTGGAAAGATTGTGGAACTGCTGCATGGCCAGCAACTGGTTGGGCTAAAGATTACACGATGAACTACGGAAACCCGGCTACTTTTGCAAGTGCTGAACATGCTGATGCTAAAAAGTTCTTTGAAAAAATGTCTTTACAAAATATTGACCAAGCTAAAATGTTAGTTGAGGTTGATATTAAGAAAAGAGATGTAAAAGAAGTTGTTAATGAGTGGTTAGACAATAATCCAGATAAATGGAAAAGTTGGCTTCCATAATAACTTTTAAATAAATTAAATAAAAAGGGCTTTGATTTTCAAAGCCCTTTTTTTTATTTCTTAAGATAATTTAACCGACCCACAATTTCATCTCTATCCATGTAGTAACCTTGCAGGTGTCTGTGTCCAGAATTTGGATCAAATTCCGTTCTTCCGTGAAGTACTCTTCTATTATTAAATGTATATATATCTCCTGGTCTTAGCCTAAATTTTATTTGAAATTTGTCATCGTGTAAAAGTTTTCCAAATTTATGATGAGATTTATAAACTTTATCCATTTGATCTGGATGACAATCTAAGGCGTCCATAGTTGCAGTGCTAAATCTAACATCATTATAGTCACCATCTTTTGTTAGGCTTATTGCAGTGCCATAAAAGCTTCTATGAGCTTTTTGTGTATAATCTTTGTCTCTAAACTTTAAAGGAATTTTTGTTAGCGTATCAAAAGTATCTCTGTCGTTATTCTTTAAATATTCTGCAACAGCGAATGCATCTACTGCTGATGAGTCACCTCCTTTTGCTGAATTAACCAAACAATGCAAAAATTGATACCCTGGAGGATTTTCAAACCATGGTAAATCCATATGATTTTGAAGTGCATGAGCTGTATAAGCTGAGTTATTCGGTTTTGGCATATTTATAACTTCAAAAGGTGTTTTAAAAAATGTCTCTCTTGTGTGGCTAATTCTATTTAAAACAGGAAACGCAGAATTTTTTTCTACTGGAGCATTATAAACTATGGCTATTCCTTTATAATGAAGAAGTTCTAACCATTTTATTAATCCCTGTTCAGAAGATATTATTTCATTATGATCTATGTATATACTATCAATATTTTTTTCTAAACTGCCATCCCACAATTGATAAGGTGATTTGTATTCTTCGTTATTTTTTATTGTGTAGCAATTTTCTCTAAGCCAGTTAATATCATAATGGCTTACATGATTTCCCTCACTCCACTCTATTTCTAATTTACCATCACTATTAAGATTATATTTTTTTGGGTTTATATTTTCTGACACATCTAAAATATTAAACATTCGATGCCTAGAATCTTTATCGTGTGCTGTTGGACAATTGTCTCTCAGCCACATATAATTAAATTTACTTTCTTTCCCGTCATCCCAAATTACTTGGAGATAAGTCCCATTTTTTGAGATTTTTGAAATTGAGTGCATAAATAATGATTATATAAAATAATTCACATTTCAATTCAATTAATAGTTGACTTAATATTTTTTGAGAGATTTATTAGCGTTAAGTTATTTGTTAAGATAACAATTAAGTTTGTTCGAATGTCTAAAATTGAAATAAATAATG
The DNA here is from genome assembly GCA_902537055.1 of uncultured Pelagibacteraceae bacterium. Classification (GTDB taxonomy): domain Bacteria; phylum Pseudomonadota; class Alphaproteobacteria; order Pelagibacterales; family Pelagibacteraceae; genus Pelagibacter. Next base: position 32,431 of record CACAZW010000009.1, read on the forward strand.
TATTTAAAATATTTGGTCCAAAACCATCCAGTGTTTTGCAGATGGTCAAAGATGGTTCAAGTAAGGAAGAAATTTTAGAAAAAACAGGTCACACAGTTGGACTAGACAATGTAACTCTAAAAATTAATGAAGGTGAAACATTTGTTTGTATGGGTTTATCGGGTTCAGGTAAATCAACTCTCATAAGACATTTAAATAGATTAATAGATCCAACTGATGGTGAAATCCTAATTGAAGGAACTAATGTAATGAGCCTTAAAAAAGAAGAGCTAATTAATTTTAGACGACATAAAATGAGTATGGTTTTTCAAAGGTTCGGTTTGTTTCCTCACAAAACAGTATTGCAAAATGTTGGATACGGACTTGAAATGCAAGGTGTAGAACTTGAAAAGAGAAACAATGTGTCTATGGAAAAAATAGAATCTGTTGGATTAACAGGTTTTGAAAATCAATTTCCAAATCAGTTATCTGGAGGTATGCAACAACGAGTTGGACTAGCAAGAGCATTGGCAACTGATACAGATATAATGTTAATGGATGAAGCTTTTTCAGCTTTAGATCCTTTAATTAGAAGTGATATGCAAAAACAGTTACTAGCTCTTCAATCGGAACTAAAAAAAACTATTGTATTTATTACTCATGACTTAGATGAGTCATTAAAGCTTGGTGATCACATTGGAATTCTTAATGCTGGCAAGCTTGTTCAAGTTGGAACCCCTGTAGATATTATTATGAATCCAGCTGATGATTATGTTGAAGCTTTTGTAAAAGATGTAAATAGAGCAAAAGTGATTAAAGCTAAAATTATAATGAAATCAATAAATGAAACAACTAATGAAGAAAAAAATAATCTTATTAAAATACATGAAGACCAGTTTATTGAGGAGTTTTTGCCACAAGTTGTTTGTAATAATGCCAATTGCGAGGTGGTTGATAAACAAGGAAATGTTAAAGGATATATCACTAATAAAGAGCTACAACACTCTTTGAGTAAATCTTAAAATTATGAGTATAGATTTAAAAAATAAAAGAATAATTATATCTGCTGGAGGTTCAGGGATAGGCTGGAGTTCGGCAAAAATATTTTTAGAGAAAGGTGCAACAGTATATCTTTGTGATATCAATGCCACTTTTCTTAACAAATGCAAAAAGCATAAACTAAATAATAAAAAATTATTTGTTTTTCAGTGTGATGCCTCAGACGAGAACCAGGTAAAGAATTTTTTTACCAAAGTATTAAAAAATACAAAAAAAATTGATGCTCTTATTAACAATGTTGGAATTGCCGGGCCAACTGGAACACTCGAAAAATTAAAAAGTAAAGATTGGGAAAATACTTTAAAGGTGAATGTTATAAGCCATTTTTATTTTTCAAAGTATTCAATTCCAATGCTTAAAAAAAATAAAGGCGGAGCAATAATAAATTTATCATCAACCGCAGGTATATTTGGATTTCCATTAAGATCTCCATACTGTGCAAGTAAGTGGGCAGTTGTTGGTATAACCAAAACATTGGCAATGGAACTAGGAAAATTTAAAATTAGAGTAAATGCTATTTGTCCAGGAACAATTAAAGGAGATAGAATGGGAAGAGTCATAAGAGATAAATCTAAATTTTTAAATGTTTCAAAAAAATTAATAGAAAAAGAATTTGTTTCAATGACATCAATGAATACTTGGGTATACGAAGACGACATTGGAAAAATTTGTAGCTTTCTAATTTCTAATGATGCTCCAAGAATATCTGGGCAAGTAATTGCCGTAGATGGCAATACTTTGAGAATGCACTAACAACTAAACTTTAATATTTTTTTCATTTATTTCCATAAATGGGAAATGAGACTCTTTAAAATGTATATTTTCTGCTTTTTGTAAAAAACTGATATCATCCAGTAAACCTGCATATAAATAGTATTTCTTGTACTTTTCCACATAAGTCAAAATTGGTGCTGCGCACTTTCCACAAAAATGTTTTTTTATTTTATTGCCGCTACCTCCTTCGTGTTCATAAATTTTCAATTTTGATTTATCTATATCTATTGCTCCGTCTCTAAGCAGTATTATTGTCATCATTCCCCCTATTTTTTTTCTACAATCAATGCAATGACAATTGAAAACTAAAGGAACTTCATCAAGCTTAACGTTAAAAGTTATATCTCCACAGATACATCCGCCAGTTTTATTTATAAAAATTTTTTCTTTCATCAATTTCTAATTTTATTCTCATATTTTTTTCTAATTTTTAAGACATCAACTAAATATTGATCCCTAATATTTGAAAGGATATTAATTGATTTACCTTTGGCTTGTTTTTTTGTGCCTGATATAAGTTTGTCAGATAATTTATTTGTTAATTTTGGAGCTTTTAATTTTGTCCAAGGTAATTTTAATGCTGGACCAAATTGTTTTAACATATGTTTCATTCCTTCATTACCTCCTGCAAGATGAAAGGTTAAAAAGGTGCCCATTATTGAGTACCTAAGACCTGGTCCATCTTCTATTGCACGATCTAATTCTTGAGTTGTTGCATAATTTTCGTTAATTATATGCAAACCTTCTCTCCACAATGCTTCTTGGAGTCTATCTGATAGATAACCTGGTAATTCTTTTTTAAGCATAATTGGCTTCATTGAGATTGATTTGTAATATTTATTTGCATCTAAAAGAAACTTTTTTGTGGTTTTTTTTCCAGGAACTATTTCAACTGCTGGCAACAAATATGCTGGGTTAAATGGATGTCCAATTAAGCCTCTTTGTGGATTTTTACTCTTAGAAAAAATTTTAGAGGGTAAAAGTCCTGAAGAGCTTGAGGAAATAATTACATTTGATTTAACATATTTTGAGATTTTTTTTATCAAATCAGTTTTAACTTTATAATTTTCTAATACACTTTCTTGAACAAAATCGACATTTACAAGAGCTTTTTCAAGAGAATTAAAAAATTTTAAATTTTTAATTGAAATCTTTTTTCCAAAAAGTTTTTTTATACTCTTTGAAGTTCTTCTTATCTCTTTTAAAACATAACTTTTAATATTTTTATTTTGATCATATGCATGAACGATTTTATTGTGTGCTAAATTTCTTATTATCCATCCAGTCCCTATTACACCAGTTCCAACAATTCCCACAGTTTTAATTTTTGACATTACTTGTGTTTTACAAGTTTTAATTTTTCTCTTGTTTCTGAAGGTGACATAATTTCTACACCAAGATCTGTAACTATTCTCATAGCTTTCTCAACTAATTGAGGATTTGTTGCCAATTTACCTTTAGATAAATATAAATTATCCTCTAATCCAACTCTTGGGTTACCTCCCATTACTACAGTTTGAGCAACATATGGCATTTCATTTTTAGATATTGCAAAACCTGACCATATACCTTCTTTGGGCATTATATCTTTCATTGCTTGCATAGCTAATGGTGTTGCGGGTGCTCCCCAGGGAATTCCTAAACACATTTGAAAAAGAGGTGGATCACTTAACAATCCCTCTTTATATAATTGAGCTCCAAACCACATATTTCCCAAATCAAAAGCTTCTATTTCAGGTTTAACTTTTATTTCCTTAAGCTTTTTTGCAGCTTTTCTTAAATCGTTAGGTGTATTAACTGTAATAACAGAACTGTCTCCAAAATTTAATGTACCACAATCAAGTGTACATATTTCTGGAAGAAATTGTTCAGCATTCGCAATTCTCTCCATTACATTTGCCATGTCTGTCATCGGACCAAATTCTAAAGGGTTCTTGCCTTGGCCTATATCTAAATCACCACCCATTCCTGTTGTAAGATTAAGAATTACATCAGTTTCAGATGATCTTACTCTATCAACTACTTCTTTATAAAGCTCGAGTCTTCTACTTGGAGTTCCATCTTCCTCTCTAACATGAATATGAGCAATAGCAGCACCAGCTTTCGCAGACTCTATTGCTGCTTTTGCAATTTGTTCTGGAGTTTTGGGCAAATCAGGATGTTTGCTTGCTGTATCACCAGATCCTGTAACTGCGCATGAGATGAAGACTTTATTGTTCATTTTTATTTATAGAAAAATATAATATCATATCATTGATAATTATAGGAAATAAAATTAAATGGACTTAAATAAACTAAGAGTAAGACGTAGTTTTATATTTACCCCAGGTCTTCAACCAGAAATGTTTCCAAAAGCCTTAGCTTCAGGTGCTGATATGGTTTGTATTGAATTAGAAGATGGAATAGCCATGAAAGATAAAAATGAAGCAAGAAAAAACACTATTGATGCATTAAAGTCACTAGAAGTAAAAAATGATGTTGAATTAGTTGTTAGATTAAATTGTCAAAGAACCAAACATGGACTTCTAGACTTAGAAGCTATTGCTTCAAATAAACTAAAAGTTAAAGCTATCATGTTACCTAAAGTTAAAACGCCTGACGAAATTACATTTATTGATGACATGCTTACTGATTGTGGTTTAGATACTGATCTTCATGTTATAATGGAAACTAATCAAGCTCTTGAAAGTATTTATGATATTGCACATTCTAGCGATAGAATAGTTGCTCTTTATTTCGGAGGAGAAGATATGGCAGCAGAATTGAGAGTGGAAAACAAATTGGAGAATTTAGTTTATGCAAGATCAAGATTAGTTCATGCTGGCGCAAGTAAAGGAGTTGATGTTATTGATGTTCCGTATTTAAATCTAGAAAATATGGAAGGGATGAAAAAAGAAGCGCAGTTTGTTAAAAACTTAGGTTTTACTGGAAAAGGATCTATTCATCCAAAACAAATAAGTATTTTAAATGAAATTTTTACTCCATCAGAAGATGAGATAAGTAAAGCTAAAAGAATTATGGATCAATTTAAAAAAGCTAATACAGGTTTGGTTGTAATTGATGGCAAATTAATAGAAAGACCAGTTTTACGAGAGATGCAAAGAAAATTGTTAGTAGCAAATAAAATAAATAAAAGCTGATAAAATGACATTTCATTTGGCTTCGAGAAAAATAATTAAAGATTGGACAGATTATAATGAGCATATGAACATGGCTTACTATGTTTTAATTTTTGATGAAGCTTGGGAGACAATGCTTAATAAATTTGAAATGGGTGGAGCTAAAGCACAAATTAATAAAAGGAGTACAATGGTGGTTGAAACAAGAACAACTTATAACAACGAAGTTAAAGAGAACGAAGAAGTAGATGTTTATTGCACTTTCTTTGATCATGACAAAAAAAGATTACATTTAAAATGTGAAATGATTGAAAAAAAAACAAAAAAACTTGCTGCTACAACAGAAAGTCTCTCTCTTTATATTGATCTAGATAAACGAAAAGTTACAGAATTTGAAGAAGATAAAATCAAAATTATGGATGATTTTATTAATGAGAATAAAAATAATTTTAAAACTGATAATCTTGTACTTACAGGTAAATTAAAAAAATAAATGCAAATTGTAGAAGAAATTATTTATAATTTTGAAAATAATAAATCTTTATATATAGGTGAAAATATAACGATAGCAGATCACATGATTCAATCTGCAATGCTTGCAGAAAAGGCAAAATGTGACGATGATCTAATATGTTCTTGCTTGCTTCATGATTATGGACATTTTGTTATCGATGATCCTGATAAATTAGTAGAAAATAATAGAGATGGTGAACATGAGGTAATTGGATACAAATTTCTAAAAAAATATTTTAGCAATAAAGTTGTAAACCCAATTAGATATCATGTTTTAGCCAAACGATATTTAGCAAGAGACAAAAGGTATTATAACAAATTGTCTAAAGCATCGAAGATTAGTCTAAAACTTCAAGGTGGAGTTTTAAATGAGAAAGAGTGTGAATATTTTGAAAACAAAGATTATTTCAAAAGTTCCATACTTCTCAGAAAATTTGATGAAGCATCAAAAAAAGTTAGTATTAAAATGAAAAATATTAATCAATACAAAGAATTATTAAAATTAAAATTAAAATGAATTTCGATTATATAATAATCGGTGCTGGTACAGCAGGTTGTGTTCTTGCAAATAGACTAAGCGAAAATGGTAAATTTAAAGTTGCTTTATTTGAAGCAGGTGGATCTAGTGATATTTGGAAGGTTAATATGCCTTTGGCAATTTTGTATGCAATGCATGATCCAAAATATAATTATAAATATTATTCGGAACCAGAACCTAATTTAAATAATAGAAGATTATTTTGCCCAAGAGGAAAAATGATAGGCGGTTGTTCTGCACATAATGGGATGGTTTACGTTCGAGGAAACAAAAATGATTATGAAAGATGGGCTTCATTTGGTCTAAAATCATGGTCTTATGAAAATGTTTTACCATTTTTTAAAAAAATTGAGACATGGTCTGAAGGAGAGAATAAATTCAGAGGTGGGAAAGGAATTTTACCAGTAAATCAATCCAAAAACAAAAATCCATTGTTTAGTGCTTTTATTAATGCTTCTGTCGAAGCAGGATATAAAAAAAATGATGACATGAACGGAGAAGATCAAGAGGGATTTGGAATGTATGATATTACAATTCATAAAGGACAAAGAGCTAGCGCTTCTAAATATTATCTAGAACCAGCAAAAAAAAGAAAAAATTTAAAAGTCTTTACAAATTCGTTTGCTGAAAGAATTATTTTTGAAGGAAAGAAAGCAGTCGGAATAGAAGTAAATATAAAAAATAAAGTCACAAAAGTTTATTCAAATAAAGAAGTTGTGTTGAGTGGAGGTTCAATCAATTCACCACAACTATTGTTGTTATCAGGTGTTGGACCTGAAAAAGATTTAAAAGATAAAGGGATTAACGTTATCCACTCTTTAGAAGGAGTGGGTCAAAATTTACAAGATCATTTAGAAACCTACATTCAACAAGAATGCAAAACTAAAGATACTCTCTATTCTTATGTTAACAAAATAAATATGCTTAAAATTGGTATTCAATGGTTTCTTTCAAAAAGTGGCCCATGTTCTACTTCATTTTTAGAAGCAGGTGGTTTTTGCAAATCTTCAGAAGACAAAAGCTATCCGAATATTCAATTTCATTTTTTTCCAGCATTTGTAATCGATCATGGATTAGTTGACCCTGACAGACATGGTTATCAATTACACGCGAGTTTGAATCAACCTAAAAGTAGAGGACATATTAAATTGAATAGTTCAAATCCATACGATTACCCAAAAATTCAATTTAATTATTTAGAAGATGAATATGATTTAAAAGAAACAATTAAATGTGTTCGTGTAGCTAGAAAGATTTTAGGTCAAGACTCAATGAAGCCTTATGCTGGAAAAGAGATTGGTCCAGGTGAAAGAGCAACTGATGATGAGCAAATTACAGAGTATATTAGATCAAAAGCCGAGACAGCTTATCATCCATCCTGCACATTAAAAATGGGTGTGGACAAAATGGCGGTAGTTGACGAAAAATTGAAAGTTCACGGTTTAGAAAATTTAAGAGTTGCAGATGCCTCGGTTATGCCAGAGATTACAAGTGGTAATTTAAATGCACCAACTTTAATGATAGGCGAAAGAGCGGCTGATTTTATCCTTAATTAGTCTCAAGATATTTTTTATATCTATCTAAACTTTCTTTAGGCCAAGCAATTTTAGGATCATACATTTCATCATAGCAAATATCTTTGTTTACAATGTTTATCCATGGATCCTTATCTTTTACAAATATATGTGCTTGAGGTGGAAAATCTTTCGGTTTCAAAAGAGTCTTTGTTCTAACTGTTAATCTTCTAATTGCAAATTCATAATCAGCATAAATATAAACCCCACATTTTTTACAAAAGTAATGAGTACATTTTTTCCCACTCCCTGCAATCAATTCGGCT
>CACAZW010000010.1 GCA_902537055.1 uncultured Pelagibacteraceae bacterium
AGAAAATATGTGGTGAATATTATAGATGCTGTATTCCATGTTCCTGTGATTTAATGAAATATTCAAAAACAACTAAAATGAAACATAAATTTAAAGGTATAGAAAAAGAATTTTATGTGTTCACAATTGAAAATCCTTGTGGGAAAACAGATTTTCCTGAAAGGGTAAACAAAAAATATTTTTGTAATGGCAATGACTTAGATACGAAACAAGTTTCAGTAGTAGATGGAAAACTGGTCATTGGTTTATTACACAAAGCTAAAACCTGCACTCAATATAATGTTAATGCAATTGACAGGCACCAGGTGACAGGCAGATATTGCACTCTTAGAAACAATACTCCATTAGATCAGCTTCAGTCAGGTATGGGAGATATATTCATTAAACTTGCAAGATAACACCAAGATTATATATTCATCAAAATGGTATTGTATAACGAAAAAATTAAACACCTTAGTTGCTCTGATCTGAGAGCATTTTTGAAAAGATTGGTCAAAGATAAGATAGAAAAAGAGTGGACCGAGGACTTCATTGATAATATGAACCTCGTAATTATCCCAAGAATGACAATAAAAAGACGTTATGAGAATAAGGGCATAGATATGTCAAGACTGATTGATAATCCTACTTACTATCAGCATGTCAAAAAGAGTGTCGACTCCAGAGGCAATCTCGAATTTAAAGATCGATAATTTTTTTCCGATACGCCAATTTAATCCCTAGCACTGCAACCATATTTTCTGTAAGCTGTTTTAAAAAACTAACTTAAGAGGGAAATATGAACAAATATTTTAAAATAATTGTTGTTTTATTATCTTCTCTATTTCTAAGTTTCTCAGCAAATTCAACTGAAGTAAAATTTGGACACGTAGGAAAACCTGGATCTTTATTTTCTGCATCAGTTGATCATTTTGCTAAACTTGCAAATGAGAGATTAGGCAGCAAAGGAAAAGTAACTGTTTTTGGTTCTTCGCAACTTGGTAAAGACAAACAAGGAATGCAAAAACTAAAATTAGGTACAGTTAACATGTGGTTACCTTCATCAGTAATGGCATCTATTCATGATGAGTTTGGTGTATTTGATATGCCTTTCATTATTAAAGACAGAAAACACATGAATAAAGTTGAAAGCCAAGTTTTACCAGGAATGTTTAAAAATCTTGAAGATAAAACTGGATACAAAGTTATTGCTGTTTGGGAAAATGGATTTAGACATATCACAAACAACACTAGACCAATTAACACTCCAGGTGACTTAAAAGGAATTAAATTAAGAACACCTAAATCAAAATGGAGAGTTAAAATGTTCCAATCATATGGTGCAAACCCAACTCCAATGTCTTTCTCAGAAGTATTTACTGCTTTGAAAACAGGAACTATGGATGGACAAGAAAACCCATATGCTCAGATTGCTAGTGCTAAATTCCAAGAAGTTCAAAAATATTTATCAATCACAGGTCACGTTTACACTCCTGCTTATGTAACAGTACATAAAGACCACTGGAGTAAACTTCCTGCAGATGTACAAAGTATTTTAGAGCAAGCTGCTAAAGATACGCAAAAATTTGTGTACGCTGAAGCTGCTAATCTTGAAAAATCTTTATTGGGAGTTATCAAATCAGCTGGAGTTCAAGTTAATGAAGCTGACAAAGGTGCTTTCATTAGTGCAAGTAAAGGAATATACGATCAATTCGCGTCAGAAGTACCAACTGGTGGTGCGTTAATTGATAAAGTATCGTCTTTAGCAAATTAACATAATTTGTAACAGGCCCTCTACCAGAGGGCCTGAAAAAAAATGACATTGCAAAAATTTATAAATTCTTACGAAAAAATATTAAAACTAATACTGTTTATAATGATGGTAGCATTAGCAGTAACAGTTTTGCTTGGTGTTACTTTTCGTTTTGCTGGCAGTGCTTTAGTTTGGTATGACGAGGTTGCAGCTGTTCAGCTTGCTTGGATAACTTATTATGGTTCAGCTTACGCAGCTTTAAAAGGTTCTCATATAAGTGTTCCAAGTATTTTCAAAGCCTTTCCGTTAGCTCTTAGAAAAATTTTCTTTGTAGTGTCAAAATTAGTTGTTTATGGTTTTTTAATATTATTGGCTTACTATGGTTATTTAGTTTTAACTCTTATAACAGGAGAAACTTTAGTAACATTAGAGTGGGTTCCGCAAACTTTTGTGCAATCAGTTATTCCCATTGCATCATGTTTATTTATTTTATCTGAAACTTTAAGAATTCCTGAAGATTATAAAAATTTAGTTCTTCAAACAACAGGTGAGGAGCAAACAGGAGATATTTAATGATAATTCTTACAATGTTTGCAGTTCTTCTACTTCTTTTATCTATAAATGTACCTATCGCTATTGGCCTTGCAGTAACAACAATTATTGCAATGGTATTGAAGACGGGAACAAGTTTTTTAATTGATACAGCAATCGTTATGTTTGATGGATCGATGAAGTTTCCATTGATTGCTATTCCATTATTTATCCTAGCTGGATCAATAATGAATAGTGCAGGTATTTCTAGAAGATTAATTGCTTTTGCTTCAGCGCTTGTTGGATTTATCAAGGGTGGTCTTAGCATGATTAACATTGCCACCTCTATGTTTTTTGCTGAAATTTCAGGATCTGCAGTTGCAGATGTTGCAGCACTTGGATCTATTTTAATTCCAGCGATGAAGAAAAAAGGATATCCAGGTCCCTTCGCTGCTGCAGTAACTTCATCTTCAGCATCATTAGCGATAATTATTCCACCTTCAATACCAATGATTGTTTATGCAGTAATGGCTCAAAGTTCAGTAGTACAATTGTTTGTAGCTGGAATTGTTCCAGGAGTAATAGGTGGCTTCTTCTTAATGTTAGCAGCATATATTACTGCAAGACGTAAAAATTTTCCTGTTGAAGAAACATTTAATATTCCAAATGTTAAGAAAACTGCAAAAGATGCAGCATTAGCATTTTTATTACCAATTATTATCTTAGGTGGAATTTTTGGAGGAGTAGTAACCGCAACTGAAGGAGCAGGTTTAGCGGTTGTAGCATCATTAGTTATTGGATTTATTTATAAAGAAATAGATTTTAAAAGATTATACGAGTCAGCTTGTGAAGGAGCAATTCAAACTGCTTCAGTAATGTTATTAGTAGCTGCATCTGTATTACTTGGTGAATTTTTAACAATTGAACAAATCCCACAAAAAGTTGCAGAGTCAATTATTGATTTTACAAATAATAAATATGCAGTCTTAGGAATACTTAATGTATTTCTTTTAGTAATAGGTTTCTTTTTACATTCGGTTGCTGCAATAATTTTGACAGTTCCAATTGTAATGCCATTAGTTAATGCGGTAGGTATTGATCCAGTTCACTTTGGTATAATTGTAACTTTAAATTTAGCAATTGGTCAACAAACACCACCTGTTGCAAGTGTTCTAGTTACGGCTTGTTCCGTTGCAAAAGCAGACATATGGGATGTAACAAGATCGAATATATCTTTTATATGTGTATTATTAGTATTGTTAATGTTAGTAACTTATGTTCCAGCTATACCAATGACATTAGTTGAGTTTTTTTATAGGAGCTAAATGAGCAAATTAATTAAAGTAAATAAAAAAAATAAACATTTAATTGAAGTTATTATTAATAGACCAGAAAAACTAAATGCAATGACTAAGCCAATGTGGATTGAGCTTGGCAAAGTTTTCAAAAAGTTATCTAAGAATAAAAATTTAAGATGTATTATTATAAGAGGAGAGGGTGGTAAATCTTTTTCACCAGGAAATGATATTGGAGAATTTAAAAAACAAAGATCTTCATCAAAATTAGCAAAATCTTACGGTAAATTTTTACACGGAACACTTGGAGCAATTTTTGATTGTCCAATACCAACAATTGCTTTGATAGAAGGAATATGTGTTGGTGGTGGATTGGAAATAGCAGGATGTTGTGACATTAGAATTTGTGGCAAAAGCTCTAGGTTTGGAGTTCCAATTAAAAGATTAGGCTTAACAATGGCTGCAAAAGAGCTTGAGGTGCTTTTAAAAGTAACCAATTACACAACTGCAATGGAAATATTATTTGAAGGAAGAGTGTTTGGAGCTGATGAAGCCTTTCAAAAGAGGCTAGTTAATAGAGTAGTGAATGATAAAGATGTAGAAAAAGAAGCATATAAATCAGCTGAATTAATATGCGAAGGCGCTCCAAAAGTTGCAAGGTGGCACAAGCAATTTGCAAGAAACATCTTAAAAAATGGAAAAGTCACAGAAAAAATAAATAATCTAGGTTACAAATGTTATGATACCCAAGATTTCAAAATCGGATATCAATCTTTTTTAAATAAAACAAAACCAAAATTCAAAAATAAGTAATAGATGACCGCATCATTAAAAGGCATTCGTGTACTTGAGATGGCACAAATAATGGCTGGCCCAACTTGTGGATTATTATTAGCTGATCTAGGTGCAGAGGTAATTAAAATAGAAAAGACACCCGGTGGAGACGATACCAGAAACTTCTTACCACCAGAAATTAACGGTGAGTCTGCAGCTTTCATGATGATGAATAGAAACAAGAAAGGTATCGCATTAAATTTAAAAGACAAAGATGGAATAGAGATATTTAAAACAATGGTAAAAAATTCTGATGTGGTTTTAGAGAATTTTAGAAAAGGGACATTAGAAAAATTAGGAGTTGGATATGATGTTATGTCAGAAATTAATCCTAAAATCATTTTATGCGAAATATCTGGATACGGTAGAACTGGTCCTTATGCAGATAAAGGAGGATTTGATTTAGTCGCTCAAGGAATGAGTGGATTAATGAGCATTACTGGCGAAAGCAAAGATAAACCACCTATGAAAGTAGGTGCACCTATAACAGATATTACAGCTGGGTTACTTGCGGCTAGTGGAATTTTAGCAGCATTAGTTCACAGAGAAAAAACAGGTGAAGGGCAAAAAGTTGATACATCTTTATATGAAGCAGGTATTGTTCATACTTATTGGCAGTCTGCTATAGCAGGTGCAACTGGAAAGTCACCTGGACCTTTAGGTTCAGCACATCCTTTAACAGCTCCTTATCAAGCATTTAAAACAAAAGATAAATGGATTACGGTAGGTGCTTCAAATCAAAACACTTGGTTGATGTTACTTAAAGCAATTGGTCGTGAAGACTTGCAAGAAAATGAAAAATTTTCATCTAATTTAAATAGAAAACAAAATTTAAAAGAATTAGTTGATATTCTTAACGAAGAACTAATTAAAAAAACTTCTAGTGAATGGTTAAAAATCTTTGATGATAATGGATTACCATGTGGACCTATTAACTCTATAACAGACATGTTTAAAGATCCTCAAACAATTGAGAGAGAAATGGTTATAGAAGTAGATAATAAAAAAGCTGGTAAAAGTAAGGCTATTGGTATGCCTATCAAATTTTCAAAGAGCAAAACCGAAAAGTCAAAAGGCGCTCCAAACTTAGGAGAACATACTAAAGAGGTTATGCAAATCTTTGGTTACAAAGATGACCAAATTGAAGATTTTTATAATAGAAAAGTAATTCTTTAATTAACAGTTTCAAAAATTTTAAATAATAATTCTGAGACATGCTTACCTTTTTTATCAGATAAATCAGATATTTGATGTCTACAGCTTGTACCATTTGCAACTATAAAATGTTTTTCATCACTATTATTGATTGCAGGTATCAAAGAAAGATTTGCCATTTTTTTGGATACCTCGTAAGTTTTACTGTCATATCCAAATGAACCAGCCATTCCACAACAACTAGAATCTATCATTTTATTATTAATATTTAATTCTGATAAAAGATTAGTTAGACCCTTCATTCTATCTTGTGATTTTTGATGACAGTGCCCGTGGATTAATACATTTTGATCAAACTTATTAGCTTTAATATTATTATTATTTCTTATTTGTTCTAAAATAAATTCCTCAAGCAGATAAAATTTATTTTTAATCTGTTCTTTATTTTTCACATTTTTTAAAGTTTGATATTCATCATTAAAAGTTAATAAACAGGATGGTTCAATACCAACAACTGGTAAATCAATATAATTATTTTGGATAACGTAATCATTAAATCTATTTAGCTCTTCAGAGGCTTTGTCTAATTGACCGTAAGAAATATAAGTTCTGCCACAACAAAGGGGTCTCTTTAATTTATCTTTACCAAAACTTGGTATAACCGCTTGATATCCAAATTTATTTAATACTTTAATTGCATAAACTAAATTTTCATTTTCAAAATTAATATTAAATGTATCTGCAAACAAAATTACTTTATTTTCTGATACTGTCTGACTTTCATAAATCTCTCGTAACGCGTTCTGGTTTTGAACTTCAGGCATAGACCTTGCTGTTGCAAAACCAAACCTTTCAACGATTGTTGAGATTAGTGGTAGGTTTTTAACCTTGTTGAATATAGGAGCAACAATCTTTAATAACCAAATAAGTCTTGGCATATCTGAGATAACTCTATCTTTAATTCGCATACTAAATTTTTTATAGTAATGAGAGAGAAACTCAGATTTCATCTTAGCCATATCAACCGACATAGGACATTCTCTTTGACAAGCTTTACAGCTCACACATAACTCCATAGTTTCATACATTTCTTTTGATGCAAATGAACCCTCTGGAAGTTGATTAGACAAAGCTAATCTTAAAGTATTCGCTCTACCTCTGACTAAATCTTTTTCTTCTTTAGTTACTCTGTATGACGGACACATCACACCAGAATCTAATTTTCTACAAGCTCCATTGTTATTACACATCTCAACAGCATCAGAGAATTGGCCCCAGTTTGACCAATCATAATGTGTATCTATATTTTCTGTTTGATAACCTGATTTGTATCTCATTAAAGATCTATCATTTGATTTAAACGGTCGAACAATTTTACCTGGATTTAGAAGGTTTTTACTATCGAACGTATCTTTTATTTCTTCAAATGCATTTGTGATTTTTTTACCAAACATCATTTCATGAAATTCTGATCTAACAATTCCATCACCATGCTCACCAGAATGAGAACCTTTATAATCTTTAACCATTTCAAAAGCTTCTTCAGATATGGATCTCATGTTTTGTATATCTTTGTCTGATTTCATATTTAAAACTGGTCTTACATGGAGAGTTCCAACAGATGCATGTGCATAAAACATTCCACTTGTTCCATATTTTTTAAATATTTCTTTTAATCTAGCTGTGTAGTCAGCTAAGTGTTCTAAAGAAACTGCACAATCTTCAATGAAGGCAACTGGTTTTCTATCACCTTTCATTGACATCAAAATATTTAATCCAGCTTTTCTTATTTCAAAAACCTCTTTCTGTTCTGAAAGATCTGAATAATATGAAAACTGATTTTTTTTGTTTTGATTTAAAACTAAATATTCTAGATCCTTTATTTTCTTTTCATATGCACTTTTTTCAGTATCAATAAATTCTACCATCAAAACAGCTTCAGGATTTCCTTTGATGTATTTTTTTATACCTCCAGCATACATCGGGATTTCTTTCGCTAAATTTAATAAATTTTGGTCCATCAACTCAACGCAAGTTGGTTTTAATTTTACAATCTCTTTTGATAATTCCATTGCTTGATGGAAATTATCAAAGTAGCAGACACCTAAAATTTTGTTCTTTGGTATTTCTGATAATTTTAATTTTATTTTATTAAATAAAGATAATGTTCCTTCAGAGCCAACAAGAAGATTTGATGAATTAAATCCTTCTGGATCAATTAAGTCGATATTATATCCCCCAACTCTTCTTTGCGTTGTTGGCCAATTAGCATCAATTTCGCCTCCAACCTGTTGTCTCACATCTATGAATTTATCTATGATTTTATAGAGTCTATCTTGATTGTTCTTTGTAGCTAAATAATTCTTATTTATTTGATCAAAATTAAATATGGAGCCATCATCCAATATTGCTTCAATTGCTAATACGTTATGAACCATGTTGCCATAATATAAAGATCTTGATCCACAAGAGTTGTTAGCTGACATCCCTCCAATAGTTGCTCTACTGCTTGTTGAAACGTCTACTGGAAACCAAAGACCATGAGGCTTCAAATAAGCATTTAGATGATCTAATACGACACCTGGCTGAACCCATACATATTTTTCTTCAACATTAAGTTCTAAAATTTTATTTTGATGTTTGCTGTAATCGAGTACAACACTTTCGCCAACAGTCTGACCACATTGAGAACTTCCACCTCCTCTCGCTAATAGAGGTACAGAATTCTTTTGCGAATATTCCATTAAACTTAAAACATCATTAGTATCTTTTGGAAGAACTACACCAAGTGGTTTAATTTGATATACAGAAGCATCGGTACTGTATCTTCCACGTGAGAATTCATCGAATAAAGTTTTTCCATTAACTTTACTACTAATTTCTTTACCAATTTTTTGTATCTGATCTGAATTAAACCGCATAAAACTTAATTAAAGGTTTATTTATTTTTGTAAACCAGTTTACCGAACTTTTTTAACGCGGCCTGTGAAATCTCTAAACCTAAACCAGGTTTTTCATTTAAATGTATCCATCCATCACTCATTTTGTGTGGATTTTCAAATAATTGAGCTTGAAGAGGATCTCTTTCATCATCAAATGACTCAACAATTCTCCCAGCTGGAGTTGATGCTACTAATGGAGCATGAATATAACAATCATGATGTGGAGCTACATCTATATGATTTAATTCACATAAAGCTGAAAGTTTTTTTCCATTAGTAAAACCACCAAACATTGTGCAATCAAATTGTAAAATTTGTATTGCCTCTTCTTCAATCATGGACCTACATCCATAAATAGTTATTTCACTTTCACCACCTGACAATGGAATTTTGGTTTGCTTTGATAAAAGTTTTAAAGTTCTTCTATCATCTTCCCATCTAACTGGTTCTTCAATCCATGTAGGATTAAATCTCTCAAATTCTTTTACACCTTCAATTGCAGTTTTTAGATCCCATGCTCTATTGACATCAATCATTAAACCTTTTTGATCTCCTATTTCATCTCTAATAATCTCTAATCTCTTAGCATCTTCTTTGATACTAAGTCCTCCAACTTTAACTTTAAAACTTTGATGACCGATATTTAATAATTTTTGAATTTCATCTCTTAATTCTTTTTCATCTTTACCATCTCTGTAGTAAGCACATGTAACATAAACAGGAATTTTATTTCTGTATCCACCAAATAATTTATACAATGGGATGTTTGAAGCTTTTCCTATCAAATCCCAACACGCAATATCTAAAGCTGCTGAAATTCTGATTAATGCTTCTCTGCTCCAGCCTTTTTCGCTACTGGTTCGAGTATCAGTTAATTTGAAAATTTTTTCATAAATTTTTTCAGAACAAAATGGATCTTCTCCAATTATTAAATCTTGTAAGCCATTTGAAAATGGTTTGATGATAGGAGCTATATCAGTGTAGCTTGTTGCTAAACCAAATCCTGAATGACCATCTTTAGTTTTAATTTTAATTAAGAGTTCATTAGCGGTTGGTACAATAAAGTGACTAACCCAATGTGGTTTTACTTCATCTGGATTATTAAGAACATAAACCTCTAAGCTTTCAATTAAATTACTACTATTTGTCATACATTATAAATTTGCTTATATAATTTCTTTAGCATATACAGCGGTATGGCAATTTCAAATAATATAAGACCTGGTCGACATTTTTTGCAAATTCCAGGACCAACAAACGTTCCAGATAGAGTTCTAAGAGCTATGGATTATCCAACTATAGATCATAGAGGTCCAGACTTTGCTGAATTAGGATTAAGAGTTTTAGATCGAATAAAATTAATTTTCAAAACTTCTGAACCTGTAATAATTTTTCCGGCTTCAGGAACGGGTGCTTGGGAAGCTGCACTTGTAAACACTTTAAGTGCTGGAGATAAAATCTTGATGTTTGAAACTGGACATTTCTCAACTCTTTGGTGGGATATTGCTCAAAAATTTAAAATTGAAGTAGACTTTGTTGAAGGTGATTGGAGAACAGGTGTTGATCCAAACATCGTTGAACAAAAACTAAAAGAAGACAAAGATAAAAAAATTAAAGCAGTTTGTGCTGTACATAATGAAACTTCTACAGGTGTTACAAGTAGAATTGGAGAAATTAGAAAAGCTATGGATAATGCGGAACATCCAGCTTTATTATTTGTTGATACGATATCTTCATTAGGCTCTATTGATTATAGACATGAAGAGTGGAAAGTTGATGTAACTGTTGGTGGTTCTCAAAAAGGATTACTATTACCACCAGGACTTTCTTTTAATGCAATAAGTTCTAAAGCTTTAGAAGCGTATAAAACATCTGAATTACCAAAATCTTACTGGGATTGGGGACCGATGTTAGAAAACAATAAAAAAGGTTACTTTCCTTACACACCAGCCACGAATTTATTCTATGGTTTGGATGAAGCAATCAATATGCTTACAGAAGAAGGTTTAGATAATGTTTTCAAAAGACACAAAAGATTTGCAGAAGCCACAAGAGTTGCAGTTAACTCGTGGGGATTAGAAATACTTTGTAAAAACCCTGAAGAATACTCTGATTCATTAACAGCAGTAATGGTTCCAGATGGTCATGATGCAGATTTTTTAAGAAAAACTATTTTAGATCACTATAATATGTCATTAGGTACAGGACTTGCAAAAGTTGCTGGTAAAATTTTTAGAATTGGCCACTTAGGTGATTTTAATGAACTAATGTTAGCTGGAACATTGGCAGGTGTTGAAATGGGTTTAATGAAATCTAAAATACCTTATAAAAAAGGTGGAATACTTAAGGCACTTGAGTATCTTTGTTAATCAATCAAGTTACAAATCATGCTTGATTTTTGCATTATAGGATCAGGGATTTCTGGGTCAACAATCGCTAACTTATTAAATAAAAAATATTCCGTTGCAGTTTATGATAAAGCAAGAGGATATGGTGGAAGAAGTTCATTTAAGAAATATAAAGAAGAAGTCGGATTTGACCATGGACTTCAATATATCTCTCCAAAATCTACAAAATTTAAAACATTTACCAATCAACTTATTAAAAAAAAAGTTTTAAAAAAGTGGGGAGGAAATCATTTATTTCTGCATAAAACAGTCAAAGAAATTAAAAATCATTTAAAATTAATTGGAACAAAAGGAAACAACTCTATTAGCAAACATTTATTACAGAAAATTAAATGTAATTTTGAACATGAGCTTACAAATATAAAGAGATTAAACGATTATTGGGAATTAACATTCAAAAATGATGTAAAACAAAAATGTAAAAATCTTATTTTGACTTGCCCATTTCCTCAAACTAAGAAATTAGGACAAAAATACTTAAATAAATCTTATTTAAATCAAAAAGTTAAGATGGATGCGAATTTAACAGTTATGATTATTACAAATAAACTTAAACAAATAAATAGCAGTTATTTTTTTAATGATGAGATGCTTGGTTGGGCTGCATACGAAAATAGTAAGAAAAGATTTAATTATAAGTATGATTTATGGACACTTCAAAGCACATACAAATACGGCAATAAATTCACTAAAGATTATAGAAATAAAAGAAAATACTATACCAACCAGCTTGTTAAAAAATTTGAGAAATTAACAAAGTTAAAAATAAAAAAAATTTATCATTCAAGAATTCATGGCTGGATGTATTCATCCAATTCAAAGCCACTTAAACAATTATCGTTGTGGAATAAGTCTTTAAAATTAGGTTTATGCGGTGATTATTTTGGAGGACCAAGATTAGAAAATGGGTGGCAAAGTGCACACGATTTACATAATAAAATACGATATGGTAATTAAATGAAAATATTATTTTCAATAGTAATTTTACTTTTTTCAACATCCATTAGCTATTCAAAAAATACAGATATCATCCATGATTTTAAAATCACATTTGATTGTAAATTAGAAAAAATAATGATCAAAAATAAAGATTTTAATTATCAAACTTTTACTGCAGACAATATTGAAGTTGATAAAAACAAAGTATTAAAAGTTGTAGCAGCACAACCAAGTATATTAAAAATTAATGGTTTATCAGAATTTATAGATACTTATTCAGATATAAATAAAGATGACGTTAGAATAGCAAAAAACGATACAATTTTATTTAAAAACATAGATAAAAAAAGAAAATACTCGGAGTCAGTATTTTTAAATAGATCAACCGGTGAATTAATTCACGAAGTTACAAAAAATATGAATACTAAAGATAATGAAAAATACATTTCTTTCTTTGGTTGCACTAAAGAATTGTAAGATCTAATTTTTGATTACCTAATTTTTATAAAATTGATTAAAATTATTTTATGAAAAAAAAATGTTTGTACATCTCTCTAGTGTTAATGTTTTCTCTTTTCACATCAAATTCAATTGCAGTATCTTTTGAAAAAAATTGTAAGGTCCCCAAAGGTTCAATAAAAAAAATAAAGATTGATGGAGAAAAATATACTCTATTTACATTAAAAGATAAGAACAAAGGAGGTTGTTCTTCAGATAATAAGTCAAGATCTGGAGCTCCTTACTGGGAAAGGGCAGAGTTAGCACAAAGAAATACACTTTCAAAAAATAAGATACACGAAATTTCTTTTAAAGTTAAAATTGATGAAGGTTTTACAGGTGAAAGAGAAACATTTTTTCAAATTCATAATTATAATAAATCAGCAAAAAGTGTTTGGCCATCTTTAATGTTAAAATTTGATGATGGTTTTTATGCATCTACTTCAACTCATCCATCATATTTACAAATAGACTATATGTATGCTGATCAAAAACATTATCATTTAAATAAAAAAAATATTCCTCTATCAAATTTAAAAAATGAATGGCAATATTTTAGAGTAATTTTATCTAAAATTGATAAAAATACGGAAACTGGATATGTGACTATTTATTTAAATAATGATATTATTTTTAATAAAATCAAAACTTATTTTCCAAAAAGGGGCACTCCAAGAATTAAATATGGTATTTACAGACCTGGCAATTTAGATGGAAATAATATATCTCAGATACTTTATTCAAAAATTGACATTAATTCTAAAAAATAAAAATTAAATAAGGGTATTTTAAACTTTAAAAGAAAAGGCTAATTTATAAAATAACAAGATCTAGTTTTTGATTGCCCAACCTTTCATTGCCTCTTTCAGTGACTAAATAAGTTTCCCCCAAATTCATTGCTAATTCATTATCAGAGTCCATCAAGATCATGTGCATGAAGAAGATGTTACCTGGTTCTATAACGTAAGGATTTCCTGTGTAAAGCATTGGCCAATCCATCCAGTTTGGTGAAAAAGTTGCACCTAATGAGTAGCCACATGCATTCATTCTTGAATTTTTAAATCCATGATCATCAAAAGTTTTTGCATGAATGTCAAAAACTTCTCCAATTTTATTTCCAGGCTTTAATTTATTTTCACAATTTGTAAAAGCCTCAACGCATGCTTCATGCATTTTATGATGCTTAGGATCTGCTTTTCCTATGGGTATTGTTCTAAACATTGCAGAATGATAGTGCCTATAAGTTCCAGCCCATTCAATGGTTAACTGGTCTTGATTATTAAGTATTTGTTTTTCTGCTTGATATCGACAGAGTAGGGCATTCTTGCCAGATCCAATAATAAATTCATTAGCAGGATAATCTCCACCTCCTTCAAATATAACTCTGTTCATTTCAGCTAAAATTTTAGACTCACTCACTCCTGCTTTTGCATGCTTCCAAACTTCATCTAAAGCTTTGTCAGCCAAATTTGCTGCTTTTTTTACATATCTAATTTCCTCTTTAGATTTTATTACTCTTAGTTTTGTAATTAGTTCTGACTTATCTTCAATTGAGCAATAGTTTTTTAAAACTTTATTAAGTCTTAAAGCATTTCTTCCTGTTAGACCGTATGCTTCATATTCAACACCAATTTTTTTTCCTTTTAAATTTAGCTCATCTAAAATTATTTTAAGTTCATCAGCAGGATTTGCACCATCTTTATCAACCCAAATTCTAATATCACTAATATTTGAAGTGTTTTGAGCTTGCCTTAAATCAGGGGCTCTAGTTAATAATATTAAGTTACCTTTTTGATCTAAAACTAATGCTTGAAAAAAAACATATCCGAAAGTGTCGTAACCAGTGAGCCAATACATAGACTCCTGTCTAAACATTATAAGAGCATCTACACCCTCATTTTTCATAGAGTTAAGTGTCTTTTCTTTTCTATTTGAGAATTCTTCTTTACTAAAATGAAGACCCATTAACGAATGTTAACACTAACAGAACCAATTTTATCAACTGTTCCTTTGTATAATCCTTTTCCTTTAAATGGAACTACTCCCACAGTTGAACCCGTGAAAACATAAAAATCTTTATTTAAGTTTATCTTTTCTTTTTTAACTTTATTTAAAACGAATCTTAAAGAATTTAATGGGTTAATATAAACAATATTTGTATTACCATTAACTTTTACTCCATTTTTATTGCTGAACAGTGAAGTTTTTAAATTATTTAGGTTTAATTTTTTAAATTTTGTTTTTCTTCCAACAACAAATTTGATGTTAAATCCAAAATCCCCACAAATATCTCCCAAATATGTAAATTTTTTATTTCTTTGTCTAAATCCAACTATTTCAAAACAAGGCCCCATAAATTTAATAAATTTTGTTACATTTGATTTTGTAACTTTTCCTTTAAAATCAAAGAAAGATTTTTTGATAAGATAATAAACTTCAACTTCTATACCTTTAGTGTGTTGATTAATTTTTACATTTTGACCAGATTTAACTAACCTTTTTTTAAAAACTTTAGCTGTAAAAGGTTCTTTTTCCTTTAATTTTTTTAAAGCTTGAATTCCAGTTCCACCTGCTTTTATTCCAATTGTTTCATCTTTAATTTGATCTTCACACAATTTCCTAAGTTTGTTAGCTAAATTAATATTTTTACAATATTTTACTGGGATAGGATTGATGACTGTATTTGTGTTGAAAGCTTTAACGAGTCTTCCAGCGATACGATTAATTTCATTTTTCATAGCCAGAACTTATTGAAGAATGCTCATAGGATCAAGTCTAGTTTGAAACCAATTTATCCTAAAATCTAAATGAGGCCCAGTTGATCTTCCTGTAGATCCAACAGTTCCAATAATTTCTCCTTGTTTAACTTCATCACCAACTTTAACCATTACATTCTCAAGATGTGAATATATTGTTGAAATTCCGTGTCCGTGATCCATTATTACAGTACCACCTGTATAATAAAGATCATCTTCCGCCATTGTGACTACTCCTGTTCCAGATGATTTTATTTCGGTTCCCTGTTTAGCTGCAATATCAATTCCATAGTGAGGCCATTTTGGTTTACCATTAAGAATTCTTTGGCTACCGTAAACTCCACTAATTATTCCTTTAACTGGCATAATAAATTGTTCAGTAAAAAAAGTTAAATCTGAATTGATGGCTCTTGCCTTTCCAATTCTTCCATTTTCTTCTTTAATCCTTTTATAAACAGACTCTGGTGGTGTAACTTTATTTTCAGGCAGACCATCTATTCTTTGAATATTATATTTTCTTTTAAAAACTTTTTTTATAATTTTGTTTTTTTTACCATTATTTATTTCAGTAATAGCTACATCGAATTTTCTATCTCTATCTATACCGAATACGAAATATCCATCCTCAGATACTTTAACTTGTGTTTTATCTACAAATACCTTTGATCCAGTTTCTGCTTTACCTAAAATAAAATGTCCTTGTAAAAATTTACCTTGAAACTCTAAAGCATGAGAGTGAGTAGAAAATATAATTGCTAAAAAAAGCAACAATTTTTTCATTATTTTGCTGTCCAACCCCCATCAATTACAATTGATGTCCCGGTTATCATACTTGCTGCATCTGACGCTAAAAAACATACTGCTGTAGCCACATCAGATTCTGTAGCAACTTTTCCCATTGGAATATTACTTAAAGCAAGCTGTTTAAATTTTTTATTTTTAAAGAATTTTTTAACCATTGGAGTTTCAACAAATGTAGGTGCAACAGTGTTTACTCTAATATTTTTTGTTGCAAGTTCAACTCCCATTCCTTTTGTTAATCCCTCAATTCCAAATTTTGTCATATTGTAAATATTTCTACCTGACATTCCAACATGCCCTAATTGTGAGGACATATTAATTATAGATCCACCCTTTTTATTATTTTTTAACATTTTTAGGACTACTAATTGTGCAACATTGAATGCTGCTTTCATATTTAAATCTACAAGATAGTTCATACTTGTCTGTTTTATTTTTTCAAAAGGCTCAGGAATATTTGTACCTGCGTTATTTACAAGAATATCAACTTTCTTAATTTTTTTTAATTTAGAAGAAAGATCTTTATAATTCATAATATCGCAAGTTATTTTAACTAATTTTCCTTTAACTTTTTTTATATCTTTTTGAAGTTTATCAAGATCAGAAGTAGTTCTACTTACTCCAATTATAGTTGCACCAGCTTCCGCAAGAGCAATAGAACAAGCTCTACCTATACCTTTTCCAGCTCCAGTTACTAAAGCAACTTTATTTTTTAAATTAATTTTTTTTAAATACATTTATAAAAATAGTTTTACGTCTGTATATATTAGCTCTATTGCAACAAATAATATTGCTAATAATCCAACCCATCCTATCCATTTATACTTTTTAATCCAGCCAGATATCAATGTTGCTGCAGTAGCCATTAAAACTATTGATAAAACTAAACCAAATATCAATAACATGTAATGGTCTCTAGCGGCTCCCGCTACTCCCAATACATTATCTAAACTCATTGTTACATCTGCTAGAATTACAGTTGTTATTGCCTTCATGAATGAACTGTTATCTACTTTTTTTACATTTTCTTCAGCATTACCATTCATTTTAATTACATCCACGTAAAGTCTGTAACATATATAAAGAAGTAATATTCCACCTATAAGTCTAAGTCCTGTGATTTGTAATAGATAAGCTGTTATAAGAGTAAATATAATTCTTAAAACTACCGCTGCTCCAATTCCCCAAAAAATAATTTTTTTTCTCTGCTCAGTTGGAAATTGAGATGCAACCATTCCAATTATAATTGCATTATCTCCTGCTAAAACTAAATCGATAAAAACTATTTGAAAAAAAATTACTATTTGTTCGGTCATCTTCTACTATCCTCAATTATCATATCAGCTGCTTTTTCCGCAATCATTATTGTCGGTGCATTTGTATTTCCTGATGTGATATGAGGCATAACAGAGGCATCTACAACCCTTAAATTTTCTAATCCGTGAGCGACTAATCGATCATTAACAACAGCATTTTCATCTTTACCCATTCTACATGTGCTTACTGGATGGAAAATAGTATTCGCAAATTTTCCAGCTTCTGTTGCTAATTCTTCATTATCAGTAATATTGATTCCCGGTCTAAGCTCTTCAGGTTGATAATCTTTATAAGCTTTAGATTGCATCACAATTTTTCTTACAATCTTTAATGCTTTTCCAGCAATTTCACGATCTTCATCAGTTGATAAATAATTCATTTTTATTTTTGGTGAAACTCTGGTGTCTGGAGATTTTAATTCTATAGATCCTCTGCTTGTTGGTCTTACATTTGTAATTGTTGGAGTGAACGCCGGAAATTTATGTAAAGCAGATTTTCCTAAAAGATCGGTACTTGCTGGTGAAATATGAAATTGAAGATTTGGGGTTTCTAAATGCTCATCACTTTTAACAAAACCACAAACATAACTAGCACCAACTGTTAAAGGTCCTTTTCTTAATAGAAGAAACTTCAAACCAGATAACATTTTTTTAGTAAAGCTGTAGTAAATATCATTTAAAGTTTCTAAATTTTTAATCTTATAAACTGGTCTTAGCATTAAATGATCAGTTAGATTTCTTCCAACTCCTTGGTGATCTTTTAAAACATTAATATTGTTTTCTTTTAGAAGTTCTCCTGGACCAATTCCCGATGCTTGTAATATATGAGGTGAACCAATTGTACCTGCGCTTAATATAATTTCTTTATTAGTCTCAACAGAAAATTCTTTTCCATCTATCCAATAATTTACTTTTTTTGCTTTTTTATTTTCAAATTCTATATTTTTAATGTGAGCCTTAGTAATAATTTTTAAATTTTTTCTACTCTTAACTGGATTTAAATAACCTACAGCTGTACTGCATCTAAAGCCATTTTTAATTGTGAATGGAAAATATCCCATTCCCTCATTATCACCATTGTTAAAATCATCAGTTCTTTTATAACCATGCTCTTCAGCAGCTTCTAAAAATAGATCGAGAACTTTAAATGTTGCTCTAATTTTCTCAACTGCAATAGGACCCCCAGAACCATGAAACTCATTTTCTCCAAATTGAAAATCTTCAGATTTTTTAAAATAAGGTAGAACATCATCCCATGACCAACCAACATTACCTAGTTGTCTCCAATAATTATAATCATTTGATTGACCTCTAATATAAAGCATTCCATTGATAGATGAGCTTCCGCCTAGTGTTTTACCTCTTGGATAAACCATTTGCCTGTTATCACAGTTTGGCTCTTTTTCCGTGTTAAAACACCAGTCAGTATCTGGATTGTGCATGGTTTTAAAATAACCCCCTGGAATATGGATCCATGGATTAGTGTCTTTACCACCAGCCTCAAGTAAAAGAACTTTAGTATCAGGGTTTGCTGTTAATCTATTAGCCAAGACACAGCCTGCGGATCCTGCACCAATAATTATGTAATCAAATTTATCCATATTTTTTATAAATAATCTTTAATGAATATTTAATGATTTTAAACATTTTTCTCATAAAAACGTCGAAATGACACTTGTATGTGCCTTTGATTTTTGAGAGGATCTTCACATTATAAATAAAAAGAGAGGGATATAATGAAAAAAATCGTTTCAGCGTTGTTTGCTGCGTTCTTAGTATTTGGATTTATTTCAAATGCGAATGCTGCAAAAACGTTAAAGTGTCAGACGGTTATTAGCGCTAAAGGTGATGAAGCGGTAATGTTAAAAGACTTTACTGACAACGTAACAAAACTAACAGGTGGATCTTTAAAATTTGAAATTATGCCAGCAGGAACAGTGGTTGGAGTTAAAGAAACTCTTGATGCTGTTGATAAAGGTTTGATTGATTGCGGATTTGCTTGGACTCACTATTGGTCTGGAGAACATCCAGCTGCTATGTTATTTGGTTCGCC
Organism: uncultured Pelagibacteraceae bacterium; assembly: GCA_902537055.1. Lineage (GTDB taxonomy): Bacteria > Pseudomonadota > Alphaproteobacteria > Pelagibacterales > Pelagibacteraceae > Pelagibacter. The sequence goes on from CACAZW010000010.1 coordinate 19,261, forward strand.
AGTAGCAGGTGGTGGTGTAGGAATTGATAACATCGCATTTTTATCATGGTTTTTATATGGTGGTGGAGAACAACTATATGACAGACTTTGGGGAGAAATGAAAAGAGACATTAAAGGTTTCATGCTTCAACCAGTTGGTCCAGAAGCTTTAGGATGGTTCCCAAGAAAAATCAAAGATATGGATGATTTCAGAACATTTAAGTTCAGAACTCCTCCAGGAATTCCAGGTCAAACTTATAAAGATATTGGAATAGCTTCAGTTGCAATGGGTGGTGGAGATATTCTCCCAGCATTGGAAGCGGGAACTATTGATGCTGCTGAGTGGTGTTGTCCTCAACCAGATAAAGTGTTTGGTATACATAAAGTATTAAAACACTATTATCTACAAGGTTTACACCAAGTAGTCGTAAATGCTGACTTTTACTTAAACAAAAGCACTTACGATAAGTTCACCGACCATGAGAAATTTTCAATGAAGATGGCTGCTGATGCATCGTTGATGAGAGCTTTAGCTTACAGAATCAATACTAATGGATTAGCACTTAAAGATCTAACTGAAAATCATGGTGTGATACTTGAAGATACACCAGCTGATTATTTCCCAGCTTATATGGCTGCAGCGAAAGCAACTTTAGAGAAAAATGCAAAAGAAAACGCATTCTTTAAAGAAGTTTATGACTCAATGATAAGCTTTGCTAATACTGCTGTACCATTCTGGTCTGGTGCACAAACATCGAATGCTAAGCTAGGAATGGCTTATGCTAATTCGTTGAAGAAATAAATAAAGTTATTAAGCGGGCTTTTATAAGCCCGCTTTTTTTTTCTAAAATTTATATGTCGGATAATCCAAAGTTAGATATTTCAGATGAAATGATAGCCGAAAGGCGATCAGGATCTGGAAAGATGCCTGATGATATGCCAACTTGGATGGCTAAAACTATAGTTAACATAGACAAATTTAGTAAATCAATAGGAAACATTGTTTGCTGGATTACGATCCCACTAATGCTTGGGATGGTTTATGAAGTTTTAGCAAGAAAATTATTTTTAGCTCCTACAATCTGGGCTTATGATATGAGCAGATTTTTTTATGGAGCGTTATTTATGTTAGGAGCAGGATACGCTCTTTCAAAAGGTGTTCATATTAGAGCGGATTTTTTATATAGAAATTTTAAAGTTAAAACTCAAGGCAGAATAGATTTTTGGCTTTACTTATTATTTTACTTTCCAGGATTAATAGTCTTTTTGTATATGACAACAGGTTTTGTCCAAGAAAGTATCATGAGAAATGAAAGAGGGATGGATACAACATGGATGCCATATATGTGGCCAATAAAATCTTGTCTATGGATTGGAATTGTTTTTCTTCTTATTCAAGGTGTTTCAGAACTTTTAAAAAGCTATTACGCAGCCGTCAAAGGTAAATGGCCAGGTAGTTAATGCTTTCACATTTAATAGACCCAGCAATTTTAGGTTTCATACTTATTGGTGTGATGTTGTTTGCAATATTTATAGGTTTCCCAATTTCATTTACTCTTATTTTTTTAGGTTTTGTTTTTGGTTATTTGGGTTTTGGAAAATTAGTTTTCTATTTAATGACACTACAATTTTCGATGGTAATGACCGAACAAACTCTCGCCGCTGTCCCCTTATTTGTATTTATGGGAATAATGATGGAACAAGCAGGTTTAATGGAGAGATTATTCTCAGCTTTCCAAATGATGTTGGCAAGAGTTAGAGGTTCATTGTATTATGCAGTTTTATTTGTTTCGGTAATATTTGCAGCTGCTACAGGAATAGTTGGTGCATCAGTTACAATTCTTGGAATTATGGCTGCAAAATCAATGAACAGGTCTAATTATGATGTAAAATTAGCTGCTGGTACAATTACTGCTGGAGGAACTTTAGGTATTTTAATTCCTCCAAGTATTATGCTTGTAGTTATGGGTCCAATTATGGAAATTCCCGTAACTGATTTATTCGCAGCAGCAATTGTTCCAGGAATATTATTGGCATGCTTATATGCTGCATACACAACATTCAGATGTATGATGAACCCAAAATTAGGTCCACCCATACCAGAAGAATTAAGAACCACAGATTTAAAAAAATTATGGCTAGAATTTTTTTTAGGATTAGTTCCACCTGCTGCATTAGTATTTGCTGCATTAGGTAGTATTTTATTTGGATTTGCTACGCCAACAGAAGCTGCAGGATGTGGTGCAGGTGGTGCATTATTACTTTCATTAGCTTACAAAAAATTAACATTAAAAAAATTACAAGATGCTTTAGTTAAAACTTTAGAAATTTCTGCACTAATTATGGTTTTAGTAGCTGCTTCTAATTTCTTTGGAGCAGTGTTTGCAAGATTAGGAACTCCAATGGTTTTAACAGATTTTCTTTTATCTCTCGAGATGAACAAATATTTAATTTTAGGAATAATCATGATTATGATTTTTCTTTTAGGATGGCCATTAGAGTGGGTACCTATTGTTATGATAGTTGTTCCTATTATTTTACCATTAGTTGAAGCATTAGGATTTAATTTAACTTGGTTTGCAATTCTTGTTGCTGTTAATTTGCAAACCGCCTGGCTCTCACCCCCCGTAGCGTTATCAGCTTATTTTTTAAAAGGTGTAGTTCCAAGTTGGGATTTAAAAGATATTTATCTTGGAATGATGCAGTTCATGGTATTACAGATAATTGGATTAATTATAATCATAGCGTATCCAAAAATAGTACTATGGTTGCCAACTCTCTTATATGGACAGCAGTAAATAATTGATTAATATCATTTAAGTGAATCAAAGCGAAAAATTTCAATTAAGGAATTGGGAACTAGTTTCAATAAATCCAAATAATCGAGACTGGAGTTGGAAAAATTACTTTAACTTTTGGGCTATAAATATTCAAACAATTGTTGGGTTCTCTTTAATATCAGCTTTATATTTATTCTATGATCTAAATTTTTTTGTTGTCTTAACAGGATCATTACTAGCAGGATTATTAGTATTCTTTTTTGCTAACATTATTGGAAAAATTTCCCAAAGTAGTGGATTAAGTTTTCCAACAATTCTAAGACTTTCGATGGGTTTTACAGGTGCCAGATATGTGGGGATGATCAGAGGATTAGTTGGTTTGTTCATGTTTGGTGTCCAAACATTTTTTATATCAAAGTCTCTAGGTTATATTGCAAGGATCATTCTATTTAAAATAGACAATCAACTCTTACAGAATGAAATATTTCTATTATTCTTTTTTGGTTTAAATTTAATTGATTGGGTTTGTTTATTTTTAACTTTAATATTTCAATACATCCTTTTTACAAAAGGACAGAATTTTCTAAAATCATTTATTAATTTTTCAGGTCTTTCAATATATTTAGGACTATCTGTACTACTAATTGTTATTTTATCTGAGTATTACAATGAACTCCTAAATGGAATAAAACTAAGCTTAGTCTTTAGCAATTTTGCAATTCAGTCAAATATTGCTCCAATAATTTCAATCACAGGAACTTTATTTGCTTATTTTGCTATTGTGCTTCTCACTTTTGGCGACTTTTCTAGATACTCAATGAGTTACAAAGAAATGACCAAAGGAAACTTAAGTATAATACTGAATTTAATATTATTTTCATTTTTCTCTGTCCTAATAACATTAGGATCAGATATCATTCTTACTAGTAAAGGCTTGAATGCTTCAAGTTTATTAACAAATCCTAACGACATTATTGGTAAATTTAATAATAATTTTTTAACCTTGTTTTGCTTGGTGTTTATTATTATTTCCTCTCTGTCAACTAATTTAATAGCAAATTATATTCCTTCACAAAATACACTTATAAATTTCTTTCCAAATTCACTAACGCTAAAAAAAACAGGTGTTGTTATATCGATTATTGGATTAATTATTTCAACATTTTGGCTTTCAATTTTTAGCAAAGCTAATGTTTTAATATTTGTTGAAGCCGTAGCGACGACTTTTGGGCCAATTTTTGGAGTATTGGTTGCAGATTATTATTTGTTTAAAAAACAACAAATTAATCATAAAGAGCTTTTTTATCCTAAAGAACATACGGAATATATTTATAGCAATGGTTGGAACCTCAAAGCATTGTATGCTCTGTTAATTGGATCAATATTTTCATTATCATCTTTGCTGAATGAAAACTTAATACAATATCAATCTTTTGGTTGGATTATTGGAGCATTCGCATCTTATTTAGTATATTATTTATTAAATAATAAGTAATCATGAAAGCGCTTGTTTATACTGGTGTAGAAGAAATGGAATTTAGGGAGGAAAAAGAACCTTCTGAAAAACCTGGGGAAAGTATTCTTAAAGTACATGCGTCTGGTATCTGTGGCTCAGATATGCATGCTTACCACGGAAAAGATGAGAGAAGAATTCCACCATTAATTTTAGGTCATGAAGTTAGTGGTCAAATAATTAACGGTAAACTTAAAGATCAAATTTCAGTTCTTAATCCATTAATAACTTGCAGAAATTGTGAATATTGCAAGAGTGGAAGAGAACATTTATGTCCAGATAGAGTTCTTTTAGGAATGAATAGACCTTACGAAAGACAAGGTGCATTTGCAGAACTTATAACAGTTCCAGATCATAATATTTTTAAAGTTCCTGAAAAACTTGATTTAAAAGAGGCTGCAGTTGCAGAACCAACAGCAGTTTCATATCACGCAGTATTATTAGCAGTAGAAGCATCAAAAAAACCATTAAATGAATGTAGAACACTTGTTCAGGGTGGTGGAGCAATTGGCCTTTTGTGTGCATTAATTTTGTCCAAGATCCAAGGTAATAAAAATTTGACAATTTCTGATCCTAATCAAAAAAGACTAAATGAATGCTCCAAATATGTAGATGCAAAAACAGTGTCGCCAGATCATAAAGATATTAAAGAGAGCAGCTTTGATTTAGTTTTTGATACTGTTGGACTCGAAGTTTCACGACAACAGGCAATCAGTGTAGTAAAACCAGGAGGAATAATAGTTCATATCGGATTAACCCAGCCTGCTGGATCTTTTAATTTTAGGAAAGCAACCCTTCAAGAAGTTACTTTTATTGGAACTTACTGTTACACAAACAAAGAATTTGGTGAAACTATAGATATTTTAACTAATAACAAGCTAGGCAAGATAGAATGGATTGAGTACAGAAATCTTAAAGATGGTTGGGGAGCTTTTAAAGAAATTCATGATGGAACCTGTTCGGCACCTAAGATAGTGCTTCTGCCTTAAATTCTTGGTTTTTTAAGAGGTATTAATACCTTTTTTTCTCCGATTTTTTCTGAATTTTTTGAAATTACAGGTGCAGTTATAATTATAGACCAATAAATCATCAAACCAAAAAGAACTGTTAATTTCATATCATCTAAATATAGAACAATAATGAATTATGCATGTTTAAATAATGTCAAAATTTTGAATTTGAAAATTATTTTATCTTTTATATAGAGAGGACATGTTTAGATTTTTATTTAAATTAATTTTAGTTACAGCGTTGTTTCAAACTACTTTGTATTCTGAGGAAGTAAAAGTATTTGAGTTTACAGAGAAAGAACTATCAGAATTGACAGTTAGAAAAGTAAGAGGGGCAGATAATAAAACTGAATATTCTGTTGGCTCTGATGAAAATGGTAATTACCTTAAAGCTATTGCTGATAATGCTGCTTCTGGCCTAGGTAAGGAGATTAAAATTGATCTAAATAAAACACCTTTCATAAATATTACTTGGAAAATTGAGAAAGACATACCAGGGATAGATGAGACAGCTAAAAAGGGTCATGACTTTGCAGGAAGAGTATTCGTCATTAAAAAAACTGGAGCAACACCTTTATCCAATAGAGCAATAAATTATGTTTTTTCAAGCAATCAAGAAGTTGGAAGCAACTTTCCAAGCCCATATACTAAAAAGTCCATAGATAATGTACTTGCTACTACCAAAATAAATTTAAATGAATGGGTAACTGTCAAAGCAAACGTTAAAGAAGATTTCAAGAAATTCCATAATTTAGATGTTAATGAGCTAGATGGTATAGCGATCATGTCAGATACAGATAATTCAAAGAAAAAATCAATTACTTACTATCAAAATATCTATTTTTCTTCTCAATAAATTTTATTAATATCAATTGATGAAAGTATTTAAGTATAATTTAAAAGTATACTATGAGGATACTGATTTTGGTGGAATAGTTTACCACGCAAATTATTTAAAATACTTTGAAAGAGCAAGATCTGAGCTTATTTATTCCTTGGGATATTCGAATAAAAAGTTATTAGATAAACATAATGTTTTAATAGCAGTAAAAACTTGCAACGTAGATTTTAAAAAACCGGCAAAATTTGAGGATAAAATTACCGTTTTCACAAAAATAAAATCTAATACTTTGACTACAATTACAATGTCACAAGTAATTAAAAGAAAATCAGATACTTTATGTGATGCAGAGATTAAATTAGTATCTCTAAATAAATTGGGAAAACCAGTAAAACTTCCAGTAGCACTTATTAACAAATTAAACTAGTTCTTTTACTTTTTTAAATAGTTTAGTCATTTGTTTTTCATTTATTCGTCCAGTATTTACATTTCTTGGACTTGGATGATAACACCCCATTAACAACACATTGTTAGGTAATTTAAAATATGTTCCATGACTAAATTTTACTCTCTCAGTGTAATCAAAATTTTCTCTATAAAATTTTACACAAGTATCAAACGCAATTTTCCCTAAAGCCACAATAATTTTTAGATTTTTAAGTATTTCAAATTCAGATTTAAAATAACCAAAGCAATTTTTTAACTCTTCATTTAATGGTTTATCTCCTGGAGGAACGCACTTTAGAGCTGGTGTTATAAAGGTATTTTTTATTTTTAATCCATCATTTAAATGATCTGAATTACTTTGATTGGCAATTTTTACATTGTGTAAACATTTATATAAAAAATCTGAGGATTTATCGCCTGTAAATACTCTGCCTGTTCTTGTTCCACCATGAGCAGCTGGTGCTAGACCAACAATCATTATTTTTCCATTTATATCTCCAAAACCTGTAACTGGTTTTCCCCAATAAGTTTGGTCCATATATTGTTTTCTTTTTTCCGTAGATATTTTTTTTCTAAACCTCACAAGTCTAGGGCATTTATTACATTTAATTATTGTTTTTTTTAATTTTTCAAATTTAACGGTCATTAAGTTTAGAGAAGCTTCTTTTTGTGTGTCCATGGACCTTTTTTTGTTTTAGGTAAAAACTTTCTAAGGTCAAAAAGGACTTTTTCAGACAATTTTCTGTAAGTGGTTAGTTTTCCTCCATATATATTCAATAAAGGTAATTTTTTTATAATTTTTAAATCAAAAACATAATCTCTTGTGACTTTTGAAGCTGTATTAAAATCTTCAATTAGAGGTCTTATCCCTGAATAAGTATCTACAATGTCCTTTGTTCTGATTTGTTTTTTTAAGTAATTATTTACTGAACGAATTAAATATGTAATTTCTTTTTTTGATATTCCTTTATTTTCTGGTGATTTAACCTCAACTTCTGTAGTTCCAATTAAAGAAAACTTCCCTTTATAAGGTATCACAAATATTATTCTTTTATCAGTATTTTGAAATGTGAATGCAACATTTTCTTTGTACAATTTTTTTGTAATAATATGACTTCCTTTAACTAATCTTATTTTTTTCTTAGATTTAATTTTTATATTTTTATTTAAGGTTTCGTTTATCCATGGTCCAGATGCATTAATTAAAATTTTTGATTTTACTTTTTCACCTTTTTCAAGACTAATAATCCATTCATTGCCAATAATTTCAGCTTTTTTAACTTTGTTATATTCTAGTATTTTAGCTTTATTTCTTTTTGCATCTTTAGCATTTAGTTTCGTTAATTTTTTATCGTCAATTTGTATGTCAAAATATTGAAAACCAGTTTTGTATTTTTGCTTAAGAATATTTGAAAATTTTTTTGTAAGATCAAACGTTTTTGATTTTGGTATATTGCTTTTGCCACCTAAATTATCATACAAAAATAAACCAATTTTAATTAACCAGGCTGGTCGAATTTTATCTGCATAAGGAATTATAAAAGGAATCGGTTTGGAAATATGTCTGGCAATTTTATAAACTATTTCTCTTTCTTTCAGAGATTCTCTAACTAGTTTGAATTCATAATTTTCTAAATAACGAAGACCACCATGTACTAATTTCGTCGACCAAGATGAGGTTGCTCCTCCAATCTCACCTTTGTCAGCTAAACAAACTGATAAACCTCTACCTGCAGCATCTCTTGCAATACCTGCACCGTTTATACCGCCACCTATTATGAATAAATCAAATTTTTTAGACATTTAAATTATGATTTGTTTTAAAATATACAACCTCTTTTAGAAATTTAAAATTTTTAAATGCAATTATTTACAATTTCATAATATCTTAACATTAATAAATTATTAATAAAAAATTAAATAAACTTAACAGAAGGATAGATATGAAAAAAATACTTAGTGTTTTAACAATTCTATTTACTTTCTCTTTTACATCACACAGTTATTCAAAAACAGAAATTCATTGGTGGTACGGAAACAGTGGTTTTCTTGGTGATGTAATTATTGAAATTGCAAATAGATTTAACGCTTCACAAGATCAATATACGGTCATTCCTACAGGAAAAGGAAGTTATGAAGATAACATGGCGGCAACTATTGCTGCATTTAGAGCAGGCGACCAACCACACTATTCACAGGTTTATGATGCTGGTGCTGCAATCATGGTAGCTCAAGTAAAAAATGGTGTTGTTATCGGTTTTGAAGAAATGGCTAAGAAATATGGCATTGATGTAGATGCTGACAACTATATTCCAGGCATTAAAAATTTCTATGCCGACTCTGATGGAAAAATGATTGGTGTACCTTTCAATAGTTCAACTTGTTTGATGTATGCAAACATGGACATTTTGAAAGAGGTTGGAATTGAATCTGTGCCAAAAACTTATGAAGAATTTGAGGCCATGGCTCCAAAAATCAAAGCTGCTGGATACATTCCTTTAGTTCAAAGTCATAGTCCATGGATTTGGACTGAAAATTTCTTTTCTAGACATAATTTATTAATGTTAGATGGAAATAATGGTTACGATGCTGTTCCTACAAAAACTTTATTCGCTGAAACTGATGCATTTGTCTATCATTGGAAGAAAGTTAAAGAATGGTATGATAAAGGTTTATATGGCTATAAAGGAAGAGCGTGGGGAGACAATCAAGCACCATTTATAGCAGGTGAAGCTGCATTTTGGTTTGGTTCTGCTGCATCATTTGGTGGAATGAAAGGTGTTGTTCCAAACTTTACAGTTAATCATATTCCTTACTGGGATTCAGTAACCAAAGGAAAAGAGTATCCAACTTTTATAGGTGGTGCTGCTAACTGGATCTTAAATGGTCATACTGAGGAAGAGTACAAAGGACTTGCTAAATTTATAGAATTTATGGGTTCTCCAGAAATGGATCTGTATTATCATAATATGACTGGTTACTCTGCAGTGACTAAAGGTGGTATAGAGTTAGCTGAAACTATAAATTTCTATAGAGCTTCTCCATATCATAAAGCAGTTGGTGAACAATTAAGCTTAGAAGGTTCAACTATTCCTGGTGGATATAGAGCTGGTAATTGGCCCCAAATTCGTGAAGTAATTTACGAAAATATTGAGCCAATGTTAAACGGCAAAATATCAATCGAAAAAGGATTGCAGAATATGGACAAAGGTGCAGCTAAATTGTTAAAGCAATTTGCTAAAACTTTGTAAGAATAATTAAAACAATAAGGAGGGTATTAATTTACCCTCCTTATTTATTTTTACAAAAGTATGAAAAAAGTCCAATTCAAATCTAGCTATTCACAATATCTTTTCTTAGCTCCGCAGCTAGGTATATTGTTAATTTTTTTATATTGGCCAATCATACAAACCTTTAGAGATGCATTTACAATGCAAGATGCTTTTGGATTTGGATCGAAGTTTGTATGGTTTGACAATTTTTTATTTATTTTTGATGATCCAGCTTATTTCATAGCTTTCAAATTTACTATTATTTATAGTTTTGTTATTACGTTAATTACAGGCTCAATTGGATTATTACTTGCCGTTCAGGCTAATAATGTAATGCATGGTAAAAGCACTTACAAAACACTTTTAATTTGGCCTTATGCAATTGCGCCTGCGGTAGTCGGTGTAATGGCAAATTATTTTTTTAGTGAAAGATTTGGTCTTCTTTATCATTTATTTCACGAACTGTGGGGATTTAATTGGTACGAAAGTGTGTTCGACTCTTATATTTACGTAATCATAGCTGGTTCTTGGAAGCAAATCAGTGCTAATTTTATTTTCTTCTTGGCTGGACTTCAAGCTATACAAAAATCTGTAATTGAAGCATCAATGATTGACTGTAAAAATAGTTTTAGAAGATTTTGGACAATTACATTCCCATTATTAATGCCAACTACATTCTTTTTAATAATTATTAATATAACGTATGCTTTCTTTGATACATTTGGAATTATTGATACCACAACAATAGGTGCTCCTTCTGGTGAAACAAGAACTCTAGTTTATAAAGCTTACATGGATGGATTTAGAGGACTGGATTTAGGAAGTGCAGGAGCTCAATCAATAATGATGATGTTGATTGTATTAGTAATTACGATTTTTCAATTTAGATATATCGAAGGGAAAATACATTATAATTAATGACTAGATTTATCACATCAAGTTTTTCACATTTAATTTTACTCATTGGAATACTAATCATGGTAGTTCCTGTATGGATGATTTTTGCTAGCTCTACGCACACGAGTTCAATGATTAATATGAATGGTCTCCAAATGTTTTTAGGAGATAGCTTTTATGAAAATTACTTACGAGTTTTATTATATCAGGGTGGTTTTTTTAAAGAGATAACAGCATTAAAAATGTTTTTTAATAGTTTTATCATGGCTACAGGAGTTGCAATATTATCCGTTGTTACATCTTTAATGGCTGCTTACGCGTTGGTTTATTACAGAATAAAATATGCAACATTATTGTTTTGGATTATATTTATTACAATTTTAGTACCATTAGAGTTAAGAATTTTCCCCACTTATTCAGTAATGGCTGAGCTTAATCTAGTGAATTCTTACTTTGGATTAATAGTTCCTATTTCAGCATCAGCTATAGCAACATTATTCTTTCGCCAATTTTATAAAACCGTTCCAGATGAATTACTTGAATCCGCAAAACTTGATGGAGCAAATACCTGGAGATTTTTTGTTGATTTTTTAATTCCTTTGTCAAAAACAATGATTGTAGCGATGTTAATATTTATGTTTGTTTTTGGCTACAATCAGTATCTATGGCCATTATTGGTAACAACTTCAGAACAATATTGGACAGTGGTTATGGGATTAAAAATGATGTCGGGTTCAATTGTTCATCGTTTTGCTTTCGTGATGATGTCTATGGTGCCACCAATTTTAATTATAATTGTGTTGCAGAAATATTTTATTAAGGGGGTTTTTCAAGATAAATGAAAATTAAACCACTTCAAATAATTGCTCATATTATTTTAATACTAGGAGTCTTGTTAATGGTAGTTCCTATTTGGATATCTTTTGCAAGTTCTTCGCATGACTCTGTAACTATATTAACCGAAGGTATGAAGTTTCATATAGGTGATCAGCTAGCAAGAAACTATAACGAAGTTTTAAATGAAAAAGGTGGTTGGTCAGAAGAAGTGACTGCTGCAAAAATGTTTATTAATAGTTTTATAATGGCATTAGGAATTGCAACACTTAAGGTAGTTATTTCAGCAATGTCAGCATATGCTTTGGTTTATTATAGATTTAAATTAGCTGTACCAATTTTTTGGTTAATCTTTATTACTCTACTTGTTCCTTTGGAGGTAAGGATTTTTCCAAGCTATAAAATTGTATCTGATTTAGGTTTAACAAATTCATATACAGGCCTTATCCTTCCATTAGTTGCTTCAGCTACAGCAACATTTTTCTTCAGACAATTTTATAAAACAATTCCAGATGAACTCTTGGAGTCAGCAAAATTAGACGGAGCAAATGCTTGGAGTTTTTTCATAGATTTCTTGGTTCCATTATCTAAAACCATGATAGCAGCAATGTTTATCTTTATGTTTGTATATGGATACAGCCAATATTTATGGCCACTAATAATGACAACTGCAGAAGAATACTGGACTGTTGTAATGGGAATGAAGATTATTTACACAGAAAGCTATGAAGGAGTTGCTCTGCCAAGAACTGCAGAAAGATTTGCGTATATCATTTTGTCAATGATCCCACCAGTTTTAGTGGTAGTATTTTTACAAAAATGGTTCATAAAAGGATTAATTCAAACGGAGAAATAAATGAGCTTTTTAGATTTAAAAAATGTGACTAAGATTTACCCAAATGGAACTAAGGCTGTTCATGAAACTTCATTAAGTGTTGATGAAGGTGAGTTTATGGTTTTTGTAGGACCTAGTGGATGTGGAAAATCAACTTTATTAAGAATGGTTGCAGGCTTAGAGGATATTACAGAGGGTGATATTAATCTTGATGGAAAATTAATTAATGAGGTAGATCCGTCTGAAAGAGATGTAGCAATGGTGTTTCAGAACTATGCATTATACCCACATATGAATGTTTATAATAACTTGGCTTATGGTCTAAAAAACAGAGGAATTGACAAAGAAACAATCGAGCAAAAAGTAAATGATGCAGCTAAGCTGTTACAAATTTCAGATTATTTACAGAGAAAACCTTCAATGTTATCCGGAGGTCAAAGGCAAAGGGTTGCAATGGGTAGAGCAATTGTTAGAAATCCAAAAATATTCTTATTTGATGAACCTCTTTCAAATTTAGATGCAAAATTAAGAATTCAGATGAGACTTGAAATCAAAAAACTTCAACAGAAAGTTGGAGTAACAAGCATATTTGTTACGCATGATCAAGTAGAGGCCATGACACTTGCTGATAGATTAGCAGTTATTAACAATGGAATTATTGAACAGCTTGGAACTCCTATTGAGATATATGATAATCCAAAATCATTATTTGTTGCTGGTTTTATTGGCTCACCTCAAATGAATTTTTTAGATGGTAATATAAAAAATAAAACATTATCTGCAGAAGGTTTTGAAATTAAAGATATTGATAGTGACTTTGAGGGAGAAGTAAAATTAGGAATAAGACCTGAACATTTAAGTCAAAGTGAAAATAGTTTAATTAATTTAAAAGTAGACTTAGTGGAACAACTTGGTTCGGATAATCTTGTTTATGGTCAATTAAAAGACAAAAAAGACTTTTGTTATAGGTGTCCGGGAAATCTAACTATTGAAAAAGGTGCTGATCTAAGTCTTAATATTGAGAACAATAAATATTATATTTTTGATAAAAGCACTGGCAAAAGAGTTAATTAATTTTGATTTTAAGCAAACCAAATCATATAAAAATTTATGGTCACCGAGGAGCAAGAGGAGATCTTCCCGAAAACACTCTAGAAAGTTTTAAATACTTATTTGAAAACAATATTAATGCATACGAAACAGATATATTAATTTCTAAGGATCTTGTACCAGTTATTGCTCATGATTTTAGATTAGATCCAAGCAGAACAAAAGATAATGAGGGGAATTGGATAGAGGATGAAAATTTAAAAATATTTGATTTAACTTATGCAGAACTTTCAAAGTTTGATGTAGGTTCAGTAAATAAATTATCCAGATACGGAAGAAGATTTATTAATCAAAAAAAATTAGAAAACCAAAGAATACCAAAACTTTCTGAATTATTAGAAATGTCTTCAAAAAATAAATCTGAAAAATTATTAATAAATTTAGAAATTAAATCTACACCAGAGGAAGAAAATTTGACACCAGAACCAGAAGATACAGTAAAATTAATTATGAACGATATAAATGAATCATCTTTAAAAGATAAAATAATCGTTTCATCATTTGATTGGAGAACTTTATCAGTAATTAAAAATCAGTATCCTGAAATTCCAAGAGCTTACTTAACTCAACATTTGACAGGAATTAATATTAATCAAACTATTTACAACAGATCTCCATGGTTGAGTTTTTTGCCTTATTATGAAGATCATGAATTGCCAAAAATTATAAAGTCACAAGGTGGAAAAGCTTGGCATCCATACCGAAAAGACATTACAAAAAAACTTGTCGATATTTCTCATCAAGAAGAATTGCCAGTAAATGTATGGACAGTAAACAAAGAGTACGAAATGTTAAAGATGGTTGAGTACGGTGTAGATGGTATTATGACAGATTATCCATTAAGGTTGAAAGAACTTTGTGAGAAAGAAAATATAAAATGGTTTTAGTTTATCTTAATGGATTTAAATATAGTTAATAACCAAGAGAAATTTTTAGCAGGAAAACTTGAAGGATATACTTTAAAAGATGCAGAAAATAAATTTGATGATAGAGGAAATCCTTTACCATTTCCAGGCTGCACAATAATTTGCAATATTCCTCTTAATACTAATTTATCTGATCAAATTATTAGTTTTCAAAAAAATATAGAGAATTTCAACCCCAAAAAAACTTACTTCTATTTACCTCCATCCAGTTTTCATATGACATTATTTGATTGTTGTAATTTTAATACAAAAGACACTAATTATTGGCCATCAGATATAGATCCTGATATGGATTATAAAGATATAGCTGTTGAATTAAATAGAAGAATTCAGAACTATATCTTTCCAAAAGAATTCAATCTTAAACTAAAAATGTTTTTTGGAGGATACAGTATTATTTTAGAACCATATTCTGAAAAGGATGAAAAAATATTAAGAAATTGTAGAGATGAACTAAGTAGCTTATTAAAAATTAAATTTGAAAACCATCAAAGATATACTTTTCATATTACTTTGGCATATATCTTAAGAGAGCTTAGTGAGATTGAAATAAGTAATTTAATTGAATTTAATAAAAAACTATTTTTAGACTTTAGTAAAAAATTTCCAAAAATTACTTTTTCAAAACCTGAAATGTGTACTTTTGAGAACATGTTAGAATTTAAAAGTGTTAATCCTTCCAGTCTGTAACAGTTTTTAATTCTAAATATTCTTTAAGCCCCAAACTCAATCAGCTCATAATAGATATGATTATTTGTTATTATTAAAATTTTCATCAAATTTAAAATTGTTTTTTATCGATCATAAGTAATAATTAGTTTAAATTTTTTTAATAAATCTTTCACTTTTTAGTAAAAATACTTTCATATTTTATAACGATTATCCCGTCATGAAATTATTTTTAATTATTTTTTCACTTATTTTAAGTTCATCAGCTTTAGCAGATAAAATTACCATTTTACATATAAATGATCATCACTCTCATTTGGAACCAAATAAAAGACTTGATTTAAATTTAGATGGTGAAAAGACGAGAGTTGTATCAGGCGGTTTTCCATCTGTCGTAGCAAAATTTAAAGAATTAAAATTAAAAAATGAAAATGTTATCAAGCTTCATGCGGGTGATGCTATTACAGGGACATTATATTACACTCTTTTCAAGGGCAAAGCAGATGCAGAAATGATGAATCAAATTTGTTTTGATGCTTTCGCTATAGGAAATCATGAATTTGATGATGGTGATAAGAGTTTAGTTGAGTTTTTAGATTATCTTCATACTGATAAGTGTAAGACTCCAGTTTTGTCAGCAAACATTAAAGCAAAAATAAACTCACCTTTGTCAAAAAAAATTAAACCTTACACTATAATCAATAAAGGAAATCAAAAAATTGGAGTAATTGGAATTGTGATCTCAAAAAAAACGAGAGAGTCATCAAATCCAGACGACACAACTTTATTTTTAGATGAAATTAATTCAGCACAAGAAAATATAAATAAGCTTAAACAACAAGGAATCAATAAGATAATTCTTTTAACTCATTATGGATATAAAAATGAGATTAACATGGCTAAACTTCTCACAGATGTTGATGTTATAGTTGGAGGTGATTCTCATAGTCTAACTGGAGATTTCGATAATGTAGGACTAAATTCTAATGGGGCCTACCCAACTGTAGTCAAAAATAAAAATGAGGAAGATGTTTGTGTAGTTACAGCATGGGAATATTCTCAAATTGTTGGAGAACTTAATATCGAGTTTAATAACGATGGCACCATCAAGTCATGTGATGGAATACCACATATAATGTTAGATGATTCCTTTAAGAGAAAAGATTCAAATGGAAAAAGAGTTGAGATAGATGGTAATTATAGAGAAGCCGTATACAAGGCTATCGAAGTTAATCCAAATATTTCAATCGTAGAGGCTGACGCACAAGCATCAAAAATATTAGAAAAATACAAAAATGAAGTTAAAGAAAAAAGCAGTGAAGTAATTGGCAGAGTAACTGATGATTTATGTCTTGAAAGAATTCCTGGACAAGGAAAGTCAAAACTTTGTGATGTATCAAAAACTGAAAAAAATGGATCCGATATTTCGAATATTGTAGCACACGCCTTCAGAGAAATGTCCAAATTAAGTGATATTGCAATTCAAAATGGTGGTGGAACAAGAATAGATATAAAAGAAGGCAATATTACAATTGGGGACGCGTATACTTTATTACCTTTCAGTAATACTATTGTAGAATTGAAAATGAGTGGAGAAGAAATTAAAAATGTTTTGGAAGACTCAATTGATTATGCTTTAACTCCAGATGGTTCTACAGGAGCCTATCCATATGCTGCTGGATTGAGATGGGATGTTCAAGCAAGCAATAGTAAAGGAAATAGAGTGATAAATTTAGAGTTTAAGGGTAGAACAGACAAGAGTTGGGTAAAGATAAATCCAAGTAAGACTTATACAGTAGCAACAAATAACTATATTGCAGCTGGTAAAGATGGATATAAAACTTTTGGAATTATATCTAAGCAAGGAAGAGTAGTAAATACATATCTCGGCTATGCTCAATCTTTTGTAGATTATGTCAAAAAGATAAAAACTTTATCAAAACTTCCCTTGTCAGAATATTCAACTCAATCTTTCACTAAATAATTTAAATTTCATATCCTTCCAGCTTGTATTAGTTTTTACTTTTAGAAAAAAAAATTTAGGTATAGACTTAAATTGTGAAAAAATTTCTTGTTGCTATTGACCAAGGCACAACATCAACTAGAGCAATTCTCTTTGATTTAGATGGTAATATAAAATTTACATCCCAGTTTGAATTTAATCAATATTTTCCAAAAAATGGATGGGTGGAGCATAATCCAAACGAAATTTGGCTTACAACTCTAAAAGCGTTGAAAAAAGTAATAAAAAAAGCATCACTATTAAGAGGAAAAATATTAAGTATAGGAATAACTAACCAGAGAGAGACAACTATTCTTTGGAATAAGAAAACAGGAAAACCAGTCTACAACGCAATTGTTTGGCAAGATAGAAGAACCCAAGACTATTGTGAAGAGTTAAAGAAAAAAAATTATGAAAAAATTTTTAGAAAAAAAACTGGATTATTTATTGACCCATATTTTTCTGCAACTAAAATTAAATGGATACTAGAAAACGTAAAAAATGTTAAGAAACTTTTAAAATCAAATAATTTATTATTTGGTACTGTTGATACTTTCCTTATTTGGAAACTTACTAATCGGCAACATCATTTAACAGAAGCAACTAATGCTTGTAGGACCATGTTATTTAACATTAATAATAATAAATGGGATAAAGAAATCTTAAAAAAACTTAAAATTTCTGAAAATATTTTGCCAAAAGTTAAAAATTCAGCTGATAATTTTGGTTTAACAAGTAAGAGAATTGTCGGCAGTGAAATACCAATATCAGCAGTTCTAGGAGACCAACAAGCAGCTGCAGTAGGACAGTCATGCTTTGAAAGAGGTTCAGTAAAAAGCACATATGGAACTGGTGCCTTTGTCATAATGAATACTGGTTCAAAAAAAATTTATTCTAAAAATAAATTATTAACAACAATATGTTACAGATTGAATGGAAAAAATACTTATGCTCTTGAAGGATCTATTTTTATTGCAGGTGCAGGTGTACAATGGTTAAGAGATAAATTAAAATTTATTAACAATGCTTTTGATACGGAAACAATTGCTCAATCAAAAAAAAATAATGAGGGTGTATACGTTGTGCCTGCCTTCAGTGGAATGGGAGCACCTTATTGGAGGCCTGATGCAAGAGGGGTAATAACAGGTTTAACAAGAAATAGTGATTGGAAAACCTTAGTTAGAGCAGTATTAGAGTCAGTTGCCTATCAAAGTAATGATTTATTTAATGCAATGAAAAAAGACGGTTTAAAACCAACTAAACTTAAGATTGATGGAGGCATGGTAAAAAACAACTGGTTTTCGCAATTTTTATCTGACATCATAAATATAAATACAGAAAGACCAAAGGTATTAGAAACAACTGGTTTAGGAGTAGCTTTACTAGCTGGATATCAAATTGGATTATTTAAATCATTATATCAAATCAAGAGGAAATGGAAAAAAGATAAAATTTTTAAGCCTAAAATAAACCGAAAAGTTAGGAACGATTTAATAAATGGTTGGAAATTATCAGTTCAGAAAGCTCTATTATAAAAAATACAGATAAAAATTTAATTGTCGTTTATGAAATATATAAATTTTATTCTTTTATTTTTGCTAAGTATTTTTAATTCAAATTATTCACAGGCTAATGATTTAGTAATAAGCGAACTGCAGAAGGGTGGGAAAATTGTATTTATAAGACATTCACTTGCACCTGGAAATGGAGATCCTGATAATATTGATTTAAAAAGATGTGTTACTCAAAGAAATTTAAATCAAGAAGGCATAGAGCAATCAAAAAAAATTGGAATGATATTTAGCGATAATAATATTCAAATTGATAAAGTGTTATCAAGTGAATGGTGTAGGTGCAAAGACACTGCAAGATTTGCCTTTAATAATTATGAAACTTTCAAAGGTTTAAACTCTTTTTATCAAGAAAAGTTTTATAAATATAAAGATGAACAAATTAAGAGTTTAAAAAAATATATATCTAATTGGAATAGTGAGAAAAACCTTATTTTAGTAACACATTTTGTAGTTATTTCTGAAATATTCAATGTTGGTGTAAGTTCTGGAGAGATGATAGTTTCAGATAAAAATTATAAAATACTTGGGAATATTATTGTTAAATAAAAAGCTATGATCAAAAAATATATTTTTCTAATTGTATTATCATTATTTTGTTTTTCTAGTTACGCAAATGCAAACAAATATAAAATTAAAGACCTGGAAATAGATCTCTTTGACAAAAATAAACAAATAAAAAGTTTTAAGGCAATAAGAGAAGGATTTGTAAAAGTAGAATTTCGTGCTTTTGCAGAAAAAATTGATGATGAAAATGTTGGGCCAATTATTTTAATTGTAGAAAGTACAGCTAATAAATTTGGTATAGAAATAAGAAATTTTTTTTTAGATTATTTTTTTAATCATAACAATGCTCTTTTTAATAAAGAGGATTCATATGTTTACATAACTGATAAAAAAAAAAGTAATGCAATTCAAATAAAAGAATTTAATTTAGAAAAATTTGTTAAAAGATCAGATGATTTTCCAGAAGTAAGGAGTGTATTAAAAGCTCTTTTCAAAAAAAATTCTTTAAAAATTAATGATACTGTTCTTAAAAGCGATCATCTTTATGTAACGTCTAGTGGTAAATTAGTATGGGTTAGTTACATGTATAATTATAAAG
>CACAZW010000011.1 GCA_902537055.1 uncultured Pelagibacteraceae bacterium
TAATCAGTGGCTTATCCGATTGATAAAGTTTTTCTAAATACGGGTTAAATTTAAGTTTATGCGATTTGTGGTCTTTCAATTGGCTTCTCTTTTATAGGTAAATGTATCAAACCAGCAAAAATAGATAATGCGATAGATATGTACCAAGCATAATCAAAATTGCCGTTAAGTTCATAGAAAACTCCACTCAAATAAGCTCCTAAAAAAGATCCAATTTGATGACTTACAAAAACAATTCCATATAATAATCCGATATATTTAGTTCCAAATACCTTGCCTATTATTCCATTTGTTGGTGGAACTGTTGATAGCCATAACATTCCAAATGTTATTCCAAAGATTACTGAATTAAAAACACTTGGTGGTAGGAATATGAAATAAATAATTGATACTCCTCTTAGTAGATAAATTGCACTTAATAAAATTTTTTGACTGTATCTAGTTGCAAGATATCCGCTTGTAATTGTTCCAACCATATTAAAAAGTCCAATTAAAGCCAAAACCATTGCTGCACACCAATCTGGTAATCCTTTATCAATCATGTAAGTGGGTATATGAGTTGCTACTAAAGCAATGTGCCAACCGCATACAAAGAAACCTAAAGTAAGATAGATGTAACTTTTATTTGAAAAAGCCTCTTTTAAAGCTTCTCTAGCTGTTTGATTGTTATTTTGATTTGTACCAACAGGTATTTTTGGTGTTGAAACAAATAATGCTACAATTAATCCTAGACCTAAAAAGAAACAAAAAAATAACATTGTATTTTCCCACCCATGTTCAACAAGTGAATATCTAGTGATTAGTGGTGATATAAAATATCCAAAAGATCCTGCTGAAGTTACTATTCCTGTTGCTATTGTCCTGCTTGAAACTGGGAAATGTTTTGCAACAACTGAAACAGGTATACTGATAGCTGTAGATCCCAGTCCAACACCAACTAATATTCCTATTGTTATAGTAAAATAATAACCAGTATTAAAACCTGAATAAAACAATAAAATTGCTAACAAATAAAAAACAAAACCAATAAAGATTGCAATATTTCCACCATACTTATCGGTAATAATTCCAAACATAGGACTGAAAACACCCCACAATAAGAGCTGTAATCCCATTGTAAAACCGAACTGTGTTATGGTAATATCTAAATCAGTTGCAAAATCAAAATAAAACATTCCAAACGTTTGTCTTATTCCTAATGCAATAATAACAACAACAGATGCAGCTATTACAGTAACTAATGCTTTTTTTGTCGGAAAAAATTTGGTGTCATTCATCTTATAGATTTAATAGCCTGTTTAATGTCAGCAATCAAATCATTTGGGTCTTCCAAACCGATATGTAATCTTATAATATGTTCGTTATTACTCAGCTTTGTGTAGCTCCTGTTGCCCAGTGCCAATTTGTCTTGATATAAAGCAAGACTTTCAAATCCTCCCCAACTGTAACCATGGGCAAATAATTTTAATTTATTCAAAAATTTTATTACAGAGTTTTTATTTTTAGAAATAATTTTTACACCCATTAACCCAGATGATCCTGAATAATACTTTTTCCACATTTTGTATTGTTTAATGTTTTTTTTAATTGGGTAAAAAACCTCTTTAACTTTTTTTTGTTTGCTCAAAAAATTAGCTACCTTGATGGTATTTTCTTGATGTTTGTCTAACCTAATATCCAACGTTCTTAATCCTCTCATAATTAAGTAGGCATCATCAGGGCTTAGTCTTAAACCAACTGCTTTTTGACTTAATTCCACCTCTTTAAAAAGTCTTTTTTTAATAGCTAAACTGCCACCCATAACATCTGAATGACCAGAGTAATATTTTGTCGCTGAAACTATAGACATATCAAAACCTAAGTCTAAAGGCTTGATTAAATAAGGTGTTCCCCAAGTGTTATCTATAGCTGTATAAATATTCTTATTCTTAGCAAAAGATAATATTTTTTTTAAATCTTGAAATTCAAATGTGTTACTTCCTGGGTTTTCAACAAAAATAAGTTTAGTCTTATTTGTAATTTTTTTTTTTAAGTCATCTAAGTTTTTTGGATCATAAAAAACTGCTTTAATATTGAATTTTTTTAAATAGTCTTCGGTTAAAAATCTTGTGGGAGAGTAAACTGAGTCCGTTATAATTATTTCATCACCAGGTCTTACAACACTAATCACTCCAAGAAAAACTGCACCAAATCCTGTTGGTGTTAAATAAACTTGATAAGCATTTTCAATTTTTCTTAATAGTTCTTGTAGTGCAAAAGTTGTTGATGTTCCTTTTCTACCATAATCAAAATTTTTGCTTAAGGGATTTTTTTTATAATTACTTTGTGTTTTCTTTATATCTTGAAGAGTTTTAAATATTATTGTTGAAGCTCTTACTACTGGCGGATTAACTGACTGATTTTGATAATCTTTTCCTACTTGTTTTAAAAAAGTTTTAACTGAATTAACCATAAAAAAATTGATTAGTTATATTGACAATGCTATATCCCTCAAATAAGTCAATAAAATTGTAAAACTAAGGAGATTATGGGATACCCTAAAAAGCATAGAGGCCGAAGAAAAATGGGCTCTAAAAAAAGAAGAGCAAGAAAAAAGAATAAGAAAAAGTAAAATTAATTATTCTTTAATCCAACCACCACCAAGAACTTTGTGACCATATTGGTCTTTTTTATAAAAGACACATGCTTGTCCAGGTGAAATACCATCTTCAGAATTATCTAAATTTACCTCAGCATCATTCTCGTTTATAAAATTTACATTGGCGCTTAATAACTTTCCTGTAGACCTAACTTTGACTAATATATTTTCATTTAATTCGTTTTTATCGGATAATAGATTAATATTTTTTAAATTAATTTTCTTTTTTCCTAGATGTTCTCTTCCTCCAACAATTATCTCATTATTTTCTGCATCAATTTTAATTACATATAATGCCTCTTTGTCTGCTACCTTAATTCCTTTTCTTTGACCAATAGTAAAATTTATAATTCCATCATGAACGCCTATTACTTCACCATTTAGATTTTTAATATTACCTTTTTTTAAAGAATCTGGCTTAAACTTTTTTATTACTGATGAATAGTCTCCGTTAGGAACAAAGCATATATCTTGACTATCTGGCTTATCTGCAACATTTAAATTTAATTTTTTAGCAATTTCTCTAGTTTCATTTTTTAACATTCCACCTAATGGAAATCGTAAATAATTTAATTGCTCTCTTGTAGTATTAAATAGAAAATAACTTTGATCTCTATTTTCATCTACTGCTCTATACATATTATTTTTTTCATTTATTGTTATATTTTTTACATAATGACCTGTAATCAAGGCATCAGCATTTAAATCTTTAGCAACTTCATACAAATCTTTAAATTTGACTGTTTGATTACACTGTACGCATGGTATTGGAGTTTCACCTTTTAAGTAACTTTCTACAAAATTATCAATAACACCTTGCTTAAATTTATTTTGGTAATAAAGAATTTTATGATCAATATCTAATTTATGAGCAACTCTTTTTGCATCTATAACGTCTTGGCCTGAACAACATACTTTTGATTTAACAACTTCTTTACTATCATTGTATAGTTTTAATGTTATGCCGGTAACATTATATCCTTGCATTTTCATCAAACCTGCAACTGTAGATGAGTCTACACCACCAGACATAGCTACAATTACTTTTGTATCAGACGGTTTCTTATCTAATCCAATTGAGTTTAACTCTAAATTCATGTGGTGGTATTTATACTCATTTCTATTATAAGTAAAATCAAATGATTTTAGATTTTGAACCAGGTGATAAAGTTATAAATCCTAATAATAAAGATTGGGGTATAGGACAAGTACAGTCAATTATTAAGGAAAAAGTAACTGTAAATTTTGAAAATGTGGGAAAAAAAGTTATCAATGCTAAAAATATCGAATTAGAAAAGTTAGAATAAATGAATCAAATCGAAATAAAAGGAATTATTGAAAAGTTGATTGATACTTTTTTGTATGCAGGGAAAGTTTCATTAGAATTAAGGGAAAAAGGATTAACAAAAGAAATTAAGGAAGATAATACGCCTGTTAGTAATGGTGATCTCGAAGTAAATAGAATTTTAACTGAAAAAATAAATGATTTAACTCCTCAAATACCTATTGTATCAGAAGAAACTAGTCATAATAAATCCAAGAAAGATTTAAAAAATTTTTGGCTAATAGATCCAATTGATGGCACTTATGATTATATTAATTATCTTGACGAATTTACTCTAAATGCTGGTTTAATAATTAATAATCGAGCAGTAGCAGGTATAATATATGCACCCGCTAAAAATAGATTATTTTATTCTTATGAGAAAGGTTGTTCATTTGAAATAATTAATAGTCAACATGTAAAATTAGACTGTTCAATAATTTCAAATAATAAACTTAAATTTGTATCATATTCAAATAAACTAAAACCTGAAATTAATAAAATTTATCAAACAATGAATGTTAGCGAATTTAAAAGGATGAAAAGTTCTTTAAAATTTTGTGTAATAGCTTCAAATGAATACGACGGCTATGTTGCAGAGCCTAGAGCATGTGAATGGGATATAGCAGCTGGGCATGCTATTCTTGAAAATGCAGGGGGTATAGTTACAGATTTTGAGGGAAATGAAATACTTTATGGAAAAGAAAATTTTAAAAATCCTAGTATAATTTTGAAAAGAAATAAAAATATATAATGAGTGAACAATTAAGAATAATATTAATTATAATAGTTTCTGTATCAATTTTTGGATTAATAGTATTTGTGATGGTAAAAAACTATATCAAAAGCAAAATTCAATATTATTTAGAAGAAAAGAATAAAAAATCTAAAGAAGATTTATAATTTTTAAATATTCTTCTTTATCTAGCTCCATTACTCTTCTGGAAACTTCAAAATCAAATCCGGATCTTGCTAATATACCAATATCTTTTTTATAGAATAAAGGTCTATTATCTTCAGTTCTTGAAGGACCAATTCTTTTTTTTTTACAAACTTTTATAGCTGAAAAAAAATCTTGGTCTTCATTCTTTTCATTAATTTGTTCAATTGTATTTTTTATGTATTTTTCTCCAACTCCTTTGCTTATTAAATAATTTCTAATCTTATTTATTGATGAACCTCTTTGGATTAAACTTTTTGCTTTTGTTTCTGAATAAAATTTATCATTTATAAATTTAGATTTTTCTAAATCCTCAGCTACAATCTCGATTAAATCCGAAATATTGCTTCTTTTAACGTTATCAACTTTAGATCTTAAATATTTCTTTAAAAGATATGTTTTTAGCTGTTGTTTTGAAGGTGCAAATTTTTCTACATAATTAAGTGCAAAGTTGCGCATTTCATCAATTGTCGCTTCTAAATTTTTTTTTTTATTTTTTATAGGAATCATTATTGCATTTAATATAATATAACCCTGATGATTGAACAAATATCTGCATTTTTTACAGTAGAAATGATCTATATGTGGTTGAATATAGGTGTAATACCTTTTTGGTTAATGCTTATTATTTTTCCACAAACTAAAGTTTGTGGTTTATTTGTTACATCAATAATTCCAACATTTATTTTGGCAAGTGTTTATGTTTATTTATTATATATATTCTTTTTTGCCGGATATGATTTTGATAAAAACTTTATTTTATATTTAAGTTTTTATGATCTTGCTGAACTTTTTGAGAATAATGAGTTTTTAATTTTATTTTGGACTCACTTCTTAGCTATAAATTTGTTTTGTGGATCTTGGATTGTTAGAGATAGCCAGAGGTTTTATATGTCAAAAATTCTAGTCTTTTTTCCTTTAATAATCACATATTTTATTGGTCCTTTAGGATTATTTATATACTGGGTGATAAGAATTTTTTTCGCAAAGAGAATAAGTTTATTTGATTAATTTTTATTTCTCTACTTTAAAGCCACTGCTCTTCATTTGAGAAAAGCCTCCGTCTATATGTGAAATTTTTTCAAACCCCATGTCTTTCAATGATTTTGTAGCTAGTGCAGATCTTAATCCACCTGCACAAAATAAAACCATTTCTTTGTTCATATCTATCTTGCCTTCTTTAAAGTAAGGACTATCTGGATCCATCCAAAACTCCAACATTCCTCTAGGAATGTGATGAGAATTTTCTATTCTTCCCATTTTCTCAAGTTCTCGAATATCTCTTATATCAATTAAATTGCATTTATCACTGTTTACCATCTCTAATGCTTCCGCTGGGGAAAGTGTCTTGATTTCTGTCAAAGCTTCTGCGACCAATGTTTGTGCTGATTTAATGCTCATAAAGGTTTAATACATCATTATAAATTTTAATCTACGATAAAATATGCCAAATAAAGCTCCTAATTTCAAAATCCCATCAACCAATTCAAAACTTTTAGAGCTAAAGAAAATCAAAAGTAAATATAAAGTTTTATATTTCTATCCAAAAGATAATACACCAGGGTGCACAGTTGAGACAAAAGACTTCAATTCTCTACTTTCACAATTTAAAAAATTAGACTGTGAAGTTATTGGTATTTCTAAAGATAGTATGGAAAGTCATGAAAAATTTAGAGATAAATTTAAAATTAAGTTTGATTTGGTAGCAGACGTAAAAAAAGAAGCGATTAAAGCATACAAAGTTTGGGGTAAAAAAAAATTCATGGGTAGAGAATTTATGGGATTAATAAGAAGCACATTTTTATTAAAAGATGACAAAATTATTAAAGAATGGCGTTCAGTAAAAGTTAAAGACCACGCAAAAGAAGTGTTAGAATATTTAAAAACAGTTTAATAAAAAAAGGCCCCATTTACGGGGCCTTTTTATTTTAACTTAAGGGAGTTAAATTTAGTCTCTTATTGCGTAAGCGATAACACCAGTTTCGGTAACATCCGTACCTTTTAGCTCGGCTTCTTTACTCAATCTTATACCCATTGTATTTTTCATAATTGCCCAAACAATATAGGCAACCACAAATACAAATGCATTAATTGATAATACACCGATTAACTGTGCACTAAAGTTTGCATCAGAATTTGTTAATGGAACTGCAAGTGTTCCCCAAATTCCAGCAAACAAGTGAGCAGGTACTGCACCAACTACATCATCAATTTTGAAATTGAAAAGAAGTTTAGTTCCAAACACAACTATAATTCCTCCAATAGCACCAATGAATATTGCTGCAATAGGTGCTGGAGCTAATGGTTCAGCAGTAATTGCTACTAGTCCACCAATTGCACCATTAAGCATTTGTACTACATCAGTTTTGCCAGCTAGTAATCTAGTCATAACTGCTGCAGCTAAAACACCACCACACGCTGCTAAGTTAGTATTAATAAAGATATTTGATACAGCAACTGCATCATCGAAAGTTCCCATTGCAAGCTGTGAACCACCGTTGAAACCAAACCAACCTAACCATAAAATGAATACTCCAACTGTAACTAAAGGTATAGATGAAGCTGCAAATGGTTTCATTGGTTTTGCTGCACCTGATTTATCGAATCTTCCTGTTCTTGCACCCAATAGTATTGCACCTGCTAATGCAGCTGCTCCACCGGTAGAGTGTACAAGTGTCGAACCAGCAAAGTCAGAGAACCCTAAAGTAGCTAACCAGCCACCACCCCACTGCCATCCCATGACAATTGGATAAATTATTCCTGATAAAATTGCTGCGAATAAGAAGAATGGCCATAATTTAATTCTTTCTGCCAATGTTCCTGATACGATTGAGACTGTTGTAGCACAAAATACCATTTGGAAATACCAATCTGATCCATCCGCATATCCAGTATCAACAGCACTCGCGTCAGACCATGGTGTGAACGTTCCTATATATCCACCTTCTGGAATTCCGTAAGCTAGGTTATATCCGACCATCCAGAACATAATTCCAGCTATTGAATATAAACCGATGTTTTTCGCGCAAATTACAGATACACTCTTAGAAGTTACCATTCCTGATTCTAGCATTGCAAATCCACAAGCCATAAACATGACTAGAAAACCACAAACTAAAAATAAAAATGAGTTAAAAATTGCTTGAACTTCTGCGGAGACTGTAGTTTCAGCGAAACCCGTACTTGTCATACTTAGTAAGAAAATTAAACTTACAAAAGGACTAACAAGTTTTTTTAAATGTTTTGTCATTTAACCTCCAATGTTAAAAGGAGGTTCATATAATTTAAAATAAATAAAAACTAATGATTGTTGTTAAAAATAGATATGCAGTTTTTGCATGTAGAAACAGCCTATATTAAGAATTTTACCATTCCTAATAGAGGCTGTTAAATGAGTTTTACTTGTTAAATACTTCTTTAAGTGCTTTAGCAGGTAAAAACTTTACCTTTTGAGAAGCGGCGATTTGGATTTGCTCTCCAGTTCTAGGATTACGTCCAATTCGGGCTTTTCTTTTAGCCACTTTATACGTACCAAAACCTGCAATCTTTACAGAATCGTCGTTTTTCAACGCATCTAGTATAGTATTCGTAATAGTATCAAAAGTACGCTCTGCATCAGCTTTACTTTGATTTAACGAACCAGCTAGCTTTGCTACTAATTGTTTTTTGTTCATTTTAGCTCCGGTTTTAAAGGTTTATACAACTATACTTAACAAAATCATTGATAATTCAAGCTTTTTTTTAGTATATATTTATTTTTGTAGTACAATATATAGTGGTTAAAAAAGTAAGTAATTACAACGCTTTTTTAGTTATTAAAAAAGCCTTAAAATAAGCCTAAATCTTTAAGGTCGTTAAATGTGGCGAAAAACATCAAAGATAGCAACAAAAACATTCCGATTCGAAAAAAACCTTCCTGTGTTTTTTGACTTAAAGGACGACCTAATACTTTTTCAAATGCATAAAACATCAGATGTCCTCCATCTAATAAAGGTATGGGAAATAAGTTAATTAATCCTAAACTTATAGAAATATATGCCATCATACTGACAAAAGGTATAATTCCGAATTCTGCTACTTGACCAGAAATTTTTGCTATTCTAATTGGACCACCCAACTGAGAACTGTCCCCTGCTCCTGTAAACATTGACCCAAGATATTTAAGTGAAGAAGTTGTTACAAAATAAACTTCATTAAATGATTGAAGTAAAGCTTGAGCAGGTCCAAGTTTTTTGTGTGTTATTTGATTGTTATAAGGACTAAGTTTAATACCTACCATCCTTTTCTTTAATTTGTTTCCTAATTCATCAACGCTATCAACAAAATTTGGCTTAACTTTTAAAATTATCTCCTGGTCATATCTTGAAACTTTAAAATCGATAAATTCTGATGTTGACATTGCTATTAATTTAGAAACATCAAGAATACTTTCTACTTTTGTATTATCTATTTCAATAATAACATCATTTTTTTGCATACCAGCAACTTCTGCTGGACTATCTTTTAATACTTCATCAATTACTGCTGGTGTAAAATCTTTACCTGCAAACATGTATATGAAAGTAAAAATGACTAAAGCTAATATAAAATTAGCCAATGGTCCTCCAGCAACAATTAATGCTCTTTGGTAAAGAGGTTTTGTTACAAATAATTTATGTTGGTCTTCTTTGCTATATTTTTTTAGTAGCTCCTCTTGATCTGCTTGTGAAAATACATTCCTATCTCCAAAAAATTTTACATAACCGCCTAGTGGTATCCAACAAACTTTCCATCTTGTCCCTGATTTATCATTCCATCCAAATAATTCTCGACCAAAACCTATCGAAAAATCTGTTACACCAACACCATATCTTTTTGCAAAATAATAGTGTCCATATTCATGAATAAAAACAACAACAACGATTAATACAATAAATGGCAATACAAAATTAAGCATTCATTAAATTATACAATAATTAAGTTTTAAATAAACATCAATTATTTCAGTTTCCATGCAATTATTGGTGATAAAGTTGCCGCAATAAATGAACAAAATAAAAGAGATTGAGAAATATACGATGGTGCTAAATCCATAGGCAAAATTACGCCAAATAGTATTGATTTAGAAAAATCTGGACTTGGAAAAAATAATAATCCTGCGATTAATCCAACTAATATAGAAACATATGCATTTTTTTCATCATAAGATTTAGAATAAAAAGTATAAAAAACACTTAGAACAGCCGCACAACAAAATAAATCTGCTATTAAGAATAAATAAAGGATACTAAATCCTTTTGATGCAACAAAAAAAGCTATAACCGAAAGAAAAATAACAAATTGTTTTGAGATATTTAAATGATTATTTTTTAAATTTAATACTTTATCTACATCTATTATTACCAAACTTGAAATAGCATTTATTAAAGTATCAATACTGCTTATAGTTAAAGAGATAGATAAAATTATAACAATGACTGAAAATATTATTAAATTTTCTTTTAATAAAATTGTGAAAAATGCAAGATCAGGTATGACATTAGTATCTTGAGAGACAGCCACTAAACCACTAAATCCCATAAAAAAGACTATTGGTAATATTATTAAAAATGAAAATATTAAACTTTTTTTTAAAATCTCGTAATTTTTTGCAGCATAAACTCTCTGCCAATTACCTTGATGAAAAAGATTAGTTGCAGCAACAGCTATAAAGAAAGTTAAACCGGCAGTATAATTTGGAAGATAACTAAAACTTAACAAATGCGGATTATTATTTTTAATAATTTCAAAATTAAATTCGTTTGTTTCAATTGAGGTAATAAAAATTAAACTAATTATTAAAAGTGCCACAAATACAAAAAATTGAATATTATCTGTGATTAAGGATGCTCTTAACCCTCCATATAATGTATAAAATAACGAACATGATATTACTATTAAAGAGGTGATCCACAATTCAGTACCAGATATGTAATTAATTAAAAAAGCTACAGCGGTAACTTCAGCAATTAAAAAGATTGTCATATAAAAAATGGAAAAAACTAAAATAAGTTTATAGAGATTTGGTCCAAATCTTAATCTTATTATTTCAATAATACTTTTGCCTTGCGGATAACTAGTTCTAAATTTTTTACCAAGATAAATTAAAATAAAAAGCGGAAATGCAGTTCCTAGTGAATAGCCAATCACTGCACCAATTCCTCCCCATGTTGCTGCTGATGCGGGTCCAAATAAAATCCAAGCACCAAGAGCAGAGGCAACAAGACTTGAAGTTAAAGATAAAGTTCCAATTGAGCGGTTAGCAACTAAGTAATTGTTTAGTCCTTTAAATTTTTTTGAATAGTAGATGCCTACAAAAATAAACAACAAACTTAAAGTTATAATCAAAATAATTGCTGTTACTTGATTAATTATATTTAGATTATTCATTTTTCCCTTTCTGAATTACCGGACAGGTTCAATGGGTTATTCTCAGCTAAAAAGCACCCCAAATTCTAAATAAATCATTAAATTTAAAATTTCAAGAAATTATCCTAGATTTTGCATTGCTCATTAGACTAATTAGCATTGTATTGTCTGAGTTGATTGAATTAATTTACAAATTATTAATTCCCTTCCTTTTAGTTATAAACTTATTAGGCTTTAAGAAATTAAAGCCTAATTAAACCATAAAATCTAATATTAACTTAAAACTACTAACCAAAATTAAAGCATAAATAATATTGTAGAATAAATTTTCCTCAATTATTTTGAGTAATTTATAACCTATAAATATTCCAATTAGCGCTAAAGGGAAAAGAGTAACTGACTGATACAGAGTATCAAAATTCATCATGGATAAATAAACATACAGAGGAAGCTTAATAAGATTAACACAACTAAAAAAAATAATTCTTGTCCCAACATAAATTTCTTTCTTCATTCTTAATGGGAGTAAATAAAGACTTGTTGGCGTTCCACCAGCATGTACACAAAAACTTGAAAAACCAGCAATAGATGAGCAAATTGCACCTTTTAAAAAATTTTTCTTAGCAGGTATTGTTTTTTCTTTTTTAAATAAAAAATAATGACCAGAAAATAAGAAACCCATTATTCCAACAATTAGTTTAAGTAAATTCTCTGAAAAATAAGTAAAGGTAAATGAGCCTATTATTATTCCAATAGCAGCAAATGGAACTATTAACTTTAGTGTTCCAAAATCAAATTCCCTTCTAAATCTATAAACAGCAATAATGTCTGAAAAAATCAGTATGGGTAAAATTATAGCAAGCGCTTGATTTAATGGCATAACTACTGTCATTAAAGGAACCGAAATTAATGATATCGATCCACCTAAACCTGATTTAGCAATTCCATATAAAACAATTGCCGGAACTACACTAAGAAAGAATAATAAGTTAATCTCCATTATAAATTAGAAATATAGCAACAAGGATAAAACTACTAATATTAAAACTAATATGATGATGGCTATATAATTGAGTTTAATTTTAAATTTGCTTAATAAAAATTCGTTAATTTTTTCCCAAAAAATTATAATTAAAATTAATATAACTGCTGGAAGAATAAATTTAATCATAAATCTATTTACATCAAAAAATACATCAATCCAAATATTACTAGTATTATTATTATTATCCAGATAGAGAAATTTGATACTAATTGTTTAATATTTGAGTTTGATCTCAAAAAGTTTGGTAATACTAATATTAAGACTAGAATTAAAAATATTGCAGGAATTATTTGATCAACTGTCAAATTAGTTTTTTATATTATAACCCTTTTTTAATATAGCTGCCACCAGTGTTACACAAACAATTAAAAATAAAATCATTGTTGATATACTTATCCATATATTAAAATCTGATACTCCATAAAATGAAAACCTTAGTCCATTAACTAAATATACAACAGGATTAAAATATGTGACTGTCTGCCAAAAACTTGGGAGCATGTCTAGAGAGTACAAACTACCACCAAGGAAAACCATTGGCGTTATAACTATTGTAGGAATTATAGACATTTGCTCGAAATTTTTGCTTAATAGTCCAATCAAAAATCCAAACAATGCAAAAGTAAAAGCTACTAAGATTAATAGAAAAACCATTAGTAAAGGAAACTTTACATTTACCTCAGCAAAAAAAAGTGATGTAAAAAAAATCACTGCTGCTACTAATAATGTTTTTGTTGCCCCTGCTCCAACATAAGCTATAACAATCTCAGTTGTTGAAATTGGTGCAGCTAGTATTTCATAAATCGTTCCATTAAACTTTGGAAAAAATATTCCAAAAGAAGTGTTACTTATTGATTGAGTTAATAAGGTTAACATCAATAAACCAGGTACAATATAAGAACCGTAACTAATTCCATCAATGTTTTCGACATAATCACCAATTACTGAACCAAATACTATAAAATATAATGATGTAGACAAAACTGGCGAAAGAAGAGATTGTATTAGTGTCCTTCTAAATCTATCCATTTCATGAAAATAAATTGCTTTTAACGCATGAAAGTTAATCGTCATTGTTTTCCTTTACCAATGTCACAAAAATCTTTTCAAGGTTATTTTGCTCTGTCTTTAAATCTCTCATTCGTAAGCCTGCATTTTTTAGATCCTGAAGCATTTTAG
Organism: uncultured Pelagibacteraceae bacterium; assembly: GCA_902537055.1. GTDB lineage: Bacteria > Pseudomonadota > Alphaproteobacteria > Pelagibacterales > Pelagibacteraceae > Pelagibacter. Next base: position 13,514 of record CACAZW010000011.1, read on the forward strand.
TAATACCTGTTCTTTCTGCATGTAAATTATAATTATATATTAAAGAATATTTATCATTTGAAATAGAGAGATTATACTCATCAAGCTCACTCGGAATATTTTCAACTTTATCTTGTAATTCAATTGTTAATTTTTTATGTCCCATTTTTTTCAATAAATCAATTTTATTATCTACAACGATAATTTCACCTTGATTAATAACTGCTACTCTATCAGCAATAGCTTCTGCTTCTTCGATATAGTGTGTTGTTAAAATTATAGTTACACCAGTTTTCCTTAATCCCTCTACAACTTTCCACATATCTTTTCTCAATTCTACATCTACACCAGCTGTTGGTTCATCAAGAAATAAGATTGTAGGTTCGTGTGATAAGGCTTTGGCAATCATCACTCTTCTTTTCATACCACCAGATAATTGGTTTAATCTTAAATCTTTCTTATCCCAAAGACTGAAATCTTTTAATATTTTTTCAATATGCTTAGGATCAGGTCCTTTGCCATATAATCCTCTTGAGTAAGAAACATTATTAAAAACTGTTTCAAATTGTTCTAGTGAAATTTCTTGTGGAACCAAACCTATTCTAGATCTTGTCTCTCTATAATCTTTTATTATATCATATCCATCAACAGTTATTTCGCCAGAACTAGGTTTTACAATTCCACAAACAATACTAATTAATGTAGTTTTACCAGCACCATTAGGTCCTAGCATTGCAATTATTTCACCTTGTTTTATTTTTAAATCTACAGATTTTAAAGCATTAAAACCATTGTCATATACTTTAGATAAATTATTTATTGTGATTAAATCTTTTGACATTTTTGAAAATCAAATCTGATATAGTGATATTTTTAGTGACAAGCAATGTTATATTTTTTTAATCTCCAGTAATTGTAAGGCCATGGAGTTAAAAAACCAGCAATAAGCATTATTGGAACCACCCACCAATTTAAAATAGCTCCACCTGTTAAAATTACATCTGTGAGGTTCATGGCTATTTCCATACTGACCATTGATATAAAGCTCATACCAAGTGCAGTCTTAAATGCTTTAGAGAAGTTAAGATTTTGTCTTAGTAAGATTATTGTTTCTAAAATTATACTAGTAATCAATCCATTTATAATTGCTAAAGTCATGATGGCTAAAACAGGCCAGGGAATTCCTGTTATCTGAAAATACAATATAGTTCCAAAGTCACCAATTGCACAGCCTAGTAAACACCAAGCAGTATTTTTTGCGCTTTTTTTCCAAGTATGTTTGCATGACCAATTAAAATTAACTGCTTCTGAACTCATTGTTTGCTCATTTCTAAATGATATTCATAAATATCATCTTTCCAATAAGATTTAATGTACGAAAGAATGTCATCAATACCTTCATCACTTATTTTATCACCAAAACCCATCATCTTGCCTTCATAATTTTTTATCAATTTAGCAAATCCATACTTTATCATTCTATGTAGTAACTCATCTGTATGATGCCAAGTATGACCAGTTCCATTTAAAGGCGGTGCTTTTCTATGCCCATCCTCATCTAAACCTTGCCAATTTGTAGCTCCAGCTAAATTTGCTTGGTGACAAGAAACACAATATTGATTGTATAATATCTTGCCATTTTTAATTGCTTCTAATGAATCTCTAGTTATGGGGTAGTGCGAATGAGAGAAAGCAGTATCTGCATAAAATAAAACAAAAAAAATAAAAATATACTTTTTCATTAATTAATGTGGAGCTCTATATCTACTATGACATGCTTTACAGCTTGACCACATATATTGTTTTAGAGCTGCTCTAAAATCATCTTGGTCTTCAATAATTGATGCTAATTTTATCATTTTATCTGATGATTTTTTCATAAGAGCATCAAATTTATCTTTTTCTTCCCATATTATAGGTAAGGCTTCTGTTCCGTGTCCCTCTTTTGTATTTTCAGGAAACAAAGTTAATAATTCCAAATAATTATCACTCATTCTTAACATTAGTTTTTTTGAATCCTCAATTTCAACTTCGTTAAGTAAAATACTAATTCTTTTTGCTAGTTTATAATTTTGACTGAATAAAGATTTTCTTTTCTTTATTATATCTTTTGCACTTTCTTCTGAAAAAGCATTAGAATTAAATGAAAAAGATAGCACTACAATAAACAACACTTTAAAAATATTATTAATTTTTATAAAATAGCTCATGCCAAATGATATAACATTACGATATAGTTGGTTAGCTAAATTTTTCCATTGGTTCACTTTGTTCCTTCTAATTGCTCAAATACCAATGGGATTTATTTTAGTAAGATTGGATTTTTCAGATTTAAGAATAACTGTTGAAAATATACATGTGATAGTTGGAATATCTATATTTTACTTAACCTTATTTAGGTTAATTTATAAATTTTTTAGTAAATCTCCAAAATTAATTCCGGAGGCGTTTATAGGTCAGAATTTAATAGCAAAGGCAAATCATTTTGCTCTTTATGTCGCACTATTAACAATAACAACATCAGGAATTTTAAAAAAATTATTTAATGGCGAAAAATTAAATTTTTTTATTTTTAAATTAAGAATCGAAGATAATTTTGATTTAGCTGATCAATTTTACAATATTCATGTTATTTCGAATTACACATTAATTGCATTAATAACATTGCATATATTTGCTGTTTTATTTCATCAAATATTTTTGAAAGAAAACATCTTGAAAAGAATGACTAAATAATTAAATAGCTCTTATGAAAAAATTATTTATATTTATCATTTTAATATTAGTACCAAATGTTTCTTTGAGTTTTGAAAAAACTACAAATTTTGATTTAAAGAAATTATTTGAAATTCAAAAATCTGGTAAAACAATTGTTATTAATTCATGGAATAAATATTGTTCAACTTGTGCAGCTCAAACAAAAGTTTTCGATCAGGCCATGAAAGATTTTAAGGATGTAGAGTTTTTGTTTTACGAGCAAGATAAAAATAAAGATATAGCCAAAACTCTTGGGATAAATTATTGGACTACAATTGTAGTTTTCAAAGGTCAAAATGAAGTTGGAAGAGAAATGGGCTTAACCGACAAAGATCAAATATACAATCTTATAAATAAAGGTATATAATTCCTTTTTACCTCCCCTTTCGAGGAGGTGAATTCAACAAAAAAGAGAGAAATAAATGAATGTTAAATTCAGGAATAATTTTTTAAATTATGACTGCTATATAGAATTAATTTTTTTTTTGTCAATTTACGAAAAAGTAAGAGAAATTAGGGATTTTAGTTAAGCAAAGCTTTGTGAGCTGGTAAATAATCGTGGCCAAATACATCTGCTACAGCTTTATGAGTAACGCTTCCTTTAAATACATTTAATCCTGCTTGAAAATTTTGATCATCATTTAAAGCTTTTAAGTAACCATCTTTTGCTAATTTAGATAAAAAAGGAAGTGTTGCTTTATTTAAGGCAATTGTTGATGTTCTAGGAACACCACCAGGCATGTTTGCAACGCAATAATGAATTATATTATCTATTATAAAAGTTGGTTCTGCAAAGGTAGTGGGTTTACTGGTTTCAACACATCCTCCTTGATCAATTGCAACATCTACAATCACTGATCCCCTTTTCATTTTTTTTAACATATTTTTTGTAACTAATTTTGGTGCCTCAGCACCTGGTATCAAAACACCACCTACTAACAAATCACATTCGGAAATTAATTTTTCTAAATCAGTTTTATCACTTAAATTAGGTATTATTTTATCTCCAAACATTTGGGTAAGTTCGTTTAATCTTTTTTCAGATTTATCTACAATATTAACTTTGGCTTTCATGCCTGTTGCAATTATAGCAGCATTTTCTCCTACTACTCCACCTCCAAGTATAACTACATTTCCAGGCTCTACACCAGGAGCTCCTCCTAACAAAAGACCACGGCCTTTTTGATTTTTTTCTAAACAATGTGCACCTGCTTGTACTGACATTCTTCCAGCTACTGCACTCATTGGTGCTAACAAAGGAAGTCTTCCGTTATTATCTGTGACTGTTTCATAAGCGATGCATATTGATTTGCTGTCTATTAAACCTTGTGTCAGTTCCTTGGCTGCAGCAAGATGAAGATACGTAAAGACAACTTGATTTTCTCTTATCATTCTTACTTCGCTAGATTGTGGCTCTTTGACTTTAACAATGATGTCGGAGTCGCTAAATATGTCTTCAGCTGTATTAACTATTTTTGCTCCACTTGATACGTAATGATCGTTTTCAAATCCTGCTTCAAAACCTCCATTATTTTCAATTAAAACTTCGTGGCCATTAGAAGTTAATGTCTTTACACTTTCGGGAGTGAGTCCAATTCTATTTTCTTGAGGCTTTATTTCTTTTGGAACCCCGATTTTCATAGAATTAAATTAATTTTTTTTGCTTTTTGAATAGTTGGTTATACCAGTTCTTAGTTTCTCGATTATTTCATCAATATGTTTTTTTTCACAGATAAACATTGGAGCAATAATTAAACAATCTCCAGTCGCTTTAAAGTTAACTCCTGCATCATAACAGTGTTTGAAACATGTAAATCCTGCTGCGCCAGGTTTTTTATGCATTTTAATATCAATACCACCCATCATTCCATAACCTCTTATGTTATCAACAACATCAATATCTTTTAAAGACATTAAACCTTCTTGGAAATATGGAGATAAATTTTTTGCTCTATTAAAGATATCATCTTTTTCAAAAATATCTTGAACCGCTAAGCCTGCAGCTACTGAGACAGGAATTCCAGAGTAAGTGTAACCATGAAATAATTCTATTGTTCCTTTTGGAGATCCATCCATAACTGTGTCATAAATTTCTTCTTTACACGCAACTGCACCTAAAGGACTTATTCCATTTGTTGTAGCTTTAGCCATTGTTATAATATCAGGTGTAACTCCGTATTCTTGAGATGCAAAAGGCGAACCTGTTCTTCCCCAACCTGTAATAACTTCGTCAAAAACTAATAAAATACCATGCTTATCGCAAATTTCTCGTAACCTTTGCAAATAACCTTTTGGTGGAACTAATGTTCCTGTTGATCCAGCAATTGGTTCAACAATGCAAGCTGCAATATTTTCTGAACCAAAATTTGTACAAATTCTCTCAAGATCTTCTGCCATCTCTGCGCCAGTTTCAGGTTGACCTGAAACAAATTTATGTTCTGGTAAATGTGTATGTCTCATGTGAAGAACACCTGGCATCAAAACATTGGCAAATGTTTTCACGTTGTTAATCATTCCGCCAACAGAAGTAGCTCCAATATTCATTCCATGATAGCCTCTTTCTCTTCCAACAAACCTAAATCTATGTCCTTCACCTCTTGCTTTATGATATGCAACTGCAATTTTTATTGCAGTCTCAACAGCAGTAGATCCACAAATTGTATAAAAAATTCTATTTAAATTCCCTGGTGTATGTTTTGAAATTTTTGTTGCAAGTTCAAATGAACCTCCAAAACCTTGTTGAAATGGTTGAGCATAGTCTAATTTTTTTAATTGATTTGTAATTGCATTAATAATTTCCTCTCTTCCATGACCTAAAGGATTACAAAATAATCCCGAGCTTGCATCTATCTGAGTTTGACCTTGATGATTTTTTAAATAAACACCTTTTGCTTCTACAATCAATCTAGGAGACTCTTTAAAATCTCTATTAGATGTAAATGGCATCCAATGTTCATTTAAAGAATTTGGTATTTGTGGTTTTTCTGAGCTCATAATTATGTTAGACTCATAGACTAATTATATAAATTAACCAGTAAATTTTAGTCATACTTGCTATGTTAAATGACCGCAACTATAGGTTGTAACTTATGACTTTTGAAGCCTGTGTAATTTATTCATCATTTACTTAAAAGAAAATTTAAATTTAAATATCGATAATTAAATTTAATTAACAGGAGATGAAATGAAAAAAATAATTAGTTTCATTTTAGGAAGTTTATTTGCTCTAAACTTAACAATCACAGCAGCAAACTCTGCTGCGAACGAAGTTAGAGTTGCATACTTTCTAGAGTGGCCAAGTCCAAATTTAGAGGACATGCAAAAAAAGAATTTTGCTAAAGCTTTAGGAGTTCCAGTAAAATGGACAAACTTCACAAATGGTGGAGCAATGACAGATGCAATGTTAGCAGGAGATATTGATATTTCTTACTCACAAGGTTTAGTACCATTTATTAATGCTGTAAAATCAAATGCACCTATCAAATTAGTTGATATTGCAATGGAATACGGAATGGGTGGAACAACTTGTGTAACATCTAATGCATCAGGAATAACAAAAGCGAACGCAACAGAATTAGAAGGAAAAAAAGTTGCTGTTCCGTTAGGTACTATGGCTGAGTACGTTTTCGACGAAAGTATGAAAGTTGTCGGAGCTGACAGAAGCAAAATGGATATTATTCAAATGGACCCTGAGGAAGGTGCGGCTGCATTAGTAAGTGGAGATGTAGTAATGGCATGTCTATTTGGTGGTAATTCTATCAAAGCTGCAGTTGCTGTAGGATCAAGACTTTTAACTGTTCAAGAAGCAAGAGATGCAGGTATTTTAGGAATAGATATTACTTCTGTAACAGACAAGTTTATGAAGGAAAACCCTGGAATGTTGAGAACATTTATTGAAGTAACTCATGAAGCAAATGAAAGATATAGAAATGGAAAAAGTGATATGAATTCTATGTCAAAAGCATCAGAGATGAAAGTTGCTGATATGAAAGAAACTTTAAGTGGTTTCAAATTCTTAACTCCAGAAGAAACTAAAAAATCTATGGAAAGTGGAAACTTAGATGCATTCTTAAAAGGAATGGGAACTCCAGGTGGAGCAGTAGACACTAGTTTCTTACCTTTATAATTTAAAGATTAGAATAATTAAATAGGCGCCAATTTTATTGGTGCCTATTTTTTTAAGTAAATATTTTATATAAAGTCAGCTAATGAGTGATTTGATATCTCAAAATCTAAACATGATTTTCAAAACTCCAAAAGGTGAGACTGTTCATGCTTTAAAAGATTTAAATTTCAAATTAAAAAAAGGAGAACTTCTAACAGTTCTTGGGCCTTCTGGTTGTGGAAAAACAACTTTGTTAAATATTGCAGCCGGTTTTTTAAGACCAACATCTGGAAATATAACTTTGAATGGTAAAGAAATTGATGGACCTGGAGTTGAAAGAGGCATGGTCTTTCAACAAGGTGCATTATTTGAATGGTTGACTGTTGCAGAGAACGTAAACTTTGGTCTTAGAATGAAAAAAAAAGATCCTATAGAAACTTCAAAAAAAGTTGATGAGTGGCTGGAGATTGTTGGCTTAAAAGGATTTGGAAATACCCCAACATATCAATTGTCTGGAGGAATGCAGCAAAGAGTAGCTCTTGCAAGGTGTTTAATCAATGATCCTGATTTGATTTTAATGGATGAGCCTTTAGGTGCTCTTGATGCTCTAACAAGAGAAAAAATGCAATCTTTAGTTTTGAAAATTTGGAAAGAAACTGGAAAAACAATTATTTTAATTACACACTCGGTTGAGGAAGCACTACTGCTTGGTGAAAGGTTGTACGTAATGGCACCAAGACCAGGTAGGATACATAAAGAATATAATCTTCCATTTGCAGAGATGGGATTAAAAGAAGATTTGAGAGAAATAAAAAAAAATAAAGATTTTTCATCAAAAAGAGAAGAAATTTTATCCATGATTTGGAACATGGAGGAAGAAATTATGGGAAAAGAAAATTAAATGTTTACTCAAATAATAACAATATTAATTCTTGTATCAATTATCGGATGCATACTTTATGGAAGACGTTTAATAAAAACTGAAAAAGTTGATGCAGTTTTTGGAAATCCAGAAAGAGCAAAAGGTGGAACTCATTGGATAATTGTCGGAAGTAGTGCAATATTGTTAGTTTGGCTTTATTATTCTTGGGATATTGCAAAAGGATTTTATCCAAAATCAGCAAATGAATTATGTCAGGTCGCAAAAATAAACGAGTCTTTACTAGGATTAAAATATCAATTTCCAATTGAAGAAAGAGAATTCAAAAGTACTTCAATAATTAAAATAGAAAATAAAAATCTTAAAAAAATAGGTTTAGAAATTCAAAATTCACCAGATTTAAGCAACATTCAAAAAACTGCATTAGTTGGTTTTATTAATAAAACAAACAAATTAATTCCATTACTTACTAACGATAATCTAATGGAGATTAACACAAAAATTAAAATAGATGAAATGACTGATGAAATTAGATTGTTAAGCACTAATTTTCAAAAGAAAGATTATCCATTTGAAACACCAGAGCAAAAAAATGAAAGACAAAAGGCAATTGCTGAGCAAGGAAGCTGGGGTATAGTAACTGTAAGTGCCGGTACAGGATCAATAGAAAATACTATTGAAGTGCCTTTAGTGCCTGAAACTGATAGAGGGTTAAAATTTCACGCTGCAGCTGAACAATTAAAGAAAATTAATGATAAATTTTTTAAATTAAGAAATCATAATCCTCAATTCAAAAATGCAATAAAAGAACTTAAATCAGAGATAAAATTATATAGAAAAAATTTAGATGACACTGAGGAAGTGGCATCTACTTACGCAAAAAATATTGTAAAAATTGCAAGAAGAATTGAGTTTGCAAGTATTTATCCTCCAAATGCTCTTAATGAAATGCAAAATGCAATTATTGAATTTGATAATCTTCAAAAAACTGAGCAAGGTGGTTTAAGACTAATTGATATTCTTTTATTCCCTGCAGGAACCATAGTAGCAAGTGGTCCTAGTTGTTCTGAGCAGGGTTCAGGTAGATGGTTACCAAAACCCTCGGATACACTTAATAAATTTATTTTAATGTCTAAGCCAAGTGTAGGTTACAAAAATATCCCACTTCTTTGGATTGATATGATGGATGTAAGCCAGATAATTGGATTTATATTGCCAGATTGGATAGCTGATGTTTTGCCTGGAAAATATCCAGTTCACACTAAAGATGGAGTTGTTAAGCAAAATTTTAAAGGGAAAGTTTTAAAAATTGTTACTGGCGATTTTAAATTATTTAAAATTCCTGTTCCATATGGACATATCTGGGATTCATTTTTAAGAGTTTTTCTTGGATTAGTTTTTGGAATATTGATTGGTGTACCATTAGGACTTTTCATGGGCTTAAATAGATTTGCTAAAGGTTTCTTTGATCCATTAATTGAACTTTATAGACCAGTGCCTCCTCTTGCATGGGCTCCATTAATAATCTCAGTTTTAGGGATTGATAATACTGGAAAAGTATTTTTATTATTTATGGTTTCATTATCTATAATGATTATTTCAGCCAGAGCTGGGGCATCTGGCACGCAGTTATCTAAAATTCATGCAGCACATTCTCTTGGTGCTTCTAAAAGACAAATACTTAGATATGTTATTTTTCCAAATTCATTACCTGAAATTTTAACAGGTATTAGAGTAGCTGTTGGTATGTGCTGGGGGACTTTAGTTGCAGCAGAATTTTTAGCAGGTACAACTGGAATTGGATTTGTTGAAAATGTTGCCAAAAAGTATTTTCAATATGAAGTAATTTGGATAACAATTTTTATAATGGGTATGTTGGGTCTTCTTTTTGACGTAACTTTGAGAAAAATTATAGATAAGACTATACCTTGGAGAGGTAAAGGTTAATTTCATTCTATTAATGTCTGTAAATAATACAAAAATTAAATCTATTATTAAAAAAATTTTTATAAAAAGAGGGTTGAAAACAAATCATGCTATTATTTGTACAAATGCAATTATCAATGCGGAACTTGTAGGTGCGCCTTCACATGGATTGTCTCGTTTAAAAATGTATTGTGAAAGAATCTCAAAAAAAGTAATTAATCCTAGACCTAAAATAACGGTAAAAAATATATCAAAATCTATATCAATAATTGATGCTGACAATTCTATTGGCTTTGTTGCAGCAGATGAAGCAATTAAAAAAACTATTCAAAATGCAAAAAAAACAGGGATAGGATTAGTTGCTGTAAAAAACAGCGGACATTATGGTCTATCTGGATACTACGTTGAGCAAGCGGTTAAAAAAAATTTAATAACATTCGCATTTACAAATGCTCCTCCAGCAATTGCACCTTTTGGTGGAAAAAAATCAGTCTTTGGAACTAATCCAATATGTTTTGGAACTCAAACAAATAGTAAGGTTCCATTTATACTGGATACGTCAATGTCAATGATTAATAGAGGTAAAATTAGGATTGCAGAAAAGTTAGGAAAAAAAATACCATATGGAGTTGCTTTAAACAAATTTGATAAACCAACTACAAATGCAAAAGAAGCTCTTGCTGGGGTACAACTTCCAATAGCTGGATTCAGGGGATCTGGATTAGCCTGGATGGTAGATATTTTAACTGGAGTATTTGTTGGAAGTAATCATGGTGGCAAAGTAAAAGACCCATTTGACGATTTCTCTGGGCCACAAAATATCGGTCACTTATTTTTAGCATTTAAAGACAATCTATTTGTTAAAGATTATAAAAAAGAGATAAAAAAAAATATTAAAAGAATAAAAAAAATACCTAGTTTAAAAGGACAAAAAATCTTTTATCCTGGCGAGCAAAAGTATTTAAGAACAAAAACAAATTCAAAAAAATCAATAAAAATTCCAAAAAATATTAAAAAGGATTTAGATATTCTCTTAGCTAATTAACCTGCAAAATAACCTAGTATTCCAATAGATAAACAGACTGAAAGTATTATTATTTTTGACTGAAGTGCCTCTTTTTTCTTTTCAGTGATTACTCGTTTCTTTAGAACATCTATATTTACTTTACGAGGGGACATTCGAATTACTCTTGGTTTTTTTCAGGTATTTCAATATTAGATGTTCTGTTTAAGCTCTCAGTACTCATAAAATCATTTAATCATATAGTAAAAAAATTTTACAGAATTTAACTGTTCAAAATGGGTTGACTCAAGTTTTAAAATTGTTCAAATTGGGTTTTGATACATTATGAAGCAGCTACCAAGTGTTAATTCCGAACTGGACGATGAACTGATCGATAAAATTTTCAATAATCATTTTGATATTTTAAGTCCTTTTTTTTTAAAACTTATGTCTGAATGGACAATCGGTGCTTATAAAGTGTTTAAAGATATAGATACTTACACAATTCTAATTTATTTGATTGGTAAGCAGTTTGATTTTTACAGACGAAATAATTTAAATATTACTTTCAATAATTTTTATAAGGATAAAACATTAGAAATTGAGAAAATTAACCTTATAAGAATATCAAAGGATCTTAAAATACCAAAAGAAAGTGTCAGAAGAAAAGTTATATACCTAGAAAAAAAAGGAATAATTAAAAAAAAAGGCAAGAAGATTACAATAGATAGAAGTGCTTACAATTCAACACAGCCAAATGATACATTAAAAAATATATGCACACTTTTATCTGTTTTTAGTCAAATTTTAAAAGAAGAAAAAGTTATAAAAAACGAAATGTCCAGTAATGAAATTAATAACTTAATAAAACATAATTTCTCATTTTGCTGGTATCAATTTTATAAATTTTTATTCCCTTACTGCTTAAGGTGGAAAAATTATTTTGGTGATATGGAAATATTTACTATTTTAGCAACTATAATTCTGAATAATAATTCAAAAATTGGAAGGCAACTTAAAGGAGTTGATAGTTATTTAGATAAATGGAGAGATAAAATTATTAATAAAAAAATAAAAGGAATTAATGCAATGTCTATTTCTGAAATAACAGGAATACCAAGACCAACAGTAGTAAGAAAAATCAAGAAATTAACTAAAAATAAATTTATTTCTTTAGACAAAAATAAATTGATAAATTTTGATGTCAGCAAACAAAATTTTAAAGATATGTCGAAAATTCAAGATGAAAATTTAAAATCTATAAATGTTTTTATAAAAAGAACCTACAATCAAATAAATCTTAATTAGAATTCTTAAGAATATATATAAATATAAATCCAGTTATATACATTATTAATGCGTAAGCAGCTGTGGGAACCATATAAGCGACATCATTGAAAATTTGCGTTGCTACAAATACAGCTAAAGTTCCATTTTGTAATCCACATTCTAAAGAAATACATTTTCTCTGTGGTATTCCAGTTGCAAAACCTTTTGCAATGTAAAAAGCCAAAGTCATCATGACGACGTTTAATATTAAAACAGCTAAACCTGCTTGTCCTAAGTATGATATTATATTTTCTCTCTCCTCAATCCATATTGCTGCAAATACAACAATAAATAAAATACCTGTAATTCTATTTACAATATTAATATTAGACGAAATAAAGTTTTCAGCAAATCTTCTAATTATCATTCCAAGAATTACTGGCACAGTTACAACTAGTGCCATTTTAAGAGCAATACCAGTCATCGTAATATCTGAGGATAAATCAGTTACACCTATTAATTTGGCTGAAGAAAAAACAATAAATGGAACAGAAAAAATACTAATTAAACTACCTACTGCTGTTAACGAAATAGATAATGCAACATCTCCATTTGCAAATTTTGTTAAGACATTTGATGTTACTCCTCCAGGAGCAGCAGCAATAATCATTAATCCTAAAGCTAATTCAACTGGTAATCTTAATATTAAAAGTAAAATATAAGCGACGATTGGGAGAAGGATTAATTGACAAATTATTCCGACTGTAAAATCTTTTGGATTATTTATAACTCTTAAAAAATCTCTAGTTGATAAGCCCAATCCCAGACCTAACATTATAAGTGCTAACGCTATAGGTGCAATTTTTGTAACTATCTCCATCGTTTATTCAATTTTAAACTATTTTTATATCGAACGTAATAAAAAATATTGATATTTAGAACCATAACAAATATTTAAACTCATATGTTATCTGATAAATCTACAGTTTGCCCTGTTAATCTACTAAATATAGCCCATCAAAAAAGGGGTGTAAAAGCAGCCATTGTAAATGCAGGCAAAAAATTACCAATGATGTCGGTAATGGATGCTGTCTCTGAAAAATTGATCACCCCAACATTAATAGGTGATAAACAAAAAATAGAAGAATGCGCAGATGAGCTTAAATTTGATATATCAAATTTTGAAATAATTAATGAGCCAGTTGAAAATAATACAGCAGGTATTGCAACAAAACTTGCATCGGAAGATAAAGTTAAAATTATTGTAAAAGGACATATTCATACTGATATATTGATGAAAGAAGTTCTTAAAAGAGAATATAAATTAATTGGAAAAACAAGACTAAGTCATATTTGGCATATGACATTACAAAAAGATGATAAACCTTTAATCATAACCGATGGAGCATTGAATGTTTCTCCTAACTTAAAAACTAAAATGCATATTTTAAGAAATGTTATAGATTTTAGTCATAGAATTAATATTCCAAGACCAAAGATTTCTGTCCTTTCAGCAACAGAGGAAGTTATTGATAGTGTACAGAGTTCGGTTGAAGCTAAAGAATTAACTGAATTAGCAAGTAAAGAAAATTTTAATGCTGATATATTTGGACCCTTAGCATTTGACAATAGTATTTCAAAAAAATCTGCTTCTATTAAGGGAATTGAGAATATAGTTGCTGGAGAAGCTGATGTATTATTAGTTCCAAATGTCGAAACTGGAAATGCGCTTGTAAAAATGATGATTTATTTTATGGGAGCATGTGCAGCAGGTGTAGTTGTTGGAGGTAAAGTACCTGTTGTTATAACTAGTAGATCAGATGATGCGACAGCAAGACTTGCTTCTATAGCTGCAGCTGTAGTTGCTTTAGATTAAACTTCTATTGAATAAACATCTTTTATAATTTAAATATTTATAAAATTAGAGGAAAGATAATGGCAATTACTTATATAAAAAAAGCTGAAAAAACTGCATTTACAGGTGAAGATGAAACAAGAACTATAGTAAGTTCTATTTTAAAAGATTTAGAAAAAACAAAAGACCAAGGGGTTAAAGATATCTTAAAAAAATTTGACAATTATGAAGGTGATATAATTGTTAGCAAAGAAAAAATTGAAGAAATAAATAAAACTTTAGATCAAAAGATTAAAGATGATATTCAGTTCTCTCATGAAAGAGTAAGAAAATTTGCTGAACATCAACTAGAAAATCTTGGAAAAGACTCAGAAGTTGAATTGTCACCTGGTTTAATAGCAGGACAAAAATTAATACCTGTAAATACCGTTGGGTGCTACGTCCCTGGTGGAAGATATAACAATATCGCCTCTGCTATAATGAGTGTGACGACTGCAAAAGTTGCTGGAGTAAAGAATGTAATTGCAACAAGTCCACCAAAAGATTCAAATGGTGCAAACCCAATTATAATTTATACAGCTAACCTTTGTGGTGCAGATGTAATTATGAATATAGGTGGTATAGGAGCGATTGGTGCACTTGCATATGGTTGCTTTGGTAACCCAGAAGTGGATATGATTGTTGGACCTGGAAATAAATTTGTAGCAGAGTCTAAAAGAATTTTATTTGGAAAAGTTGGAATTGATTTATTTGCTGGACCAACAGAAATAGGCATAATTGCTGATCATACAGCTGATAAAGAAATAATTGCTTATGATTTAGTTGGACAGGCTGAACATGGTCCTGACTCCCCTGCTTGGTTATACACTACAAATAAGTCTCTATGTGATTATGTAATGAAAAGAGTTCCAGAAATTATTCAAGAACTACCTGAGCACAACAGAAATAATGCTGATGCTGCATGGAGAGATTATGGAGAAGTAATTATGTGTGATACTAAAGAGGAAATGTTAAAGGTTAGTGATGAATATGCTCCTGAACATTTAGAGGTTCAGGCTGAAAACTTAGATTGGTATTTAAAAAATTTAAAAAATTATGGTTCATTATTTTTAGGTGAGGAAACAACAGTTGCATATGGTGACAAATGTTCTGGACCAAATCACATTTTACCAACAAAGGGAGCAGGAAAATATACTGGCGGCTTATACGTTGGAAAATTTATAAAAACAGTTACTTACCAAAAAATGAATAAAGAATCTAATAAAGAAGTTGGTGCTGCTGCAGCTCGAATTTCTAGGTACGAGGGTATGGAAGCGCATGCTAGAACTGGTGATGTTAGACTTCGAAAATATGGTTTTTCAAACTAAAAGAATGATGTAGTCTTTCCTCTATATGAGTAAAGAAAAAACAGTAAAAAACTCATTCAAAGATTTTGCCCAACAAAATGGAGAATATTACAGTAAAGTTTTCAGTTTAATTCAAAGAAACCAATTAAAATTTTATCATATAAACTACTCTGCTCTTTTAGGAGGTTTCTTTTGGTGTGCTTTAAGAGGGAACTGGTTTCTTTTTTTTCTAAGTTCATTTTTAGATTTAATAGCTGCAGTAAATATAACTTTATATTTTAGATATGGCGCTGGTATTGAGCAAGCAATATTAGATAAAAAAGATTTTTTGGTTGATAGATACTCAACCTGGCAAGATAGTTCATTAATTTATGCAATTTTAACTATTATCTTAGGTCGAATATTAATTGGTTGGTTAGCTGATAGAGTTTACATTAAACAATTTGATAAGTGGCAAATAAGTAAAAAAACATCATCAGGTGTTAACTTCTCAAGACTAATAAACGTTTTTTTAGTTTTAGCATTAATTTGGCCTTTAACATTATATAGATCATCACAATTCGCTCCTGATGAAAGGACCTGTATCAAACAACACAGAGCAATGGAAAAAGGTGCTGAGGTATCTTTTAAAAAAAGATTTGATTGTTTTTTTATATCTGAATTTCCTATTTTAATTTGGATAGATAGACCTGTTAAAGTTAGCTATCCAAGAAATGAGGATGGCACTAGATATGTAAAGAAAAAGCCTCCTAGAGAAGGAATGCCGACAATTACTCTTAATAAATTTGTATCACAAAAAATTGAAGAAAAAGTTGGTTACTTAACTGCATTTCACGGATATGTTTTTGATGCTGCAACTGATGGAATAAGGTCATTATTAAAAGGGATATCGGCTTTATTTGTTGGAACACCATGGATAATCACGGGTGGAATATTTTTACTTGTAGCTCATAAAATTGCAGGATTTAGAGTTACCATGTTTGTAGCATTTGCACTGATATATCTCGCCTTATTTGGTTTTTGGAATACAGCAATGGATACTATGGCATTAGTATTAACCGCTACTTTAATATGTTGTACTATTGGACTGCCTTTAGGGGTTTTGGTTGGAAAATCAAATCGAGCTGAAACAATTACAAGGCCTATTCTAGATGTTATGCAAACGATACCTTCATTTGTATATTTGATACCGGCAGTTGCTTTTTTCTCTGTTGGGAAACCACCAGGAATTATTGCAACTGTAATATTTGCAATGCCTCCTATAGTAAGATTAACAGCTTTAGGAATAAGACAAGTTCCATCAGAAATTAAAGAAGCAGCTCTTGCTTTTGGTTCTACAGAAAGACAACTATTATATAGTGTTGAGTTACCACTTGCTCTTCCCTCTATAATGGCTGGTATAAATCAAGTAGTCATGATGTGTTTATCAATGGTTGTTATTGCTGCTTTAATTGGTGCCGGAGGAATGGGTCTAATAGTTGTTGAGGCTTTAGCGAACACAAAAATTGGAAGAGGAATTTTAGCAGGTCTTGCAATTGCATTTATAGCTATGATCATTGATAGAGTGGTTCAGAAAGCAACAAAATAATAGAAAAATAGTATTTGATTATCATTTTTAAAAATTAGATAATTCTATCTTTAAATTACAAGAGAGGGAAAAATGAAAAAACTAATATTAGGTTTAATATTTTCTTCAATAATGCTTGTTACGACTTCAGCTAAAGCTGCAGGTGAGAAAGTAATGATCTCAGACTTAAGTTGGACTGGTGCAAAAGTTATTGGACATGTTATTAAAGCTGTCATTAATGGACCTCTGAATTCTGAAGCAGAAATTGTTCAGGGATTATCAGACGGTAACTTGATAATGGCTGGAATGGACAAAGGTGACGGAAAAATTGATGTCTACACAGATTTGTGGATGCCGAATAGACAAGGTATTTGGGATCAATATATTGATGGAAACAAAACTGTAGCTGTCAACACACCTTATAAAGGAACACAAGATATGTATGTTCCTGCATTTTTAAAAAGCAAAGTTCCAGATGTTGCAGCAATGAAGGATCCAAACGTTGCAGCGATGTTTGATACAGACGGTAATGGTAAAGGTGAATACTGGGCCGGTGATGCTGGATGGAAATCTACAAAAATGTGGCAAGTTAAATTTAAAAGTTATGGTTTAACTGACCTTTGGGAACCAAATATTATTCCACAAGATACTTTTAAAGCACAATTAAAAGATGCAATTGATAATCAAAAGCCAATATTGTTTTATTATTGGACACCAGAATGGTTACATGCAGCTTATGACTTACATGAAATTGGTGAGCCTGCTTACACTGAAGGATGTGATTCAAATATGAACTTAGATGCTGAAGATTGGTTAGAAGTATCAGAGTTTCCGTGCAAAAGTAGACAAGCGACTATTTATGTAGCTTATTCGAAATCTTTGGAAAAAAGAAATCCAAAAGCTGCTAAATTCTTAAGTCAAATGGCTATGGATCCTAAAGTAATCAACCAATGGATATTAAAAGTTGGAAGAGATGAAATGGATGCTGACGATATGGCAGAAGAATGGGTTAAAAATAATATGGTTACAGTTAATAAGTGGATAAACTAAAACATTTAATATGAGGTCGTGAAAACGGCCTCATAACTTTCAATCATTTTTAATTTTTTCAAATACATCTATACCTATTTGCTTTAAAATATGGACTATATCAATAGGCACCCAGTTCTCTCTAATTAATCCTTCATCGTGATGATAAAAATCCATTACTCTCATTACAACATCTTGATTATCTGCTGTATATCCAAGCCAATCATTTGATCCATACTTTGCCTTTAAACTATGCCATCCGCCACATAGAGAAAATTTTCCATCTCCTATTTCGCAGTAATGTCCTAATTCCCAATAATTTCTTTCAGAAAATGATTTTCTAAAAGGTAACTGATGCATATCTACAAATCCTTCTAATGACCTAGATGTTCCAATTCCACAAGGACCGTACCAAATCATATCTTTGTGCCAAAACTCTTTTTGAGGATGATTTATTAACCTTTGTCTTAATTCATCTTTAGAAATATTTTCTTTTTCAGGTTTAATATCTAAACTTCTATTCATGCTCAAAGCCTGTTGTAATGAATTTTTAGATTTACTCATATCTTCTTCAAAAAAATTTACTCCATCTGTATTAAACGGAGGTAACCATGCTCCTTCGGATCCTCTTGATGGATTAAGAACCCATTTGTCAGCTTGTCTTAAAAAATCCATAACATCAATTAAGATATGACTTTCAATAATTCTATCATTTTTAATTTCATGAATTTCACAACATTTAAGATTAATCATTTTAAAATTTGGTTTTATACCTAACCAAGGCTTAAAAAAGAAACCTGATAAAGTAGAATAAGAACCAACTTGGACTTTGTCTCTAAAAGAGCCTCCAAGGATAATATTTTCTCTTCTTTCGATGTCTGGAAATGCATCAAATAAAGGATTCCAAAATTTTTCTATAAAATTATCTATGCCATTAAATTCATTTAATGGTTCAAAACAATTAACTTTGATATCTTTATCAAATACATTTAGTAAATTTTTTTTAAGATTAATCTTTTTTAATCCATAAATATTTCTAAAATTCTCAATAACAAATTTTTTATTATTTAAGTTTTGGATTGGTGTAATTTCTACATCTTCAATGTTTTTCTTATTTTTAAGACCTGTATCAAATTGTTCTATTTGCATAAATTGCAATTTATATTTAAATAGAGATAAATAACAAGAATATGATTGATAGATTGGCAAAATTTAATGAGCTCGTTCCGAGTAGCCTTCCTTTTGTAGAGGGTAGATTAGAAGGTCATAAAGAAAGAAAAAATTATACAATTATTGGACGTGGAGTTGCTGAAGACACCAAACAATTAGTAAAAATACAGTCTTTACATGGGTATAATTTAGGTGCTGTGAGTGCTATGCCAAAAAATGGATCTGGTCTTCACAGTCATACTACGGCTGAGGTGTTTGTAATTTACTCAGGTAAATGGAGATTTTATTGGGGTGCTGATGGAAAACGAGAAACAATATTAGAAGCTGGCGATATAATTTCAATGCCTACAAATATGTTCAGAGCATTTGAAAATGTTGGAGATAAAGAAAGTTTGATGTTTGTTGTATTAGGCGGAGATGATCCTGGTATAATAACATGGGTTCCAGAAATTTTAAAAAAGGCAAAAGAGACAGGTATGGCATTGCTTGATGATAATTCGTTAATAGATTTAAAAAAGGTTGAAGTGCCTAACGGTAGAAAGATGATAGAGCCTATCACTCAAGATGAATTAGAAAGATTTGATAATTATTTGCCAGAAGAATTAGAAAAAAATATTTATAGAAATAAACAAAACAATATCAGCGATAAAGTTAATGGTATTAAATTATATCAAGTATTAGGAAACAAATTTAATAAAAAAACTTATGAACCTTTAATCAAACAAGATACTGGATTTAATTTAACAATATTAAATTCTTTATCTGGTGAAATTAAAGATATTGAATGTATAAAGCCTACCGTTCTTTTTGCTCAAGAAGGTGATTGGAAAATAGTAATAGGAAACTCAAAAATAAAATTAGAAAAAGGAGATACTTTTTCGGTTCCTTTGAGTAGCAAAATAGATATCTCTTGTAATAATTCAGAAAATAATATTTTAAATTTTGTTAGTCAGATCTAATGAAAGGATTTGATAGTAATTATAAAAATTTAACTGATTACATTTTAAAAATTACTAAACAAATTTGGGAGGGGAAAGATGTCGAGTCGATATCCAAATATTATTCAGAGAATATTCCTGTAAGATCACCTTTTGGAATAACCTATGGTTTTAAACCTGTTATTGATGCAACTTATAAAACTTTAGACGAATTTCCTGACAGACAGTTATTAGGTGAAGATGTAATTTGGAGTGGAAATGACGATGAAGGATATCATTCATCTCACAGAATTCTTAGTAAAGCTACACATTTAAATGATGGGTATTACGGAAAAAAAACAGGAAACAAAATTGTTTATAGAGTTATAGCTGACTGTGCATGTAAAAATAATCAAGTTTATGATGAGTGGATTGTGAGAGATCAGGGTGCAATGGTTCGACAGTTAGGTTATACACCTGAGAAATTTGCAAGGCATTTAATTGATAAAGAAGGTGGCGTATCTAAAGCTGTCAAAGTTTTTAATAGATCTTCTGATAAAAAGTCAGAGTATACTCCAGTAAAAGTTAATGAAGTTTCTTCAGGTTATATATATTCCAATATTTTAAAGAAAATATTTAATAACGATTATGATTTTGAAGATTATGATAGAGCAGCAAGTCTATTTTGGCCAAGTAATAAAGTTGGAAATGGAAGTGAAGATATAATTAAATATTGGAGCTCTTTAAAAAATATATTTTCTGAAATAAAGTTTACAATCGAACATGTTGCATCATTGGATGAAATAAATAATAATCAAAAAGCTACGATCAGATGGTTTTTAAGCGGTAAGCACTCTAAAGACAGTGAAGAATTTGGGAAAAAGACTGACAAAGATTTATTTATAATGGGTATAAATCATGCAGAATTAAGAGATTATAAAATAATCAGAGAATGGGTATTGTTTGATGAAGTGGCTATTTGGAAACAAATATTAATGTAAAAACTATGGATAAAATTAAAACCACACATGTTGGAAGTTTGCCAAGATCAAAAAAGCTATCTGAGATACTTTTTAAAAAAGATAAAAATGAATTTTTTGATCAAGGAGAGCTTGATAAGATAATTAAAGAAGATGTAAACAAAATTGTAAAAAAACAAATTGATATCGGAATTGACATTATAAGTGATGGTGAAATGTCAAAAATAAGTTATGCTACCTACGTCAAGGATCGATTACATGGCTTTAGTGGTGAAAGCGAGAGAAGAGCTCCTAAAGACCTAGATGATTTTCCATCATATAAAGAAAAAATTGCAAAATCAGGAGGTACACCCACTTATACAAGACCATGTTGTACTTCTGATTTAAAAATTAAAGATACTAAATCATTAATTAAAGATATCAGTAATTTAAAATCTGCATTAAAAAAAAATAATCATTCTCAAGGATTTATTAACTCTGCATCACCAGGAGTAATTTCAAATTTCCTACCAAACAAATTCTATAAAAATGACGATGATTATTTAGAGGCATTATCAAAAATGATGAAAACTGAATACGATGAAATAACAAAAAATGATTTATTTTTACAAATTGATTGTCCAGATCTTGCACTTGCAAGACATATGACTTTTAAAAATGTATCAGATGAAGAATTTTTAGTCAGAGCTGAAAAACAAATCGAATGTCTTAATGAAGCAACCAAAGATATCGAAGCCTCTAAGTTGAGAATGCATATCTGCTGGGGAAATTATGAAGGTCCGCATATACATGATATTGGATTAGAAAAAATATTACCTGTTGCTTTAAAAGCAAATGTTCAAACTTATTTAATTGAAGCCT
>CACAZW010000012.1 GCA_902537055.1 uncultured Pelagibacteraceae bacterium
CTTGTTAAGGCTAATATGCTAGGTGTTTTGTTGTTGTTTAAAGCAATATCCCAACATTCAATTGTTTCGGTTTGATCTGCTGGCCTTAAAACATTTAAGTTTGGAATAGATCTTAAAGCAGCAAGTTGCTCTACTGGTTGATGCGTAGGCCCATCTTCCCCTAGTCCTATTGAGTCATGTGTCATTATATAAATTACCTTCTGTTTCATTATAGCAGACAGTCTTATTGAAGGTTTGCAATAGTCTGAAAATATTAAAAAAGTACCTCCATAAGGAATAAAATTGCTGTGAAGAGCTAATCCATTCATTATTCCACTCATTGCGTGTTCTCTAACACCATAGTGAATATAATTACCATCAAAGTTACTTGAATTAATAATTTTATGTAACTTAGTTTTTGTATTGTTTGATCCCGCTAAATCAGCAGAGCCACCAATTAAAGTATTTCTCCCTTTTAAAATAGCTGATAAAAACTCTTCTGAGGATTTTCTTGTAGCTATAGTCTTAAATTTTTTTATTGCATCTTTTTTTTGTTTTATAATTGAACTCGAGAACTTATTTTTTATAATATTTTTAAATTTAAGTTTGTGTTTACTAAAAGTTTTATTCCATATTTTTTCTTTTTTAACACCTTTCTCTCCAATTTTCCTCCAATCATTTAAAATATTTTGAGGTATTTTAAATGGTTTATAATTCCAATCTAATTTTTTTCTAACTAACTTAATTTCATCTATTCCAAGAGGACTTCCATGAGAGGAGGCCTTTCCACCTTTATTTGGAGATCCAAATCCTATTTTTGTTTTACATGAAATCACAGTTGGTTTTTTTGATGTTTGTGCTTTTTTTAACGCATTATAAATTTCTCTATAATTGTGCCCATTGATTAAAATATAATTCCATCCATAGCTTTTAAATCTGTTTTTATAATCATCTGAGACTGCTAAACTAGTAGGACCATCTATTGAGATAGAATTATTATCAAAAAGCATTATAAGATTATTAAGTTTAAGGTGACCAGCTAGACTCATTGCTTCATGACTTATTCCTTCCATAAGGCACCCATCACCAGCCAAGACATAGGTTTTGTGATTTATTAAATTACTTCCTAATTTTTTCTTTAAGATTTCTTCTGCAATTGCAAAACCCACAGAATTTGCAATTCCTTGACCTAGAGGACCAGTTGTTGTTTCAATGCCTGAGTTTGGGTGATACTCTGGGTGTCCAGCACAAATTGAATTTAGTTTTCTAAATTTCTTGATGTCGTTTAGTGATACGCTTTTATACCCAGTTAAGTACAAAAGTGAGTAAAGCAACATTGATCCATGTCCAGCTGATAAAATAAATCTATCTCTATTAAGCCAGTTTGGATTTTTTGGATTAAATTTTAGAAAATATTTAAATAAAATTGTTGCAACGTCAGCCATACCCATTGGCATACCTGGGTGACCAGAATTCGCGTTTTGAACCGCATCCATTGATAAAAAACGAATAGCATTTGATAAATTTTTTTCTATATTTTTCAAAAAGTATCCTATCTAGACTTAGGTGATTCAATTTATTAATATAGATATATATATGAAAAACATTGATGAAAAAGAAAAAAAATTAAAGGATACTTTAAAAAAGTTAGGAGAGATAAACATTCAACATAATGAAGAATTAGATAATGTTGCAATTTTAAAAGATCAAAAAAATCAATTAGAAATTGAAAAAAAACAGATAGCCACATCTCTTCAAATCTTAGAAGAAGAAAACTTAAAACTTAGAAGTCAAATAAATGAATTAAAAAAGGATTACGAAACTTCAAAAAGAAAAGAAAATCAATTTAATGAAAAAATTGATGAATTAAATCAAGAAACAGATAATTTATTAGAAGAAATAGATAAATGGCAAATGTAAATATAAAATTTAATGGTAAAGAATATTTATTATCTTGTGAAGATGGTCAAGAGGAACATTTAGAAGATTTATCCTTGAGTTTAAATAAAAAATTTAATGATCTAAAATTTGAACTTGGAAATATTGGAGAGAATAAATTATTACTAATATCTTCTATAAAAGTCATGGATGAGTATTTTGAAACCAAAAAAAAAGTAGATGCGCAAAAAAAAGAGCTTCAAGAATTAAAAGAAAAGTTTAAAGAATTAAAATCTCTCGTTTATCAGTACAAAGATAAAAAAGAAAATGAAATTAAAAATTTAAGCTCAACACAAGAAGAACTTGAGAATGAAATTGAAAACTACAAAATAAGTTATGAAAATTTAATAGACAAAGTAACTTTAGAAATAGAAGACTTTGTCAAAAAAAATAGCACAAATACTTCTGTTTCATAAAATATCAGTGTCAAAATTTAAATTAAGAAAAAAAATTATTAATTTAAGACAAAAAAAATACTATGAAATAAAAATAGGCAATAATATTATAAATAGTTTTCATAATAAAATTAATCTATCAAAAAATAAAATTATTGGAGGTTATTTTCCAATAAATTTTGAATTCGATTGTTTGCAAATATTAAAAAAATTTTATTCTAACGGCTATAGTATTTCGTTGCCAATTATAAAAAGAAATCATCAAATGGATTTTTATAAATGGAGTCCAAATGATCCTTTAACAATAAGCTCATTAGGAATTCCTCAGCCACTAAAGTTGAAAAAAATATACCCAGATATAATATTTGTGCCAATAGTTGCTTTTGATAAATTCAGGAACAGAATTGGCTATGGTGGTGGATTTTATGATAGATATTTAGAAAAAATTTCTCAAATTAAAAAATGTACAACAATTGGACTGGCTTTTTCACATCAAAAAGTTAATAAAATTAATGTTGAAAATTTTGATAGAAAATTAGATTTAATTTTGACAGAAAAATTAATGTAAAAATGAAGATTTTATTTTTAGGTGATATAGTTGGAGACGCAGGCTTTAAATCAGTAAAAAAAAACTTGCCAAATATAGTCTCAAAAAAAGGTATAGATTTTGTTTGTGTTAACGGTGAAAATGCAGCCAGTGAAGGTGTGGGTCTAACTGAAAATATTGCGAATGAACTTTTTAATGTAGGTGTGGACGTAATTACAACAGGCAATCATGTTTGGGATCAAAAAGAAATTTATGAATATATAAAAACTGAAAAAAAATTATTAAGACCAATTAATATGAGTGGAAATTTACCTGGTAAAGGTTTTTCCATATTCAATTCAAAAAAAAATCTAAAAGTTGGTGTACTAAATCTTATGGGTAACGTTTTTATGAAAAAGTGTGATGATGTTTTTAAAATTGCTACTGAATTTATTGCAGAAAAAAAAAAATCAAAAGATTATGATTTTTTAATAGTGGATTTTCATGGAGAAATAACAAGTGAAAAAAT
The DNA here is from genome assembly GCA_902537055.1 of uncultured Pelagibacteraceae bacterium. Taxonomy (GTDB): domain Bacteria; phylum Pseudomonadota; class Alphaproteobacteria; order Pelagibacterales; family Pelagibacteraceae; genus Pelagibacter. The sequence continues at coordinate 3,368 of CACAZW010000012.1, forward strand.
GGCTATAGGTAATCTATTTGATGGATATGCAACTTTAGTTGTAGGTACCCATACGCACGTGCCAACAAATGATGCAAGAGTCCTAAAAAATGGAACTAGCTATATTACTGATGCTGGAATGTGTGGCGACTATGACTCAGTAATTGGTATGAATGCACAAAATTCAATTAACAAATTTCTAAAAAAAGATGCTGTAAAACATTTTCCTTCCAATGGAGAAGCATCTCTGAGCGGGGTAGTTGTAGATTGCGATGTAGGAAATGGACTAGCAAAAAACATAGAAAGTTTCATTTTTGGTGGGAGTTTAAATAACGTAAATTAATTATGGCTGGACACTCACATTGGGCGGGTATTAAACATAAAAAAGGCAAAGCTGACAAACAGAGATCAAAAATTTTTTCTAAACTCTCCAGAGAAATCACTGTAGCTGCAAAATTAGGAGATAAGAATCCTGATATGAATTCGAGATTAAGATCAGCAATACAAGCAGCCAGATCAGCTAACATGCCAAAAGAAAATATTGAGAGAGCAATTGAAAAGTCTTCTAACAATGATCAATCAAATTTTGAAAATATTAGGTATGAAGGTTTTGGACCTAGCAAATCTGCTGTAATAGTTGAAGCATTGACTGATAATAAAAATAGAACTGCTTCTAATATAAGAACAATATTTTCGAAAAATAATGGTTCTTTAGGAACCCAGGGCTCTGCATCACATAATTTTCAAAGATTGGGTGTAATTAAAATAGATAAAAATGAAATTGAACAAGATAAAATTTTTGAATTAGCAATCGAGTCGGGTGCAAATGATTGTATTTCTCGTGATGAATTTCATGAAGTGCATACGGATATTGATGAAATATATGAGGTAAAAAAAAAATTTGAAAAAGTTATTGCAAATTTTCTTTCCACTGAAATCGAGTGGCTACCCATAAATAAGGTATCTCTTAAAGGTGAAGAAAATCAAAATATGGTAAAATTTTTAGAAACTCTTGACGAGGAGGATGATGTACAAAATGTTTATACAAATGTTAACTTTGAGGATTAAATGATAATTGTTGGAATTGATCCAGGAATAGCAGGTGCTATCTGTTTTTTTTCTAGTGGGAATGTTATCGATGTAATCGACATGCCTACAATGGCTGAAGGAAAAAAAAATAAAAAACAAGTCAATGGTAGGCAAATTTATAATGAAATAATGCTAATAAAAAACAAATTTAAGAACGAAAAAATGAGTGTAATAGTCGAACAAGTTTCTGCTATGCCAGGACAAGGTGTAACAAGCATGTTTAATTTTGGACAATCATTTGGAGTAATTAAAGGCATATGTTCTGCAATGGAGCTTCCCATTTTTTATGTTAGACCAGCAAAATGGAAAAAACATTTTAATTTGATTAATTCTGAAAAAGATGCCAGCCGAACTAAAGTAATAGATATGTTTCCCAGAATTTCTAATAAGTTATCAAGAAAAAAAGATAATAATAAAGCAGATGCTATTTTAATTGCTCAGTATTTTGAAAACACAAGGGAAAATAACGATAACTAGACTATTACAGTTTTTTGAAGACAAATTAATGACATATTTTAATGGGAAACGATTGAATGGAAGCAGATATTGCAACGCAAAGTTTAGGTTTAGCAAGTAACACAGATTTTTCTTTAATTAGTTTATTTTTACGTGCGGATATAATTGTCAAGTCAGTAATCATTATATTAATTGTAAGTTCTATTTATTCATGGGCAATAATATTTGAAAAAATAAGAATGTTTAGAAAAATTAATAAAAGCGCAGAGGAATTTGAGGAGAAATTCTGGAAATCAAAGTCTGCTGAAACATTTTATAACAGTCTTCCTTCTAATATTGAGGATCCTATGGCAAAATTATTTAAAAGTTCTATGCAAACAGTTATGAAAACTAGATCAAAATCAAATTTATCTGAGAGACTATCTAGTGTTTTAGAAGTAAATATTGAAAAACAAATGGTAGCAGTTGAAAAGTATAATAGTTTTTTAGCAACTGTTGGATCGACAGCTCCATTTATTGGATTGTTTGGAACTGTTTGGGGAATTATGAATTCGTTTCAATCGATTGCAATTTCAAGAAACACTAGCCTTGCAATAGTTGCTCCAGGTATTGCAGAAGCCTTATTTGCAACTGCACTTGGATTATTAGCTGCAATTCCTGCTGTAATTGCGTATAATAAATTTAATTCAGACTCTAGAAAATACTCACAAAAATTAGAAAATTTTTCAAAAAGATTTTTATCAATTATTTAAATGGGATTTAAGCTCAAAAGTTCAAAAAACGATCCAATGAGTGAAATTAATGTTACACCATTTGTTGATGTAATGTTGGTTTTGCTAATTATATTCATGGTCACTGCACCATTACTTACAGTTGGAGTCCAGGTAGATCTGCCAGAAACTTCTGCTGATACACTTCCTGAGGAAAATGAACCATTAACTTTAACAATTAATTCTAAAGGTGAAATTTTTATTCAGGAAACAAAAGTTGAGTTTAACAATTTGATTGTAAAAATATTGGCAGTATCAAATAATAGAACTGATACAAGAATTTATGTTAGGGGAGACAAAGCTATTAACTATGGAAGGGTTCTTGAAATTATGGGAATGCTTTCAGGGTCGGGATTTACAAAAGTTGCTTTAATATCTGAACCGAATAAAGAGAGATAGAGATTATGTATCGAGGTCTTTTAATCTCATCTGGATTTCATGTCGCTATTGTTATGGTAAGTATTTTGGCTTTACCATTTGTTGCCAAAAAACCTCTGGATATTCCACCTCTTATTTCTGTTGAGCTTATTCAAATAGCTGAAAAGACAAATATTCCTTTCGCACCAAAAGCATCAAAAATAATTGAGAAGGTAAAAAAAGAAAATGAAAAGCTTTTGTCTGAACAGGCCCCTCCTAAAAAAGTAAAAAAAGATGAAAAAAAAGACGTTCAAACAGATAAAAAAAAAAATGAAATTTCTAAGGTTGCATCAAAAAAAACACCAACCAGTGAAAATAAAATAGAAAAGTTAAAAAAAGAAAAATTAAACGCTGTACCAATGCCAGATGAAGATAAACAGAAAATTCAACCTAAAGAAGAAAAAAAGCAGAAACCTTCAAAAGAAATCAATGATGAAAATATCAAAAAAATAGTTCAAACTAAAAAACCTATTTTGGATGAAAAAAAAGTTAAACAAGTTTCAGAATTTGAAAAGAAAGAAAAATTAGATTTGAACGAAATTGCAGCTTTAATTGATAAAAAAAAAGAAAATTTAGCAGAAACAAAAAAAGAAGTTGATAAGATTTCTCAATCAACTGATGAAACTATGGATTATTCAAAATTAACTCTAAGCGAAGAGGATGCATTAAAGGCCCAAATATTTACATGCTGGAGTGTTCCTATAGGTTTGCCATTTAGTGAAGATTTATTAGTTAGAGTAAAACTCCAATTAAAACCAGACGGAACAATTGAAAAACTTGAAATGTTAGATCATGTAAAAATGAATACACCTGGTAAAGAAAAATTTAGAACACTAGCAGATAGTGTAAGACGAGCTATTCAGCTGTGCAATCCGTTAAAAGTTCCCACAAGTGGTTATGAAAGATGGAAAAATATGATTTTAAATTTTGATGCTCGTGATATGCTTGGAGGATAATGATTAGAATAATTAATTTATTTTTTATTATATTTTATTTATTATCAGCTAAGGCTTATTCATTAATAGAGATTGATATAACAAGGGGTAATTTAGATCCGTTACCAATTGCAGTTTCTCCATTGTTTCAAGATGACAATTCAAAAAAAAATTCAATTAATGAACTTAAAATCGAAAATATTGGATCTGAGATTTCGTTAGTTGTAGAAAATAATTTGAAAATTTCAGGTTTATTTAATCCTCTTAGTAAAGAAGCTTTTTTACAAAAGCCAGATATTGCACATTTAAAACCAAGATTTGAGGACTGGGCATTGATTAAAGCTCAAGCTTTAATTACAGGCAAAGTAACAATTGAGGACAAAAAATTAAAAGTTGAATTTAGACTCTGGGATATTTTAGCTGGAAGAGAAATGATGGCTTTAGCATTTACAACGGTCCCAAGTAATTGGCGGAGAGTTGGACATATAATTTCTGATAAAGTTTATGAAAGATTAACTGGAGAAAAGGGATATTTTGATACCAGAATTATTTATGTATCCGAAGAAGGACCTAAGACTGCAAGAGTTAAGAAGTTGGCTATTATGGATCAAGATGGTTTTAACACAAAATATTTAACATTAGGAAATGAATTGGTTTTAACTCCTAGATTTAATCCAACAAGTCAGATGGTGACTTATCTATCTTATTTTAAAAATCTGCCAAGAGTATATTTATTAGATATTGAAACTGGTACGCAGGAAGTAGTTGGTGATTTTCCAGGAATGACATTCGCTCCAAGATTTTCTCCAGACGGAAAGAAAATTATTATGAGTTTTGCTAAAGACGGTAACTCAGATATTTATACTATGGATTTAGAAAATAGAATTGTTGAAAGAATAACAAATCATCCATCAATTGATACATCGCCTTCTTACTCACCTGATAATCGATTTATAACATTTAATTCTGATAGGAGTGGGTATCAACAAATTTACGTAATGAAATCTGATGGCTCAAATGTAAAAAGAATTTCATTTGGTAAAGGATTGTATGGCACGCCCGTATGGTCTCCAAGAGGTGATTTAATTGCGTTCACAAAATTACATAAAGGGAAATTTTATATTGGTGTTATGCGAACAGATGGTTCGGGTGAAAGATTGTTAACTGAAAATTACTATCAAGAAGCTCCCTCATGGTCTCCTAATGGAAGGGTATTAATTTTTTATAGAGAGACCAAATCTAATGATAAAGGTGAAGGATTTAGCGCAAAACTTTGGTCTATAGATCTTACGGGATATAATGAAAGGCAGGTTCAAACAGAGACTGACGCCTCTGACCCATCTTGGTCGTCTTTACTCAGTAATTAGGCCTTTTTTATTAATTTTTAATATAAATTAAGTTGATTTTTATGCTTGAAACATCTAATTAGTTGTGAAAAAGTTCTAATAAATTATTAAGGAGCATTAATGAATTTTAGCAAATCATTTAGAAATACATTTCTAGTTATATTATTAAGTTTAATCGTATCAGCTTGTGCAACGAAAAAAACCGTTACAAAAATAGAAGGTCAAATGCAAGGTGATGTTTATACAGGCACCGATACTGTTAAATATTTAGCTGACGGTGTTCCAGACAGAGTATTTTTTGCAACAAACGAATCTATTTTAACAACTAAATCAAGAGATACATTAAGAAAACAAGCAAACTGGTTAAGAGAGAATTCTAGCATCAATGTTGTGGTCGAAGGCCACGCAGATGAAAGAGGAACAAGGGAATATAATTTGGCATTAGGTGAAAGAAGAGCAAATGCTGCCAAAGATTATCTAATCACTTACGGAATATCAGCAGACAGAATTTCAGTAATAAGTTATGGTAAAGAAAGACCTGTAGACTCAGGTTCAAATCCGCTTTCTTGGTCGAAAAACAGAAGATCTGTAACCGTAAAAGCTAATTAAAGCTATTTGAAATATTTTAAAGACCCTAGGATTATTATAAATAATTTCAGGGTCTTTTTTTTGCCATCATTATAATTAAAAAATATTTAGATGTTTAAAAAGTACACCAACATTTTTACTTATATAATCTCTATATTTTTTATTTCATTCAGTGCTTCCTCTGAAGAACTGAACATGAGAGAAATCTTAGAAATTATTCAAAAAGATCTTAGAACTTTAGAAAGGGCAGTCTATTCAGAATCATTTCAGAAAAAAACTGGAGGTGAAACTTCTTTGACAAATAAGGAGACGGAAGATGTCTTGACAAGACATTTATTAAAATTGTCTGAAATAGAAAAACAATTTCAAAATCTGACTAACAAATTTGAAGAAATTAATTTCAAAGTAGATAAATTATCGTCAAGATTATCTAAAACACAAGCAGATAATCAATTAAGATTTCAAGATTTAGAGAACAATTCTAACCTCGTTCAAAAAAGTGATAACAATCAAGAAAACTTAATTACAAATGAAAATCCAGAAAGTGATCTAGCTAGCAAAAAAATTATGCCAGGCACATCCCAACCTCAAGATTTAGGTACAATATCATATAAAGACATGACAGACACAAATGAGACACAAGCAATACAGTCTGTCGAAACCACTCAAACAATATTAACAGAAAATTTTATAAACGAAGAAAAAATTTTACCTGACGCTTCTCCTTTAGAGCAATATGAATTCGCAACTAGCTTTTTAAAAGTGGGAGATTATAATATGGCAGAAAGAGCATTCAGAGAATTTGTTGATACTAATCCAGATAATGATCTTTCTGGAAACGCACAATATTGGTATGCAGAAACTTTTAGAATAAGACAGCTATACACTGATGCAGCATCTGCTTATTTAGAGGGTTACCAAAAATATCCCAAGAGTGAAAAAGCACCTATTAACCTTTTGAAGCTTGGTGTATCTTTAGTTCAAATAGGAGAGAAAGATCAGGGTTGCTTGATGATTGCTGGTGTTAAAAAACAGTATCCAAATGCTACTCAATCAGTTCTTCAAAAAGCTAAATATGAAGAGAAAAAGTTTGAGTGTAACAAAGAAAACTCATAATTTTTACCTAACAAAATTAAAGGATCCCCAGGTAAGAAAATTATATAGCGTATTTTCAAATAATCTCGCATCTATGGATTTGACCAATAAAAAGATTATGGTTGGGGTATCTGGTGGAGCTGACAGCTTAGCTGTTTTATTTTTCTCTCAGTGCTATGCTTTAAAACATCATACTAAATTGTACCCTGTAATAATAGATCATAAACTAAGAAAAGAATCTACAATCGAAGCTAAAAACTTGAAGTATAAACTTAAACAAAACTTTAAAATTAATTGTAAAATTCTCTCAAAAAAAATTGTTAAAATTAATAAGAATATACAGTCTTATGCAAGAGACTTAAGATATGATTTATTTTTTGAAGAGTGTAATAAACAAAAAATAGACTATCTTATTTTAGGCCATCATAAAGATGATCTAATTGAAAATTTTTTTATAAGATTTCTGAGAGGTTCTGGTTTAAAAGGACTTGTTTCTTTTTACAAAAACGTAATAATTTATAATGGAATTAATGTTATTAGACCCTTTCTATCTACTTCAAAAAAAGATCTACTTAAAATAAATAAAAAAACATTTGGATTTTTTATAGATGATCCCACAAATAATGATGATAAATTTTTAAGGAGTAGAATTAGAAAACTACTAACAAATTTAGATAAAGAAGGTCTAAAGTTTAATAAATTCTATTTAACTTTAAAAAATTTGTCAAAAAGTGATCAAGTAATCGAATTTTATGTTGATAAAAATATTTTAGAAAACTCAAAGTATTTTGAGAAAGATAAAAAAATAATATTAAACCAATCCTTTTTTAACAATCCTGAGGAAATTATTTTGAGAAGTATTATACAAGTAATTAAACGCATTAGTTGGAAAAAAAACTACCCAAGAGGCAAAAAGGTGAATAGTCTTATAGATTCTATAAAGTTTTCAAACAAAAACGTGAAATTGACACTTTCTGGATGTATTATCGAAAAAATTCAAGATTCAGTGATTATTTACCCAGAAAAACGATAAATTTTTTGTTAAATGATCAAATTGACACTTGTTAATTTACTAATAATTCTTAATTTAATGCTTTATGAATTTTAAAAACTTAGCTATGTGGGGAATAATCGTTATTTTAACGATTGGTCTTTATAATATGTTTAAGAACCCACAAGGTTCGATTTCTCAAAAAAATAAAATTATTTTCTCAGAATTCTTAACCGAAGTCGATAATGGAAGGGTAGTTAAAGTAGAGATACAAGGAAAAAATATAAAAGGAGTATTATCAAATGGAAATCAATTCACCACTTATGCTCCTGAAGACCCGAACTTAATCCAGAAACTAAGCGATAAAGGTGTAAGCATCTCAGCAAGTCCATTAGAGGAAAAGATGCCTTCATTATTAGGAATACTTCTTTCTTGGTTTCCAATGCTTTTATTAATTGCTGTTTGGATATTCTTTATGAGACAAATGCAAGGTGGAAAAGGTGGGGCAATGGGATTTGGAAGATCGAAAGCAAAAATGATGAATGAAGTAAAAGGAAAAGTTACTTTTAACGACGTTGCCGGTGTTGAGGAGGCTAAAGAGGAAGTAGAAGAAGTAGTTGAATTTTTAAAAGATCCAAGAAAGTTTAGCAGATTAGGTGGCAAGATACCAAGAGGTTGTTTACTAGTGGGTCCCCCAGGAACTGGTAAGACCTTACTGGCAAGAGCAATTGCTGGAGAAGCTGGAGTTCCATTTTTTACTATATCTGGATCAGATTTCGTAGAAATGTTTGTTGGAGTCGGCGCCTCTAGAGTTAGAGATATGTTTGAACAAGGCAAAAAACATTCTCCGTGTATAATATTCATTGATGAGATTGATGCAGTAGGAAGAAGCAGAGGAGCAGGTCTTGGTGGAGGAAATGATGAAAGAGAGCAAACTCTTAATCAGTTATTAGTTGAGATGGATGGTTTTGATACTAATGAAGGTGTAATTATTATTGCTGCAACTAATAGACCAGATGTATTAGACCCAGCTCTTTTAAGACCAGGAAGATTTGACAGACAGGTTGTTGTTTCCAATCCAGATCTAATCGGTAGAGAGAAAATTTTAAAAGTACATGCAAAGAAAATATCAATGGCACCTGATGTTAATCTAAGAACAGTGGCTAGAGGAACACCTGGATTTTCTGGTGCAGATTTAGCAAATCTTGTAAACGAGGCAGCATTGCTAGCTGCAAGAAAAAACAAAAGAATTGTGACGTATCAAGAATTTGAAGAAGCTAAAGATAAAGTAATGATGGGGTCTGAAAGAAGATCTATGGTAATGTCAGAGGAAGAGAAAAAATTAACCGCTTACCATGAGGCTGGACATGCAATTGTAACAATAAATGAAAAAGCCGCTTATCCTATACATAAAGCAACAATAATACCAAGAGGAAGAGCCCTGGGAATGGTTATGCAATTACCTGAAAGGGATGAAGTTTCTCAAACAAGAGAACAACTTCATGCACAAATGGCCATAGCAATGGGTGGAAGAGTTGCGGAAGAAATAATTTTTGGAGATGACAAAGTAACTACTGGAGCAGCAAGCGATATTGAACAGGCAACTAAAAGAGCACGAGCCATGGTTATGAGAGCCGGGTTAAGTAAAGAAATGGGGCCAGTTGCTTATGGTGAAAACGAAGAAGAAGTATTTTTAGGAAGATCTGTTGCAAGACAGCAAAATATGTCAGAGGAAACTGCAAGAAAAGTTGATAGTGAAATTAGAAAATTTGTTGATATGGGTTACGAGAGAGCAAGAAAAGTATTAACTGAAAAAATTGATGATCTGCATAAACTAGCAAAAGCTTTGCTTACATACGAAACTTTAACAGGTGCGGAAATTGAGGATTTAATTAATAAAAATATTTATCCTAAAAATAAAGAAGATCTAAAAATTGAAGATGATGATCAAAGTTCAGCACTTGGTTCAATGGGCCTAAAACCAAAGATAGTGCACTAAGCGTTAATGAATAAATATTACACTAGAGCGTGTAATTTTTATTACGGAACAACATCAAAATCATACATTAAAAAAAAAAAATCTATTCCTCTTAATGGTTGCAATCATATTTCTTTTGATAAATTAGAAATCATTGACAGAAAAAAAAACAAAATAATCAATATTAATGATATTAGTAAACTTTCAACTAAATTAAAAAAAAAAGTTAATACAGATCTAAAAAATATAAAAAAAAAGAAAATTTTTAAACAAATAAATTTATCGGATACCCCTATTTTGATGGGTATAGTTAATTTAACTCCAGATAGTTTCTCAGATGGTGGCAAATATAATAAAAAAAATTTAGCGTTAAAACATGTAAATGACTTATTATCAAATGGTGCAAAGATAATAGACATTGGTGGAGAGTCTACAAGACCAGGTGCAGAAGATATCAATCCTAGAAAAGAATGGGATAGAATAAAGTTTATCTTAAAAATTTTAAAAAATAAAAAAAGTTTTGTTTCATTAGATACTAGAAAAAGTTTTGTAATGAAGAATGCCTCTAAAATAAAAGTAGATCTTATAAATGATGTGTCTGGACTAAGTTATGATCCTGAGACTATAAATTATTTAAAAAAAACAAAAAAACCTTTTGTCATTCATCACATGAAGGGAACACCAAAAAATATGCAATTAAAACCATCTTACAATAATGTATTGCTTGATATTTATGATTTCTTTGAAAATAAATTAAAATATTTAAGAAACGAAGGTATTAAGCATAATAATATTATATTAGATCCAGGTATCGGATTTGGAAAAAATTTGAAACATAATATTACTCTTTTAAAGAATATTTCTATTTTTCATTCACTAGGCCTTCCTGTAATGTTGGGCTTGTCTAGAAAAAGATTTATTAAGGATATTTCAAGAGAAAATGATACTAAAGAAAGGATTGGTGGAACTGTATCTTCATGTATTCAAGCATACCTTCAAGGAGTTCAAATTCTAAGGGTTCATGATATTAAAGAAATTAATCAAGCATTTAAAGTATTTAAAGAATTACAAAATTAAAAATGATTAAAAAATATTTTGGAACAGATGGAATTAGAGGAAAAGTTAATGGATCAAAAATAAATGGAGAAATGTTTTTCAAATTTGGCTTAGCAGCGGGAACATACTTTAAAAATTTAAAAAAAAGTAAACAAACAGCAATTATTGCAAAAGACACTAGATTATCAGGTTATACGCTTGAACCAGCTTTAGTGTCTGGATTGGCATCAGCAGGAATGCATATTTATACTTTGGGACCCCTTCCAACAAATGGTTTAGCGATGCTAACAAAAAAAATGAGAGCTAATATGGGTATAATGATTACTGCATCTCATAATCCATATCACGACAATGGATTAAAGTTATTTGGACCTGATGGACTTAAATTATCTGATAGAATTGAAAAGAAAATTGAAAAACTAATTGATTCAAAGATTACTAAAAATTTATCAAAGCCAATAGAATTGGGGAGAGTTAAAAGATTAGAGGATGCTAACGATAGTTATATTAAAATATTAAAACAAAATTTCCCATCCTCATTTAGTTTAAAGGGTATAAAAATTGCTTTAGATTGTGCCAACGGAGCTGGCTACAAAGCTGGTCCAGCTTTATTTAAATCATTAGGTGCTAAAGTATATGACACAGGCACATCTCCAAATGGTTTAAATATAAATCTCAAATCCGGATCTACTTACCCAAGTAAAATTTGTCAAATGACAAAAAAAAATAAAGCTCATATAGGCATTTCATTGGATGGAGATGCAGACAGAATAATTGTATGTGATGAAAAAGGAAAGATTATTGATGGAGATAAAATTCTTGCAATGTTAGGTGAGAGATGGAAAAGAAAAAAAATTTTAAAAGGAGGCGTCATTGGTACATTAATGTCAAATTATGGTTTAGAAAATTTTTTTAAAAACAATGGAATTAAATTTTTAAGATCAGATGTGGGAGATAGATATGTAAAAGAAAAAATGAAAAAAAATAAATTTAATTTAGGTGGGGAACAGTCTGGTCATATAATTCTTGGAAAGTTTGCGACAACTGGTGATGGTTTATTAGTCGCACTAGAAATCCTTTTCTCTTTAAGAAAAACAAAAAAAGCAAGTGAGCTTTTTAATAAATTTAAACCTACTCCTCAAATATTAGAAAATATAGAAGTTAAAAATAAATCAATTATTAATTCTCTAAAATGTAAAAAAGCGATAAATAAAGCAAATAAAATAATTAAAAATAAAGGTAGAATATTAGTTAGAAAATCTGGTACCGAACAAAAAATAAGAATCATGAGTGAGTCAGAAGATTCAAGTTTAAATAAATTGTGTGTTAAAATAATTAAAAAATCTATTCTATAAATTGAAAATCAAATCTAAAATATTAATTATTGCAGGATCAGACTCTTCTGGAGGAGCAGGCATTCAAGCAGATATTAAATCAGTTACTTCTCTTGGTTCTTTCGCAATGACAGCAATAACAGCGGTTACAGCTCAGAATACTACTGGTGTTAAGTCCATAATACCAATGCCTATTAAAGAAATTTCTAATCAAATCGAATTTACGACAAAAGATATCAAGCCAGATTCAGTAAAAATAGGAATGCTGCATTCTACCAAAGTTATAAACTCAGTGTTAAAATCAATAAAAAAATCAAATTTAAAAAAAATAATATTAGATCCCGTTATGGTATCCAAAGGTGGATCCAAGCTTATTGATAATAAAGCTATTTTAGTTTTGAAAAAAAAACTAATTAAAAAAGTTGATTTAATAACACCAAATATTCCTGAAGCAGAAATACTAACTAAAATAAAAATTAATTCTGTGCTGGACATGAAAAATGCAGCTAAAGTATTACTAGATTTAGGTGCTAAGAACGTTTTAATTAAAGGTGGTCATTCAAGTTCTAAAACCTTGAAAGATATTTTTGTAAATAAAAAAGAAACTAAAATCTTTACAAATAAAAAAATTAAAACTAAAAACACTCATGGAACTGGTTGTACGTTATCCAGTGCAATTGCAACATATTATGGATGTGGAAAAACTCTAAAGAAATCTTGTGAGTTAGGTATTAGGTATGTAAACAATGCCATTAGGACAAGACCAAACTTTGGAAAAGGAAATGGACCAATTAACCATTTAAATAGTTTTATAATAGAAAAGAAATTTAGATGAATAATGTAGTAGTTGTTGGATCTCAGTGGGGAGATGAAGGAAAAGGGAAAATAGTTGATTGGTTATCCAGCGAAGCGGATGTTGTAATTAGATTCCAAGGAGGACATAACGCTGGTCATACTTTAGTTATAGATGGTGTTACTTATAAATTAAGATTATTACCATCTGGAATTGTAAGAAAAAGTAAAATTTCTATTATAGGAAATGGTGTTGTTGTAGATCCTTGGGCACTTTTAGATGAAATTGAAGAAGCTAAATTTAAAGGTGTAGAAATCAATGAAAATAATCTGATATTGTCAGAGGCTGCCACATTAATATTACCGTTTCATAGAGAAATGGATGAAATAAGGGAAGACTCTGCGGGTAAATCGAAAATTGGAACTACCAGAAGAGGAATTGGTCCAGCATATGAAGATAAAGTAGGGAGAAGATCAATAAGAGTAATGGATCTTGCATCAAAACAAAATCTTGAAAATAGATTATCACTAGTACTTGAGCATCACAATGCAATCCGAAAGGGATTGGGTAAGCCAATATATGAAAAACATAAACTAGTTGAGGACTTATTAAAAATAGCCCCAAATATATTAAAGTATTCAGCTCCTGTTTGGAGGAAAATAGATCAATTTAAATCAGAAAATAAAAAAATATTATTTGAAGGGGCTCAAGGAATATTACTTGATGTCGATCACGGAACATATCCATATGTAACTTCATCTAATACAGTAGCAGCTTCAGCAGCAACAGGATCTGGATGCGGTCCAAATTCAATAAACTATGTTTTAGGAATTACAAAAGCATATACAACAAGGGTAGGTGAAGGACCTTTCCCAACAGAATTAACAGATGATATTGGTAATCATTTAGGTGAAAAGGGACATGAATTTGGAACTGTAACTAGTAGAAAAAGAAGATGTGGCTGGTTTGATGGAGTTTTAGTGAGACAAACTATTAAGATTTCAGGCATTGATGGAATAGCATTAACAAAATTAGATGTATTAGATGAACTTGATGAAATAAATCTTTGTGTAGCTTACGAACTAAATGGAAAAGAAATAGATTATTTCCCTGCTGCCGTTGAAGATCAATTAAATGTCAAACCAGTATATAAAACATTCAAAGGCTGGCAATCTAAAACCCAAGGTATTAAAAAATTTGATGATTTACCTAATAATGCAAAGATTTATGTAAAAGCTATTGAAGAGTTTATTGAGACAAAAATATCAAGTATTTCAACAAGTCCAGAGAGGGAAGATACTATTCTTTTAATAGATCCGTTTAATTGATATTAGAATTAATTTAATTAACTATAAAATCCATCATATACTAGTAATATGATCAATAAATATATCCACATATTTATTATTTTTTTTGTTATTTTAATCAATCCTAAGCATGTATACGCTATTGATTTATCATCAACTACCCCTGCAGATAATGCAACACAGATTGCAGTGAATACCGGAATAGAACTCGTGTGGCTAGCATCAGGGTCTGTATCAGCAAACAACGGAAATGTAATATTAAAAAAAACATCAGATGACAGTACTGTTGAAACTTTTTCAACTAATGGAATGTTTTTAGCTATGAGTTTGTCTGCTCCAGCAACAGTTACAGCTACATTTTCTTTATCATCAAATTTAGATGAGGATACTGAATATTATATCCAAGTAGATAGTTCAGCATTTAATAATTTTGATGGTATTTCAAGTAAAACAGAATTAAATTTTAAAACAGTAGATAATAATAATCCTACTTTAACATCTACTTCGCCATCTGATGATGCATCTAATGTTAGTGTATCATCAAATATAGTTCTTACATTTAATGAAGCTGTAGATGCCGAAAGTGGAAATATTGATATAATAAATACATCAACAGGCGAAGCGATAGAGATTGATGTAACAGGATCTTTATTATCTGGAAGTGGAACAACTGAAATTACTATTAATCCATCATCTGACTTAGAAAATGACACATCCTATCACGTAAAAATAGACTCAACAGCATTTGATGATGCAGTTGGAAACTCTTACGCTGGTATTTCAAACACAACAACTTTAAATTTTACTACTGCAAAAGGACAAATTTTTAACGATACTGTAAAAACTTTAGTAAAAAATCAAACAACAGCTTCAATTCAATCAATGACACAGTCATTAAATAGAGTAAATAGCCGTTTAAATTTTATAAGACCAATTCAAAATAGCAACACTTCAAAAAATAAAATAGCATTAAATTTTAACGACCCGTATGCAAACAAATTAGTTGATGCTTTAACCGCCAACTTAATAAAATACGAAAAAAAACAGAGAAAATTTGCTTTTTGGAGTGAAGGCAATCTTTCTTTTGGTAGAATAAACAACAAAGGTAAAGACTTAGGTCAAGATCTTAGCACCAAAGGTTTTACAGTAGGATTTGATAAAAAAATTACAGATCTAAAAACTATAGGTTTAGCATTAAATCAATCTGAGCAAGAAACTCAAATTGGAAGTAATGATGCACATATGGATGCAACAGCAAAATCTTTATTAATCTATGGAAGCAACCAATTTTTTGAAAATCGATATTTCGAAGCTGCCATTGGATTTGGAGAAACAGAAATCGATATCAATAGAAAAGTATCTGGAGGAAATAATAAAGGCCTCAGAGATGGAAAACAATTATTTGGAAGCTTTACTTACTTGTACGAACCATTAGAACAAAAAGAAAGTAAAAACTTAAATTACTATTCTAGGATAGATTTGGGTTATACGATATTAGATGATTACATTGAAAGTGGTGATGGTGATTCAATTAATTACAATGATCAAAATATAAAAAGTTCGTCATTATCTTTTGGATTTAATTTTTCGAATATATTAGAGATAGATCAAGGATTTATTACACCTTTAATACAGTTTGAAATTGGTAAAAATAAAACAATAAATTCACTATCAGAAGCTTATTATGTAAATGATTCTTCAACTATTTATGCTAACGCAATATCTGATCAAAATACATCACATGCAAAGCTAACCCTTGGAATAGGGGCTACGCTGGAAGATGGTTTAAATATAAGTTTCATGGTCGATCATTATAGAAATGATAACGAAGCATTTAATACCACTTTAACTGCAAATATTAGAAAAGAATTTTAATAAGCTTAATTAGCTGGTAATAAATTTTTTGATTTAGCAGAGTTCAGCATATGTTTTTGAAGTTTTTCAAAAGCTTTATTTTCAATTTGTCTTATTCTTTCTCTGCTTATTTTGAATTTCTTACTTAAGTCCTCCAAAGTTATTGGATCATCAGTCAATCTTCTAGAGTAAAGAATTTCTTTTTCTCTTTCATTTAAAATTTTAATAGAATCCTGAAGAAGATCTTTTCGTTGTTCCATTTCTTCATTTTGTGCAAATTTAAGTTCTTGATCCATATCATTATCCACAACCCAATCTTGCCACTCATCACCGTCCTCTCCAATTGGTGCATTTAATGACTGCTCTTTACCAGATAACCTTCTATTCATAGATACTACCTCTTGTTCACTAACATCTAATCTGTTTGCTATATCTTTTACGTGTTCATCACGTAGGTCACCCTCTGTTCTAGGTGCAATTTGATTTTTTAGTTTCTTTAAATTGAAAAAAAGTTTTTTCTGAGCTGTTGTAGTTCCAATTTTTACTAAGCTCCACGATCTTAGAATATATTCTTGAATAGAAGCTTTAATCCACCACATTGCATAAGTTGCAAGTCTAAAACCTTTTTCTGGTTCAAATTTTTTAACAGCTTGCATTAAACCGACGTTACCTTCTGAAATCATTTCATTTAGAGGCAAACCATAGCCTTTGTAACCCATCGCTATTTTAGCAACTAATCTTAAATGACTTGTAACAAGTTTTTCTGCTGATTTAACATTTCCTGTGGTTTGCCAATTTTTAGCAAGCATATATTCTTCTTCTGCATCTAGCATAGGAAACTTTTTTATCTGAGCTAGATAAGCTGCTAAGCCACCTTCATTCGAAAGCGTAGGCAAGTTGTACGTATTATTACTCATCGGAAGTATTTATGTAATAGAGAAATTTTTTTTTACAATCGTTTTATTTACTTAATTTTCTTAGTTTTTTTAGGATATCACTTAACTCCTTTGGGATATTTGATGAAAATTCTAGTCTTTCCTCTGTCCTAGGATGGTCAAAACCTAACTGTTTTGCATGTAAAAATTGTCTATCTAGATTTAAAATTTTATCGTTAAGGTCTTCATCAATATTTTTAAATTTCTTAAATTTCTTTTTATATTTTTTATCACCAAGAATATTATTACCTTTGTATGACATATGAACTCTTATTTGATGAGTTCTCCCAGTTTCTAATTTACATTGTATAAAGCTAAAAGTTGGAACATTATCATTCTCAAAAAGCTCTAAAGTTTCATAATAAGTAATCGCCTTTTTACCTTTACTTGATGATACTTCCATCATCTGTCTATTTTTTGAACTTCTAGTTATTAAGGTTTCAATTTTTCCTTTTTGAGGTCTTAATTTTCCCCATATTAAAGTTTGATAAACTCTAGTTATAGAATGTCCAGAGAATTGAATTGATAATTTTTCATGGGTTAAATTATTTTTTGCAATTACAATTAATCCTGATGTATCCTTATCAATTCTATGTACTATACCAGGTCTAAGTTCATCTCCAATATCAGATAAATTTTTACCATTATAATTCATTAAAGCGTTAACTATTGTATTATCGTAATTACCAGGGCCAGGGTGCATTGAAATTCCAGAAGGTTTGTCAATTACAATTAAGTCTTCATCTTCATAAATTATGTTTAATTTAAAATTGTAAGGTTTTAAGCTTTGTTTCTTAGGTTCAACAATTTCAAGATCAATTTTGTCATTTAATTTTGTTTTAATTGAAGGGTCTTTTATAATTTTCTCATTAATTTTTAATTTACTATCTAGAATTAAATTTTTTACTCTAGTTCTGCTTAAACTTTTATCATGATTTGCTAATATCGTATCTACTCTCTTGTTATTATCATCTTCTTTAATAATAAAATTGATGAAATTTTTCATAAATTATTATATTAAATCATTATGCGTTCGTAGCTCAACTGGATAGAGCGCCAGATTTCGGCTCTGGAGGTTCAGGGTTCGACTCCTTGCGGGCGCACCACTATTCTCCCATATTAATAAGCGTCCCTTTATTTTTTGCAACATTGAATGAATAATAGAATAATACAATTGACAATACAAAGTAAACCCCATTCCACAAGAAGGCATAATAGATATTTTGCATATCTACAGTTTGATTAATCAAAATATTTCTTGCCTCTTCAAAAATATATACCAATGGTAATAAGTAAGCTATTTTCTGAAACACCTCTGGCAATATTTCAATTGGATAATAAATGCATCCAAATGGAGCTAATAAAAACATTGTAGACCATGCTATATTTTCAAAAGAGGGCCCATATCTTAATAGACCAGCAGATACCAGGATGCCAAGTGTTATTCCAAATAAATATAGGCTCAAAAATAAAAAGAATAAAAATATTCCTAAATCTAAAATAGAAATACCGAACAATGGAGAAGTTAAAAGTACTGCTGGTATTAAACCTATTAGAGCTCTTATTAAAGCTGTAGCAACAAGTGAAGTTAATATTTCACCAATTTTCATTGGCGCAATAAATAAATTTGTAAAGTTTCTACTCCAAATTTCTTCAAGAAACAGCATATTAAATCCAATGCTTGTTCTGAAGAGAAAATCATAAAGGATTGCGCATGTTAATATAACTCCTACAGCATTATTATAATATGTTGTATGTGTAGCAAAAAAATTTGAGATGAATCCCCACAATGTAATTTGAATAGTCGGCCAATAAACAAGATCCAAAACCCTTGGGAAAGATCTGGTAATTAAATAAAAATGTCTTAAAAATAGACCATACATTCTAGTTAAGCTCATTTTTACTCCTAGATAATTTTAAAAAAACTTCTTCAAGGTTTTTTCTGCCGTGTTTGTTGATTAATTCTTCAGGATTTCCTTTATCGATTATTATTCCATCTTTCATCATTAGAATTGACTTACAAAGTCTAGTGACTTCATTCATATTATGAGATGCAAGAAGTATAGATATTTTTTTTTCTTTTTTATAATCTTCCAAAAAAGATCTAACAAAATCACCTACTTCTGGATCTAATGATGCGGTTGGTTCATCCAATAGTAATACTTTCGGCTCGTTAATTAATGCTTTTGCTAAACTAACTCTATTTTTTTGTCCAGATGATAATTCACCTGTAATGTTATTAAGCAATCTTCCCAATCTTAATTTTTCTGATAAAAATTCGATCCTCTCATTAATATTATTTATTTTATATAATTTTCCATAAACGGTTAGATTTTGTTTAACCGTAAGTTTTTTTGGTAATTCAATATATGGAGATATGAAGTTTATTTGTTCTAAGATTTCAATTCTATTTCCCTCCAATTTTTGACCATTTATCAAAATTTCTCCACTAGTTGGTTTTAAAAGTCCTAATAACATACCAATGGTGGTTGTTTTGCCTGAGCCATTTGGACCTAATAGGCCTAAAATTTCGTCTTCTTTTATGTTAAAGCTTATACCTTTTACAGCCTCATTCTTTCCATAATTTTTTTTAATATTTTTTACTTCGACTAAATTTTTCATTTTTTTGATGCTCTAAGAAGTCTATCGTTAATCACTAATCCAAAGTTTCGGTTCGGAATTGTTTGTACAGCTATTTTTTTGTAGCCTAACTTCTTAATTTTTCTTAATGTTTTATATAAATTTTTACCACTCTCCACTAGATTATTTGTCTTACTTAAATAAAAATAATTCTTATTATTTTCTTTTTTCTTCTTGATTAGGATAAAAGCCTCATCTTTTTTTATTTTAATTGCGTTTAATCTAATGGGTATACCTGGTGAATAATGAACCCTCCCTCTTCCTGGAGAATTTATATTGTTTTTACCACGTAATTTAGTTTTTAAATTTATTTTTAATTTTTTTTTTAATATAGAAATATCTAAACCGCCCAATCTTAAAATTTGGGGTTTTTTTACTAAACTTATTATCGTAGACTCAATACCAACTTTTGATCTTCCACCTTCTAGAATAAATTTAATTTTTTCTCCAAATTCATCATATACATCATCTTTTGTCACCGGACTTATACCTTCAGAGATATTTGCGCTTGGTGCTGCTAAAGGATATTTTAAAGATTTTAATAATATACTAGCGGTTCGGTGACTTGGAAATCTTACACCTAGTGTTTTTTTATTATTTGTAACGTTTTTTGAAATTTTACTTTCTTTTTTTAGTTTTAATATAAAGGTAATTGGTCCAGGGCATAATGAATTATAAAGTTTATAAAACAAAGTATTCGTCTCACAATCTTTTTCCAAATCTTTAACGCTATAATAATGAACTATTAAGGGGTTATCAGCAGGCCTTCCTTTTAATTTAAATATTCTTTTGGTAGCTTTATCAGAATAGGCATTAGCTGCTAATCCATAGACAGTTTCTGTAGGTATGCCAATACATTCGTTATTATTTAAATATTTTATCGCTTTTTTAATATTTGAATCATTAATTTTCATATAATATTACAAATTATTATATGAATGAAAAAATTTTGCCAGATGATATTGAATCAAAATCTTTGAGTGAACTCACAGATATAGCAGATCGTTTAATTCAAGAATTAGAAAATAAAAAAAATTTGGAAGAATCGATTGAAGATTATCAATATTTAATAAAGTTAAATAATTTAATAGAGAAAAAATTTCAAAAGGACTCAAAAAATATATCTGAAAGTACCAAGCTAAAAATAGAAGAATTAACCTCAAAAAAAAATGAAAAAAAAATTAGTTAAAACTGTTAATGAAGTAAATAAATTTTTAAAATATTACTTAGCAAAACAAAAAAAAACTGATCTAATTATACCTATTAAGTATGGTTTATTTCCTGGAGGAAAAAAAATAAGATCTAAGCTTATTTTTGATGTTGGAAAAATTTTTAATGTAAAAAAAAAATATCTTTTATATTTAAGTTCAGCTGTTGAATGTATACACGCTTATTCACTAATACATGACGATTTACCGTGTATGGATGATGATGATATTAGAAGAGGTAAACTAACTACACATAAAAAATTTGGAGAATCAACAGCTGTTTTAGCTGGAAACTCCCTTTTGACATTAGCTTTTGAAATTTTATCTGATCCAAAGTTCAATATAAATAACAATAAAAAAATATCCCTAATAAATCTAATATCTCAATCATCAGGTCACCAAGGAATAGCTGGAGGTCAATTTTTGGATTTAAATTATGAAAGAAAAAAAGTTTCTAAACAAAAAGTTATAGATATGGAGATTAAAAAGACTGGAAAATTATTTTCATTCAGCTGTTTGTCTCCAGTTATTTTGACAAATAAAAAAGATCAAATAAAAAAATTCTCAATTATTGGTGAAAAAATTGGTTTACTTTTTCAAATTGCAGATGATTTAATTGATTATAGCAGTACATCAAAAACTGCAGGAAAAAAAACAAATAAAGATTCAAAAAGGGGAAAAGCAACATTAATAAGTTTACTAGGATATAAAAATGCTATTAAATATGCTTCAAAACTAAAAAAAGAAATATTTAATAGTTTAGTTAGATATGGAAATAATGCTAGTGATTTAAAAGAGACAATTGAATTTATATTAAGTAGAAATAAATAAATGCAAAATTACAAATATTTAAATAATATTAATTTTCCTTCAGATATAAAAAAACTCAATAATGAAGAATTAAAAGTTCTATCAGAAGAAGTAAGAAGCGAAATGATTGATGCTGTTTCAAAAACAGGTGGTCATCTAGGTGCGGGCTTAGGTGTTGTAGAATTAACAGTAGCACTTCATCATGTTTTTGACACACCTAAGGACAAATTGATATGGGATGTTGGTCATCAATCATACCCTCATAAAATTTTAACAGGAAGAAAAGATAAAATACGAACTTTACGACAAGGAAGTGGATTATCTGGTTTTACAAAGCGATCGGAAAGTGAATTTGACCCTTTTGGTGCAGCTCATAGTTCCACTTCTATTTCTGCTGGACTTGGTATTGCAACAGCAAATAAATTATCAAATAAATCAGATCAGGTTATAGCAGTTATTGGTGACGGTGCCATGAGCGCAGGAATGGCATATGAAGCTATGAATAATGCTGGAGACTCAAAAACAAAAATGATCGTAATTTTGAATGACAATGATATGTCAATTGCAAAACCAGTTGGCGCAATGAAATCTTATCTTGCTAAAATTTTTTCAGGTAAGATTTATTTTAGTTTCAGAGAAACAGTTAAAATGATTATTTCATCATTTTCAAAAAGATTTAGCAAAAAAGCTGGAAAGGCTGAAGATTTTTTGAGATCGGCTGTCACAGGTGGTACATTATTTAATTCATTAGGTTTTTATTATGTTGGTCCAATTGATGGTCATGATTTAGATGTACTATTGCCAATTTTAAAAAATGCAAAAGAGAGCAATCATAATGGTCCAATACTAATTCATATAAAAACTCAAAAAGGGAAAGGATATAGTTTTGCTGAAAAATCTGATGATAAGTATCATGGAGTTACAAAATTTGATGTTCAAACTGGAGTTCAACAAAAATCAAAAACTAAAACTCCTGCTTTTACAAAGGTATTTGCGAACACATTAATTGAGCACGCAAAGAAAGACAGTAAAATTATGGGAATTACTGCAGCTATGCCATCTGGAACAGGAATGGATGCTTTTGGCAAAGCTTTTCCAGATAGAACTTTTGATGTTGGAATTGCAGAACAACATGCCGTTACTTTTGCTGCAGGTTTAGCAACAGAGGGTTATAAGCCTTACGCAGCAATTTATTCAACATTTTTACAAAGAGCTTATGATCAGGTAGTTCATGACGTTGCAATTCAAAGTCTACCAGTAAGATTCGCAATTGATAGAGCTGGTTTAGTTGGTGCCGATGGAGCTACTCATGCAGGTGCTTTTGATATTACATATTTATCAACCTTACCTAATTTTATTGTTATGGCAGCAAGTGATGAAGCAGAATTGGTAAGAATGGTCAATACGTCAGTAGATATTAATAATCAACCATGTGCATTTAGATATCCAAGAGGAAATGGAGCAGGTTTAGAATTGCCTGATATCAACGAAAAAATAGATATTGGAAAAGGTAGAGTTATAAGAGAAGGTAAGAAAGTTGCCTTAGTAAGTTTTGGTAACAGATTAAAAGAATGTCTATTGGCTGAAGAAGGTTTAAAAAAAATGGGAATTAATCCAACAATTATTGATGCTAGATTTGCAAAACCTCTGGATGAAAATCTTATGTGGCAAGTTGCAACAAATCATGAATTGCTAATTACGTTGGAAGAAGGCTCTATAGGTGGTTTTGGAGCTCATGTAAATCATTTCTTAAATGAAAAGAATTTATTAGATAATAATATAAAATTTAGATCAATGATTTTGCCTGATAAATTTTTAGACCAAGATAAACCAGAAGAAATGTATAAAGAAGCTGGTCTAGATGCTAAATCTATTGAAGCGAAGGTTTTAGAAACTCTAAATTCTAAAGTTTTAATTAAAAAAACTAATTAATTGCCACATTGAGCTTTATTCATTAAGTAGTGATCAAGAATTACACAATGCATCATTGCTTCGCCTATAGGCACTGCTCTAATACCTACACATGGATCATGTCTCCCTGTGACTGAAATTGAAGTATTTTTTCCAAATTTATTAATTGTTTTCCTTTGAGAAAGAATTGATGAAGTTGGTTTTACTACAAAAGAAACTATTATTTCTTGACCACTAGAAATTCCTCCAAGAATTCCTCCAGCATTATTTGATTTAAATTTTGTTTGCTTTCTTGTTTGGGACATTTCATCAGAATTTTGTTCACCAGAAAGTTGAGCAGAGTTCATTCCTGATCCTATATTTACCCCTTTTACTGCGTTAATACTCATCATAGCTGATGCTAAATCCATATCTAATTTAGAATAAATTGGAGCTCCTAATCCTACAGGCACACCTCTTGCTCTTACTTCAATAATAGCCCCACATGATGAGCCAGCTTTTCTTATCCCAAGTAAATATTTTTCCCATAATTTTAAAACTGTTTTATCTGGACAAAATAAAGGGTTTTTTGTGATGAAACTGTCATTCCATTTTTCTGTGTCACATCCCAGTATTCCTAATTGTGTAACAGCTCCAATTATATTGTACTTTTTCCCAATAATATTTTGCAAAATTTGTTTTGCTATTGCCCCTGCTGCCACTCTTGAAGCAGTCTCTCTCGCCGACTGTCTGCCTCCACCTCTATAATCTCTAATTCCATACTTTTTAAAATATGTATAATCAGCATGACCAGGCCTAAATTTATCTTTAATATTTTTATAATCCCTAGAACGCATATCTTTATTGAAGATAATCATTGAGATAGGTGTACCAGTTGTTTTGCCTTCAAATGTTCCTGATAAAATTTCTACTTTATCATCCTCTTTTCTTTGGGTAGTGAATTTAGACTGACCAGGCTTTCTTTTATTTAATTCTATCTGAATGTCTTTGATATTAAGCTTAATATTTGGAGGACAACCATCAACAACACATCCTATGGCTGGACCATGAGATTCACCCCATGTAGTAAATCGAAAAAATTTTCCAAATGTATTAAAAGACATTATATTATTATATAAATTATTTTGTTTAAATTATGAACGAAAAAAATTCTTTAGGGTTAGATAAATGCTTTCTAGATCTCGATAATCCAATACTATTATTCACTGAATGGTACAACGAGGCTAAGAAAACAGAAATAAATGATCCAAATGCATTAGCTCTAGGTACTATTGATGAAAAAGGTTACCCGAATGTAAGAATGGTATTACTCAAAGACTATGGAGAAGATGGATTTGTTTTTTACACCAACTTTAATAGCAATAAAGGAATTTCTATAAAGCAGAATCCAAATATTTCAATGTGCTTTCATTGGAAAAGTTTACTCAGACAAATCCGTATAGTTGGTACCGCTGAAAAGGTTTCAGATGATGAAGCAGATAATTATTATAATTCTAGAAGTTATGGAAGCAGAATTGGTGCTTGGGCTTCAAATCAAAGCTCAATTTTAAAAGATAGAAAAGAGCTAAACCAATCAATAAAAAAATTTAAAGATCTATATAAAGATAAAAATAATGTTCCAAGACCCAATCATTGGTCAGGTTGGAGGTTAAAACACCACGAAATTGAATTTTGGTTAGATGGAGAAAATAGAATTCATGAAAGATTAAAATATATTAAAGACAATAATATTTGGAAAAAAGTTCTTCTGTCGCCTTAAAATTTTCTATTAATACTAAAAGATGTTAAGTTTTTAAGTATAGCTTTTTCTTCACAATCGTTAAAAATAATTAATGAATTTGATGCTAAACTTATATAGTGTTCCGCTTTTTTGTAACACTCATTAATTATATTATATTTTTTTACCAACTTAAGCACATAGTCAAATTGTTCTTTAGATCTGACATTTTGTTCAAATATTTTTTTTAAAACTAATTTTTCATCTGAAGATAATTTTTGATTTAACAGAATAATCGGGAGAGTTACCTTGCCCTCAAAGAAATCTTTCCCTATTTCTTTACCAAACATTTTTAATTCTGAGTTATAGTCAAGTGTGTCATCTGCAATCTGAAATGTTAATCCAAGGTTCTTTCCGTAGAATTCTAGTGCATCTTTAAATTTATTATCTTTACCGGTAATTATCGAACCAACTTTTGAAGATGCTGAAAACAAAGCTGCAGTTTTAGATGAAATTATATTCAAATATGTTTCTTCCAACATTTCAGTGTCACCCTTATGTTGTAACTGCAAAACTTCTCCTTGAGCAATTGTTGATGATGTAGATGATAGAAGTTTTAATACTTCAATACTACCATCCTCAACCATCATTTCAAAACATCTACTCAATAAATAGTCCCCAACAAGAATTGACGACTGATTCCCCCAAATTTTATTTGTAGTCTTTTTGCCCCTTCTTAAATCTGCACTGTCAATTACATCATCATGCATAAGAGTTGCCGCGTGTATAAGCTCAACACATGCGGCCAGGTTCACATCTCTACTACCTTTCGTGTATCCACACAATTTAGCACATTCCAAAGCAAGCAATGCTCTTAATCTTTTACCACCGCTAGTCATGTGATAAGCTGTCATTTCTTTAACAAGCTCAACTTTACTATCTAATTTATAAGAAATTTTGTCTTCAACTAAACTAAGCTTTTCATCAACAGAATTTACCAAATCTGTATATGCATTAGTTATTTGCTTTTTTAATTGAACTACTGAACCCATCAATTCAAATTATTACATTAAGTTTATTAATATACTTATCAATTGACGCACCTATTTCTTCAACTATAAGTAGCTTTATAAATAAGTAAAATTTTTATAATCATTTGTATGTTCTCATTTTTTAAAAAAAAAAAAATTGTTAGTCATTTAAGGCTTACTGGTGTCATTGGAAATGTTGGAAAGTTTAAACAAGGAATAGAATATTCCTCTCAAGAAGAAATGATAAAAAAAGCTTTTTCAGTAAAAAAAGCAGAGGTAGTTGCAATTTCAATTAATTCACCAGGTGGTTCACCCGTTCAATCACATCTAATATATAAATTTATTAGAGAACAATCTAAGAAAAATAAAAAAAAAGTATTAGTTTTTGCGGAAGATGTTGCTGCATCTGGAGGCTATCTAATTGCATGCGCAGGTGATGAAATTTATGCTAATGCAAGTTCTATAATCGGATCAATAGGAGTAATTTATTCTTCTTTTGGTTTTAAAGATTTAATTCAAAAAATTGGGGTTCAAAGAAGGGTTTATACAGCTGGAAAAAATAAAAGTACTCTAGATCCTTTTTTAGACGAGAAAGAAGAGGATATTCAAAGATTAAAAAATATTCAACTGGAACTTCACCAAGAATTTATTAATGTTGTAGAGGAAAGTAGATCAACAAAATTAAACAAAACTGATGTTGAGCTTTTTTCTGGAGAATTTTGGTCTGGCAAAACATCCTTAAAACTTGGTTTAATAGATGGAATAGGGAATGCTGAACAAATACTAAGAGAAAAATTTGGTGAAGATGTTGAAATTAAAAAATTTGAAAAGTCTAAGGGATGGCTTGCCAAAAAACTTTCGTCTTCGGAAGACCATACGGATAAATTGATTAGCGTTCTAGAGGAAAGATCTATTTGGCAAAAATATGGTTTCTAAAAAAAAAACAAAAAATTTAAAATCATTTATTTCTTTTCAGGATACAATTTTAAATCTACAAAAGTATTGGTCAAAAAAAGGTTGTGTTATTTTACAACCATATGATTTAGAAGTTGGAGCAGGAACATTTCACCCCGCAACAACTCTAAGATCATTAGGTCCTAAACCATGGAAAACAGCTTATGTTCAACCATCAAGAAGACCAACAGATGGAAGATATGGAAAAAATCCTAATCGTTTACAATACTACTATCAATTTCAAGTATTAATAAAACCTTCACCAAAAGATATTAAAAAAATGTATCTTAATAGTCTTTCATCAATTGGTATTAAACATGAAGAGCACGATATAAGATTTGTAGAGGATGATTGGGAAAGTCCTACTTTAGGTGCTGCTGGTCTGGGATGGGAAGTATGGTGTGATGGCATGGAAGTTACTCAATTTACTTATTTTCAACAAATGGCAGGGATGGAATGTAATCCAATATCTGTTGAAATCACTTATGGATTAGAAAGATTATGTATGTTCATTCAAAATAAAAAAAATGTTTTTGATTTAATTTGGAATGATGAAGGAGTTTTATACAAAGATATTTTTCATCAAGCTGAAAAAGAATTTTCAGCCTATAATTTTGAGTATGCAAATACTGATAACTTATTTAAAATTTTTGAAATGCTTGAAGGAGAAGCAAAATCTTTAATTGAAAAGAAAATTTCTCTTCCAGCATATGATCAATGCTTAAAATCAAGTCATGTGTTTAATATTTTAGATGCTAGAGGAGTTATAAGTGTTGCTCAAAGAGCAGAATATATTGCAAGGATCAGAGATCTGACAAAAGAAATTGGAAAAATCTGGGTAGAAACACAAAATTAAAATGTCCGAATTTTTTCTTGAATTATTTAGTGAAGAAATACCTTCTAGATTACAAATTAATGCTAGAAATGATTTAATAAAAATTTTAAAAAAATTCTTTAATGATAATGAAATTATAATTAAAGGTAAAATAAATATTTATTCAATTCCGAATAGACTCATTGTTTATGTCAACAAGATATCTAAAGATGTAACAAAAAAAGCTGAGGAAATTAGAGGTCCTAATATAAATGCTCCAGAAAAGGCTTTAAAAGGATTTTTAAAATCCAATAAAATAAGTAAAGAAAAAATTATAAAAAAAAGCACTGACAAAGGCATATTCTTCTTCT
>CACAZW010000013.1 GCA_902537055.1 uncultured Pelagibacteraceae bacterium
AGCATGCGTTACCCTTACGATGCTGATGCTGATGGAAATGGTGATATTCTAGTATCACAGTATTTCAGGGATGGTGTTAAAAAATTTGTATACGGTTCTGGTACGGTTGATACAGGCTTTGGTAATAGAGGTGTATCTGGAAAAGGTGTTGCAAGATATGAAGGTAATAGTAATTGTAGAACTTCATACTCATATAGTGGTGAAGAGTATAATGGGATTTATTACACTACTGCATATTATGAAAGAGCTGTTGTTGCAATTAGAGCTAGTGATGGCAGATGTATGCAGAAATATTCTCTAGGTTTCTATCCATATAATATGACAATAGATCAAAATACTGGCTATCTTTATGTAGGTGGAAGTAATGGATATAAGACAATTAATCTTTCAAATAACAGAATGAATAATTGTAGTGCAGATTTTAATCAGAAGTATGCATATGGATCAGCTATCGCTAACGGAAAAATAGTTTATTCACGAAGTAACTATCTCTATACTCACAATCTAACTACTTCAGGCACAAGATGTCCAAACAGTAATAGATCAGCATTGATAAATTATAGAGCTGGAAGTTATGTAGGGTTACAATTTAATCCTAGTAATAATAAAGAGTTATGGACTTTATCATGGACACAAAGTCGAATGCAGAAACTTACTTTAAATAATAGTTATACTGCGATTAGTTCGACTCAATCATTTGGAAGAAGAAGTAGAAACAATTCTGATGCTTCTAACACGTACTTTTATTATCCTTGGGGTCTAGGTTGGGATCAAAATAATAGTAGATTAATAGCAGCAGATCTTAACAAGGGGTCAGTTCAAATATTTAACTCTAGTGGTACTTGGCAAAAAAATTTTGGTGGAGCTCCAACAACGAGAATGCAAGCTGCTCAAGCTGCAATCAAATCACTAGTAACAGATGCCTCCTTAACATCAGGTGTAAACTTTGGTTTTGCAAAATGGGCTGCGGGGAGATCTGGTTTTAGTGGTTGGAGTGGCGGTAATATATTTATAGGAGAAGGAAGA
Organism: uncultured Pelagibacteraceae bacterium; assembly: GCA_902537055.1. Lineage (GTDB taxonomy): Bacteria > Pseudomonadota > Alphaproteobacteria > Pelagibacterales > Pelagibacteraceae > Pelagibacter. Next base: position 1,027 of record CACAZW010000013.1, read on the forward strand.
GCTTCTCCATGCTCAAGCGCCAATTGTTTAAAAGTACCAATTTATAGAGGTGGAGCAAAAGATATTGATAAAATGATCACAAGTGTAAATCCAGGTGGAGGTACTGATGCAATGGCATTTATGAGAATTGCAAAAGAGTATTATACACATGGATCTTTATCTCCTGTTGATAAAAATTCTCCATGTCAAAATAGTTATGTTTTAGTTATTGGTGATGGTGACTGGTATAATCATGGAGCAGCGTTGAGAACTGCAAGAAGTCTATATCAGAATAACAAAATTAAAACATTTACTGTAGCTTTTGGAACCGGAATTAGTAATAGAGGAATGAGGTATTTTAATGAGCTTGCTAAGGCTGGTGGAACAAACAAAGCAATAGTTGCAACAACAGCAGAGTCTTTGAAAACGCAATTAAAAGCTGCAATCTCACAAATAATTGCTTCTAAATTATCATTTACGGCACCATCAATTACGGCAACAATTGAGCAAGGTGGATCTATGTACCAAGCACAATTTGATTATAGGCAAAATAAAGAATGGGCTGGAACTATTACTAGAACTAAAATTAACCCGGACGGAAGTTTAGATACTTCAGCAAAAGCAGGTAACTGGTCTGCTGTTGATGTGATGCCATCTCCGAATGCTAGAAAAATTTGGAGTGCTATACCTGGAACAGATTATAGATTAGGGTACAACAATTTTTCTCAGGCAAATGCAACTGATGTAGGAAATTTGATGGCAATATATACGAATGACATACTAGATTATCACAGAGACAGTAACAATGCGGATGGATCGACAAATAATAGAAGGTGCGCAAATTCGCCAGGTGTTGTTGATGGAGTAACTGATGATTTGAAAGGATTGATTAACTTTGTAAGAGGACAAGATTATTTTGACTATGATGGAGACTGTAACTTAACTGAAACCAGAGCAAATCCTTTAGGAGATATCTATCATTCACAATTAGTTGTTGTTGGAAAGCCATCGGCTGATACATCTTTTGTTTCAACTAATCAGGAAGCTTATTTTAGACATGTGAAAGGTTACGATGCATTTGCTCAATCTAAAGAGCAAAGAAAAGAAGTAATATATGCTGGATCTAATAGTGGAATATTACATGCATTCGATGCGAAAACAGGTAAAGAGCTATGGGGATTTGTACCTCCTTTAATAGCACCAAATCTTCCAAATGTTATGAATACTAACTTAAACCAAAGTAGAGGTGGTGGTACAAATGCTATGTTTGGTGTCGATGGATCAATGGTAGTTCATGATATGTATTTCAAAAGCCCACTTCGAGGTTCAAAAAGATGGCATACAATTTTATTTGTTCCTTATGGGAGAGGAGGAGCAGGATTTAGTGTTTTAGATATTACCGATCCAGATAAACCTGAACATCTATACTCCATATATAATGATATAATAAATAATAGAGTTTATAGAATGGATCACACTCAAAATATTTTAACCCATGATTATATCCCAACTTCATATTCTCTAGCAGCTATGGGAGAATCAATCCAAGTTACAGATAACTGGAATGACGATTACAATGGAAATGGATTAGACTCGAGTAAAGAAAAATGTAAAACTGACACGTCTGCTTATTGTTATAAAGGAAAGTATTGGACTTTTCCTGTTAGAGGTATCACTAAAAGCGATCTAACAATAATTAAAGATGGAAGTGTATTTACAAATTTCAGAGTCCAACCTCATCCAAGCACTGGTGAGACACAAATAGTATTTAACCAAGATTTCCAATACTCTGCTACAGACAAAGAAGAATCATCACAAATTGGTATAAAAATTACATCTGGATCTTTACAAACTGGAGTTCAGCCACCAGATCAAGCTTACGATTATAGTCAACTTGGTGAAACTTGGTCAGATCCTAGGATATTCAGAATTCCAAATAAAGGGGATGGTGATGATAATATAATGGATGACATATATGTAGCTGCAATGGGTGGTGGATACGGAACACAATTTGAAGGAGTTGGTTCAAATCTTACAATAGTAAATCTTGAAGACCCAATAAATCCCGGAAGTATTTACAAAATTATTGAAATTGATGATATCACTGGCAATGGAATAGTGAATTCTACGCCCGGAGCACCAGTACTAATAACTCCAGATACAGCAAGAGGGATTGGTTTTAATGGAGCTTTATTATATTTACCAGATCTTGAAGGAAAAATTACAAAATTCAATCTTACAAATATGGAACAAGACCCTGATTTAAAAAGTATTAAAATATTCGACAGTACGACTTTATTTATTGCAGAAGCCACTGAGAAGAATGGAAGATATATGTATCATTCTATGGATGCAACGATTGGTGGAGATACTAATCAACTATGGTTATTTGCTGGAACTGGTGATTACGAAAGAATAAATGATACAGGTACAAAAAAAAGAAAGCCTGATAATCTAATGTTAGGTATAAGAGACAAGAATTATCCATACTATAAAGACATAGGTAAACCGCTACAAGCAAATAATCTTTCTGATTGTGAAGATACCACTGGTAATGTTCCTGGAAGTGCATGTATAGATCAAGCAAAGGAAGGTTGGTACATTAAATTAAAAGATTCTGCTAAAGTAACAGCTGAACCTACTGTATTTAGAGGTTATGCTTACTATCCTATTTACGAGCCAACTAAATCAGTAAATAAATGTAGCCTTGGTAACGCTTATATATGTGGAGTTGATGATGAATGTGGACAAAATACATCTTCTCAATTAGGCATGCAAACCAATAACTCTAGTAAATGTGCATATGTAGGACAAGGTGTATTATCAAAAATTGTAGTCTTTGCCGGAAAATTATTTGCGAACATTGCAGGTCAATCACTAGGCTCTAAAAAAGATCTTGTAACTGTAACAGCTGCCGGAGGTGATACAAATATCTTTAGAAGTTCTTGGAGACATAACTACTAATAATCCTTTAAGGATGAAAAAAATTTTATTCAGTTTAATATTCTTTTTTTTGTTCGGATCAGTAAGTTATGCTGGTCCTTGTTTAACAACTATTGCTAGCGCATCAACGAACCAATTAGCTTGTGCAGATGATGATATTTTAAATGTTACTTCTGCTGGTTCTATTACCTACAATGACCATAAGGCTGTTGATCTAGAGGATGAAACTGGAGTTCAGATTACAAATGATGGAACAATCCAAACAGAAGATGGAACTAATAAACAAAAAGCAATACATGCTGAGTCATCTTTAAATACAACAATAACTAATAATGGAACTATCAACTCAGACAATAATGAAGGAATTTATATAGATTACGCAGAAAATATAACAATCACAAATAATGCGGGTGCCACAATTAGCGCTGAAGCAGGAAATGCGATTGAGGGTCGAAATGTTGGTTGGTGTGATAAGGCTGGAAATAACGATAATTGTCAATCTAGTTTATCATCTTCAGGCTCTACTGCAGTTGGGCTAATATTGCATAATCACGGTATGATTAGTGCAACACAAGGAACAATTTTGTTAGGCACTGGAGGAGGAGGAAACCCACGAAGTCGAGGTGTTAAAATTTATAACTATGATGGAGGAACAATTAAATCTACATCAGGTAATAACCCAATTATCGCAAAATATCTTACAGATAGTGAAATTATAAATTATGAGGGAGGAACAATCGAGAGTGCAGGTAGATATAGTATACTAGCTGAAAATGGATCAAATATTACAATAGATAATCGTGGAACAATAACTTCAGATAGAAATACTATTTATTGTAGAGAGTGCTCTGGAGTTACATTTATAAATTCAGGAACAATCAGCTCAACAAATACAGGGACTAATACAGGCACGGTTCTTATTGATAGACAAGGAGATAGTGACGATGCTCATACAATTACAAATAGTGGAACTATAGATTCGGCGTTTGGACCGGCAATACAAATAGCTAGAAACACTGGTGGAACAACTATCGACAACACTGGAACAATAAAATCAACAACAGCTGCTATTGGAGCTGGTAGAACAAAGAACCTTACCATAAATAATCATGGAACGATAACATCAACAGGTGAGAATGATACAGGTCACTTTGGAATTGGATTTGGTAATGATTCAACATCTGTAGAAGCTGGTGAAAATGTAGTTCTAAATAATTTTGGAACAATTAGCGCAATTAATGGTGATGCAGACGGAATTAAAATTGGAGATTATCACGCCAATAAAAACTTTGATGACTTAACAATTAATAATTCAGGAACTATTTCAGGAGGTGACAATTCTATTGTTATGGCAAATTCAAATAACACAGGATTAGAAATAGTTACAAAAGGTGAAGGTACTTATAATGGTGAAATTGAATTAAATAGTACCACTACTACCATGACATTAGATTGCAGTATTTCAAAAGATCAAAAAATAGAAATTCATAATAAGACAAATATGGTAATTACAAATAATCTTTGTGGAAACGATACCTATGAAATATTAGATAGCAACAGCGATCCAGATGCAGACAACTCTGAAACAAATGGTTTCTTATATGTTTATGGTGAAGATTTAGATATTGATAGCCATAATAAAAAGTATAGATCTGAAATATTTTTATCTAATTTAAATGATATTTTCAATTCGGTTTCAGAAGAAAAAAAATCTAGTGGATATTATTCTGTTAAAAAAAGAGATAATATTTATAAAAGTGAAACAAGTGGTGTAACGGGAGACTTTAAAATTGAAAATGATAACTTTACACCGTTCTTAAGTTATTCTAGTCAGCGAGCAAAATTTAATAATGGAGAAGCTATAGATAGTGAAAATTTAGGGATTGGTTTAAAAAAAGAAATTGACTATGAAAAATTTAAATTTTCTGTCGTTTCAATTTTCGGATTAACTCAAAATAAATATTTAGACCTTGAAACTGAAACACAACAAACGATTTCCAAAGAAAATCTAGGTCAATTTGCTGGTGTAAATTACAAAGCATCCAAGGATATAGATATTAATGATAGTCAAAATTTAAATATTGAAGTGGATGGTAAATATGGTCTAAGAAGATTACCTACTTATTTGTCATCATTTACAGATGGAGATCTTTCTGTTGATGATGCGGTAGATCAAGTATTATCAGGTGGATTTAATGTTGAGTATTCAAAATCTTTTGAAAATGGCTTCGTTCTTAAGCCATATACAGGCCTATCTTTTAATCAAACTTTGAGTGAAAAAATTGACATTGTTGCAGACGGTGAAAGAAAAGACATGGCCCATTATATGAATGATGATCTAGCAGTAAAAGCAGGTTTAAATATCAGCAAAAATACTGAAAATTTTGGCTTAAACTTTAATATAGAGTTTAATGAACAAAATGGACTTAAAGACAGCCAAGTAAGTATTTCATTAACGAAAGTAATTCAAAATAATATTAGCAAAAAAATAGAGGGTCTACCTATTGATCCAGAACTAGAAAAATTATTTGATCAATTGCAGCTAGCTAAAGAAAATGAGAGATTAGCTGAGATAAGCGGTAGAGCAGTTGAAGAGAATAGAATAATGAAAGAAATGATTATTCAATTGATTAAAGAAAATAATAAACTTAGAACTGAAAGAAATCTTTTATTAAAAAATTAATCTTAAAGTTTCAATAATACCAAAATTTTTTTTAGAGTATTTGTTAATTTCAAAAGCTTGAAAAAATTGTCTATATTTATTTTTTTCAGTTTCAGAAAATTTATTATAAATTTCTTCTAAAGTGTCTGATTTTAATATCCCTAATTTTTTTCTTTTTCCCAATAGAAGGGTTTTTAAATATATTCTCATTAAGTTCTTACTATTAATATTTAAAATTAATTTTATTAAAATAAAAATTATTACTGGTGCAAATATCCATACAAATATTATTGAAAAATTAAAATTTAATATTTTTTTGATAAAATTTTTTCTCTCTTCATTATCATATGAGAGCAAATGTTTAGTCCAAACAAAATCTACATAACTTAAATAATTATATATTCTTTGAAAATATTTTGAAGAGAATAAACTTCTTGAATTTAAATCTTCATAATTAATTACATTATTAAGTGAATTTTTAACATTCTCATCGGGAATAGCTTTAGTTGGATCTATTCTAAACCAACCTCTATCTTCAAGCCATATTTCAGTCCAGGCATGAGTATCCTTCTGTTTGAAACTGTAGAAATTACCAACCTCATTTAATTCTCCTCCATAATAACCAGTAACAATTCTACTTGGAATATTCGCTAACCTTGCAAGTAATACAAAAGTTGCTGCATAATGTTCACAATAACCTTCTTTGATATCAAAGAAAAAACTTTCATAATCATTACCAATAATATTTTGAGGATTTAAATTATAATAATATTCACCTTTGGAAAATCTTTCATAAATTTTATTAAGAAACTCTATTTGGGTTGAATTATTATTTTCCGATACCCATTTCTTTAGCTTATATGAAATATTTTTTGGGGTAGACACATAGTAATTTCTTAAATCTTCACCTAAAGAAATATTTGTTTTAATTTTGTCAAATCTAACTTGTTTATTTCTATCAATTAAGTTTCTGCTTATAAATGTTTGATTAAAATAATCCTCAGTAATTTCTGTAAAGTTTGAAGCTATTTTCGAATTTTTTAAACTAGGTATCCATTTCTTTTTATAAGGTTCTAAAATAATTTCATAACTTTCATTTAAATCTTGTTTGTTTTTAACTTTTAATGAGTTTTTAAATTGATTAAATAAGTAATATCCAGACGAAGGTCTCCAAGACTTATTATCCTCAATAAAATCAAATACTTTTACCCTAAAATACAGGTCTTCTTTTTTATAATTATTATTAATCAACTTAAATATTTCTTGCTCAGAGTTTGAAAATTCACTAAAAGAACCAAGATTTATTGTATCTGGAATACCCAATGAGCCTGTAGATTGGTCAAATATTTTAAAATTAATTTCTGCTCTAGGAAATATTAAATAAAAAATTATAATAAAAGGAAAAATACTTAATCCAAAACCTAAATATTTAAATATATTTTTTAAGTTTAAATCTAAAATTTCTTTTTGCTGAATTAAATACATATTAACAACAATCAAAATCACTAAAGTTATTGATGTGAGTGTACTAATAATATCTTGTCCTTTAATTAAACTAGCAATTGCAATCACAATACAAATTAGATTAAAAGAGAGTAAATTATTTTTATCATTTAATTCTGAAAATTTAATTATAATTAATACTCCTAGACAATTAATAAAAAATTCTTCTGACATTACATACTGATTTAAAATTAATTGAATATAGAGCGCTGATAATGCAATAGTTCCAATTAATAAACTTTTAAATCTTAATTTAATTTTTAATAGAAATAGACTTACTATAAATAAAATGAACCAAAATATTTTAATACTTAATATTAAGCCACTTGATAGACTAAAGATACCTATGAACAAAGTAATAAATGTTAAGTATGGAATATTCAAAAAATTATTTTTCAACATCTGACAAATATTTAAGTATTTTATTTAATGAATTTTGACTGCTGTTTAATTCAAAAACATTATTTCTGTGTTTTATGATAAGTTTTTTTTTGTTATCAAAAAAATAGTGTATAATATATACGGCATAACCTAATAACAGTTCAAAATTAATTTCTTCGTATTTATTTAAATTTAAAATAAAATTTGATTGCTTTTCAACATCACTGAAGACTTTGACATATTTATTCTTACCTAAGGATTTTTTCCAAGCTATTTTGGAATAACTATCACCATATTTATAATTATCTAATCCATCAAATTCATCTGCATTTTTTAGTTTATTAATTTGGAACTCATTTAATAATTTATCGTTTGGTCTAATTTTTGTTGGATAAATATATATATCTGACTTAGATATAAGTGGAACTTTTGTTCTAATAACACCAAAAGGATAAATTGACTTAAGTATTATTTTATCTAAACAATATTTTCCTCTTTGTTTATTGAAATATTTTAGACGGACAGTATTAACTTTTCTATTAAAATTATAGTTGCCTATAGTCTGTTTTTTATAATCAACATCAATATTTAATTTTTTTTCGTTAGACAGATTAATGATTTGTAAATTTATTATTTCAGATTTTCTGGCTTCAATAACAAAATTTTGGTTATGATTTAGACTTAAACTGTTAATATTCTGATGAGATACAAAAATAGAGATAAAAAAAATAAAGAATATGATTATTGATATCAATAATGCAGAATTATTTTCATAAAATACTGATATAAGAAAACAAAAGAAAATAAACAGCCCAAGCCCGATACCATTGAGGTTTGGATAAATATAAATTTTTGCTTTATTTTTTAAATTAAATTCAAAAAAGTTAGAAATTCTTTGAATACTTTGTATTTTCATCCAATTATGCTAATTTTTTCAAGTATTTCTTTATTAACAAATTCGAATTTATCCTCTTGATTTAGAAATTTTATTCTGTGCCTCAATATAAAAGGCAATGTATCTTTTATATCTTGATGCGTGACATAATCTTTTCCATTAATAATAGCCCATCCTTTAGCTAGATTTATAATTTGCTTCATGCATCTTGCAGAAATATAAATTTTTTGCTCTAGTGTTTTTATAATCTGCTCAATCTCTAATACGTATTTATAAATTTCTTCTTTAACTGTAATTTTATTTTTTTTTATTTTGATCTCGTCCCAATCTAAATGACTTGTTTTTCCATTGGTCAACTCAACATCCCGTTTTAGCATATTTATTTTATCATTCTCACTCAATTCAGATAAGGAGTAAGAAATCATAAATCGATCTAATTGTGAATCTGGTAATGAACTTGTTCCTGAAGTGTCCATAGGATTTTGCGTTGCGATTACAAAAAATGGCTCAGGCAATGAATGACTTTCGCCATCTATAGAAACTTTTTTTTCTTCCATGGCTTCCAAAAAAGCACTTTGTGATTTTGGGCTGCCTCTATTAAGTTCATCTGCTAAAACGATATTTGTAAATATTGGTCCTTGCTGAAAATTTATTTTATCATTGGATAAAACATTAAATCCTAATATATCACTTGGTAATAAATCAGATGTGAACTGAATTCTTTTAAAATTTAATCCTAAATTTAATGTAAGTGCTTTTGCAAATGTTGTTTTGCCTGAACCTGGGTAATCTTCAATTAATATACTTCCCTCAGAAATTATTGCTGCCAACGCAAGTTTAATTCTATCCGTATTACCAATTATTATTTTTGAAGTATTTGTGATAACATTTTCAAACATGACTAATATATTAATTTATAGCAATTGTACAAAATAGTCTTGAAATACCAAATAAAAAATTGTCCCTATAATTATAAATGGACCAAAAGGTATTTGTGATGACAATTTTTTTGAATTTTTAAGTAAGTCTGGAAACACATAAATTAGAGCAATAACTGAGGAAAGGAAAATTATAAATGGAATTGAAATCCATCCAAACCAAAAACCTATAACTGCAAAAAGTTTCGCATCACCTAATCCCATACCCTCTTTCTTTTTTATTTGTTTATAAAAATAAATAATTGACCAAATGATTGCATATCCAAAAACACCTCCTAGCAATGAATTAATATAATTTGGAAAGATGGAATTTAAATTTGGATCAAAAGATTTAATAAAACCTAAAATCATCATAGGATAAGTTATAGAATTTGGTATTATATAATATTTCAAATCTATAAAAAATATTATTAAAAATGCTAAACTTAAAATTATAAGCATTATAGTTGTCAAAGTAATACCAAATAATAAATAAATTACCGTGAAATTTAATATGCAAAGAAGTTCGACAAGAAAATATTGAAAAGAAATTTTTTTTTTACAATTCCTACATTTAGATATTAATATTAAATAAGACAATACTGGAATATTATCAAACCAGGCTATTTTTTTTTTGCAATTTGTACAAAACGATCTACCAAGTACTACATTTTTATTAATCGGTAATCTATATATGCAGACATTGGCAAAACTACCCCACAAACCTCCTAAGATAATAAAAAAGATAATATCCACAAAAATGTATTAAAATTTTATATTCGAAGAAAATTCAATAATTCCATCCAAAACATATTGAACAAATAATACAGCATCATAGAGATGAACGTATAAATTTGGGCTATTAATGATAATCTCCATTATTGAAAAATTTATCAAAAATTGTTTAAAATACTAGATAAATAAATGTTTCTTTTTAAAACAAAAAAACCTATTGAGCCAGAAAAACAAGCTTCACAAGTAAATGAAGATTTAGAACTTGTTACAAAAATGAATCAAGAATTTGCTGTTTCTCTTGATTTAAATGATACCCTTAAAACAGCACTCCAAGTTATCATTGCAAGATTGAATGCAGAAGCCGCAAATATTTTTCTTATAAATGAAAAAAAGCAAAAGTTTGAATGTATTGCATCACTTCATCAAAATTATCTTGATGAATATGAGTTAGATTTAAAAGATGGGGTAATGGGCAAAGCAGTAGAACAAAAAAAATGTATTCGTGTTGGTAATGTAAGAAAAGATGTAAGAGAAATAGCAGAATTTTATTTTGATTTAGATAATAAAACAAACTTCACAACTTATTCAGTATTATGTTCACCTTTAATAGCAGCAAACGAGTGTATCGGTGTTATCCACTGTTTAAATAAAAAAACTGATGATAAGTTATTTATTGAAGATGATAGAAAACTCCTTGAAACTCTTTCTGCACCAGCTGCACTTGCAATAAGGAATGCAAAAATGGCTAAAGAGATGGTCGAAAAAAATAAAATTCAAAAAGAAGTAGAAATTGTAGGTGAAATTCAAAGATCTTTATTATCAAAAAATAAAGGTGAAGAATTTCCAATTTCAGGCATCAATATACCAGCAAAAGTAGTATCGGGTGATTTTTATAATTTTTCAGATTTAGGAGATGGTAAATACGGATTTGGAGTTGCAGATGTATCTGGCAAGGGAATAAAATCATCCTTGCTAATGTCAAAAGCTTCTAGTTTATATAGATGTTTAAGTAAAACCAATTTTTCTGCATCAGACTTATTATTTCAATTAAATAATGAAATATGTGAAACTATTTCAAGAGGGATGTTTGTTACTATGTTAATTGGAATATACGATTCAAATAAAAAAGAGCTATTGTTATCAAGTGCAGGTCATGAACCACCTTTAATATTGTCAGCTGATGGAACTTTTAGTAATTTTTCAGAAGCTGGACCACCATTAGGAATTATGCCAAAAACAAAATATCCAGAACATACTATTCCTTTCGAAAATAGCTCTATGTATATTTTTACAGATGGAATTACAGAGATAAAAAATCCAAATGGGGAAATGTTAGGATCAGAAGGTTTTGAAAATTATATTAAAAAATATCAATCGACTGCGATCAACGATAGACTTAAAATAATGATTGATGATATTCTTGGTGCAGGACACATACAAAAAGATGATTTAACAATTGTTGCTATAGATGGAGTATAGCTAATAAGCTGATATTTGTTCTTGATTATAAATTTTACAACTCATAACAATACTCAATCCCAACATAATTGATAATAAAGATGATCCACCATAAGACATTATGGGCAATGGCGCACCTACTATTGGAAGCATTCCAAGAACCATTGCTATGTTAACAAATACATACAAAAAAATTGCTGTAGCAAAACCAAAACAATATAATTTTGCAAAAAAACTCCTAGATACTAATCCAACATTGATAATTCTATAAATTAATAAAATATATAAAAATAATAGTATTATGGATCCTAAAAATCCAAATTCTTCTGAAAATAGAGTAAAAATAAAGTCAGTATGTTTTTCAGGTAAAAATTCTAGGTAGCTTTGAGTTCCTTTTAAGTATCCTTTTCCAAAAAAACCACCTGAACCAATGGCTATTTTTGATTGAATTATTTGATATCCAGCTCCTAAAGGGTCTCTATCTGGATTGAAGAAAGTTAGAATTCTAGCTTTTTGATAAGGTTTTAAAATAGATATAGCAAAAGGTAGTGAAACTAATAACAATAGTCCGGAATAAACAAAGTATTTAATATTTAATCCTGCCAACCAGATTATAGCAATACCACTTCCTGCAATTAAAATAGAAGTCCCCAAATCAGGCTGCTGAATTACAAGATAACAAGGAATAATTAAAAGTATAATTGGTTGAATTAAAAACTTATAGCTTTGAATATCTGAGCTTTGAATTCTATGATAATATCTTGCAAAACATATTATCACAGCAATCTTCATTAATTCTGATGGTTGTAAATTTAAAAAGTATAAGTTTATCCATCTTGTTGCACCAGATGCCGAAATTCCAAAAAATAAAACTGTTATTAATAAAATTAACCCAACAATGTAAAATAAGTAAGCATTTTTATACCAGGTAGAAACTCTCACAAAAGATAAAATTAAAAATAAACCAAAAAATACAGATAATCTTATTATGTGATTTTTAGTATAAAAAGAAAATTTTCCTCCTTCTGTAGAATAAATTGCAAATACACTAATTGATCCTATAGCAATTATTAGTAAGATTAATAAATAATCAATAGATCTTAATTTATCTAAAAAACTGTAATTGCTTGCTTGTATTCTTTCCCTCAACATTATGCTAAACTAGTATTTCCATTATTAAATTGCTCTCGTAACTTATGTCTATCAATTATTCTTTTAATTAATTTACTTGCAAGTGGAGCTGCAGCTTTACTGCCCGATCCTCCATGTTCAATAATTACACTTATTGAATATCGTGGATCCTTGTATGGGGCAAAAGCTACATATAATGCGTGGTCTCTTTTTTTGTATTCAATTTGTTCAGTATCTAAATCTAATTCTCTATCAAGATCAGTAATTCTTCTAACCTGCGATGTTCCAGTTTTTCCTGCAAATTGGTACTTTAGATTATCATAACGGGACTTGTATGATGTTCCATATTGTTCATTTGTAGAACCAAACATTGCATCTAAAACAAAATTAATGTTAGACTTTTTGTGATACATTCTCTGATAATATTCAACATTTATTTCATCTAAGTAATTTCTTTCATGCAAAGGAAAATTAGATTGATCTAATTTAATTTTATTTAATATATCATTATAATTTATAGTATTATCTTTAATGATATGAGGTTTTATTTTATATCCTCCATTTGCAATTTGTGCAGTCATTAGACAAAGCTGTAGTGGGGTTGTTTGTATATATCCTTGTCCTATACCATTAATTACAGTTTCTCCTAAATACCAACTTTGCTCCAATGCGCGTCTCTTCCATTTAGTATTCGGAACTAATCCATTTTTTTCGTCTTTATAAAGATCTCCGAGCACATTAGTTCCAAGTCCATATCTTTTTGCAATTATTGATAATTTATCAACACCAAGCAATCTTGCCATTTCATAGAAGTATATATCGCAAGATTGTTTGATAGCATTTCTCAATTTCATGTATCCATGACCTTCTTTTTTCCAACAATGATATTTTACACCATATAATTCATATGGATGCTTATGACCCTTGCATCTTATTGTTTTATTTGGATCTAATATTCCATACTCTAAAGCTGCTAGAGCAACCAATGGTTTAAAAGTTGATCCAGGAGAATATAGTCCTGCAATAGACTTATTTATCAAAGGTTTTAAAGGATTATTTCTGATTTCTTGCCAATCTTTCTGATTAATTCCGTGTGTAAATTTGTTTGGATCATATGTTGGCGATGATGCCATTGCTATAACTTCTCCTGTATATATGTCCATCGCACATATTGAACCTGCTTTTCCTTTTAACAACTCTTGGGCATATTTTTGAATTTCTATATCTATTGTTAGGTTTACTTTATTACCTTGTCTTTCTTTAATGTAGTCTATTTGGCTTATTCTTTTTCCAGATGCATTAACTTCATATCTTTTTATACCGTAGTTACCTATTAACATTTTCTCCTGTGAATTTTCTATTCCATATTTTCCGACTTTTAGACCTGGAACAAAATTTTCTTTTATCTCTGGTTTTTCAAGATCTTTTGGACTAGCATCACCAACATAGCCAACTATGTGAACTAGATCATTTGCGTAAGGGTAATACCTGGATGTCGATAATACAGGCTTGGCTCCCTCTAATTCATGTAAATATAAATTAATTTTTGAGAATTGTTCCCAAGTTAAATTATCTGAAACTACCAATGTATCCCAAGGTTTTAATCTTTCCTTTTTTTTATATAATTTTTTAATTTGAAACTGATCTAATCTTATTAAATTTTTAATTTTGAATATTGTTACATCAAAATCGCTAATTTCATCTAACATTAAATGTAGCTGAAAAACTCTATCGTTACTTGCGAGAACTTTATTGAAGTTATCTACAATTATGCCTCGTTGTGGAGGGGTTTTCCACTCACGTATTCTATTTTTGTCTGATAAAATTTCGTATTTTTCTCTGTCAGAAATTTGTAAATTATATAATCTTGAAGATATACCTGCAAAAAGTAATATTTTTGCTGCAGCCAATATGAACATCCTTCTTGTTATAACTCTGCCTTTTTCTATGTTTCTTCCTCTATTCAACATTTTCTTTTTTTAAACCTAGTAAGTAAATTTGATTAAATATTTTTGCCACTGCAGGATAAATTAAAAATGAAAAAAAAGCTGATGACATTAAAGCCCCATAACTAATATTTCCACCAAAGAAAATTGCTAGTACTGTAAAATGAATTGAGCTAACAATTAATAGCGCGATAAAAAATAATATCCAATCATAAATTAAATTAGGAACTAGAGTTCTTGTCCTAAAAAAAGATGCAATAACACAAAGTAAAAGATAATTTATTGATGAAACTCCAATTGGTAGGTTTTGTACAACATCATTAATAACACCTGCAAAAAAAATAAGTCCATAACCAAGCATTTCAGGTTTCTTTAAAACCCAATAAAAAACAATTAAGTGAATAAAATTAAAAGATATGTTAATTTTAAAAATATTGAATGAAAATGAGTAGCCTGTTAAAGCAAAGAAAAATAATAAAATAATTGGAAAACCATTTAATAGGTAGTGATAAAATTTTATATCTCCTCTAGCCATTTTATTTATTTACCTGAACATAATTAAGTTGATTTAAATTGCTGAAAAATTTAACATATTTCTTATTTTCCTGAATAATTATTTTTCCAACGGGAATCGATGCTGGAATTGTGCCGTCTGATCCTGAGGTATATACAATTTCGTTCTCTTTTATTTGGTTATCCTTTGGTAAGTACTCTAACTCTGCATACTCATCATTTCCGTTCCCTGAAAGTATAGCATTTATTCCACTTGGTTCGATAATGATTGGAATTTTGCTATTAAGATCGTTAGCCAGTAATACTCTTGAGCTTAAAAAGTTAACATTTACAACTTTTCCAATGTAATATAGCCGATCCTTAACAGCTGACCCTAATTTAACTCCACTTTTTTGACCTTTGTTAATTATTAAAGACTTTAAATAAGGACTTTGTTTGTCCAATAAAATTTTTGTTAACATATATTCTTTAGAAAAAAGATCTCTTTCTTCTATCAATTTTTTTAAAAGAGCATTTTCTGATTTATAAAAATCAACTTCTTTTCTGAGTGAGTCAAGATCAAGGTCCTTATCTCTTAGGACTGAAAACTCTTCATACATTCTCATATGATCTTGGAAGAGATAATATTTGTCTTTTACATATTTAAATGGGCTAGATACGATATATGAACCTCTAAATATTAAATCTTTTGTAATAGACCTAAATTGATTTACTGGTCCAGTTTTAAAATATTCTAATGATAAAACTAAAATAGATATGATTAGTAGAGTGAATAATGAAAATTTTTGTCTATTTCCTTTTTTTAGAAATGCTGAACGAATAGCAATAATAAAATCATCTCTACTCGATTCTGTTGACATAATATTTAATACTCAGATAGTACAGTAGAAAATATTTCTTGATCGTCTAACGCCTTTCCTGTTCCTATTGCAACACATGACAATGGATCATCAGCAATATTTACTGGTAATCCAGTTTCTTTAGAGAATCTTTTGTCTATATTTTTTAAAAGCGATCCTCCTCCTGTCATTGTTAAACCCATATCAACTAAATCAGCTGATAATTCTGGTGGTGTATTTTCTAGTGCTTTTTTTATTCCAGATACAATTTCTTTAAGTATCGGGTTTAAAGCTTCTGAAGTATCTTGTTCTGAAATATTAACCTCTTTAGGGGTTCCTGATCTCAAATCTCTTCCTTTGACTGCATATGTATTATTATTTGTTGGTATTGCGGTACCAATATCTTTTTTAATTTTTTCTGCGGTACTGTCACCTATCATCAAGTTATATTCTTCTCTCATATATTCTTTTAATGCATTATCCATTGCATCTCCTGCAACTCTTAAAGACTCTGAGTAAACAACACCCCCTAATGACATAACAGCAATTTCTGTTGTTCCACCTCCAATATCTACAACCATTGATCCTGTTGCCTCTTGAATAGGTAGTCCTGCTCCAATTGCAGCTGCTATTGGTTCTTCAATCAGTTGAACTCTTCTTGCTCCTGCTGCTAAAGCACTATCTTGAATAGCTTTTCTTTCTACTGGGGTTGAGCCAGTTGGTACACAAATTAAAATTCTAGGATTTGCCAAAGTTTTTTTATGAACTTTTTTAATAAAATGTTTAATCATTTCTTCTGTAACAATAAAGTCTGCAATCACACCATCTCTCAAAGGTCTTATTGCTTGAATATTGCCTGGTGTTCTTCCCAACATTGTTTTAGCTTCATCACCTACTGCTAAAACTGATTTTTTTCCTTTGTTATCAACAACAGCTACAACAGATGGTTCATTTAAAACCACACCTTTGCTTTTTAAAACTACTAGCGTATTGGCTGTTCCAAGATCAATTGCCATATCCTGGCTCCAAAACTTTCTTAAATTGGCAAAAATTGACATTTATTTATATTCCTTTCACTTTTTGATGTTTAATATTTTGAGAAGGTGCTCTTTTCTCACGTTTTATAAGCATTTTATTTAATGCATTTAAATATGCGTTCGCTGATGCAACTAAGGTATCTGTGTCGGCTGATTGACCAACTGTTGTTCTATCATTTTCTTCAATTTTTACACTTACAGTTGCTTGGGCATCCGTACCTTCGGTAACTGCATGTACTTGATAAAGAGATAATTTTACATCGTGAGGAAATAATTTTTTTATACATTTAAATATCGCATCAACCGGTCCATCTCCTGTTTCAGTCGTGTTCTTTATATCGCCATATACATCCAATGTCATTTCAGCTTTTTGAGGTTCTCCTGTACCAGCAAATACTTTTAAAGATTTTAAATTAATTGCATTTATTTTATTATCTACAATTAAACTATCATCAACTAATGCAACTATATCCTCATCGTATATATGCTTCTTTTTATCAGCTAATACTTTAAATTTTCCAAAAGCAGCTTGAGTAATATCATCTGTAAGATCTGAGTAACCTAAGTCAGATAATTTATCTTTAAAAGCATGTCGTCCTGAATGTTTACCCATTACAAGCGAAGTTTTCTTAACACCTACACTCTCAGGAGTCATAATTTCATAAGTTTCTCTATTCTTTAACATTCCATCTTGATGAATTCCTGATTCATGAGCAAAAGCGTTTTTTCCAACTATTGCTTTATTGAATTGAACTGGAAAACCAGTCGCGTTTGAAACTATTTTAGAGGCTTTGCTAATTAATTCTGTTTTAATACCTGTGTTATATGGCATCAAATCATTTCTTGTTTTAATCGCCATAACTACTTCTTCTAATGCAGCATTTCCCGCTCTTTCACCTATTCCGTTAATTGTACACTCTATTTGTCTTACTCCTTCTGAAACTCCAGCTAATGCATTTGCTACAGCTAAGCCAAGATCATTGTGACAGTGAGCAGATAATATTGCTTTATCTATATTTGGAACATTATTTTTTAAGTGTTTAATTGTTTTTGCAAATTCTTCAGGTATAGAATATCCAACTGTATCTGGAATATTTATTGTTTTAGCTCCACAATTAATTGCAAGTTCAACAGTTTTACACATGAAATCCATATCTGTTCTTGTTCCATCCTCACAGGACCACTCAACGTCATCAGTAAAGTTTCTTGCATATGTAACACTTTCTTTAATTGCATCTAGAACCTGATCATTTGTCATTTCAAGTTTGTGTTTCATATGCAAAGGACTTGTGGAAATAAAAGTATGAATTCTAAATCTTGGAGCGTATTTTAAAGATTCATGACATGCATCAATATCTTTTTTAAGTGCTCTTGAAAGACCACATGGAATTGAGTTTTTCATTATTTTACTTATTTCAGAAACTGCCTCAAAATCTCCAGGTGATGCTATTGGAAAACCTGCTTCAACAATGTCTATTCCCATTTCATCAAATACTCTAGATATCTGAATTTTCTCTTCTACACTCATAGATGCGCCTGGTGATTGTTCACCATCTCGCATAGTCGTATCAAATATGTATAATTTTTCTTTATCTGACATTGTATTTTTTAGCTCGAGCATAATACATGCTCTCGCTCAGATTGCAAAATAATTTGAGAGAATTAACTCAATTTTAACATTAATTTATTTCTTATCACTATCGACAAGCTTCTTCTTAGCAATCCAAGGCATCATTTCTCTTAAAGTAGCTCCAACTTTTTCAACTGGATGCTCTGCTAGTTTAGCTCTTGTAGCTAAGAAATTTTTCTGACCATTTTTACATTCATCCATCCATTGTTTTGTAAATTTACCAGACTGGATATCAGCTAAAACTTCTTTCATTCTTTTTTTTGTTTCTTCTTTATTTATGATCCTTGGGCCTGACTCGTATTCTCCATATTCAGCTGTATTAGAGATAGAATAATTCATATTAGCTATTCCACCTTCGTAAATTAAATCTACAATAAGTTTAACTTCATGAACTGTTTCAAAATAAGCCATTTCAGGTTCATAACCCGCTTCAACTAAAGTTTCATATCCATTTTTAATAAGTTCAACAAGACCTCCACATAAAACTGTTTGTTCTCCAAATAAATCTGTTTCAACTTCGTCTTTAAATGTTGTCTCGATTATACCAGATCTACCCCCGCCAATAGCTGAAGCATACGACATAGCTAGATCTCTAGCTTTGCCTGATCCATTTTGATGAACAGCAAATAAACATGGTACTCCACCACCTTTTTCATATTCACTTCTGACTAAGTGGCCTGGTCCTTTTGGTGCTACCATAAATACATCTAAATCTTTTCTTGCTTTTATTAAATCATAATGAACATTTAAACCATGAGCAAAGGCGATGGATGTTCCTTCTTTTACACGTTGCTCAATATGATTTTTATAAATAGTTGCTTGTAATTCATCTGGAGTTAAAATCATTACAACATCTGCCCATTCTGCAGCATCCGAAAGATTCATAACTTTTAAACCTTTAGATTCTGCTTTTTCAATACTTGAAGACCCTTCTCGAAGAGCTACTACAACTTCTTTTACTCCACTATCTTTAAGGTTTAAAGCGTGAGCGTGTCCTTGGCTACCATATCCAAAGATTGCAATTTTTTTATCCTTTATTAAATTTGCATCAGTGTCTTTTTCATAAAACATTTTCATTTTTTTTTCTCCTAATTAATTATTTAAATATTTCTGCACCTCTTGTCATAGCTACGGCTCCTGTTCTTGAAACACTCACCAATCCAAATTTTTTTAAATCTTTTGACATTTTGTCTATTTCTCGTCTTAAAGCTGTTATTTGAATAACATTCGATTTTTTCGTTTTGTCTAGTAATATAGGATTATATTTTTTACAAGCTTTCAATGCACTTTCTAACTTATTAATTGGGCCAACAATTTTAAATAACGCCATCTCTTTAAAAATGACCGCTTTATCTTCTCTTTTAAAATCTGCAACTTTATGAACAGGCACAAGTTTTCTTAATTGAAGCTTAATTTGATTAACAACTTGTGGTGTTCCTGTAGTTACAATTGTTATCCTTGATATTTTTAATTTTTCATCAACTTGGGCAACTGCTAAAGATTCAATATTATAACCTCTACCAGAAAATAAACCGACTACTCTAGCCAATACACCAGCTTCATTATCTACCCAGACGACTATGATATGTGTATCAAATTTCTCTTTTTTATTTGAAAAACTATACGCTGATTTTGAATTAGGCATTAAACTAAGGACTTACCTTTGCCAGTAATCTTCTTACTTTCTTGATCTTTGGGCCCTAAAATCATCTGATTATGAGGCTTTCCTGATGGTATCATTGGAAAACAATTTTCTACTTTATCAACCATACAATCAAAAATTACAGGTCTATCTGTATTCAACATTTCAATAATTTTATCGTCTAACTCTTCTGGTGTTTTTGCTCTTATACCAACACAGTTATATGCTTCCGCTAATTTAACAAAATCTGGTAGAGCAGCAGTATAACTTTCAGAATAGTTTTTATCGTGTAAAAGTTCTTGCCATTGTCTAACCATACCCATGTATTGATTATTCAATATAAATATTTTAATTGGAAGGTTGTATTGTACAGCTGTAGACATTTCCTGTATTGTCATTAATACCGAAGCCTCACCCGCAATATCTATAACTAATTTTTTTGGATGAGCAACTTGTACGCCCACTGCTGCTGGTAAACCATATCCCATAGTGCCTAAACCACCAGATGTCATCCAACGGTTTGGTTTGTTAAATTTATAATGTTGTGCAGCCCACATCTGATGCTGTCCTACCTCGGTTGTAATGTATGAGTCTTTGTCTTTAGTTAATTCATACAATCTTTCAATCGCATACTGAGGTTTTATAGTCTCTTCACTTCCAATATAATCTAAAGATCTAACTGATCTCCATTTTTGAATTTTTTCCCACCACTTAGAAGTCTTTTGTTTATTTGATTTTAAAAATTGTGATTTTTTTTGTTTTAAACTCTTCAAAGTAGATGAAAGAACAGTTTTAACATCTCCAACAATAGCTAAATCAACTTTAACGTTTTTATTAATTGATGATGGATCTATATCAATATGAACCTTTTTTGATTTTGGTGAAAATTCATCTATTTTTCCTGTTATCCTATCGTCAAAACGTGCTCCAATATTAATCATTAAATCACAATCGTGCATTGCATTATTTGCTTCATAAGTTCCATGCATACCCAGCATTCCCAAAAATTGATTATCATCACCAGGGAAGGATCCTAATCCTTGTAAAGTTGAAGTAATAGGAAAACCTGTTGCATAAACAAGTTCTCTTAAAAGTTCACTAGCCTTGGGTCCAGAATTAATCACTCCACCACCAGTATAAAAAATAGGTTTTGATGATTTACTCATTAATTCAATTAATTCATTAATGCTGTTTTGATTAAAATGGTTATGAGATTTACCGTTAAGTTTTTTTTCTTTTTTAAGTTTTGAATATTTTGTTTTTTGAAATTGAATATCTTTTGGTATATCGACCAAAACTGGTCCTGGTCTACCAGTAGTTGCCACCTCGAATGCTTTATGTATTGTACTAGCTAAATCATTTATATCTTTGACTAACCAATTATGTTTAGTGCAAGGTCTGGTTATTCCAGTTGTATCACATTCTTGAAATGCATCAGTACCAATTAAATGAGTTGGAACTTGTCCAGAGATACAAACTAATGGAATCGAATCCATATATGCATCAGTCAAAGCTGTAACTACATTTGTTGCACCTGGTCCTGAAGTTACTAAAATAACACCAGGTTTACCTGATGATCTTGCATATCCTTCTGCAGCATGACCTGCGCCTTGTTCATGTCTAACTAAAACGTGTTTAATTGATTTAAAATTTTGTAATTCGTCATAAATTGGTAGTACTGCACCACCTGGGTAACCAAAAATATGATCAACATTCTGATCTTCCATACACTTAAATACAATTTCAGCTCCAGAGTATAATTTTGACATTCAGACAATCTAGCTGAAGTTGTGCTAATAGGTCAAGCAATCTATGCAGATTTAGGAAATTTTTTTGCGAATGATTTAAGTCTATCAAATTTTATATTTTGCCAATCAGACATTTGTCCTCTAGCCCAAGTGGACTGTCTCTTAGCATATTGCCTTGTTTTTATTGATATTTTTTCTTTCAGTTCATTAAGATTTATTCTTTTATCAAGATAATCTTTAATCTCACTTAGACCAATAACTTTATTAGATGATAAATCTTTCTTTATTCTTAATTTGTAAAACCTCTTAGCCTCTTTTATTGCTCCATCTCTGAACATTTCATTTGTTCTTAAAGAAATTCTTTCTACAAGCTTATCTCTAGGATAATCGATAAGTAACTTAATAAAACTGTCTTTAGTAAAATCAGAATATGTTTCACTATACCAATCAAACAAAGATTTATTTGTAAATTTTTTTACCTCGTAGGCTCTTATTGATCTTTGTGTATCATTTTTATTAATTTTTTTTTTACAAAGCGGATCTAGCTTAATTAACTCTAAATAAAATTTCTTTTGACCTATTTTTGAATGCTTCTTCCTAATTCTATTACGAAAAATTAATGGGATATCAGGGATTTTAACTATACCATCAATAATTGCTTTAAAATACAAACCAGTGCCGCCTACAAGAATTGGAATTTTCTTCTTTTTCTTAATATTATTAATTTTTTTCTTGGCATCCTTAAGCCAATTTCCTGTAGAATAATTTTCCTTTACACTTTTAAATCCATACAAATGATGTTTTATTTTTTTTAAATCATTTCGATGAGGTCTTGCTGTGAGAATTTTTAATTCTTTAAAAATTTGCATACTATCTGCATTTATAACTTCTCCATTTATTTTTTTTGCAAGCTGTATAGCAAATTTCGATTTACCGGATGCTGTTGGTCCTGAAATAAGAATTATTTTGGACTTTAAGTCCATTAATTTAGTTTAACACCAATATATCGTCTTTGGTTATTGTTATTGTAAATTGCAATAAGTAAACTTTTATCATTACTTTTTAGAGCTAATTTTACTATGTTATCTAGATCTCCAATGGTGTTGATTTTTTTCTTTTGTGCTTCAACAATAATGTTATTTACTTGAAGATAATTGACTGGGCTATCTTTATCGATTTCTGTGATAACTAATCCTGTTGTATTTTTAGGTAGATTTCTTTCTTTAATATCATCTTTATCTAGCAATCTCACTTTTATTTTTAAGCCATCAATTGTGTCTTCTTTTGGTTTTTCAGTTACTAATCCTTGAGATTTAAAGTCTTCTGATGTCTCCAATCTTCCAAGTATAATTTCCTTAGTTATTTCACGTTTATTTCTCCACACTTTTAGTTTTACTTTTTTTCCAACTTCTGTTTCAGCCACTATTCTCGGAAGTTCACTCATTTCATTAATTTTTTTGCCATCAAACTCTAAAATTATGTCTCCAGCTTTAATTCCTCCCTTATCTGATGGACTATTTTCAGCTACACTAGCAACAAGCGCTCCCCTAGGTTCATCTAATTTTTCAACATCTGCAATATCTTTTGTGACTGTTTGAATTCTAACACCTAACCATCCTCTTTTAGTTTCACCAAATTCAATTAATTGATTAATTACTTTTTGTGCACTATTAGAAGGGATTGCAAAACCAATTCCAATTGAACCTGATTGACCTAATATTGCTGTATTAATTCCAACTACATCTCCATCCATATTAAACAATGGACCACCTGAATTACCTTGGTTTATTGATGCATCAGTTTGAATGTAGTCTTCATATCTAGAAAGACCGATACTTCTGTTTCTTGCAGAAATTATTCCTGCAGTAACCGTTCCACCTAAACCAAATGGATTCCCAATTGCAATAACCCAATCACCAATTCTTGCGGTATCAGAGTCTCCAAACTTAACTGGTGTGAATTTTTGATCTGACTCTATTTGAAGAACTGCCAAATCCATACCAGGATCAGCTCCAATTACTTTTGCCTTTATATTTTTTTCACCATTTACTCTAACAAAAACATCTTCCGCACCCTGTATCACGTGATTATTTGTTATAACAATTCCTTTTTCATCAATAATAAACCCTGATCCAAGTGCACTTGTCTGTCTCTTTTGAGGAGTTCCATAATCTTTGAACATATCTTCAAAAGGAGAACCTGGAGGAAATTCAAATGGAAATGGATTAGACCTTGTGGTTATTGTAGTTGTTGTCGAGATATTTACTACTGATGGCATTAATTTTTCAGCTAGATCTGCAAAAGACGCAGGCATGTTTGCTGCGTTAGAACTATTTTGAATATTAATTGAAAATAATATTAGTAATAAAATCTTTATTAATCTCATCTTTTTAAGTACCAAATAATAAAAAAACCAATTACTGCAAATATTAATCCACCAGTTCTTAGTTGATTGTCAGTGGCCTCTTTTAATTTCATTATCATATTTTTCATTTTTGATGGAAATATGGCGTAAAGAATACCTTCAATAAAAAGGAATAGACCAAATGCGATGATCAATTCTCTCATTAAATTTACTCTACTTTTTGATCAATATTTCCGAAAAATTTAAAAAATTCACTATCTGGCGAAAGTATCATTGAAGTTTCACCACCAATTAAAGCTTTTTGATATGCCTGCATAGCTCTATAAAATGCAAAAAATTCAGGATCTTGTCCAAAGGCATCAGCAAAAATCTTATTTTTTAAACCATCACCTTCACCCTTCATAATCTCAGATTTTTTTTGAGCATCTGCAAGTATAACTGTTACTTCTTTGTCAGCAGTTGAGGTAATTGTTACTGCCATCTCTGCACCTTTTGCTCTAAATTCTTTTGCTTCTCTTTCCCTTTCAGTTTGCATTCTTCTAAAAATTGCATCACTGTTTGCTTGAGGAAGATCTGCTCTTTTAATTCTTACATCAACAATACTAATACCAAAATTTTCTGCTTCATTATTTACACCTTCTTGAATTAACGACATTTGTTTTGTTCTATCTTCCGATAAAAGCGTTTGAAGTTCTTGTTGACCAAGAACGTTTCTAATTCTTGAATTTATAATTGTTGCTAATCTTGATCTTGCAACTCTTTCATTTCCAACAGATATATAAAATTTAAGAGGATCAATTATTTGAAATCTAGCAAATGCATCAACTATTAACCTTTTTTGATCTGATGCAATTACTTCTTCTGGTGGTGTATCAAGATTTAAAATTCTTTTATCTAAAAATACAACGTTTTGTATGAATGGAATTTTAAAATTAATTCCAGGTTTGGATATTATTCTTTTAGGATCACCAAATTGAAGAACAATAGCTTGGTTAACCTCTTTAACAATAAAAACAGAGAAGTATATTGTTGCTGCAATAAGAATAATTATTGGTAGTAAAAATTTTCCAGCTTTCATTTTAGTTAGTCCCTGTCTTTAATTCTTGTAATGGTAGATATGGTACTACACCTTCACCTGAATTTTTGTCGATTATTATTTTATTAATATCAGCTAATACTTCTTCCATTGTCTCAAGATACATTCTTTCTTGAGTTACTTTTTTAGCTTTTGCATACTCATTATATATAGATAAAAATCTACTTGCTTCTCCTTCTGCCTTAGCAACAACTTCTTTTTTATAAGCTTCTGCAGCTTGCAAAATTTTTGCAGCTTCTCCTCGAGCTCTTGGAATTACATCATTGGCATATGCCTCTGCTTCATTTTTAGATCTTTCCATATCCGCTCTGGCTGCTTGGACATCTCTAAATGCATCAATAACTTGGTCTGGTGGATCTGCTTTTTGAGTTTGAACTTGTGTAATTTGAATTCCACTTGTGTATTCATCTAAAATTTTTTGAATTATTTCTTGAGTATCAGCTTCTATGAGAGATCTACCTTCAGTCAGAATTGGTTGAATATCAGATCGTGCAATAACCTCTCTCATCGCTGTTTCCGCGGCTGCTTTAACTGTTCCTTCTGGATCTTGAATTTTAAATAAAAAATTACCCGCATCTTTGATTACCCAAAATACAGAAAAATCTATATTAACTATGTTTTCATCACCTGTTAACATTAGACTTTCTTCTGGAACATCTGCAACTCCACCTGAAGAAAATCCACTATCTCTTTCTGACCTAAATCCAATATCCATTCGATTAACTTTTGTTACTTTTGGTGTTAATACATTTTCAATTGGGAAAGGAAGATGATAATTTAATCCGGGCTGAGTAGTTTTAACAAATTTTCCAAATCTTAATACGACACCTTGTTCATCAGGTAAAACTCTATAAAGACCACTTAAAGTCCAAACAATTAAAAGAATTATAAGACCAATTATTATTGGCTTAGCGCCACCTTTGCCACCGCCTAAGAATCTATTTATAATTGATTGTAATTTACTTATAAGTTCATCAATATTAGGTGGAGTAGGTCCTTTTCTAAATCCACCATTTCCACTACCTCCTCCTCCTGGAGGTGTTCCCCATGGGCTTTGATTTTTAAAATCAGTCATAATAAGACACTCTATATAGTGTCTTTATTAACAAAAACAAGGTAATGGTAAAAGAATGGATAATAAAAAAGTAGGCTTAAGTGACACAATGAAGGCTAAAACTGAGCCAAAAACCTTCAAGAGGAACTCTATCAGTGGAACAAAGTTTACAATTGCAATCTCAAGCGCAAAAGGAGGAGTTGGAAAGTCAACATTTGCCTCTAATCTTGCTTTGGCATTAAAAAAAATGAACTTAAATATCGGATTGCTTGACGCAGATATATATGGGCCATCATTGCCAAAATTATTCTCAATAAATCAGAAGCCTGAAAGTGATGGGCAAAAATTAAAGCCAATTTTAAAATATGGAATTCAATGTATGTCCATAGGATTTTTAACAGAGGAACAAACACCAATGATTTGGCGGGGTCCAATGGTAATTTCTGCGATAAAAACTTTTACACAAAAAGTTTTGTGGGAAAATTTAGATTTTTTAATTGTTGATATGCCACCAGGAACTGGGGATACACAATTGACTTTTGCACAAGAAATAAACTTAGATGGAGTAATTATTATATCTACACCACAAGAAATAGCTTTACAGGATGTAAAACGTGGAATTAGGATGTTTGATAAACTTAAAGTAAAAATATTAGGACTTATAGATAATATGAGTCATTTCATTGGAGATGATGGAAAAAAATATGCAATATTTGGTGAAGGTGGAGTAGAAAAAACTGCCAAAGAATTTCAAAAAGAATTTTTGGGAAAAATACCTATAAATTCTGATGTGGGCAAATATGGTGATGAAGGAAAACCTATAGTTGAAAGTCTACCCAATCATGAAATTTCAAAGTTATATTTAGATTTTGCAAAAAAGATTAGTTTTTCTTTTTCCTAATATGATTTTACAAAATAAATTATTAAATGAGTTGTGTCATCATTTGTTTATTGTATTTTTTTTTACTTTTGCATGTATCGAAATTTCTAGCTATTTTGAATTTAATAGACATTGGACTTCTAACATAGATCATGAATTTACTTTGGCATATAATTCTTTGTTATTTAATGAGGGACTAAAACAAGAGTATACCGATCATTCTGGATATTTTACAATTCTTTTTTTATCTATTTTTATTAAAATTATTCATTTACTGAATTTAATCGAATTTAATAATTTAAATGGTTACTTAAACTCAAAAAATTTTGAGATTTCGAGTCAAAAATTAGTTTTTTACACAAGAATTTATGCCTCAATAAGTGTGGGTTTTATGTGTTATATTTTAAATATTCTATCTAATCAAATAAGTAAGGACAAAATATTTTCTTTTTTCATAACAATATTATTTTTATTTTCCTACGGTACATTAACTCATCTCTCACAATTAAGAACAGAGCTTTTTGCATCTTTTTTTTTAAAAAAGTATAATTATAAAATCTATGACTTAGGTTTAAAAAAAATAAAAAATTTAAAATTAAGCAAAGGATCTAGCAAAGATATTATTTTAATTAAAGATCCTTTTTCTTAATTTAAGCAAACTTCTCTAATTAATTTTTCTTTTGGTAATTTTTTATGCCAATCTTGAAAATATGATTGTTGTTTATCGCATACCCAATAAGTTCGGTCGTATACTAAACTATTTTTTATAATTTTTAAGTCATAAAGACCAATAACGATTGGAACAGCTAGAATTGAGCAAAATAAAACTTTTGTAATTAATTTATTAATCACAAAATACATAATGCAAAGAGGCAAAATTAGAAAAAATTGTGAAAAAATCTCATAATAGCTAGTTAGACCTCTAAAACTATTAATATAGAGTATA
>CACAZW010000014.1 GCA_902537055.1 uncultured Pelagibacteraceae bacterium
TGAATATATTTGAGGAATACTTAAATAAAATATTAGATAAAATTAAATTAGCAAGTGAAGAAAAGCTAATTTTATTACCTGAAAGTTTATCTAGTATAAACGTAGACATACCTCCTAAAAAATTTAAGTGCGATCTTTCAACTAATGTTGCAATGGTTTTATCTAAAATAAATAATGAACCACCAATTAAAATTGCTGAAAAATTAAAAGATATTATTTTTAAAGACGATAATAATATTGAGAAGATAGAAATAGCAAAGCCTGGATTTATAAATATTATTTTAAAAAAAGAGTTTTGGACTTCATTTCTTTTAAATATAAATAATCTTAATAATTTTGGTGCAGCTCTTAATGGCTCTAAAAAGAAACATTTAATTGAATTCGTGTCTGCAAATCCCACTGGACCATTACACGTTGGTCATTGTAGAGGTGCTATTCTAGGTGATGTTATCTCTAATTTGCTAAAATTTAACAATCAAGAAGTTGTAAAAGAATATTATGTAAATGATCATGGTAATCAAATTTTACATTTTACTAGATCTGTATATTTGAGAATAAAAGAAAAATTAGATAATCAAACTTTTCCACTAAATGAGGATGATTTATATCCAGGAGAATACATCAAGGATATAGCCCAACATATTATAGATAATAATAAAGATTTACAATTTGATGATTATGAAAAAATTAAGTTAACACTTACTAAACTAGCAATTACAGAGTCACTTAAACTCATCAAGACTAATTTAAATAATTTGGGAATTATTCATGATAATTTTGCGAGTGAGACCGAAATAGTCGAAAATAAAGAGGTTGATATGGTTATTGAGAAACTTAAAAAAGATAAATTTGTATATATCGGAAAAATCAAAGCTCCCGAAGGAGAAGACACAACGAATTGGGTAGAAAGAGATCAGTTACTTTTTAGATCAACAGATTTTGGGGATGATAAAGATAGGGCATTACAAAAATCTGACAACACATGGACTTATTTTGCTGGAGATGTTGCATATCATAATACAAAACTAAATAGAAAATTTGATAAATTAATAAATATTTTAGGAGCGGATCATGCGGGTTATATAAAAAGAATTACTTCTGTTGTTGAAGCATTATCTGGGGAAAAAAATAAATTAATTTGTAAAGTAAGCCAACTTGTTAAGCTAATAAAAGATGGCAAACCTTTTAAAATGTCTAAAAGAAAAGGTGATTACATTACCGTTGAAGATTTAATTTCTGAAGTAGGAAAAGATGCAACAAGATTTATTATGCTCAGTAGAAGCAATGATGCAGAATTAGATTTTGATTTTACAAAAGTAAAAGAAAAATCTAAAGACAATCCGCTTTATTATGTTCAATATTGTTATGCTAGAATTTCATCAGTTTTTAGAAATATAAATAAAAATATTGATGACAAGATTGATAATGAAAATAATAATATGCAATTTAATAATGAAGAAATTGAAATTTTTAAAAAAATATCTGAATGGCCTAAATGTGTAGAAGTTTCCACTAAAAAACTAGAACCTCATAGGATCCCTGTATATTTATATGAGTTATCATCTCAATTTCATTCTTATTGGAATATGGGAAAAGATGATGTTGAAAAAAGATTTATCAATGATGATAAAACAATAAATATAGAAAAATTAATATTTTTAAAATCTATTGCAAAAACAATTAAAACTGGAATGGATATTATAGGTGTTGATACACCTGAAAAAATGTAATGCTAAAAGAGCTCAAATATCTATTTTATTTAATAATTATATTTTTCTTTCTATTTTTTACTCTAAGATATTATTTTTCAGACGATAATTACAAGAAATCATATAGAGCAGTTTCAAGTATTGATGAAAAAATCTCCTCTAACGAAAATAATCTATTTATTCTTAAAAATGACACGGACAACATTATTGAATATGTAGAATATAAAAATAAAAACACAAAAAAATATTCTTTTTGGGAATTGTTATATAATGATTAAAAGAACTAGAGCTTTTATATGTGGCATTAGTGGACATAATTTAAAAAAAAGTGAAGTAAGTTTTTTAAAAAAATATAAGCCATGGGGAATAATCCTTTTTTCAAGAAATATAAAAACAATCAATCAAGTTCAAAAATTAACTGGTTCGATTAAAAAAATATTTAAAAACTCTAATTATCCAATTCTAATTGATGAAGAAGGTGGAAGTGTAAGTAGATTAAGAAAATTCATAGATAATTCCATTTTTAGTGCAAAATATTTTGGTGATTTATATTCAAAAGATAGAAAAAAATTTGATATTTATTTCAATGTTTATGTTAAGCAAATATCCTATTTGTTAAGACTTATTGGTATTAATATTAATACAGTTCCCGTATTGGATTTAAGACGAAATAAGTCTCATAAAATTATAGGTGATCGATCCTATTCAAATGATAAAAAAACTCTGTCTAAAATTGGCGATATATCTATCGAAAAATTTCACGAAAATAGGGTTGGTACAGTAATTAAACATCTTCCAGGTCATGGTTTAGCTAAAGTTGATAGTCATTATAAATTACCAGTTATAGACAAAAATCTAAAGTATCTTAAAAAATATGATTTTTTTCCATTTACCAAAAAAAAATCTGTTTTAGGTATGACCGGTCACTTGTTGTTTAAGAAACTTGATCCGATAAATAACGTTTCACATTCTAAAAAAATCATAAAAATGATTAGAAGAGAAATATCATTCAAGGGAATATTAATGTCAGATGATATTTCAATGGGTGCTCTTAAAGGTAATTTAAAAAATAACGTTATTAAATCTTTTCGTGCAGGTTGTAATTTGGTGCTTCATTGCAATGGAAAAATGAAAGAAATGAATGTGGTAGGTCAAAATTCACCTTATATCGATGATTTTATTGTAAAAAAAACTTCTAAATTAATTCAAATAATAAGTTAAATTTAAATCCATGAGTGATTCTTTAGAATTTAATGTTGATCTTAGTAATTACTCTGGATCATTAGAAATACTTTTAGATTTAGCAAAATCACAAAAAGTTGATTTGGAAAATATATCAATCACCAAATTAGCAGATCAATTTCATGATTTTATAACAAAAACTGAAAATTTAAATTTAGAATTAGCCTCAGAATATTTGCTAATGGCTACTTGGTTAACTTATCTTAAATCTAAATTACTATTACCAGAAACAGAAGAAGAGGAATTTAAAGCTCTTGAAGTAGCAGAGAAATTAAAGCTCCAACTTAAAAAACTAGAATTAATAAGATTATTGTCTTCTCAGATGTTAAGCAGAAAAAGATTAGGCAAAGATATTTTTATGAGAGGTTCAAAAAGTGGAATGAGATCAATTTATAATTCTCAATATTCATTAACATTGTTTGAATTATTAAAAACGTATTCAAATATCGTAATGACAAAAGATTTTCAGAGAATGAATATTCCAAAACTACCAGTATTTACTACTGAAGAGGGTATTAAAGTCATAAAAGAGTTTTACAATAATTTAAATGATTGGAAAAATATGACTGATCTAATACCAAAAAATTTTAGAAATTCTAAAACTTTAAGTAAGACAGGTAATGCAGGAATTTTTGCTGGATCTTTAGAGCTTGCAAAAGAAGGCAATATATCTATTAAACAAGATAATTTATTTGAGGATATATATATTAAAAAAATCTAATGAATAAATTAAAAAAAAATAATGTTGTATCATTTCCATCTAAATTAAGTGATGTTGATAAAGAAATAGAAGCTATTGTTTTTGCAGCCGCAGAGCCTTTAAATATTGAAACTATTGAAAATAAAATTTCAAAAAAGACAGATGTTGAAAAATCTTTACTAAAACTTCAGAATTTTTATTCTGATCGTGGAATAAATTTAGTCTGTATATCCAATAAGTGGTCTTTTAGAACTTCACCAAATTTATCCTCATTAATGTCTCAACAAAAAACTGTTGAAAAAAAATTATCAAAGGCTGCGATAGAAACACTTGCAATTATTGTCTATCATCAACCAGTCACTAGAGCTGAAATAGAAGAAATTCGTGGAGTTGCTTTCGGGAATAATACACTTGAGATTTTGATGGAATTGAACTGGGTTAGACCTCAAGGTCGAAAAGATGCCCCTGGTAAACCTATTCAATATGGAACAACAGATGACTTTTTAAGTCATTTCAATCTCCAAAAATTGTCAGATCTTCCAACCGTTGATGAATTAGGAACTGCAGGTCTTATTGATACATCTAGTGTAGATGCATCTATATTTGGAACAGGCAAATTCTATAAAGAAAAACAAGAGGATAAAAAGGAAAATATATACTCTGATATAGATGAGATGCTTAATAGCACTCTTAATACCGATAACGATAAATAAAAAAATAGTTTTAAAACTAAAATTATAAGGTTATAAGTAATTATGAGTATAGGATTTTGGCAAATTGCAATTGTAGTAATTTTAGTAGTATTACTTTTTGGTAGAGGTAAAATCTCTAGTCTAATGGGTGATGTTGCTAAAGGAATTAAAAGTTTTAAAAAAGGTATGGCTACAGATGCTACAGAAGATAGCCAACCAAAAAATATATCTGAAAATCAAGACTCAGACAAAAAAGAGTAATCAATGCCACAGATCGGCTGGTTTGAAATATTAATAATAGTTTCTATTGCAATAATAGTTGTAGGACCAAAAGACTTTCCTGTGATGTTAAAAAAAGTTGGATCATGGATAGGTTCAGCCAAAAGATATTTTTCAGATGTTCAAAATCAAGTTACAGAAATAACGGATGTTTCAATTAAAGAAGAATTAAAAAAAAACACTGAAATCATGAAAGAGGATAAACCTAAAGATGACAGCTAAAAAAAAAGAAACAGGTTTTATAAGTCATCTTACTGAATTAAGACAAAGACTAATAAATTCATTTATCTTCTTAGCAGTATTATTTGTGGTTTGTTACTATTTTTCTGAATACATATATGGATTTTTAGTTGAACCGTACGCTAATGCTGTAAAGGATGATAATGTTGATAGAAGATTAATCTTTACCGCTCTTCAAGAAACATTTTTAACATATCTTAAAGTTTCTTTTTTTGCTGCTTTCTTTGTGACCAGTCCATATATCCTTATTCAAATTTGGAAATTTATTGCACCAGGATTATACACCCATGAAAAGAAAGCAATTATGCCTTACTTAGTAATTACACCAATACTTTTTTTACTAGGAGGTATGCTTGTTTATTATCTAATTATGCCACTAGCATTTAAATTCTTTTTATCATTCGAAAGTGCGGGACTTGGGACTAGCTTACCGATTCAATTAGAAGCTAAAGTAAATGAATACTTATCTCTTGTGATGAAGTTAATTTTTGCATTTGGATTAAGTTTTCAGCTACCAGTTGTATTAAGTTTGCTTGCAAGAATAGGAGTTGTAAATTCAACTTATTTAAGAGAAAGAAGAAAATATTTCGTTGTAATAATATTTGCTGCTGCTGCAATATTAACTCCACCAGATCCAATTACGCAAATAGGTTTAGCAATACCTTTGTTAATTTTATATGAATTATCAATTTTTTCTGTAAATATTATCGAAAAGAAAGCTCAAGAGAGAAATGCACAATATTAAGGATATTAGAAAAGATATCGATAATTTTAAAAATACAATTAAAAATCGAAACGTTGATGTAGACTTTGAGCAAATATTAAATCTTGATGAAGAAAATAGAAAATTAATTCAAGAAAAAGAAAAATTAGAAATGGAAAAAAAATCTATTTCTAAATCTAAAGATGAAACCCTTTTTGAAAAGTCAAAAGAAATTTCAAATAAAATAGATGATTTAAGTAAAAATCAAAAAAATGTTAAAGACCAACTTGATCAGATATTAAGTAATATTCCTAATTTACCATTGAATGATGTCCCCGTAGGTAAGGATGAAAATAGCAATAAAGAGGTTGTAAAATCTGGTGAAATTAAAGAAATGAATTTTAAACCAAAATCTCATTATGAAATTGGTGAAAAACTGAATATGTTAGATTTTGATTTAGCAACAAAAACAACTGGATCAAGATTTGTTTTTGTTAAAGACAAATTAGCATCATTAGAAAGAGCAATTTCTAATTTTATGATTGATACACATGTCAATAATAATGGCTACACTGAAATCTCTCCACCTTTAATGGCTACAGACAACACTATGTTTGGAACTGGTCAATTGCCCAAATTTGAAAATGATCAATTCGAAATTAAGTTTGATGATAAAAATGATAGAAAGTTTTTAATCCCTACTGCTGAAGTAATATTAACTAATATGGTTAAAAATCAGATATTAAATCTAAAATCTTTGCCAATGAGATTAGTTGCATCAACACCTTGTTTTAGAAAAGAAGCTGGAAGTTATGGAAAAGACACAAAGGGCATGATTAGACAACATCAATTTTATAAAGTTGAATTAGTCAGTATTGTAGAAAATAATAAATGCATTGAAGAACTAGAGAGAATGACTAATTGTGCAACTAAAATTTTAGATGATTTACAATTACCTTACAGAAAAATTATTTTAAGCACTGGTGATATGGGTTTTAGTGCAGAAAAAACTTATGACATAGAGGTTTGGCTTCCGTCTGAAAATAAATATAGAGAAATATCAAGCTGTTCTTCATGTGGAACATTTCAGGCAAAAAGAATGAAAGCTCGATATAAAAATAATAATAACGAAAATGAATTTGTTGGTACTTTAAATGGGAGTGGACTTGCCGTTGGTAGAACTTTAATTGCGATATTAGAAAATTATCAAACTGAGGATGGTTCAATAACTATTCCTGAAAAACTAAGACCATATATGAACAATATGGAGAAAATAAGTATCAATTAAGAGTTGTCTTCTAAAACCATATAGTATAAATAATCGTTAACTTTTTAAGGACTTAACATGGACGCAGGAATTGGACAATTTATACCCCTAATTTTAATATTCGTAATATTTTACTTTTTCTTAATTAGGCCGCAGCAAAAGAAAGTTAAAGAGCATAAGGCTATGGTTGAAGCTTTAAAGCGTGGAGATAAAGTTATTACTTCTGGTGGTATCGTTGGCACTGTAGAACGAGTTATCGATAATGAAAAAGTAGAAGTTATGATAGCTGATAATGTTAAAGTTGAAATTGTTCGAGCTACAGGAATACAAGGACTAGTTACTAAAGCTGAACCAAAAAAATAATAACTTCCTAAAGTGTTATATTTTTCTAAATTAAGAGTTTTTAGTGTTTTAATTTTTACACTTATTGTTTCATATTTTACTATTTCCAACTTTACAAAAGTTGATGATGAATTTTTCTCAAAAAATATAAAATTAGGATTAGATCTACAAGGTGGTTCTTATTTATTATTAGAAATAGATAATGAACCAGTCATTACTCAAAGATTGCAAAGTAAAGTCTTAGAGTTTAAAAAATTTTTCAAAGATAAAGATATTAAGGTTAGAAATTTTGTAATTGAGAATAAGTCAATTATATTTGATGTTGAAAATTCTAAAATTGAGGAAGTTAAATCTCTGTTAGATGATGATAAAAGTGAGATAAATCCATATTTTCAACAATACAAATCGCATCAATTTAACATTGAAAACATGGATACATCATTCAAATTAGAATTTTCTGACTATGGATTGGTATTGTTAAAAAATTCTTCATTAGATCAAGCAATTGAAATTGTAAGAAGAAGAGTTGATGAAGTAGGAACTAATGAGCCAAATATTTTAAAAAGAGGTAATGATAGAATTCTTGTTGAGTTGCCAGGATTAGACGATCCTGGTAGAATTAAATCTTTATTAGGTAAAACAGCAAACCTAACATTCCAATTTATATCCAGTAGTTCTGAAGAATCATTTGGAACAGAAAAACTTTCTTTTGAGGATGGCTCTAGTGAAGCCATTGTTAGTAAACGAATTGTTTTAAGTGGTGATAATCTTATGGATGCCAAGCCAACTATGAATAATCAAACTAATGAGACAGTTGTTTCATTTAGTTTGGATAGAGTAGGAGCAAAAAAGTTTGGTAAGGCGACTTCAAATGGTGTTGGAAAAAGGTTGGCAATTGTTTTGGATGGAAAAATTATTAGCGCTCCTGAAGTCAGAGAACCAATTATTGGAGGAAATGGACAGATATCTGGTAATTTCACCTTTCAATCAGCAACAGATTTAGCTTTACTTTTAAGATCAGGTGCTTTGCCGGCTCCACTTAATATTATCGAAGAAAGAACTGTAGGTCCTGACCTTGGTAAAGACTCAATTAATGCAGGAATTATGTCATTGATAATAGGATTTATCTTAGTCGTTGCCTTTATGTTTTATAAATATAGATTTTTTGGCTTAATTGCTAACTTAGCCTTAATTTCTAATTTATTTTTATTAGTCGGTATTCTAACATTATTTGAAGCAACTCTTACACTCCCTGGAATTGCAGGTATTATTTTAACAGTAGGTATGGCTGTTGATGCAAATGTTTTAATTTTTGAGAGAATTAAAGAAGAATTAAAAAATGAAAATAATTCAATTGTAGCTTTTGATTCTGGTTATACAAAATCACGAACAACAATTTTAGATGCCAATATTACAACTTTAATCGCTGCAGTAATTCTATTTTTTATGGGCTCAGGTCCAATTAAAGGATTTTCTATAACGCTTGGAGTTGGAATACTTACAACACTATTTTCAGTATATTTCATTGCTCGTTTGATTACTGCTTACTATGTCATCAAAAATAAACACAAGGAAAAACTTATATAATGAAAACAATCTATTTTAATAAGTTTTATAAAAGTTTTAATATACTTTCAGGTATATTAATCATTGCTTCCTTAGTTTTCTTAGTTTTTAAAGGATTGAATTTTGGTGTTGATTTTAAAGGGGGTACTTTAATAGAGCTAAGAACTGACAAATCTTCTGCTAATATCACAAAAATAAGAGATAGTTTTAATCAAATGAATCTTGGTGATGTTTCAGTGAAAAATTTTGGTAATGAAACAGATTTTGTAGTAAAATTTGAAGAACAAAATTCAAATGATCCACAATTTATAGAACAGATAAAAACTAAACTGTCAAATTCTATAGGTTCAGTTGATTTTAGAAGAGTAGAAAATGTTGGGCCAAAAGTTAGTGCAGAACTTTTGAGATCAGGTGTAATAGCGATAGCTTTATCTTTGGCGGCTATGCTTTTATATATATGGATCAGATTTGAGTGGCAATTTAGTCTTGGAGCTATTTTAGCTTTATTTCATGACGTTATAATTACATTAGGAGTATTTTCTGTATTTTCATTAGAAATCAATCTTTCTATCGTTGCAGCTGTTTTAACAATAGTTGGATATTCAATGAATGATACAGTTGTAATATTTGATAGAGTTAGAGAAAATTTGCGTAAATATGCAGATGTTAAAATATTTGAACTAACAAATATTTCAATAAATGAAACTTTATCAAGAACAATAATAACATCAGTTACTACATTGTTGGCACTTTTATCTATATTTATTTTTGGTGGAGAAATATTAAAAGGATTTTCATTAGCAATGATATTAGGAGTAATTTTTGGAACTTATTCATCTATTTATATTGCAAACCCAGTGTTGGTTTCTTTAAAAGTTAGTCAAAGAACGATTGTTAAGGAAGAAAAAGAATAATTAATAAAGATTTTGTGCCGCTACCATTGTTAATAACATTGGTAATGATAAAAGTGTGTTTGTTCTAGAAAACAGCATTGCAGTCTTTGCTGATTTAGCTTTAACTTCAGGTTCACACTCTACCATACCTAAAGCTCTTTTTTGATTTGGCCATATAACAAACCAAACATTGAATGCCATTATTAATCCTAACCACATTCCAATTCCTATAGCAGTATTTTTTCCGCCACCTGATCCAATTCCTAATGTCATCGCTTGATGAACGTATCCACTAAAATAGGCTAATAATAATCCTGATATGATTGTAAATAGCGCTGCCCATCTAAACCAAAATAATGCTGCAGGAGCTATAACTTTGCCTATTGCTGGTTTTTGTTCGTCTGGAATTTTAGCCATGTTGGGAATTTGAACAAAATTGAAATACCACAGTAAACCAATCCACATAATACTTACAGTTACATGTACGTATCTTAATAACCAGCTCCAAAATAAAACATCAAAATCAAATCCACCATTACCTATGTAAAGACCAATGAATAGTAATATTGCAATAGCCAATGATAAATGAACAGTCTTTGATAATGATTGTAAAATCGAAGTCATCTATAAGATGATTTTATATTATTTTTCTATAAAGATTAAGCGGTTTTTTTAAATTTTGTATCTAATAAAGGCTTTAAAAATTTACCTGTATAGCTATCTTTCACTTTTGCAACTTCCTCGGGTTTGCCTTCAGCAATAATATTTCCACCTTTAACACCGCCCTCGGGTCCCATATCTACAATGTAATCGGCAGTTTTAATAACATCTAAATTATGCTCAATAACTACAACTGAATTACCCGTTGCAACAAATGTGTGTAAAATTTCCAAAAGTTTTTTTATATCATGTTGATGCAATCCAGTAGTTGGTTCATCTAATATATACATTGTTCTTCCTGTAGATCTTTTAGATAATTCTTTAGCAAGCTTTATACGCTGAGCCTCTCCACCAGAAAGAGTTGTAGCTTGCTGACCAATTTTTATGTAGCCAAGACCAACTTTCTTTAACGTTAGAAGTTTAGTTTTGATGTTTGAAATATTTTCAAAATACTCACATCCTTCATCAACAGTCATATTTAAAACATCTGCAATACTCTTATCTTTGAATTTAATCTCTAATGTTTCTCTGTTGTATCTAGTGCCTTTGCATTCATCGCATGTTATGTAAACATCGGGAAGAAAGTGCATTTCGTAAGTAATTACACCATCTCCTTCACATGCTTCACATCTTCCACCCTTTACATTGAAAGAAAATCTTCCAGGTTTATATCCTCTACTTTTTGCTTCAGGTAAATTGGTAAACCAGTCTCTTATAGGACCAAAAGCTCCAGTATATGTAGCAGGATTTGATCTAGGAGTTCTACCAATAGGTGATTGATCAATATCTATAACTTTATCAATTAATTCTATTCCTTTAAATCCTCTAAATGGCTGAGGAATTTTTCTAGACTTATTATTATTCAAAGTAAGATTTAATGCATTGTATAAAGTTTGAAGTATCAAAGTAGATTTACCACTTCCAGATACACCAGTAACACAAGTGAAACTACCTAAAGGTATTTTTAAATTTACGTTATTTAAATTATTTCCAGATGCACCATTGATTTCTAAAAATCTACCATTTTTTGCAAGTCTTCTATTTTTTGGAATAGGTATGAAACTCTTATTTGATAAATATCTTCCAGTAATACTTTTGTCATTTTTTAAAATTTGCTCATATGTACCTTCAGCAACAATTTCTCCACCTTTATTTCCAGCTTCAGGTCCTAAATCTATTATATGATCTGCATTCTCCATTGTTTCTGTATCGTGTTCAACAACAATAACAGTATTACCTAAGTCTCTTAATCTTTTTAATGCATCTATAAGCTTAACATTATCTTTTTGATGTAAGCCAATTGATGGTTCATCTAAAACGTATAGAACTCCTGTTAAACCTGATCCAATTTGTGAAGCTAGCCTTATCCTTTGTGCTTCTCCACCAGATAACGTTCCAGACTCTCTAGATAAAGTTAAATAATCAAGACCAACATTTAAAAGAAAATCTAAACGTTCATTAATTTCTTTTAATATATGTTGAGCAATTTTAATTTGTCTTTTGTCTAATTTAACTTCTAAAGATCTAAACCATTCCTTAGCATCAAAAATTGATTTTTCTGTAACTTGGCTTATGTTTAATTCATTTATTTTAACACACAGAGCTTCATCTTTTAATCGATAACCATTGCATCTTTCACATTTTGTATCAGATTGATATTGAGCAATTTCTTCTCTTTTCCAATCGCTATCTGTTTCTAAATATCTTCTCTCTAGATTATTGACAACACCTTCAAATGTTTTTTTATGCGAATACTTCTCATATCCATCGTCATAAGTAAATTTAATTTCTTCATCATCAGATCCATACAAAATTACATCTTTAATTTTTTTTGGTAGTTTTGACCATTTATCATCTAATGAAAAACCATAATGTTTAGATAAAGATGCCAATGTTTGGGCGTAATACATTGATGTAGATTTTGCCCAAGGTTCAATAGCACCATCTGCGATAGATTTTTTTTCATTTGGAACAACTAAATTTGGATCAACATTTAATTTCATCCCAATACCTTCACATTCTTCACAAGCTCCATACGGACTGTTGAATGAGAAAAGTCTTGGTTCAATCTCTTCAATAGTAAAACCACTTTCAGGACAAGCAAATTTGGTTGAGAAAATTAATTTTTCAATTTTTCTGTATTTTTTTGGAAGTGTTTCATTTTCATATTCAACAAAAAGCAAACCATTTGCTAAATTAACAGCTGTTTCAACACTTTCGGCTAATCTGTTTCCTAATGATGAATTTATTACAATTCTATCAACTAAGATTGAAATATCGTGTTTAAGTTTTTTATTTAATTCTGGAACACTTTCAATATCATACAATTGGTCATCAACTTTGATTTTTCTAAATCCTCTTTTTTTGTATCCTAATATATCTTTTTTGTATTCACCCTTACGTCCTCGCACGACTGGAGCATATAAATATATTGTAGATTTTTTTGGTAATTCTTTAATCTTATCAACAATTTGACTTATAGTTTGTGAAGTAATTGGTTTACCAGTGAATGGAGAGTAGGGTATTCCAGCTCTTGCATAAAGTACTCTCATGTAATCGTATATTTCGGTTACAGTTGCAACTGTTGATCTTGGATTTTTAGAAGTATTTTTTTGTTCTATTGAAATTGCTGGACTCAAACCTTCGATTAAATCTACATTTGGTTTTTTCATTTTGTCTAAAAACTGTCTTGCGTATGCAGATAAGCTTTCAACATATCGTCTTTGACCTTCTGCATAGACAGTATCGAATGCTAATGATGATTTTCCTGACCCAGATAAACCCGTTATTACAACAAATTTGTCTTTAGGAATCTCTAGTGAAATATTCTTTAAATTGTGCTCTTTTGCGCCCTTAATAAGTATCTTTTTAAGCATAATTTTAGTTGCTTTAGATTAATAAAATTAATATTCAAGCCTATTAATGTTATAAATAACATTTCAAATATATAAATATTATGGCAGGAAGCTTAAATAAAGTACTTTTAATCGGTCGATTAGGCGCAGATCCAGAAATTAAACAAATGGTTAACGGTAAAAGTGTAGCAAGATTAAGCCTAGCTACTAGTCAATCATGGAAAGATAAAAATACCGGTGAAAAAAAAGAAAAAACTGAATGGCATAGAGTAGTTGTTTTCAATGAAGGACTAGTAAATGTAGTTCAACAATATTTAAAAAAAGGAGCACAAGTATACGTTGAAGGACAACTGACTACTAGAAAATGGAAAGATGAACAATCAGGTCAGGATAAATATTCTACTGAAATTTTAATTCAAGGATACAATTCATCATTGACAATGTTAGGTGGAGGAAATCAAAATTCAATTCCATCTCAAGACAACAAACAAAGTTTTGATGATAGTTCTATGGCTCAAAACGAGTTAGATGACGATATCCCTTTCTAAATAAATGCAAAAAAACGAAGTAACTAAGGATTTAAATATTAAACCAATTTCGATGTATGATGAAATGAGTTCATCATATTTATCTTACGCAATGAGCGTAATAATTAGTAGGGCATTACCCGATATAAGAGATGGACTTAAAC
Organism: uncultured Pelagibacteraceae bacterium; assembly: GCA_902537055.1. Classification (GTDB taxonomy): domain Bacteria; phylum Pseudomonadota; class Alphaproteobacteria; order Pelagibacterales; family Pelagibacteraceae; genus Pelagibacter. The sequence goes on from CACAZW010000014.1 coordinate 13,840, forward strand.
CTGTTCACAGAAGAATTTTATATGCAATGCACAAAGGTGGTTTTGATTGGTCAAAACAATTTAGAAAATCTGCAAGAATTGTTGGAGACGTAATTGGTAAATATCATCCGCATGGTGATCAAGCTGTGTATGATGCCTTGGTTAGAATGGTTCAAGATTTTTCAATGAGTGTTCCTTTAATTGATGGTCAGGGCAATTTTGGTTCAATCGACGGTGATCCACCTGCAGCAATGAGGTATACAGAAACAAAACTTGCAAAAATATCTCAATTTTTGATTGATGATATAGAAAAAAATACTGTTTCATTTAAAAGTAACTACGACGAAACTGAGCAAGAACCTACAGTTCTGCCAGCTCAATATCCTAATCTTTTGGTAAATGGAGCTGGAGGTATCGCTGTTGGCATGGCAACTAGTATACCACCACATAATCTTGGTGAAATAATTGATGGAACTTTAGCTCTTATTAAAAATAAAGATATTAAAGTTAAAGAATTAATGAAGCATATACCTGGCCCTGATTTTCCAACTGGTGGAGTTATTATTGGTAAAGATATTATTCGAGAAGGATACAAAACAGGCAGAGGCTCTTTTAAAATTAGAGGTGAAATAAATGTTGAAAATCTGAAAAATGGTAAAGATAGATTGGTAATTACCTCAATACCTTATCAAGTAAATAAATCTAATTTAAATGAAAAAATTGCAGAATTAGTTAGAGACAAAAAAATAGAGGGTATAAGTGACATTAGAGATGAATCTAATAGAGAAGGTATAAGAGTTGCTATAGATTTAAGAAGAAGCGTTGAGCCCGAGACAATAAAAAGACAACTTTATAAATATACATCCATTGAAACTTCATTTGGATTTAATTCATTAGCAATCGTTGATAACAAACCTAAAACATGTTCATTAAAAGATTTTTTAGAGAACTTTTTAAAATTTAGAGAAGATGTAGTCATTAAAAAAACAAAATACGATTTAAAAAAAGCCGAAGATCGTGTTCATGTCTTACTTGGTTTATCTGTTAGTGTAGAAAATATTGATAAAGTAATAAAAATTATTAAATCTTCAAAAAATCCAGAAGAAGCAAAAAATACTCTTATAAAAACTAAATGGAAAATAACAAAATCTGCAAAATTAATTAAATTAGTTGATAGTAAAAATTATAAAGGATCATATAATTTATCTGAAACTCAAGTTACATCAATACTAGAACTTAGATTACAAAAATTAACTGCCCTTGGAATTAATGAAATTGAAGAAGAAATAAAAAAATTATCTGAATTGATTACAAAGTATAAAAAAATAATAAATTCCAAAAGTGAACTATTAAAAGTAATCAGTAATGAGTTATCTCAAATTAAAGAGAAATTTTCATCTCCGAGAAGAACGCAGATTATAGATGCTGTATTAAACTATAATATTGAAGAAACTATTCAAAAAGAGTCTGTAATAATTACAATTACTTTACAAGGATACATTAAAAGAGGTGCCTTAAGTAATGTTAAACAGCAGAAAAGAGGTGGAAAGGGTAAAACAGGAATTAAGACAAGAGATGAAGACTCTGTAGTACAAACATTATCGGTAAATACTCACACATCTGTACTATTTTTCTCTACAGAGGGATTAGCATATAAAGTTAAAGCTTGGAAAATTCCGGAAGGATCAGCTGCATCAAAAGGTAAGTCTTTATTTAATATTCTTCCTCTAAAAAATCATCAATCAATTAGTTCAATTATGCCATTTCCAGATAGTGATGTTGATACAAAAGACATGCATATCATTTTTGCAACAAGTGAAGGAAAAATTAGAAAGAATAATCTTAAAGATTTTACCTCAATTAATGCTTCAGGTAAAATTGCAATGAAACTTGACGGTAATGATAAAATTATTGGTGTTAAAATTTGTAGAGATGATCAGGATATAATTTTAAGTACTAAATTAGGAAAATGTATAAGGTTTGAGTCTAAAAAGCTTAGAGTTTTCAAAGGTAGATCATCAAAAGGTATAAGAGGTATCAATTTAGCAGAAAATGATACTATTGTATCTCTGTCTATTATTGATCATGATTCAAATAAGAAAGCAAAAAATAAAGACCAAAAATCAGAAATAAAAGCTAAAGAAAAATTCATATTATCAATCACAGAAAATGGTTACGGTAAGAGAACATCTCATTATGATTATAGAGTTACAAATAGAGGAGGAAAGGGAATTATTGGTATTGTTAATTCACAAAGAAACGGGAATGTTTCTTCATCCTTTCCTGTTTTTGAAGGAGATCAAATATTAATTTCAACAAATAAAGGTAGAGTAATAAGAACAGCTGTTAAAGAAATAAGAATAGCTGGTCGTAATACGCAAGGTGTTAGAATAATTAAACTGACTGGTGATGAAAAAGTAGTTTCTGCTATTAAATTAGATGATAATCTCATCTAATGAAAAATATAGCTATCTATCCTGGAACTTTTGATCCAATTACTTTTGGTCATATAGATGTCATTAAAAAATCGCTTAAGATAGTAGATAAAGTAATTGTAGGTATTTCAGATGGAAATCAGAAAAACTTCCTATTTTCATTAGATGAAAGAATAGAAATAGTTAAAAGAGCTCTTTATAAAGATCTGAAATTTAAAAAGAATAAGGTTGATGTTATAAAATTTAATACTTTGACAACAGACCTTTGTAAAAAATATAAATCAAATATAATCTTAAGAGGCTTAAGAGCAGTTTCTGATTTTGAGTACGAATTCCAACTTGCTGGAATGAATAGAAAACTTAATAATCAGGTTGAGACAATTTTTTTAATGTCAGATGTTGAAAATCAAATAATATCATCTAGATTTGTTAAAGAAATCGCTCAACATAACGGTGATTTGAAAAAATTTACGACCAAAAGTACAATTAAATCATTAAAAGAGGTTTATGAATAAATTTTTAAATATTTTAATTATTTTTTTTATTTTTTTATCAACAAATTTAATAGCAAAGGAGAATATAATGATTTTAAAATTAAAAGATGGTGATGTAAAAATTGAAATGTATCCTGATGTTGCACCAAATCATGTTAAAAGAATACAAGAGTTAGCAGACTCAGGACAATATGATAATGTTGTTTTTCATAGAGTAATTGATGGGTTTATGGCACAAACAGGTGATGTAAAATTTGGAAATTCATCTTCAAAAGATTTCGATTTAAGAAGAGCGGGTATCGGTGGATCTGATTTACCAGATTTAAACCAAGAATTTAATGACCTTCCTCATGATAGAGGAACCGTTTCTATGGCAAGATCGTCAGATCCTAATAGTGCTAATAGTCAATTTTTTATATGTTTTAAACCAGCACCTTTCCTAGATAGACAATATACTGTTTTTGGAAAAGTAATAGAAGGAATGGAATTTGTTGATATGATTACAAAAGGTGATGGCGATAACGGAGCAGTTTCAAATCCAGATAAAATTATTAGTTTTAAATCTCAATAATTAAATAATGAATGTCATTAAAAGATTTCAATTTTAATGTTCATCATACTCAAAATTATGCGAGAGTAGGAATTATAGAGACCCATAGAGGCAATATAAACACTCCTGCATTTATGCCAGTTGGTACTCAAGCAACTGTTAAAGGTGTTTTTTTAGAAGATATAAAAAAAACAGGTAGTGAGATAATTTTATCAAATACATATCACTTAATGATAAGGCCTGGTGTTGAAAGAATTGAAAGTGTTGGAGGACTTCATGAATTCATGAATTGTGATTTACCAATTTTAACGGACTCAGGTGGTTTTCAAGTAATGTCTCTGTCAAAATTAAATAAAATCGATAGAGACAAAGGTGCAATTTTTCAATCACATATAGATGGTAAAACTTTTATTTTAAGCCCTGAAGAAAGTATAAGAATTCAAAAAGGTTTGAACTCAGACATAGTAATGGTTATGGATGAATGCCCTAAAAATACTAAAGACTATGATAAAATTAAAAAATCAATGGAATTATCATCAGAGTGGGCAAAAAGATCAAAAGATGCATTTGGAATAAATGACCACAAAGGTTTATTTGGAATTGTACAAGGTGGATTATTTAATGATCTAAGAATCAAATCACTAAATAACCTTATTGATATTGGATTTAATGGATATGCTCTAGGAGGTCTGGCAGTGGGGGAAACACAAGATGAAATGTTTGATGTTCTTGATGGAATAAAAAATCATATGCCTAAAAATAAACCAAGATATTTAATGGGTGTTGGTACTCCATCTGATATACTCGGAGCAGTTAAGAGGGGTGTTGATATGTTTGACTGTGTAATGCCAACTAGATCAGGGAGAACTGGTTTAGCTTTTACATGGGATGGACAAATTCAAATTAGAAATTCAAAATATAAAAATGATAATACTCCTTTGGACAAAAATGTCACAAAGTTCAATTTAAATAAATATTCTAAGAATTATTTAAATCATTTATTTAACACTAATGAAATGTTGGCTTCAATGATTCTAACCCTAAATAACATCAACTTTTATCAAGATTTAATGAAAAATATTAGAGATAATATAAAACAAGGTACTTTTGATGAATTTCACGATAAGTACATCAATAAATTGTAAATTTTTAACATTGATTAATAAAAAAAAATCAATATAAAAACGCTTCTTGGGGGCCCTTAGCTCAGTTGGTAGAGCAATTCCCTTTTAAGGAATGGGTCGATGGTTCGAGTCCATCAGGGCTCACCACTTATGCAATTGGCGGATATTTTATAATAATTTCGTTTATCCAATTTGTAATATTATTAATTCTATTTGTTGAAGATGGGTGAGTAGACATAAATTCTGGTGGTTCTTTTCCTTTTTTAGCTTCTTTCATTCTTTCCCAAATTTTAATTGTTTCCCTAATGTCATAACCAGACAGTGATGCAAATATCAAACCAAGATAATCAGCTTCACTTTCTTGTTTTCTGTTGAAGGGATTCATAATTCCTATTTGTGATAATAAACCAACAGCATTCATCCCTGTGGTTCTATTTATTTGAGATACTTTACCTTTAGTGGCTATATCTAAAATTGCTGTCCCTGTATTTAATAAAACACCTCTACTTGCTCTTTCTACCGAATGTTTTGCAACTGCATGCGCTATTTCATGGCCCATTACAGCTGCCAATCCATCTTCATTTTTAGTTATATCTAATAGACCTGTATAAACAGCTATTTTACCTCCAGGCATACACCAAGCATTTTTAACTTTTTTTTTATCAATAAGTATATATTCCCAATCAAAATTTATAGTTGGGTCAGGTATATTATTGCGGTCAAAGTATTCTGATATTGAATATTCAATTTTGGATCCAATCTCTTTTATTTGATTTAATGTTTTAGTATCATCACTTAAAGTTTCTTTCTCTTTTACCTTTTCGTATAATTGGGCTGCTTTTGCATTAAGGCTAGATTCGGGAATTAATTTTAGTTGTTTTCGATCTGTTATCGGTGCACTACCACATGCAGATAGGCCAAAAGATAAGCAACTACAACCAAATAAATGTATGAAATTTCTTCTATTCACTTTTTTTACTTAATATATTACACCTTTTTTATAATAATTTATATGATACTTAATAACAAAATTTTAATAGTACTATTTGTACTGGCAGTCGTATTTGTTTTATATGCAAGTTACAGTTAATTTATGGCAAAATTAAAGAGAAGAGGCATTTCAATCCTTGGAAGACTTAGAAACTATTTTATAGCTGGAATAGTTGTTCTTGTTCCAATAGGTATCACATTATATTTAACTAGATTTTTTATATCTATATCTTCAAAATTAATACCAAACGAATTAAATCCAAATAGTTATTTGCCTTTTGCAATACCAGGTTTGGAAATATTATTAGCTATAATATTTATTACAATAATTGGAAGTTTATCTCTTTCATTTATTGGAAAAAAAATACTTAAAATATTTAATGATATATTAAAAAGAATACCAATTCTTAGAACAATATATTCAGCAATTGGCCAAATGACAGAAACATTAGCACCAAAAAAAGGGTCAAAAAAAAGTGTAGTCTTGGTTGAGTATCCAAGAAAAGGTAGTTGGGCAGTAGGATTTGCTACCAGAGAAAACGATGGTGAAATATCAAAAAAAACAAATACTAATCTTATTAATGTATTTGTTCCAACAACACCAAATCCTACAAGTGGATTTTTATTAATGTTTCCCAAAGATGAAGTTATTTATTTAGATATGACTTTTGAAGAAGCGTCTAAATTTATTGTTTCAGCCGGAACTTCAGATCCAAAAAAAAATTAAGAAATTTCGTTAATTATTGAGGCTCGATCGTATAATTTTAATAATTTATTATATTTACTGAAATTATCACCTTTCATCTCTAATTTTTTTACTTCTTCCTCAGCAAGTAAGAATAAATCTTCATTTAATATGGGATCAGCTAATCTAAAATTTTTAATACCACTTTGCTTAAATCCTAACAAATCACCATATCCACGTAATTTCATATCTTCCTCAGAAATTACAAAACCGTCATCTGAACTTTTGAGAATGTTAATTCTTTTTTTTGCATTTTCACTTAGTGATGATTTAAACATCAATATACAGTAAGATTGTTTACTACCACGACCGACACGACCTCGTAACTGATGTAATTGGGATAAACCATACTTATCAGCATTTTCGATAACAATTACGTTAGCATTAGGAAAATCAATTCCAACTTCAATAATAGTGGTTGAAACCAATATATCCAACTTTCTATCTAAGAAATTATTTAAAATTTTGTTCCTTTCATCCTTATCAAGTGAACCATGAATTAATCCAATTCTATTCTTAAAATATTTTTCTAAATACTTAAATTTATTTACAACAGATTGTTGTTCGACTTTTTTCGACTCTTCTATCAAAGGACAAACCCAGAAAATTTGATTTTTATCAGAAATTTCTTTCTTAACAAATCTAATTATTTCAGATACTTTATCTTCTAACTTACTGTAAGTGACTATTTTTTTTCTATTTTTAGGTTTTTCTTTAATTAAGGTTAAATCCATATCGCCATAAACCGTCATCATCATTGTTCTTGGTATTGGAGTTGCAGACATGACTAGCACATCGCAGTTATTTCCACCTTTTTCTGATAACTCTTTACGCTGACGAACACCAAACTTATGTTGTTCATCAATAATTATTAAACCGAGTTTATTATATTCAACTTTTTTTTGGAATAAAGCATGTGTTCCAATCAGAAAGTCTATTTTACCAAGTTTAAGATTTTCTAAAATTTTCTTTCTATCAGCATATTTTGACTTACCTGTTAACATTTCAATTTTTACATTTTTGGGTAAATATTTTTTAGCAAAAGAAAAATGTTGCTTTGCTAGAATTTCAGTAGGCACCATAAAGCTTGTTTGATATCCAGCATTTATACAATTTACCGCTGCTATCATTGATACAATTGTTTTACCAGATCCAACATCTCCTTGTAAAAGTCTAAACATTCTACTTTTTGATTTAAGATCTTCGTTTATAATTTTTATTGCTGCTTCTTGATCATTAGTTAATTTAAAATTTAAATCTTGTATCAATTTTTCCTTACAATCTTTAAAAATTTTTTGCGATTTCTTTATTTTTTTTATTTTAGTTCTTATTTTTGAGGATAATAAAAAATGAGCAAACAATTCGTCAAAAACTAACCTTTTATAATACTTAGATTTTAAAATTTCTTTAGTATCAAGACTGTGAATTTTTAAGATTGCGTCTTTCCACTTAATATTATTAAATTTTTTCTTTATATCGTCATTTAGCCACTCATCTAAATCTGGTAATTCCTTTAAAACTTCATTAATTATATTATTGTATTTATTGATTGTAAGACCATCTGTAAGACTATATTTATTTTGAGTCTCTAAGATATTTTCATTACTTTCTTTAACCTGAGTCGGATTAGTTATTTGATATTTATTTCTAAAAAAATTAATTTTTCCACTTATTATTATTTCAGTATTTAACGGTAAGATTTTTTTTATATATCCTTCATATGAATTAAAAAAAACACAATCAATTTTTATATCATTACTTTGACATACAACTCGGTTAGGTAATCGTCTTATTCTAGGAAAATTATATTTTAAGGGTGTTAATTTAATTGTTTGTAATTTACCTATTTGTATATCACCAATATTTGTTACTTTTGAATTTTCAATTTTACTCGTAGGCAGATGCCACAATAAATCAAAAATTGTATTTATATTTTTTCTTTTAAATAATTGGCTTGTTTTTTTCCCTATACCTTTAATATTTTGAATATTTGACAATAAATATTCGTGATCATTCATGATTTATATATATAAAGATTTAATTAATGGATTCAAATAAACAAAATTTAATTAATAAAATTTTATACAGGGCTCAATATCGTGGAACTAAAGAAATGGATATCTTTGTTTCTAAATTTGTAAATTCAATTATTGACAATCTCGATCATAAAGAATTAGTTTCTTTAAATAAGTTAATTAATTTTGATGACGAAACTTTAGTCAATTTAAGTTTAGGTAAAAATTCAAAAGATTTTGAAGATAAAATTATTTTAGAAAAACTTATAGAATTTAAAAATAAATATTAGTGGCGGAGAGACTGGGATTCGAACCCAGGAAAGAGTTGCCCCTTTGCCGGTTTTCAAGACCGGTGCTTTCAACCGCTCAGCCATCTCTCCTAATTTGTAATAATTAAAATTCTATATTTCATAAACAAAATAGTTTAATTGATCAATATAATGTTAAGCAAAAATCAATTTAATAAAGGTATAATTTTAACGGCATTTGGTTCTTTCTGGTGGGGTTTTATTGGAGTTATATATTTTAAATATATTGCTTTTGCTGGCCACATTGAAGTTGTCCTACATCGAAGTGCATGGACAACTGTTATGCTAATTTTAACAACAATCATTTTATCAAAGTGGAAAAAATTTAGCTCGGTTTTTAAAGATAAAAAAAAAATTATGATGCTGTTTTTATCTGGATTATTAATTTTTACGAATTGGGCTGTTTGGATTTATGCAATAGGGAATGATCAAGTTATAGATGCTAGTTTTGGATATTTTATAATGCCTATAATAAGTGTTTTTTAGGTTATTTTTTTTTAAAAGAGGAATTAAGTTTCAAAACTAAAATTTCACTTTTAATCGTAACTATATCAATTTTGTATTTAGTAATATCTAGTTTCCAATCAATACCATGGGTTGGATTAATAGTAGCTTTGAGTTGGAGTTTTTATAATTTAGTAAGAAAAAAAATTGATGTAGACACAGATATTGGTTTATTAGTTGAAAGTTTATTTATTTTTCCAGCGGTAATATTTGCATTTTATTTAATTGTACAAAACGATTTAAATGATTTTGATATATCGAATGTTAAATTAATATTAATATTCATGCTGGCAGGTCCTATGACCGTGATTCCTTTATATTTATATGTTAGGGGTGTTGAATTATGTGGTTTAGGTCCAACGGGTATGGTTTTTTATATAACTCCAACTTTGCAATTCTTGTTGGGTTATTTCTTATATAATGAGGAATTAGATTTACATAAATTAATCAGCTTTATTTTGATATGGATTGCTGTATCGATATACCTAAAAGATTTGTATGAAAAAAATTAAAATATTAATTATATCGCTATTTATTATCTTTAGCTCTTCAACTCTAATTGCTGATGATTTCTCTGATTGGAAAATTAAATTTAAAAAAAGAGCAATTAATGAAGGTATTAGTAAATCAACAGTTAATAATTTAATAGATAAAACAAAGTTTTTACCTGATGTAATAAAGTATGACAGATACCAGCCAGAATTCTATGAAGACACAAAGACATATATTTCAAAAAGAACATCGTCAAAAAAAGTAAAATTAGGAAAAATTATATTAAATAAAGAAAATAATATTATCAATAAAGTATCTTCTGAATACAAAGTAGATAAAAATTTGCTATTAGCGCTTATGGGAATTGAAACTAATTTTGGAAACTATTTAGGCAAAATGGATATTATTTCTTCACTTGCAACATTAAGCTACGATCAAAGAAGAAGTGAATTTTTTACTAAAGAATTAATCACTCTTTTAAAATTAGTAGACGCAAAAATTATAGATCCAAGCACATTATTTGGATCTTGGGCAGGTGCATTTGGTAATTTTCAATTTATGCCATCCACAATTAAAAATCATGCCATTGACTATAATAAAGATGGATCAATTGATCTAAAAAATATTGAGGATTCATTTGCATCTGCAGCCAACTATTTAAGTAATCTTGGATGGAATGATAATACACCGTGTTTTTATAGAATTAATCTTAATGAAAATATTCCTGATAAATATTTAAATACATCAGCAAAAAAAATTAAAAATGAGAGAAAAGTAAAATATTTTAAAAATTATATAAAAAATTCATCTTTTTTGGATAAATATGACAATTTGACAGGAGCAATAGTTACTCCTGATGCTGAAATAGTGGAAAATGCAAATAAACTTAAACCAGCATATATTATTTTTAATAATTATAAGCTAATCTTAAAGTGGAACAGGTCATTAAGATTTAGTTTGGCTGTATGCACATTAAAAAATAGTTTTGAAAATGAAACTTAAGATAATAATTTTTTTAGGAATAATTTTAACATCATGTGAAACTACTAATAAAAAAGTAATCACGAATAAAGATTTCAAAAATTATTCAAATGATGGATTTGCTCTCATATATAATAATGATATTTTCAAAAAACGAATAGTTTCAAAAAAAATAGATCAAAGATCATTAATTATTTTCAATAATAAACTTGAAAAAGATACAGATATAAAAATAACAAATTTGTTAAATGAAAAGTATTTGATTGCTAAAGTAGGAAAAAAATCGAATTATCCAATTTTTTATAATTCAGTAATTTCTGAAAGGATTGCTACTGAACTTGATATAAATCCTGATCAGCCTTATGTGCGTGTAGAAACAATAAATTCTAATAATACATTTGTTGCAAATAAAGCTAAAACATTTGATGAGGAAAAAAAAGTAGCCAATAAAGCTCCAGTAGACAGCATTTCAATCCAAAATATATCAATTGAAAAAGATAATAATTCAAAAGTTGAGAAGATGAAAAATACAAAATTTGAATTTATAATTAAATTTGCCGATTTATTTTTTGAAGAATCTGCAATTACATTGAAAAAAAGACTTGAGGATGAATACAATTTAAAAGACATAAACATCAAAAAAATGTCTAAAAATTTATATAGAGTTTACAAAGGTCCTTTTTATAATTTAGGATCAATTAAAAATGTATATAATGAGATTGCTGATATAAATTTTGAAAATATTGAATTAATAAAATTATGAAAATAAAAACACTATTAAGTTTTGTCCTATCATTTTTAATTATAACTAATATTTCTTATGCAAAATTTAACATAAATGCACGAACTGCAATTTTACAAGACTATTTATCTGGTGAAATTTTATATGAAAAAAATCCTGATGAGAGAATATTTCCTGCTTCTATGACAAAAATAATGACTTCTATTGTTGCTTTTGATTTATTGAAAAGTGGCGAAATCACTTTAGATGAAAAATTTATTGTTTCTGAAAATGCTTGGAGACTATCCTCATCTGGTTATTCATCTATGTTTATAATGGTTGGAGATGAAGTTTCGGTCGAAAATTTATTATTAGGTATAATTGTTGCTTCAGGTAATGATGCTTGTGTAGCTTTAGCAGAGGGTATTGCGGGAACAGAGGATGAGTTTGCTTTGCTAATGACTGAGAAAGCACAAGAAATTGGAATGGAAAATACAAATTTTTCAAATTCATCTGGGATTAATGATGATGATAATTATTCAACCGTTCGAGATATTTTAATTATGTCTAATTATCTAATTAAGGAACATCCTAAATATTATGAGTATTTTAAAATTAAAGAATTTACTTGGAGTAGGACAGGTGGTGATCCAATTACACAAGGAAATAGAAATCCATTATTATATAAAAATATGGGTGTAGATGGAATTAAAACAGGCTACCTTGGTTCAGAAAAATATTCGCTTGCATCTTCTATATTAAGAAAAGAAAGAAGATTAATTGCTGTTGCAAGTGGTTTTGAAACTAAAAATTCTAGATCAAAGCAATCACAAAAATTGTTAACATGGGGAATTACAAATTTCGATACAATAAAAATAAGTAATGATAACGAATATCTTTATGAACTAGATGTTTGGCAGGGAAATAAGAAAAAAGTAAAAGTTAATACTAAAGACACAATTTATAAGACCATTCCAAAAGCTAAAAAAAAATATATGAAAGTGAAGATTGTTTATGACGGTCCTATTCAAGCACCTATTAAAAAGGGAGAAAAATTAGCAGAAATAAAAGTATTATATAAAGACGAAGTTATATCTAATCATGACTTATTTTCTACAGAAAATATCAAACAACAAAATGCAATATCAAGGTTGATAACTTCTATCAATTTTTTGATATGGGGCGATGTCTAAATATCCAATTATTATATTTGAAGGCATTGAGGCCTCAGGAAAAACTACAAATTTTAAAATTGCTGCAAATTATTTAAAAAAGCGAAGAAAAAGTTTTATAAAATTAAGAGAGCCTGGTGGTTCAATTTTTTCAGAAAAAATAAGAAAATTGATTTTAAATAAGAAACTAAATTTAAATAATAAAACCGATCTATTACTATTTTATGCTGGAAGATCAGAAAATTTCGAGAAAATTATTAAAAAAAATTATAAAAAAAAAATAATATTAATTGATCGTTTTACAGATTCTACTATTGCGTATCAACATTATGGAATGAAAATTGATTTAAAGGTAATTAAAATGCTGAATAAGTTTATAATTGGAAATTTTAATCCTGATATAGTTTTTTTAAGTACTGTAAATTCAAAAAATTTACAAAAAAGGCTTAGAAATAGATCTAACTTAAATAGATATGATAAATTTAAACTTAAATTTTATAACAAAGTTCAGAACGGGTATGAAAAAATATCAATCAATAAGAGCAAATATATTAAAATTAATTCAAACACTAATACAATTAACAAAGTAAAAAAAATCATAATAAATAAACTTGAGAAATTAATATAAATGTCTGAATATAAATTAATAGGACATGAAACATATTTAGAAAAATTTGTAACACTTTACGAAAATAATGAACTTCCAAATAAAATTTTATTATCTGGTAAAAAAGGTATTGGAAAATCATTACTTACAGAAAAATTTTTATATAAAATTTTTAATTCTAATAATGATAATGAACTAATAAAAAACAAATCCCATCCCAATGTTTTAAATATAAAGAAAAATAATGATAAAAAAAATATTGAAATTGGGCAAATTAGAGAAATCATAAAGTTTACAAATCAATCCTCCTTTAATAATAAATCAAGATTTATAATCCTCGACGATGTTGAATTTTTAAATATTAATTCATCAAATGCTTTATTAAAAAATTTAGAAGAACCAAATGAAAATGTTTTTTTTATTTTAATTTTTAATTCAGAGAAGTTTTTAATAGATACAATAAAATCCAGATGTATTGAATTTAAATTAAGTTTATCTAATGAGAATACCAGATTGATTGTCAATAATTACTTTAATGAAAATATTTATGAACAAATAAATTCGAATTTGATAAATTATTACTCAACACCTTTTTTTTTAATATCCTTAATAAGCTATATGAATGAATTTGAATTATCAGTATCCGATACCACAGTTGATGATTTATTAGTTAATTTAATTAATAATAAGCACTATATTAAACAAGAGTTTATAAGAGATAATTTAAATATGATTATTGAATTATTTTTTTATAAACATATAAACACAACAAAAAAATTGTCATATAAAGTTAAAGAATATTATTATTCAAAATTATCTAATGTAAAAAAATTTAATCTTGATTATGAAACTTTTTTTTTAGAATTTAAGGATAAATTATTAAGTGAATAAAAATTATTATATAACAACACCAATTTACTATCCTTCTGCTAAACCTCATATGGGACATGCATATTCAAGTATAATTGCTGATTTTTTTGCACGTTTCAAAAAAATTGATGGTTTTAATGTCTATTTTTTAACAGGCACAGATGAGCATGGTTTAAAAATACAAAGATCTGCTGAAAAGTTAAATAAGGATCCAAAATCTTTTTGTGATGAAATAAGTAAAACATTTGAGGATTTAACTAAAACATTAAACCTATCTAATACAGATTTTATTAGAACTACAGAAGATAGACATAAAGTATCTGTACAAAATTTATGGAATATACTTGAAAAAAATAAGCAAATTTTTTTGTCTAAATATTCTGGTTGGTATTCTGTATCAGATGAGGCTTTTTATAATGAAGATGAGGTTGAAGAAAAAGATGGTTTAAAAGTTGCTAAATCATCCGGTTCAGCTGTTGAGTGGGTTGAAGAAGAATCTTTTTTTTTTAAACTTTCAGAATGGGAAAAACCGTTATTAGAATTTTATGAAAAAAATAAAAATTTTATTTTACCTGAAAGTAGAAGAAATGAAGTAATAAGCTTTGTCAAAAGTGGATTAAAAGACTTATCTGTTAGTAGAAAAACATTTTCTTGGGGTGTAAAAGTACCAAGTGATGAAAATCATGTCGTTTATGTATGGTTAGATGCATTAACAAATTATTTAAGTTCTTTAAAATATCCAGATGAAAATAATGAATTATATAAAAGTTTTTGGCCAGCAGATTTACATATTATTGGTAAAGACATATTAAGATTTCACGCTATTTATTGGCCAGCATTCTTATTAGCTGCAAAAATAGAACCGCCTAAGAGGGTATACGGACATGGATGGATACTCTCTGGTGATGAAAAAATGTCAAAATCAAAAGGAAATATTTTAGATCCGTTAGAAATTATAAATGTCTATGGTCTAGATCCATTAAGATATTATTTGCTTAAAGAAGTTTCTTTTGGTAATGATGGTAATATTTCTGAGGAAAAA
The DNA here is from genome assembly GCA_902537055.1 of uncultured Pelagibacteraceae bacterium. Lineage (GTDB taxonomy): Bacteria > Pseudomonadota > Alphaproteobacteria > Pelagibacterales > Pelagibacteraceae > Pelagibacter. Next base: position 28,869 of record CACAZW010000014.1, read on the forward strand.
TTAGAAAATTGTATTAATAGCGATTTGGCAAATAATTTTGGAAATCTCTGTCAAAGAGTACTTTCTTTTGCTGAAAAAAATTGTTCATCTTTAATACCTGATCATAAATTTACTTATGAGGATTTAGAAATTTTAAAACCATTAAATAATCTAGATAAAATAAGATCATTTATAGATAATCAAGATATAAACCAATATATGAGTTTTATTGTTGATAGATTGTTTGCAGCAAACAAATATTTTAATGATCAGGAACCATGGAAGAAGAAAGACGATAGATTAAGGTTAAATACTATTGTTTATACTGCATTAGAATTAATTAGAAAAATTACTATCTTGCTTTAT
>CACAZW010000015.1 GCA_902537055.1 uncultured Pelagibacteraceae bacterium
AAAAAAAAAATAAAAGATGAATTAATTTTAAAAATGTCTAATGATAAAAAATTTGAGTACAACCTTTCGGAAATATTGTTCGAGCTAGAAAAAAATGAAACTTATGAAAAAAAATTAAACGAAATAATTAAATATATAAAGGAAGCTAATTTCAGATTAGCTGCATCTAAATATAGTATTGCTAATAGTTCAAACAAAGGTGGTGAAATTGGTTGGATAAAAGAAACATTATTATCACCAATACTGATAAAAAAGCTTAAAAATTTAAAAAAAGGTCAATTCACTAGACCAATTAAATATCCAAATGGATACTTAATATTAAAAATTAATGAAAAGAAAGAAATGAAACAAATAATTAGTATAGATAGGGAATTGGAAGAAAGTATAAAATTTGAGAAAAATAAGCAATTAAATCAATACTCACTTTTATTTTATAAAAAACTTAAACAAAATACAGTAATAAATGAACACTAAATACATATTAATTGTTCTGGGAGAACCATATAGTATTTTTTCTGAAATCATTGGAAGGTATTTTTCTAAAAAAAAAATAAAAAGAAAAAAAATTATTTTAATAGGAAATTATAATTTATTAAAAAAACAATTAAGAAAACTTAATTACAAAATAAAAATAAATAAAATTGAAAATTTTAGACAATCTGAAACTGATACTTTAAATTTAATAAATATCGATTTTTTTCATAAAAAAACATTTACTAAAATAACATCTAAATCTAATTCTTACATAGAAAAATGCTTTGAGGAGACTTTAAAAATTATTAAAAAAAGTTATTATCAATCCTATTTAATAAATGGACCAGTCTCTAAAACAACATTTTTGAATAAAAAGTATCTTGGGATTACAGAATATTTATCCGAGAAAACAAAATCAAAAAACCCAGTGATGCTTATATATAACAAAAAACTAGCTGTTTCTCCAATTACAACACACATTCCTGTTAAGCGTGTATCAAAGAGTCTTAGCAAAAGAAAAATAGTAAATAATGTTATTAATATAGATAAATTTTATAAAAAAACTTTGAAAAAAAAAGCAAAATTCGCGATACTAGGGCTAAACCCTCATTGTGAGTCGGTGGATAAAATTAGCGAAGAGCAAAAAGTTATTATTCCGTCTATAAAATTTATTAAAAAAAAAGGCATAAATATTAAAGGACCATTTTCTGCAGACACATTTTTTTTAAAGTCAAATATTAAAAATTTTGATGTTGTTATTGGAATGTATCATGACCAAGTATTGACACCTATTAAAACTTTATACAATTTTAATGCTATTAATTTAACATTAGGTCTACCATTTTTAAGAATTTCTCCAGATCATGGACCTAATGCGTCTATGATGGGGAAAAATAAATCTGATCCAGCATCATTTTTTTATGCTATGAAATTTTTGAACAAGATCAATTAATTAAATGCCAAAAAAAAGTTTGGGCCAAAATTTTTTGAGAGATAATAAGATATTAAATAATATTGTTGAAAGCGGAGATATATTGAATAATGATACTATTTTAGAGATTGGTCCAGGAACTGGTAATTTAACAGAGGTAATTTTAAAAAAAAATCCAAAAAGATTTATAGTAATCGAGAAAGATAAAAATTTAGCTAACTTACTTAAAAAAAAATTCAATTCAAAAATAGAAGTAATTAATAAAGATATTTTAGATTGCTATGACAAGATTAATTTTGATATGCCAATAAAAGTATTTGGAAATTTACCATATAATATTTCAACTAAAATTTTAACTTCATTTATTAAAATTGAAAATCTAAAAAGTAAATTCGAAAAATTTGTTTTTGTATTTCAAAAGGAAGTAGCAGATAGAATTTTAGCTGAGGAGAATACAAAAAATTTTGGTAGATTATCTATATTAACTTCATGGAAAACAAATAAAGTTAAAGTAATGGACATAGATCCTAAATATTTTTTTCCAAAACCAAAAGTTTGGAGTTCGCTGTTAATTCTTACACCAAGATTAAAAGTTGAAAAATTTAAAAATGTTAAAAATTTGGAACATTTGACTAATATTTTTTTTAATCAGAGACGTAAAATGATAAAAAAACCTTTGAAGCAATTATTTAAAAATTACGAAAAAATTGCACAAGATTTAGATCTTGATTTGAATACAAGACCTCAAAATATTACTAATAAAAAATATTTAGAGTTGTGTAAATTATATGAAAACTTAGTCAAGTAGGCTTCGAACGTGCTTACTAATAAAATTTCTATTAAATGATGTTTTATTTTTATTTTTTATTGCTTCTATAATTTTATTATAACAAATATTTAAATTGTCATTGATAACTACGTAATCATAATCTTTCCACTTAATTAAATCTTTTTTAAAACCTTTCATTCTTTTTTGTACCGTTTTCATATTTTTTTTTTCTCTTTTAATTAACCTTTTTAAAAGTTCTTTTTTTGAAGGAGGTAGTATAAATATTGAGAATAATTTATATTTTAATTTTTTATTTTTTAATTGCCTAGACCCCTGCCAATCTATATCAAATATAACATTTCTTCCTAATTTAAGGTTTTTAGTTACCATTTGTTTTGATGAGCCATAAAAATTATCAAAAACTTTTGCATGCTCTAAAAATTCTCCTTTTTTTATTAATTTTTTAAAGTAACTTTTATTGATAAAATAATAATCTTTTCCATTTTTTTCTGTTGGTCTAGGTTTTCGTGTTGTGTGAGATATTGAAACTACGAATTTTTTATTTTTTGCAATTTTTTTTACTAGTGTGGTCTTACCAGCACCAGAGGGTGATGAAAGGATATACATCCCACCTTGAATTGAGCTGGGCATATATTTTAAAGATTAGTTTGACTTATTTTCAATAAATTTGACAGCATCACCAACAGTCAGTATTTTTTCTGCATCGCTGTCTGAAATTTCTGAACCAAATTCTTCTTCAAAAGCCATTACTAACTCTACGGTATCTAAACTATCTGCACCTAAATCATCAATAAAACTTGATTCATCAGTTACCTTCGCTTCGTCAATACCTAGGTGATCTGCAACTATTTTTTTTACTTTACTTGAGATATCTTCTGACATTTTTTCCTTATTAATTAATTCGTTAATAATTATTTATACTACTTTGTCAACTAAAATACATGCCTCCATTAACATGTATGGTCTCACCTGTTATATAATCTGATAAATCAGACGATAAAAAAAGTACTGCATTAGCAACATCATCTGGAAGTCCAAATCTTGATAAAGAAATCTTTTCTTCAAGTTTTTGTTTAAAATCATCACTTATCCTATCTGTCATTTCAGATTTAATAAACCCTGGAGAAATACAATTTATTTTAATATTCTTTTTTCCATATTCTAAAGCCAAACTTTTTGACATTCCTATTAAACCTGACTTAGATGCAGAATAATTTGCTTGACCAAAATTACCAGTGTGACCAACGATTGAAGTAATATTTATAATTTTTCCATTTTTATTTTTAAGCATTTTTTTAATTATATTTTTAGTTAAAAAAAAGGTAGAGCTTAAATTTAAATGAATTACTTTATTCCACTCATCATTTTTCATTCTTATTGCCAAGTTATCCAAAGTAATTCCAGCATTATTAATCAAAATATCTATTTTATTTTGAAAAGTTTCATTACATTCATTAACAAAACGGTCAATTAAATCATGGTTTGTGATATCAAACTTTTTTATGATAACACCTTTATATTTTTCTTGAATTTTTTTTAATTTTTCTTCATTTGTGCCTGTTGCAATTACTTTAGCGTTGTATTTATCTAATTTACTTAGAATTGAATTTCCAATTATTCCTGTTGCTCCAGTTAAAATTATATTTAAATTTTTTAAGTCAATCATTTGTCAAATTTTTAATATCTATTAAATTATTTACCTGATTTAACTTTATATTTCTATCAATTCTTTTTATTAAACCTGACAAAACCTTTCCAGGTCCTACTTCAATAAACTTATTGACTCCAGCTTCAATCATATTCTTAACACTTTCTCTCCATCTAACTGGCTTTTCTATTTGTTGAATGAGTAGATTTTTTATTTCTTCAGAGTTTTGAACAGGTTTTGCTAAAACATTTGAGATTATCTCTATTCTTGGATTTTTAAAATTTGTATTTAAAATTTTATTTTTCATAAATTCTGTTGCATTTTTCATTAAAGGACAATGGAATGGGGCACTAACTGATAAGGGTATAAATTTTATATTTCTTTTTTTTAATTCAATTGAAAATAAATTTAAGGAATTTTTAGTTCCACTTACAACTATTTGGCCAACAGAATTATCATTAGCAATATAACACTGAAATTGGTTTTGAAATTCAATAAATAAATTTTTGATTTTGTCAATTTCAACTCCTAGGATCGCAAGCATTCCTCCTTCTCCAACTGGTACAGCATTTTGCATAGCTTTACCTCTGTTTTTTAATAACTTTATAGTCTCTTCAAAGTTTAAAGAATCAGAACAGCATAGTGCAGAGTATTCTCCCAAAGAATGACCTGCAAAAAATTTTGCTTTTTTTAAGTCTAAAGAACTTTCTCTTTGCATTGTTTGAAAAATTGAATAACTTACCAGAAAAATTGCGGGTTGAGTATTTTCCGTTTGATCCAAATCATCTTTTGGACCTTCCAAGATGATTTTACTCATATTTTTATTTAATAAATCATCAGCATTTGAGAAAAAATCTCTAACATAATTAAAATTTTCATAAAACTCTTTACCCATTCCTATTATTTGTGAACCTTGGCCTGGAAATATTACCGAAAACATAAAAATGTTAATAAATTAAGTGTTTTTTTGTATTGTAATTAAAAATTTATAATAGTATATCCTCAATTTTTCTAGATAATAATATGAACTTATATGAGCACACATTAATCGCAAGACAGGATACTTCTCCTAGTCAAATAAAACAACTTCAAGAAAAATATACTAAAATTATAGAAAGTAATGAGGGAAATATTATTAAATTTGAAAGCTGGGGCTTATTACATTTATCATATTTGATAAAAAAAAATAAAAAAGGTAACTATCTTCACTTTAAAATCGAAGGAAATGGAAAGACTATAAAAGAATTAGAAAAAATTGAAAAAATTGATAAAAACTTGTTAAGATTTTTAACAATAAAGGTTAAGAGATTTGATCTTGAAACTGATTATTTTAAAAAAACAGACGAAAATATTAAAAAAAACTAAATAATGAAAAAAAAAAATAACAAAAAAAAAAATACACAAAATAATTTTTCTAAATTGAGTGTCTTTCAAAATCAAAAGTATAAATTTAAAAAAAAATGTCCTTTAACTGGTAAAGGAGCGCCTGTAGTGGATTACAAAAATATCAAATTATTGAAAAGATATGTTTCAGAAAACGGTAAAATTCTTCCATCAAGAATAACATCTGTAAGTCAAAAGAAACAAAGAGATCTATCTTTGTCTATAAAGAGGGCTAGAAATTTAGCTCTAATTTAAAATGAAAGTAATATTATTAGAAAACGTAAGAAAAGTTGGATCTATAGGTGAAATAATAGATGTAAAAAGAGGTTTTGCAAGAAACTTTTTGATTGCTCATAAAAAAGCTTTGTTTGCATCAAAATCAAATATTAAAGAAGTTGAAAAAATGAAAAATGATCTAAATAAAAAAGACCAAGATAAAAAAGAAAAAGCAAAAACAATAAATGAAAAATTAAAAGACAAAGAATTTATAATAAAAAAACTATCTACGGAAAATAAAGAATTATATGGTTCTGTTAAACCAACAGAAATTTCTAAAATAATTAATGATATAGAAAAATTAGATATTAATCCATCTATGATACAACCTGCTAAAGAAATTAAATCTCTAGGGTTGTATGATGTAATTTTAAATCTTCACACTGACATACAATCCAGAATTAAAATTAAAGTAGAAGCTCAAGAAGAAACAAAATAATTATACATTTTTTTCCCCAACTAATTATAATCTTTGTTATATATGAATAAAATAAATAAGATTAAGTATGGTACAATCTTTAAACATTGTAAAATCGATTAACGAAGAATTACCAAATAACATAGAAGCAGAACAATCAGTCATAGGTTCAATACTTTTAACAAATGAAATATTCGATGATGTAAGTTTGATTATCGCAAGTAAAAATTTTTATGACCCCGTTCATAGAAAAATATTTGAAGCTTTAGAAAAATTAATATATGGCGGTCTTCTTGCAAATCCAATAACTCTAAAGAACTATTTTGAAAAAGAAAAAGACGAAATTAATGTGCCTGAATATTTAGTAAAAATTACAAAATTTTCTACATCCTCTAGGCAAGCTCTAGAGTATTCAAAACTTATTTTTGATTTATATGTGAAAAGAGAACTTATAAAAATTTCTAGCGATATAATTGATCAAGCTAAACTAAACGATCTAGAAAATGATGGCAAAACAATAATAGAAAACTACGAAAAATCTTTGTTCGATCTTGCCGAAAAAGGATCCTTTAGTTCCTCGTTAGTTAAATTTGATGAAGCTATGAGGCAAACTATTGAAATGGCAACAAATGCCTATAAAAATGAAGAGGGAATAGTTGGTGTGCCAACTGGACTAAAAGATTTAGATGATAGATTGGGTGGCTTACATAAATCTGATCTTGTTATAATTGCAGGAAGACCGTCTATGGGGAAAACTGCTTTAGCAACCAATATTGCATTTAACGCTGCAAAAAAAATTCAAGAGACTGGGGAAAAAAGTTCTATAGCTTTTTTTTCACTTGAGATGTCATCTGAACAACTTTCAACTAGAATATTGGCAGAACAATCCAGAATTAAATCAAACGATATAAGGAGAGGTAAGATATCTGAAGAGCAGTTTGATAAATTTATTGAAACCTCAAAAGATATTTCAGAACTTCCATTATACATTGATGAAACGCCCGCTATAACTATTGCCGCTTTAAGTAACAAGGCTAGAAGAATCAAAAGATTATATGGATTAGATATGGTTGTGGTTGATTATATACAATTAATGAGAGCATCTAATTCAAATAATGGAAGAGTTCAGGAAATATCTGAAATTACTCAAGGACTAAAGGCTTTAGCAAAAGAATTAGCTGTTCCAGTTTTAGCTCTCTCTCAATTATCAAGGGCTGTAGAACAAAGAGATGATAAAAAACCTCAATTATCAGACTTAAGAGAGTCAGGTTCAATCGAACAAGATGCTGATGTAGTAATGTTTGTTTACAGAGAAGCATATTATTTACAAGGAAAAGAGCCTAGACCAGCCACGGTAGAACATGCTGAGTGGCAAGCAAAAATGAATGAGGTTTCACATTTAGCGGAATTAATTATTCAAAAACAAAGGCATGGGCCAACTGGGAATGTTATGCTTGAATTTGAGGCAATGTTTACCAAATTTAAAGATATTCAAAATAATTAAATTAAATTATAAGTCTAACAGTTAATGTTGGCCAAATTTTATCAAAATATTGTATTAAAAAAACCAGGCTTCATTTTAGTTTTATTATTAAGTTGCTTGTTTTTTTTTGGATATTTTTCAAAAAACTTTAGACTTGATGCATCATCTGAAACTTTATTAATAGAAGGTGATCCTGATTTAAAATATTTAAATGAGATAAATGAAAGATATGGTGCAAAAGAATTTTTAGTTCTTACTTACACTCCAAAAGGAAGAATGATAGAAGAAAATTCTATCAAGAATCTTATAAAATTAAAAAAAGAAATTCAAAAACTTAATTGGGTGCATAGTGTAATCACACTATTAGATATTCCTTTGCTAAACAGCTCTGATGAACCACTTATAGAGAGACTGCAAAACTATTCTACACTTAGCTCAGATGGTATTGATAAAGAAAGAGGGTTTAATGAAATATTGAATAGCCCAGTTTTCAGGAATTTTGTAATAAGTGAAGATGGTAAAACATCTGGTATTATAGTTTATTTAAAGTCCAAAGATAAATTACAAAACTTTAAAAGTAAAAAAGACGAAGAAATATATAAAGATAAATTAAAAAAACAAAATCATCAAAATATTTTAGAGATAAGGCAAGTAATAAAAAATTTTAGTTCAACTAGCAAAATTCATTTGGGTGGAATACCTATGATTGCTGATGACATGATGACTTTTATTAAAAATGACATAATTGTTTTTGGACTTGGAGTTTTTTTATTTATCGTAGCAACTCTTTGGTATGTATTTAGAAGATTAATATGGATAATTGTACCTATAAGTAGTTGTTTTTTTTCAGTTGTAATAATGACAGGACTTCTTGGTCTCTTAGGGTGGAAAGTTACCGTTATATCATCAAATTTTATAGCTTTAATGTTGATATTAACAATGGCTATGAATATTCATATTAGTACAAGATATCTTCAGCTTTCAAAACAATTTCCGAAGTTAAATAAATTTAAAATTATTTCTTTGACAACGAGCAAAATGTTTTGGCCTATTTTATATACAGCTTTGACAACTATATTTGCTTTCTTGTCTCTGGTGTTTAGTGAAATAAAACCAATAATAGATTTTGGATTTATGATGACTTTTGGTCTAATAATTTCATTTCTTGTTACCTTTAGTTTATTACCAACATTAATTAATATATTTAATTTTAATAAAGTTGCTTTAAAAGAGGAAAAAGGTACCAAAATTACTAATTTTTTCAGTAATGTTTCAATTTCAAATAAAAATACAATATTTGGAACAACCTTAATAATTATATTTTTAAGTATATTAGGCATTTCAAAGCTTGAAGTAGAAAATAGTTTTATAAATTATTTTGATAAAAATACAGAAATTTATAAAGGAATGAAACTTATCGATGAAAAACTAGGTGGTACAACACCACTTGAAGTTATTTTAAAATTTCCAAAACAAGATGATGTTGAACAAAAATCTGAAGATGAAGAAGACGATTGGGGTGATGAAGATGAGAATGATGAAAAATATTGGTTTACTAAAGACAAAATTGATAAGATAAAAAAAGTCCATAACTATTTAGACTCTTTGGAGCCAATTGGAAAAGTGCTTTCGTTTTCGTCAATTATTGACGTTGCCACTCAATTAAATAACAATAAAGAGCTCGGTTCCTTAGAAATGGGTGTTTTGTACACCAAAATTCCAGATAATATAAAAAAAGAAATTGTAGATCCATATATCTCCATAGAAGACTCAGAAGCTAGGATAAGTTTACGAATAAAAGACTCTTTGGATAATTTAAGGAGAAATGATTTACTCATTAAAATAAACTCTGACCTTAAAAATAAATTAGATTTAAAAAATGATGAGTTTAAATTAGGTGGTGTATTAATTCTTTTCAACAATCTTTTACAAAGTTTATTCAAATCTCAAATTTTAACACTTGGATTTGTTATGCTTGGAATATTTATAATGTTTATTATTCTTTTCAAAAATTTAAAATTAGCTTTAATAGGTGTTGTGCCAAATTTTATAGCAGCCTTTTTTATATTAGGTTTAATTGGACTATTGGGAATTCCTCTTGATATGATGACAATAACAATTGCCGCAATAACAATAGGTATCGCGGTAGATAATAGTATTCATTATATTTACAGATTTAAAGAGGAGTATGCTAAATTAAAAAATTATAATAAGACATTAAAAATGTGTCATTCAACAGTTGGAAAAGCTATTTTAAATACTTCAATTACAATAGTTTTTGGATTTTCAATTTTAGTAATGTCAAATTTTATACCAACAATTTACTTTGGTGTATTCACGGGGATTGCTATGTTGCTTGCAATGGTTTCGGTTTTAACACTTTTGCCTTCCTTATTGCTTAAAATTAAACCATTCAATTAATGATTGAGACTATTCAAGATTTTTTAATACAAGTAACATTATTTGATTATATTTTTTTTGTACTAACCATTTATTTTTTAATTCAAGGATCTAGAAAAGGTTTTGTTTTAAGTTTATTGTCAACTGCCAAATGGGTTTTGGCATATATTTTAACAATTTATTTATTTCCGAAAGTAAAACCGTATTTTGAAGGTATTTTAGATAGCGAATATGTTCTTGATATAATTGTAGGCGTAATATTATTTATATTAATAATATTTCTTATTCTTTTAACAAATAAAGCAATAAGCAAAGTTATTACTTACACTGGATTAGGTTCAGTCGATAAGGTTTTTGGCTTTTTTTTTGGAATCGCAAAGAGCTATATTCTAATTGTTTGTTTATTCACAGCTATTGACGTAGTCTACGATAGCAAAAAATGGCCGTTAAATTTAAAAGATTCGTTAACATTTCCTTTGGTTGAAAAAGGTAGTATCTATCTTATAAAGGTATTTCCAAATCAAAAACAATATGAAGATGCTAAAGAAAAAGTTCAAGATGTATAATCCTAAATTAAAAGAGGAATGTGCAGTCTTTGGTATAAGCAATACACCAGAAGCATCAACCTTAACTGCTTTAGGACTTCATGCATTACAACATAGGGGTCAGGAAGGTTGTGGAATTGTATCATTTGACGGTGAAAAATATCACTCTGAAAAAAGATTTGGTTTGGTTGGTGACAATTTTAATGATGAAAAAGTCTTAAAAAATTTACCTGGAAATTACGCTATAGGTCATAATAGATATTCTACAACAGGAGGAACTGCTTTAAGAAATGTACAACCATTCTTTGCTGATACTAATTCAGGTGGAATTGGAGTTGCGCATAATGGAAATCTAACAAATGCAATAACACTTAGAAATAAAATGGTTGAAGAGGGCTCAATCTTTTACACAACATCAGACACAGAAACGATAGTAAAACTTATAGCCAAATCAAAAAGACCAAAGACAATCGATAAAGTTATTGATGCTCTGTTTCAAATTCAAGGAGGGTATGCATTGGTTATGATGACACAAAATACACTTATTGGTGTAAGAGATCCTTATGGAATTAGACCTTTGGTTATCGGGAAACTAAAAAATTCTTATGTTTTTGCATCTGAAACATGTGCATTTGATATTATTGGCGCAAAATTTGTTAGAGAAGTTGAAAATGGTGAAATTGTTTATGTAGAAAATGATGAATTGAAAAGTATTAAGCCATTTCCTCAAAAAAAAGTAAGACCATGTGTATTTGAATATATTTATTTTTCGAGACCAGATAGTATTTTAAATGGGAAAACTGCTTATGAATATCGTAAAAAATTTGGAGCAGAATTAGCTAAAGAAGATAATTTAGAAGCTGACCTAGTTGTACCAGTTCCAGACTCTGGTAATGCTGCTGCATTAGGTTATGCAGAAGAAAAAAAAATAAACTTTGATCTAGGTTTAATAAGAAATCATTATGTTGGTCGAACTTTTATAGAGCCTTCACAGCAGATTAGAAGTTTAGGAGTTAAATTAAAATTAAATGCAAATGTTTCAGTTATAAAAAATAAGAAAATTATTTTAGTAGATGATTCTCTTGTAAGAGGAACTACATCATCAAAGATTGTAAAAATGTTGTATGATAATGGTGCTAAAGAGATACATGTTAGGATAGCTAGTCCAGAAATAAAATACCCAGATTTTTATGGAGTTGATACACCTACAAAAAAAGAACTATTAGCAGCAAATAAATCAGTAGATGAAATAAAAGAATTTATAAAAGCAAAATCACTTAAATTTTTGACTTTAGATGGTTTGTATAAAGGAATGGGTTTTGAGAAAAGAAACGATGCTTATCCTCAGTTAACTGATCATCATTTTACTGGTGATTATCCGGTAAAAATAATTGATGAACTTGGAGAAGATAAAGTTACACAATTATCATTATTAAGTACTGGGTCGAGTAATTAATGAAAAAAGTAAATTTTACTGAAATGAAAAATGGTTCAAAAGAAGATTATGAATTATTAGAAAAGTATGAAAAAAATTTTGAGCGTAAAACTGCAGATAGACTAATTAAATATCTTGCAAGTCAAACGACAACTCTTGAAGGCTATCAAATAACTAGATTAGAACATTCTTTGCAAGCAGCAACCAGAGCGTACAAGAATGGAGAAAGTGAAGAGATGGTTGTAGCAACTTTACTTCATGACATAGGAGATGACTTAGCGCCTATGAATCATTCTCAATATGCGGCTTCAATAATAAAACCATATGTTTCAGAAAAAACATATTGGATAATCCTTCATCATGGACTTTTTCAAACATATTACAGTGCTCATCATTTGGGTGGAGATAGAAACGCTAGAGATAAGTTCAAGAACCACAAATACTATCAAGATACAGTTGATTTTTGTGAAAAATATGACCAATCTTCTTTTGATCCTAATTACAAATCTATGTCTTTAGAAGAGTTTGAACCAATGGTGAAAAAAATATTTGATAGAAAACCTTTTTATCATCACTAATTTTTAAAAGAAAACATGACTAACAAACTGAAGGAAGAGAAAAGTCCGTATTTAAAGCAACATAAAGATAACCCAGTAAATTGGTTTGCTTGGAATAAAGAAAGTTTAGAACAGGCAAAAAAAGAAAAAAAACCAATATTTCTTAGTGTTGGATATGCAAGCTGTCATTGGTGTCATGTGATGGCTCATGAAAGTTTTGAAGATGATCAAACGGCTAAAATAATGAATGAAAAATTTATAAATATTAAAGTTGATAGAGAAGAAAGACCTGATTTAGATTATGTTTTTCAAAGAAGTTTATCTATTTTAACAGGAACCCAAGGAGGTTGGCCTTTATCGATGTTTCTTGATGAAAATGGAGTTCCTTTCACTGGTGGAACTTATTTCCCACCAAAAGAAATGCATGGAAGACCAGATTTTCAAAAAGTTCTAAATAATGTTTCTGACGTATATAATAAGAATAGAGAGAAAATTCTTGATCAAGCGCCCCAAATGCAAGAAATATTTGGTAAAATTAATCAAAGATCAGCAGTATTAAATCAACCATTAGAGCCATTTTTAGAAAAAATTTTACAACACCTTGATAAAGATAATGGAAGTTTCAAAGGAGCTCCTAAGTTTCCCCAATTTTATTTGTTTGATGCAATGTTTTATTTTTATTTAAAAACAGGAAAAGAAGAATACTTTAAACCGGTTGAAACTTTACTTTACAATATTTCTTCAAAAGGAATGTATGATCATCTAGCTGGAGGTATAGCAAGATATACTGTTGATGAAAATTGGATCATCCCTCACTTTGAAAAAATGCTTTATGATAATATTCAATATATAGGATTGTTAAATAAGTTCTTTCAAAAAACTAATAATCTTTATTATAAAGGAAAGTTAGAGCAAACCATAAATTTTATCAATACAGAATTTAAAAATGATTTTGATCTTTATGGGTCTGCATATGATGCCGATAGCGATGGTGTTGAAGGAAAATATTATGTATGGAATTATGCTGAACTAAAAGATACTCTGGGTCCTAAATTTAATTTATTTGCAAAAAAATATAATTTAACTGAAGAGGGAAATTTTGAAGGTAATAATATTTTAATAGAAACTCATAATAAACTTTCCGATGATGAGATTAAAGAAATCTCAAATACAGAAAAAACGTTATTAGATCAAAGAAATAAACGTACTAAACCATTATTTGATGATAAATCTCAAACTGATCAAAATTGTTATTTATTAGAAACACTTCTTCTTTCATCGTTAGTAACGGATAATGAGCAACTAAAACAAAATACTTTTGTTAGTATAAAGATATTGGAAAAATATTTGTCAGACAAAATTTTCCATTGCTATCAAGACACAGAGATTGACGCTTTTTTGGAAGATTACGTATACTATGCTAGTCTTTTGATAACTATTTATGAATTAGATGGTGATGTAAAATACATCGAAAAAGCAAAAGATATATTAATAAAAACCTGGGAATTTTTCTTCGATAAAAAATCAGGCTTAATGCAGAAAAATAAAATATTAGATAATGACCTTTTTGTACAACCAGTAGATCTAAATGATAATAATATACCAAATGGAAATAGCGTATATTTGAACTTATGTAATAAATTATACATAATAACTAATGATAAAATATGGTTTGAAAAAATTGATATTTTAAAAAAAAGTTTCCACCAAGTTTTAAACTCAAACTTTGCACAAATGTTTAGTTTTGTAAAATCATTGGATATTTGTAATGAAAGTATATCTTTTACAATTCATGGAAAGCAAAATTTAGATCCTAATATAAAAAAGTATTTGCAAAAAAAATTTTTTACTAGAGCTACATTTAAATATCTAGATAATGAAGTAAAAGAGGCAAAAATTGTTATATGTAAAAATCAAACTTGCTCTAACAAATTAAGTAATATAAAGGAAATTGAAGATTATCTAAAAAGAAACAATATAAGCTAATGATAGAAACAAAAGAACAAATAATAGAACATTTTAATTCAGGCTCAAAGGATAAATCTAATTTAAAGATTGGAGTTGAGCATGAAAAATTTATTTTTGATAAAAAAACAAATACGAGAATTGATTATCCCAAAATCAAGAAAATGTTTGAAAATTTATATGAGTTTGGCTGGAAACCTATTTTTGAGGAAAAAAATCCAATAGCGTTAACTAAGAATGGTAAAAGTATTACTTTAGAGCCTGGTAATCAAATAGAGCTATCTGGAGCAAAATTAAATAATATTCACGAAGCTTGTGCTGAATCTCATGAATATTTATTTGAGTTAAATCAGGTAATTGAAAAATTAGATTTTAAAATAGTAAGCTCTGGATATGATCCTATATCTAAACTTGAGGATATACCTAATAATCCAAAAAAAAGGTATGAGGTTATGACCAAAGATATGCCTGTTGGAGGAAAACTAAGTTTGGATATGATGTATAAAACTGCAGGTACACAATTAAATTTAGATTATACCTCAGAAGAAGATTTTATAAAAAAATTTAAGTTGGCAAATAATTTAGTTCCAATATCTATCGGACTTTTTGCAAATTCCTCTATAGTTGAAAAAAGTAATAGTGGATACTTATCTTACAGATCTAAAGTTTGGCAAGAAACATCTAGAGGTGGATTGCCTGAGTTTTTTTTAAAAGATGTAAATTTTGAAAAATATGCAGATTATATTATGAATTATCCAATCTTATTTTTACAAAGTGAAGGTAATTATATATCTGGAAAAAAATATTTATTTAAAAACTTTATGAATGGAGAAATTAAAGAAATTGGAAATATAATTCCTAGTACTAATGATCTTGATACACATTTAGGAACAATATTTACAGAGAACAGATTAAAACAATATATCGAATTAAGATCAATGGATGCGTGCGGATGGGAGTGTTTGTGTGCTGGTCCTGCCCTATTCACTGGATTACTTTATGGAAATCTGGAAGAAGCTTTAGATTTAATTAAAAATTGGGAAGCTAATGAAGTGCTCTCAGCTTATAAAAATGCCCCTAAAAATGGCTTAAAAACTAATTTGATGGGCAAGGAAATTTCGTATTGGGCAGAGAGACTAATAGACATATCAAAATCAGGATTAAAAAAGAGAGACTTTTTAAATAGAAAAAAATTAAGTGAAGCAAAATTTTTAGATCACTTAGAAAAAATTGTAAAAAATAAAAAAACAAATGCTGATAATATAATAAGTAAGTATTCAAATTCCGAAAATTTGAATGATTTATATGACCAATAAAATTGTTGCTATACAAGGTGATAATTTAAAAAAAATAAATATCAAAACAGATACTACTATTTTTTTAGCTCATGAAGCTCAAAACAAGGGTTATAAATTATTTTATTATTATCCAGAAAATTTATCGAATATAAGAGGAAAAACTGTAAGTGAAGGATATTTTATTAAAATTGATTATTCAAAAAAGAAATTTTATAAAATTCTAAAAAAATCAAAATTAGACTTATCCTTTGCAAAATATATTTTAATCAGACAGGATCCACCTTTTAACTTGGAATATATTTCTACAACATTAATGTTAGATAGAATCAAAGATAAAACAAAAATTATCAATGATCCTACTTCAGTAAGAAATATTTCAGAAAAATTTTATTCTTTAAATTTTAAAAATTATATGGCGGATACAATATTTACTAAAGATTTGATTGAAATTAAAAAATTTTTCAAAAAACATAAAAAGATAATAATTAAACCTATTCATAGCTATGGTGGCAATGATATAAATCTTATTTCAGGAAAATTTAATTTGCTTAAAATAAAAAAAATTTTGAAAAAACACGGTCACATTATGTGTCAAAAATTTTTAAATAAAATTAAGTTTGGAGATAAAAGAGTTTTTATTATAAATGGTAAGGTTTGTGGAGCTATATCTAGAGTTCCAAAATCAGGATCAATATTGAGCAATATGAGCAAAGGTGCAAAACCTAAAATCGCATTTTTAAGTAATAAAGAGCTAAAAGTTTCAAATATAATTGCAAAAAAAATTAAGAAAGACGGAATTTACTTTGCAGGAATAGACTTTATTGATGGAAAATTAAATGGAGATATAAATGTAACATCACCAACAGGTATAAAAACATACTTTGATTTATCTCAGATAAACTTGGCTAAGACTTTTTGGAAAGGTTTGTAGTTGAAAAATTTGTCAAATCAGCAAAAAGGATCATCTCTTGCATTTATAGCTGTGATGTTCATCACACCAGATTCACTTTTTATAAGATTATCTTCTATAGATACTTGGGGATTACTGTTTTATAGAGGTGCGATACCATTTGTAGCTGTATTAATTGGACTTCTTATATTTTATAAAAAAAACTTTATTAAAGCATTTTTGAATGTTGGTTATGCTGGTATTTTTTATATTATTAGTTTTTCGATTTGTAACATCACATTTATAATTTCAATACAAAATACAAATGTAGCAAATACTCTAATAATGATTGCAATGGCACCCATGCTTTCGGCAATCCTTGGTGCAATATTTTTAAAAGAGGTTCCCGATAGGAAAACTTGGATAGCAATAGCCATTACTTTAGTCGCTGTAATATATATATTTTACGACTCTCTAGAGATGGGTAACTTATTTGGTGATCTTATGGGTATAACAACATCTTTTGGACTCGCCACTAACGCAGTAATAATCAGGTCAGCAAAAGATAGAGATTTGCTACCTTCAGCTGTTGTTGGTAAGCTTACAGTAGCTCTATTTGCTCTCTTTTTTGTTGAAAGTTATGAGTTAGTTGAAAAAGACCTAATTTATATACCTTTAATGTGTATTTTGTGCGTGGCAATTCCATTTGTTTTAGTGACGATTGCTCCAAGATTTATACCTGCCGAGGAAGTGAATCTTTTTTTTCTTCTCGAGACCATTTTAGGACCCATTTGGGTATGGTTAGTTATCAAAGAGCAGCCTAGCATAGAGACAATAGTTGGTGGACTGGTAATTATATTCACTATAGCTGTTCACTCATATCTAAAATTAAAATCTTCTTCTAAATAAATTATTTTTCTTTTTGTCACAAATTTGTCTTGATTTAAAATTAGATCGCCCATAAACACCGCTAATTTTATGAACAAAATTATAAAAAACTCTTGGGCTCTCTTTATGGGTATGGCATTTATAATGCTCGCTCATGGTTTTCAAGGTACTTTATTAGGTGTTAGAGCAGTTAAAGAAAGTTTTGGTCTATCATCGACAGGTTTGTTATTTTCTGGATATTTTGTTGGATATTTTATTGGAGCAAAGATTATACAATCTTTAATTCATAGAGTTGGTCATATTAGAGTTTTTGCAGCTTTTGCTTCTGTAACTTCAATTGTCGTCTTATTACACTCAATTTTTGTAAATCCTTTTTACTGGTTTATACTAAGAATGATTTCTGGATTTAGTATGGTTTGTCTTTATACGATTGCTGAAAGCTGGTTAAATGATAGATCTACAAATAAGAACAGAGGTAGTGTTTTATCAATCTATATGATTGTTATGTACGCTTCTATGGCAATTGGAATGTTTTTCATAAACTTTAGTAAACCAGAAAACTTTCAACCTTTTATACTGATATCTTTATTTATGTCTTTATCTCTTGTTCCAATATTATTGACAAAAAGAAAGGCTCCTAACTTTAAAAAAATATCAGGTATGAAACTAAAAGAAGTTTATAAATCATCACCATTTGGTGTTGTAAGTTCATTTTTGTGTGGAATATCTCATTCAGCCGTTTTCTCAATGATTGCAGTTTATGCCACTTCAATGAATTTTAGTATTTTAGAAGTTTCTATAGTAACATTTTTATTTGCTATATCTGGAGCAATAAGTCAATGGCCAATTGGAAAATTATCTGATGCTTTAGATAGAAGAATTGTGATTATTTATACTACATTTGGAGCGGCTTTATTTTGCTTTTTGGCAATTATTTCCTCAAGTCAAATGTACATGCCTGAAGGTTTAGCTACATCAAAAATATTTTTTTATATCTGTATAATGTGTTTTTCTTTTTGTAGTCTGCCAATGTTTGCATTAATTTTTGCACATACAAATGATTTTATACCAAAAGAAAAATTTGTAGCAGCAGGAGCAGGATTACAATTTGTTTTTGGACTTGGTGCGATTTGTGGTCCTTTTATGTGCTCATTATTTATGGAATTTTTAGGAGAAAATGGATTTTTTATTTTTTTAATTATATTTCATTCATTTATTGGTTTATTTGGAATATATAGAATGCAAATTAGAGAGTCTGGAGATAACCCAGACTCACAATTTGCACCTATGCCTCAAACCATAACTCCAGCCGGTATAGAACTTAATCCTTCAACTGAACCAATAGATGAACCAAATAATTTGAACGAATTTAAGAAAATTTAGTGTAAGTTTATAGTTATGAAAACAGCTTTAGTATTCGGCTCAACCGGATTAGTCGGCGGAAATTTGTTAAGATTATTAATAAAAGATGAAAAATACAAAAAAATCAAGGTTTTTGTAAGATCTTCTACTTCAAAAATTGATCCTAAAATAGAAGTTATTCAAACAGATTTTACAAAATTAGAAAATATTAAGTCAGAAATAAAAGGTGACGATTGTTTTTTTTGTATTGGAACTACAAGAAAAAAAACACCTAACAAACAAGATTATATAAACACTGAGTATAATTTACCTGTAACAATCGGAAAAATTTGTAGCGATAATAATGTACAAAATTTTACTTATATTTCTTCATTGGGTGCTAATCCAAAAACATCAAATTTATACTTAAAAAATAAAGGTATGGCTGAAGAAGAATTAAGAAAACTAAACTTTAAAAAATTTATTGTAATTAGACCTTCGTTTTTAATTGGAAAAAGAAAAGAGGAAAGATTTGGAGAAAAAATAGGTATTTTCGCCATGAAATGTATATCTCCAATTTTAGTTGGAGATTTAAAAAAATATAAATCGATAAATGCAGAAATTGTTGCAAAATCCATGATAAATATATCAAACAGTGAAATACAAAGTGGAACATTTGAACCACCACAATTATTGCAAATTGGAAGAAAATAAATTTTTTTATAAATAAATAAAATATTAAAAAAAATTATTTTAAGTGCTATAATACATTTAAAGGAGGTATCTATGGCTAAATTTTTTTTAATGGGAAATTTTACAGAGAAAGCATTCGCAGGCTTTTTAAAAGATCCTGGATCAGATAGATCTGAGGTTGCTAGAAAGTGTTCTGAAAGTGTTGGCGCTGAAATGAAATCTTACACATATTTAAGAGGACCCTATGACTTTATAGTTGAAACCCATGGCACATTTGAGCAAATGGCTGCTATAAAAATGGCTACTGAGGGAAGTGGTGCACTTAAAAATATCGCCATTTGCGAGGAAACACCAATGAATGAAATTGCAAATCATGCAACAAAAGTATCAAGTGGCTATAAAGTGCCTGGACAATAATCTTACTGGTAGCTTCATTAATTATGGAGCTACCAATTTAAAATCGAAGCTGTCAAAATATCTCATTCAAATAAAGTAATATTGATCTATTAAGAAAGTTATGAACAAAAGAAAATTTATAAAATTATCTATATTTGGATCATTATTATACAGTATTTTTCCATACAAAATTTCATTAGCTGAAACCAAAAAAATAATTAATCAAAATTTAACAGAAGCCCAAAAAAAAATAATGTTTGAGGAAGCAACCGAGCGACCATTCTCAAGCCCTCTTAATTATGAGAAAAGAGAAGGTTTTTATCACTGTGCAAATTGTGGAGCTAAACTATTTAAGTCTAGCTCAAAATTTGATAGTGGGACTGGTTGGCCATCATTTACAGAGGCGCTTCCTGGAGCTTTTAAAACTAAGGTTGATTACAGCTTTGGCATGAAAAGAATTGAATACCATTGTGCAAAATGTGGTGCCCATCATGGTCATGTCTTTGAAGACGGTCCTGGATCAACAGGAAAGAGATATTGTAATAACGGCTTGTGTTTAATATTTAAGCCATCATCATAAAACGGAGGAATAATGAAGATATTGAGTATATTGAAAGGGGTTGAATTAGTTATAGCAGATTTAGAAGTAAATTTGGGAGAACAGGTGAGAAGTGCACCTACGTTATGCGCAAGATACAATGGTAAAATTATACCTTTAAACACTGCTCAAGATGGTCGTCCTATTCTTATGAGAGAAGAAAACGCTTTAGAAAACTAATTTGTATTTAATTGCGTCAACTTAATTAAGTTTATTTCCAAAAAAATATTATAAAAATAATTATGACATTTGAATTACCAAAACTAAATTATTCTAATGAGGCTTTGTCTCCAATAATGTCACAAGAAACATTAGAATTACATCATGGAAAACATCATCAAACCTACATAACAAATCTTAATAATTTTATAAAAGATACAGAAATGGCTGAAATGTCATTGGAAGATATAATTGTAAAAAGTTCAAAAGATAACTCAAAAGCTGGAATATTTAATAATGCAAGCCAGCATTGGAACCATAATCTTTTTTGGAAATGCATGAAACCAAAAGGTGGTGGGAGTATTCCATCAAAACTTGAGAAAAAAATTGTTGAAGATTTTGGAAGTGTTGAAAAATTTAAAAATCAATTTAAACAAGCGGGTATAACTCAATTTGGATCAGGTTGGTGTTGGTTATCTTTAGATAATGATAAATTAGTTGTAACAAAAACGGCTAATGCAGCAAACCCATTAATAGAAAATATGAAACCAATACTTGGTTGTGATGTTTGGGAACATTCATATTACATTGATTATAGAAACAGACGACCGGAATACTTAGATAAATTCGTCGAAAATCTTATCGACTGGGAATTTGTTGAATCTCTTTTAGATTAATCTAAATTTACATTTAATGAATAAAGTTAATTCCAGCAAACTCTGGAAAATTATTCAGGAAGCTGGCGATTATTTGGATGGTCAACTGCCTGATCATCCAAATCATCCAAAAGGAAGAAATGCATACGCTCATGTAGCTATATGTGTAAAGAATAAATTTAAATCATCTTATAAAGATATTCCTGATGAAAGATTTAATGAAGTGACTGATTATATTGAATTCTTAAAAAAAAATCCAAATTAACCTATATTGCTTGTTGCATAAATTAATATAATTACAAGCACAGCTATAGCTTCCATATTTTCCTTTCTTTTATAATAACTAACATATTTAATTTGATATCGTTTGTAAAAATTCCTCTACTTCACTATTTTTCGTATTCCAGGCTGTCACTAATCTTACAGTTTTGCCATCCATTTCTTCATTACTCATCATGTATTCCTCTGTATTTAAATGCTCAATCATTTTTTTTGGGAGTTTAACAAATACTTCATTTGCTTCAGTGGGATATTCAAGTTTAACTTTATTGCTAGAAACTAGACCATCACTTAATTTTTTTGCCATTAGATTTGCGTGTTTTGCATTTTTTAACCAAACATCATTTGAAATATATCCATCTAATTGTGCAGAGACAAAACGCATTTTAGACAATAGATGACCAGATCTTTTTAATAAGAAAGGTAGGTTGCCAACTAATTCTTTATTAAATATTATAATTGCTTCAGCTGCTATACATCCGTTCTTAGTTGCACCAAAAGATAATATATCAATTCCTGATTTCCACGTCATTTCTGCAGGAGTTACATCTAATGAAACTAGTGCATTAGCAAATCTAGCACCATCCATATGTACTTTTAATTTTTTTTTATGTGCAATTTCAGAAATATTTCTAATTTGATCTAAAGTATAAACTTCACCAGTTTCTGTTGCTTGAGTTATGCTAACAATAGATGGCTGGGTGTGATGTACAATTCCAAACCCTCCAATATTATCATTTAGCTCATCAACTGTTATTTTGCCATCTTTACCGTTCAATGGAACAAGTTTTGCTCCACCTGTATAAAATTCAGGGGCTCCACACTCATCAACATTGATATGAGAAAATTTATGGCAATAAATATTTCCAAATGATGGAGATATAGCAGAAAGAGCTAAAGCATTTGATGCGGTTCCTGATGCTGTGGGGTAAACAATTACATCCTTTTCAAAAATTTCAGAAAATTTTTCCTGTAACACACCTGAAATTTCATCGTTACCATAAGGAGGGGCTATACCTTCGTTTGCTTTGATAATTGCATCTAAAACTTCTGGACAAGCTCCTGTCACATTGTCTGAAGCAAATTTTACTCTTTTGCGTTTTGTATAAATTTTTGCGTTCATTTTATTGTTTTGGAAAATAATCTTTTAAAGTACCTTCTCTATAAACATCGGCTGTACAACAATGAAGGCCTCCACCAAAAGCATATGCATCTCTCAAATCTACAGGGATAACTTCCATACCTAATTTATCTAACTGTTCAGCTTGATATTTTTCACTTTTTTCAACGCATACAGTTTTAGGGTCAAGAACCAAAACATTCATTGATAGCCATACTGAAGAGTAACAAAGTGGTGGTGGGGTATTATGAGCAGGTTGTGCAGCATCAATAATTTCCCATCCATTATCTTCAAATAATTTTCTTTGTTCTTTTGGAAGTCTTCGTTGTGGATTATTAATAATTAACCCTTCTTTAATTGGGGTAAAGGTTGCATCAATATGAATTGGATAAGGATCGCCTGGGAAATTTACAGCATGAACTCTATGATCCTTAAAATGTCTTTTTATCCAATCAATTCCTTTTAAATTAGTTGTAAAGCCGTGTTGTATAACTAAATCCTTTCCAAATCTTAGAATATCTGCGGCATCAAATAATGGCTCTTCCTCAGTTGTGACAAAGTATT
The DNA here is from genome assembly GCA_902537055.1 of uncultured Pelagibacteraceae bacterium. Classification (GTDB taxonomy): domain Bacteria; phylum Pseudomonadota; class Alphaproteobacteria; order Pelagibacterales; family Pelagibacteraceae; genus Pelagibacter. Next base: position 23,187 of record CACAZW010000015.1, read on the forward strand.
TATTTTCTGTCCATTCAAGTC
>CACAZW010000016.1 GCA_902537055.1 uncultured Pelagibacteraceae bacterium
GCTATTCTCTAAGCAATTTGCAACTATGGTAAAGGCTGGCTTACCTATTTTAAATGTCTTAACCATGTTGAGAGATCAAATAGAGCATCCAACAATGAAGGAAATTATTGAAGATATTAGAAAAAGTTTAGAAGGTGGAATTACTTTATCTAAATGTTTTGAAAAATACCCAAAGATATTTGACAATATATATATAAATTTGATCAAGGCAGGAGAAGCCAGTGGTAAGCTTGATGTATTTTTAATGAAGCTAGTGGAGTCTCTTGAAAAAAGAGAGAAAGTTAAGAAAAAAATTAAAAGTGCTCTTACCTATCCTGTTGTAATGTTTACAGTCGCAATTACTGTTATGGTATTTATGTTAATAAAAGTTGTACCTGTTTTTGCTGAAATGTATGACGGCATGGGAGTAGCCTTACCAACACCAACAGCGGTTATTATGACAGCAAGCAATTTCATGAGAGGAGCAGGTGGAATGACACTTGGTTTAATAGTGTTAGTAAGTTTTATAATATTTAAGTACACAACTACCAAAATTCCAAAGGTTAGATATGCCTGGCATCAAAGAGTATTAAAAATGCCAGTATTTGGAGATATGATTTTAAAATCATTAATTGCAAGAATTGCTCTAATTATGGGTAATCTAAGTTCAGCAGGAGTGAACTTATTAGAGAGTATTGAAATTGCAAAACAAGTTAGCAACAATGACGTTGTAACTCAGGCATTAGAAAATGTAAAAAAAGGTGTATTTTCTGGCGATACATTAACTAAACTTTTTTTAAAAGAGCCAGTATTTCCTCCAACATTTAGTCAATTGATTTCGGTTGGTGAACAGACAGGAAATTTAGACGAAATGTTTACATCCGTATCTTCGTATTATGAAGAAGAGTTTGATACTTCAGTAGATAACATGTCGAGCTTGATTGAACCAATTATGATTGTATTTATGGGGACTATGATTGGGGGCCTAATGATTGCAATGTACTCTCCAATCTTTAATGTTGGTGCAATTATTGGTGGCTAATAATTAATTTTTTTTGTTAATATCAAATGATTTATCCAAGGTTTTTCACCTTCTTTAAACACTACAGCATCCATAATTTGTTGAATAAAAAAAGTCCCTAGTCCACCGGGTTTTATATCGTCGATTTTTCTATGCCTAACATTCTTATCATCGACTGGTCTTCCTTTATCAAAGAAACCTATTTCTAAGTTTCCATTTTGTAAGGATATTTTGATCTCCATTTTATCGTCAGTTTCTTGATTTTGATAAGCATGTTTAACAATATTTTGTGCAGCCTCAGCTATTGCTAGCACTAGTTCATCTTTTAAGTCTTGTTCAATATCTACTTTTTCAAATACTTCTCGAGAAAAACTTCTCACATCTTTTAAACTGGATGAACTAACTGCAAAGTCTCTTTGTTCTGAAATAAGAGCAAGATTATTCATTTATCAACCTAAATTTAATATTTGTTCAAGTTTTGCCATCATAATTACTTTTAGAACTGACTTACTTATATCTTTTAATATTACTTTAGTTCCAAGTTCAGTAGCTTTTTGATGACTTTCAATAAGTACAGATATACCGGATGAATCCATATATTGAACTTCTTTTAGGTTCAAATGAACTTCTTTTTTTGCTTCAATTAAAGGCATAATTATTTCTTTAGCCTTTTCAGTAACATCCATATCTATTTCACCATCAAGATGCACAATAGATATGTTGCCTTCTTCAGTAACTTTATATGACATAAATATTAATATTTATTAAATTTATAGTCTAAATCAACAAAAATAGCCCATTTTGGTTAGTTAATGAATATGTATTGTCTTTTAAAAGATTTAATTTATATGTATACAGTAGTTTTTACAAAATATAGGATCATATTTATGAAAAAAAATAACAAAGGATTTACACTTATAGAATTATTAGTTGTTGTAGCGATTATAGGTATTCTTGCGGCAGTAGGAGTTGTTGCATACTCAGGATACACATCAGGTGCGAAAAAATCAGCAGCAAAATCCAATCAAGCATCGGCGGTAAAGTTTATCGCTAGTGAAGTTAAAAAATGTGAGATGGGTGAAACAAAAGCAATGCCTGATAAAGATGGAACTAAACAATTAACTTGTGATGGATGGACTGGAGCAAAAGTCATCGAAGCAGCAGAAAAAGCTTTAGCAGAATTTAAAAACCCTTATAGCACAACTGCATCAGCAATTGTTGACGCCGGTAAGACTACTTCAGATGCTGGTTACACAATTTTAAGTGCTACAGGAAAGAAAATCACAGTTGAGACATGTTTTACTGATGGAACGGCAGGAACAGAAGATGCTTGCCCTACTGGAAGTGGTGGTGAAGTTAACACCATGAAAAACGTATTTACTCCATAGTACAAATTTAAAAAAAATATTTCTATGACAGCTAAAAGCTCTGGGTTTTCTCTCATTGAGCTTTTAGTTGTCGTTGCGATATTGGGTGTACTAGCTACAATTGGTATCGTTAGTTATAACGGCTACACTTCAATCACAAAAAGAAAAGCAACTGAAAATGCTATGTTTCAAATCACTTTAGCACAAAGTGAGCATTATAATGACAATGGATCTTATATGAAGAATGATTCAGGTAAAACATGTACCGCTAGCAAAACCAGCTCAGATAAAATAGAAACAGATTTGTTTAGTGGTGCCGACATAATAAATGAAGATTTGGAGCATTGGATATGTATTGCAGTAGATGGCAACGATTATTTAATCATGGCAATAAATGAAGATAAATCTGTAAGTTGTAAATTAGAATTGCCCAAAGGTGGAACTATTAAAAGAACAAATTGTTAAATTTTAATGGATTTTCAAAAGTATCTTGAAAGAGTTAAATTTATATTTAGCGGAGATTTATCTAAAAGAAACAAGATTTGTGCAACTTTAAGCTTGGGATGGATAATTATGATTGGATACTTAACTTGGTGGAATGGATTAAATAGCCCAATATTAGATAAAAGCTTTAAATGGGATGAGTGGTTCTGGTTTGGGATTGTTCCCGCTCTATCTCCTTATTTATTTTATTTTATCTGGAAAAAAAAAGAGTAACTAACCTATTTTGAACATCTATTTTCTATTATGCGCTTTAAATTAATTATAACTTGGAGAGGCTAAAATGGAGAATGTAGATTTGGAGTCAGTAAAATCATTTGTAGATACTCTTTGGGTTATAGATTGCGCCATACTTGTTTTTATAATGCAAGCAGGTTTCATGTGCATGGAAACAGGTTTATCAAGACATAAAAATAGCATTAACGTTGCTCTTAAAAATGCTGCTGATTTTGGTCTCGCGGTTGTAATTTTTTGGCTATTTGGTTTCGGTTTAATGTTTGGAAAGAGTTTTAATGGCTATTTTGGAACTGATTTATTCTTTTTTAAAACTGATCAAGCTGAATACATGACTTATTTTGTCTTTCAAGCAATGTTTGTTGCAACTGCAGCTACAATTGTTTCAGGAGCTGTTGCTGAAAGAATGAAGTTCAACGGTTATTTAATAATAACTATTATAGCTACTGGAATAATATATCCAATTGTTGGCCATTGGGCATGGTCATCAAGTTATTTAAATAATATTGATGCTACAAGACAATTACTTGCAGTTACTGGGCAAGTTAAAACAACAGGATGGTTAACAGATATAGGATTTGTTGATTTTGCAGGAAGTACAATTGTTCATTCAGTTGGAGGTTGGATTGCATTATCAGCAGTTTTAATTTTAGGTCCAAGGATTGGAAAATATTCAGATGCTAATAAAGGAAAGTTCACAGGCTCAAGTTTCCCGCTTGCTGTATTAGGAACTTTAATATTATGGTTTGGTTGGTTTGGTTTCAATGGTGGAAGTAATGGTGCTATGGATGAAGCAGTTCCTCTAATTTTAATAAATACATTTCTTGCAGCTTCTTTTGGACTACTAACGGGTCTTGGAATTTCATTTGCATTATTTAAAAAACCAGATCCTTACTACGTAATTCTTGGACCACTTGCTGGCCTTGTTGCAATCACAGCAGGATGTAATTCAATGACATCTGTGACCTCAATTTTTGTTGGAATTATAGGAGCAGTAGTTGCAATTTTTATAAATGAATTTTTGAACAAATTTGAAATAGACGATGTCGTAGGTGCAGTACCTGTTCATTTAGCTGCAGGAGTTTGGGGAACTATAGCAGTTGGATTATTTAGTGATCTTGATATTTTAGGAACAGGATTATCTAGATTAGAACAAATTAAAGCACAATTTATTGGAATTATTTCAATTGGTGCATTTTCATTTTTTGGCTCTTATATTTTATTGAAAATTTTAAATTATATTTATCCATTAAGAGTAAGTCCGCTTCATGAAGAGTTAGGTCTGAATATTGCAGAACACAATGCAACTTCTGTCGAACACGATTTAATTACAATTTTAGAAAAGCAATCTGAGTCTGGTGATTTAACTATTAGAGGCCCACAAGATCCATTTACTGCTGGAGGTGTAATTGGACTTTATTACAATAGATTGATGAGCAAACTAGAAACTAGTGAAGCTGAAAAAAAAGTATGGAGAGATAGAATATCAAATGAAGTAAAACTTGCTGTAAAAGTTCAAGAAAACTTTTTACCAAAGAGGAATTTGGAAAATTACCCTGTTCACGGAATTAATATTGCTGCTAGAGAAGTTTCTGGAGATTTCTTCAGCTTTTATCCTCACAATGACAGTGTTTATTTTATAATTGCAGATGTAGCAGGTAAAGGAATTCATGCTGGAATGGTCATGGCGAAAGCATCAACTTTATTTGAGATTATGTCCAGGGATCAAGTAGATCCAGATGAAATGATGTTTCATATGAATAATGATCTATTTTTAACTAAAACTGGAGGAATGTTTGTCACTAGTATATTAGGAGAATATAATATGAGGACTGATGAATTAAGATGGGTAAATGGAGGTCATCAGCCAGCAATAATTAGATCATCATCTGGAAACTATGAACAATTTGATAGTAATTCACCACCTATGGGAGTAATACTTCAAAAAGATAAATCTATTTATAAAACTCATAAAGTTAAGTTAGAAAATAATAGGTTTTATGCTTTCACTGATGGTTTATCAGAAAGTTTAAATAGCTCAGGTGAAGAAATAGGGATAGATGGTTCATTAAAAATCATAGAGCAAAATTTTAATACAGATTCTAGTAAACAATTATCAGATATATCAAATACGGTAATTAATACTGCTGGGGATAAGAAGCTAAGTGACGACTTAACCTTAATATCTATAGGCAAATAACAATTTAAGTTAAATAAACCCGCGATCAAATATCATATATAATAAGCATATCTTAGAAAATATATTTCTATTGTGGATGAAAAAAATCTAAAAATTGGAATTATTGGCGCTGGTATACAAGGCGTTTGTAATGCTTTATTTCTTCAAAAAAAAGGTTTTCAGGTAACTCTTTTTGATAGAGAAGAGCCTGGGAGTGCAGCATCTTATGGAAATGCTGGTCACTTTTCACCTTATGCGTCCGTTCCTTTAAACAGACCAGATGTAATTGCAGATGTTCCATCTATGTTAATTAGTTCAAGAGGACCATTAGCTTTAAAGTGGAACTATGTGCCAAAGATGATCCCTTGGTTTGCAAGATTTATATTAAATTGCAGAGAAGAAAAAATGATGCATACAGCTAAAAATATGCACCAAATTTTAGATCAGTCTTTGCCAGCATTTGATGAATTATTTGATGAAATTAATCTTGAAGGATTAGTAGAAAATAATGGAATTCTTTACGTATGGACTGATCAAAATATGAAAAGTAGAGAATTAGAAATTAGAATTAGAGATCAATTGGGAGTAAAACAACAGTTAGTTAATAAAAAAGAAATTCATGATTTAGAACCAAACCTAAAACCATTTTATCATGGAGGTGTTTTTTATGATTATGCAAGGCACGCAAGAAATCCAAGAAAAATTTTAATAAAATTATTTGAAAATTTTGTAAATAAAGGTGGAAAATTTTTAAAATTAAATATTCAAGATATAGATTTTGATGAAGAAAAACCGGTTCTTAGAACAGAAACGCAAAGATTTATTTTTGATAAACTTGTAGTAGCATGTGGAGCATTTTCAAAAAGATTAACTGATAAGTTACATGAAAATATTCCTTTAGATACTGAAAGAGGTTATCATGTTCACTTCAAAGATTATGATCATTTAATTTCAAGACCAATTGTTTATGCAAATAGAGGTTTTGGAATGACTCCAATGGAACAGGGTTTGCGTGTTGTTGGTACAGTAGAATTTGGAGGTTTAGAAAACTCCCCTTCTAAGTCGAGAATAAAAAACTTGATATTAAATGCAAAAGATATGCTAGATGGTTTACCAGAGCATAAAGATGAGTGGCTCGGATTTAGACCTACATTGCCAGATTTTCTCCCAGTTCTAGGTCCTTCAAAAAACTATAAAAATGTTTTCTATTCTTTTGGTCATCATCATTTAGGTTGGACACTTGGTGCAATATCAGGAAAAATCATATCTAAAATGATCTCAGGTGAGAATACTAACTTAGATCTGCAACCATACAGTTCAATAAGGTTTAGTTAAAAGTAATCTTTTATAGTACTCTATTTAATGCTTGAAAATAAAAGTAATATCATAATTGCATCTATTTTGCTTTTTTTAGCAGCCTTGTTTTGGTCAGGAAATTTTATTGTTGGAAAGATAGCAGGTTTAAATGAAATACCTCCAATATCATTAAATATATTAAGGTGGTCACTGGCGTTTCTAATTTTACTACCTTTCACTTATAAAGAGATGCTTGAAAAAAAAGAATTAATTTTTAAAAACATTTATCTCTTATGTTTTTTAGGGATAACAGCAGTCAGTATTTTTAATTCGGCTCTTTTTTATTCTTTAAAAACAACACAAGTAATTACGGGTGTGCTTATGATCTCAACTGTTCCAGTTATGATTATTTTATTTTCTATTATTTTAAAAATAGAAAAAACAAATACCTTTCAAGTTTTGGGAGTAATATTTTCTTTACTAGGTGTATTATTTATAATTTCAAAAGCAGATTTTGAAGTCTTTAAAAATTTAGCTTTTGAAAAAGGAGATTTATTTGCATTATTTGCAATGATATCATGGTCACTTTATTCAGCGCTTTTAAAGAAAAAAAATTATGGATTATCTCCGATAACTTTACTTCAAGTTGTTATTGGCCTTGGTGTAATATTTCTTATACCAATGTATGCAATAGATTATATTTACATTGGTAATCGAATTACAATTAATACAAATTTCATTCTCGTTTTATCTTATGTTGTTTTGTTGCCTGGCATCATTTCTTTCTTTTTCTGGATAAAAGGTGTTGCTTTAATAGGTGCTAATAGAGCAGGAATTTATTTACATTTAATGCCAATTCTTGCAGCAATTCTTGCAATGATAATATTTGATGAAGTATTGCTATTTTATCATTATATCGGTGGAATATTTATTATTTCAGGGATATTACTTTCAAACAAAAAAAATGCTTAAAGTAGCTATACTCGACGATTATCAAAATATCGCAAAAGATTTTATTGATCTTAAAAAATTATCTTCAAAATATGAATTTCAGGTATTTAATGATCCATTTGAAAATGAAGATGATGCAATTGAAAAATTAAAAGAATTTGAAGTTCTTTTTATAATGAGAGAGAGAACAAAAATAACAAAAAAACTTATAGAGAGTCTAAAAAAATTAAAATTAATTGCCACTAGTGGAATGAGAAATAAATCGATAAATTTAGATGCAGCTAAAAAAAATAAAGTTGTTGTCACTGGTACTGAAATCAATAGTAACCCAACACCAGAGTTAACTTGGGCATTAATTTTAGGACTTGCTAGAAATTTTAAAACAGAAATAGATAATATGTACCAAGGCTACTGGCAAAGCACTATTGGAGTAGAGCTTAAAGGTAAGATATTAGGTTTACTTGGATTAGGTAGGGTAGGCTCTCAAGTTGCTAAAATTGGTAAAGTGTTTGGTATGCAAATTATGGCTTGGAGTGAAAATTTAAATTTAGACAAATGCAAAGAGCTTGATGTTTTACCGTGTAGCAAGGATGATTTAATACAAAATTCTGACTTTTTATCTATTCATGTTCAAGGAGGAGATAGATATAGAGATTGTATTACGATTAAAGAATTTGAGAAAATGAAAAAAACCTCCTATTTAATAAATACTTCAAGAGGCGAAATAGTTAATGAAGATGATTTAATTATAGCATTATCTACAAATATTATAGCTGGAGCAGGTTTGGATGTTTATGAAAAAGAACCTTTACCGGAAAGTCATAAACTTAGATTCGTACAAAATGCTCTTCTACTACCTCATATTGGATATGTTACCGCTGAAAATTATTTAACTTTCTATAATCAAATGATTGAAAATCTTGACAGTTTTGTTTCTGGTAAACCAAAAAGGATCATTGAATAAATTAAGACAATTTTTACAGATATAAATTTAAATTTTTGTGTATAATTAGTTTTATGAGCAAAGAATTTAAAGCTACTCAAAATCAAAAACTAGATAATCAAGAATTAAACGATTGGTTAGACTCACTTGATGCAGTTGTTGAAAATCATGGAAGAGAAGGCGCCAAACTAATTTTAGAAAAACTAGAGAAAAGAGCAAAAGATTTAAGAGTATTATATTCACCAGTTCCATATTCACCATATAGAAATACCATATCTCAATACGATCAAGGAATTTATCCTGGAGATTTAGCAATTGAAGAAAAAATAACAGCAATTTTAAGATGGAATGCTTTAACCATGGTTATGAAAGCAAATAAAAATTATGGTGGCCTTGGAGGACATATAGCAAGTTATGCATCTTTTGCTGAAGTATTTGAAACGGGATTTAATCATTTTTTTAAAGGTGGTGATGAAGCAGATTTAATTTTTTATCAATCGCAATGTACAACTGGGATATATGCAAGATCTTTTTTAGAGGGAAGATTAACTAAAAATCATTTGGAACATTATAGACAAGAATTAAACGAGCAAGGACTGTCTTCATACTGCCATCCATACTTAATGAGAGATTACTGGACATTTACTACATCATCCATGGGAATAGGTTTAGTTAATGCAATTTATCAAGCTCGTTTCATGAAATATTTAGAAAATAGAAACTTATTAAAAACAAATAAAAGAGTATGGGGTTTATTTGGAGATGGTGAAATGGATGAACCTGAAAGTTTGGCTGGATTATCTATCGCTTCAAGAGAAAAATTAGATAATTTAACTTTTATTATAAATTGTAATCTCCAAAGATTAGATGGGCCTGTCAGAGGCAATGGACAAATAATTCAAGAACTTGAGACAATCTTTAAAGCTAATGGATGGAATGTTATAAAAGTCCTTTGGGGGTCCGAATGGGATAAGATTTTTCAACAAGATAAAGATCATTTGTTATTAAAACGATTTGCTAAAACTGTAGATGGAAAATATCAAACTTTAGGGGCAAGAGATGGTGAGTATAACCTTAAAAACTTTTTTGCAGAGGATCCAGAAGTTTTAAAATTGGTTTCATCACTTAGTAAAGATGAAATTGATAAATTAAAAAGAGGAGGTCATGATTTTAAAAAACTTTATGCTGCCTTTAATGCAGCTGTTAAAACTAAGGGTAAACCTACGGTCATTTTAGCTAAAACAAAAAAGGGTTATGGAATGGGAAAAGCTGGGGAGTCAAAAATGACTAACCACCAACAAAAAGAATTAAATCTCGATGCATTAAAAGAGTTTAGAGATCGTTTTCAATTAGATATTCCAGATAATAAATTAGAAAATATGGAGTTTTATAAACCAGATGAAAATTCAGAGGAAATCAAATATTTAAAAAAAAGAAGGGAAGCTTTAGGAGGATCTTTACCAAAAAGAAGTTTTAAAGAAGTACAATTGGCAACCCCAAAAATTGAAAAACATTCAAACTTTTTATTCGAAAAAAGCGATAGAGAATATTCAACAACGACTGGACTGGTAAGGTCTTTAGGAAACATAATGAGAGATAAAGAGTTTGGAAAAAGAGTTGTACCAATAGTTGCTGATGAAGCTAGGACTTTTGGAATGGCAAACTTATTTTCACAAATTGGAATTTATTCACCAGATGGTCAGTTATATGAGCCTGAAGATGCAACTTCAATTTTAAAGTATCAAGAATCTAAAACAGGGCAATTATTAGAAGAAGGAATTAATGAAGCTGGTGCAATATCTTCATGGCTAGCAGCAGCTACATCTTATAGCAATCATAATTTTCCAATGATGCCCTTTTATATTTTTTATTCTATGTTTGGTTTTCAAAGAATAGGAGATTTGATTTGGGCTGCAGCTGATCAAATGCCAAGAGGATTTCTAATAGGTGCTACAGCTGGGCGAACTACTTTAGCAGGAGAAGGATTACAGCATCAAGATGGACAAAGTCATATAATTGCTTCAACATTTCCAAATTTAAAATCCTACGATCCTTGTTTTGCAAGCGAACTTGCAATTATTTTTGATGAAGGAATGAAAAGAATGATGACAGAATGTAAAGATGAATTTTATTACATTACAGTAAATAACGAAAAATATTCACATCCTAAAATTGATATAAAAAATAAAGATGGAATAATAAAAGGTGGCTACCTTTTTAAAGATAATTCTAATGATAAAATAAACATAAATTTATTAGGATCTGGACCAATTTTTAGAGAATGTATAGAAGCTTCCAAAATACTTAAAGATGAATATGGAATTGGTTCAAGATTATACAGCATAACAAGTTATTCTGAGTTAGAAAAAAATGCCAAATCAGTTTTAAGACAAAACACATTGTCTCCCGCAAATAAAAAACAAAATTATTTGCAGCAGCTAATTTCTAATGACGACCCTATAATTGCTACTTCAGATTATGTAAGAGCATACTCACAATTAATCTCTAGTCACATAAATAATAAGTTTTTAGCAATGGGTACAGATGGTTTTGGAAGAAGTGATACTCGAAAAAATTTAAGAGACTTTTTTGAGGTAGATAGCAAACATATAGTCGTCAGTTCTTTGTATACACTTTATGAAGATAAGAAAGTCCCATTACAAATATTAGAAAAAGCGATTAGTAAATATAATCTAAACAATAACAAAAATAATCCTTGGGAAATATAGTCCCTACTAATTTTTTATGGAATTACCTGTCGTCAATCATAAAGATTATGAAGCTCAATTAAATGATGACAATAAATTTCCTATAAAAAAATTTGGAGAATTAGCTAAAGGGTTAATTAAAAATAAAATAGTTAAAAATTTCTATATTCCAGAGCCATGTTCAGTAGAAACTTTAAAAGAGGCACATACAGAGGATTATATAAATAAAATAAAAAATAAAACTTTAGATAAAAACGAGATTAGAAAAATTGGTTTTCCTTTAGTTGATAGTGTAGTTAGAAGGTCTTTTATTGCAACTGGAGGCACAGTACTAGCCACAAAGCTAGCTTTAAACTATGGCATAGCATGTAATACTGCAGGAGGCAGTCATCATGCAACATCTAATGAAGGAGCTGGTTTTTGTGTTTTTAATGATGTAGCGGTAGCAGCCAAATATTTAACTACAAGAGGTTTGGCAAACAGAATTTTAATTATTGATTTAGACGTTCACCAAGGTAACGGCAATTCTGAAATATTTAAAAATGATAATCAAGTCTTTACATTTAGTATGCATGCTAAGGTTAATTATCCAGCAAAAAAATCAGTAAGTGATCTTGACATTGAATTAGAGGAAAATTTAGAAGATAGAGAATATATTAATATTTTAAAAAATAACCTAAAATATTTGAATGAAGAAGAGTTTGATTTTGTTTTCTATATTGCTGGAGTTGATATTCACTATAATGACAGGTTGGGTAAACTAAAAATTTCTGATAATGGTATATTTGAAAGAGATGAATTAGTTATTGATAATTTCTTCTCAAATAAAATTCCTATATGTGGAGTATTAGGAGGTGGATACAACGAAGATTTTAACAAACTAGTAGAATTGCACTCCAGTTTACACAAAACCTGTGCTAAATTTTTATGATGAAAAAAAACTCAAATTTAACATTAGAACAAGAAAATATTTTATTTAAAGAGGCAACAGAACCACCAGGTTCAAGCGAATTAAATAATGAAAAAAGACAAGGATCTTATCACTGTGCAAACTGCGATATAAAACTTTTTGACTCCTCAACAAAATATGAAAGTGGATCAGGTTGGCCTTCTTTTTACGAATCTCTACCTGATGTTTTTGAGACAAAAACTGATCATCACATCGGTTATGCTAGAACAGAGTATCATTGTAAAAATTGTGGTGGTCATCATGGACACATATTTGATGATGGACCTCAACCTACAGGAAAAAGATACTGTAACAATGGAGTTTGTTTAGTATTTAAACCAAATATTTGAAGCTCTCATAATTTACATTTATCAAATAATGTTATACAATAATTAATGAAAAGTTTATTTCTATCATTAATATTAGCTTGTCATTTAATTACAACTGCAAGTGCAAATGCTTTATCTGATTATTTTTCAAATTTAATACCTGGCGAAGGAGATACTGAATTAAGTATAGATCTTAGAGAAAATTATTCTGCTGATTATAGCTTGTTGCTAGTAAGAGAGCTAAATGGGGAGAACAATAAAAATACATTTACTCAACTTTCTTTATTTAATACAGAAAAGGATTCTAAAGATAGAAATGTTTTGAATTTTGGAGTAGGAAAAAGGTTTTTAAGCGATGATAAATTTTCGCTTACAGGATTAAATGCTTTTTTAGATTACGATGATGAGGGTAATTTAAGATCCAGTATAGGGTTAGAAGTTAGAAATGCAGTATTAGATTTTTCATTTAATAACTATTTTGCTTTAGATGATGCCGATGGTGAAAAGGTTTTAGATGGATATGATTTAAGATTAGCTTCTCAAATACCTTATATTCATTGGGCCGACATATTTATAAATTCATATTCATGGGATGGAGTTACAAGAGACGATGTTGAAGGGTTAATGTATGGTACTGAGATGTTATTATCACCTAATATAAACTTAGAGATTGCTTTTGATGATAAAGATAAAGCGGGATTAGATGATGAATATTATGCAAAAATTATGTTTGTTCATCCACCAAGAAATAGTGCATCCATTTCAGATGGAATTAGTAGTGATATGTGGAGAGCTCAAAAGGATATGTCTGACGAAATGTTAACAAAAGTAAAACGAAATAATAAAATTATGGTAGAATTCAGTGGATCTGCCAGTATTGTGAGGGCAGATTAATATGATAATATTCAGATTGATATTTGCAACAATTTTACTTTTTTCATTAACAACAAATGTTTACGCAGCACTAGGAAAAGCTGCAGTATATAAAGTTACAATGAAAAAGGTTGCATTATGTACTGGAAAAGGTTCAGGCACTACTTGTTTAGGAGAAGTTATTATTGGAACTGGTAGTACAGAAGTTGACGTTGCTGCCGTAGATGCTGGTGCAGTTGCTGGTTCATTTGGAAATCCTGCATTGCTTCCATTAGGAGTAACATACACTCATATGCAAGTCACAATAGATAGAAAATTTACAATCAAAACTTCTGATACTGCAGGTGAAATGTTAAAGACTGATAACGGAGATGTTTGCAGAACAGTTGCAAATGCAGACTCGCAATATGGAACTACTGAAGCTGCTAGAAAGTATACTCACAAAAGAGCTGTTGATGAAGGAACAGGTTCAGCTTCCGCTGAGACAAGAGTTTATCTAATGAATCATGGCACAAATAATGTAACAACTTGTGCAGCAACCGATTGTTCTTCAACTGGAACTACAACTTCAGGAAGTAGTTGTACATATTGTGAAGCAATGAAAACAGATTTAGACTCAAATGATACTGAACACGTTTTAATTTATGCACTAACAAAACCATATACAGTTACAACAAAATCTCCAAAAGTAACTATGAAATTTGGAACCGCTGAAGCACTATCTGCAAGTGATGTAACTGGAACAGTATGTAATATTTGGGCTGAGGAACCAGTTTTTACAGCAACAATTGAATAATTAATTTTATTTCTTATTATTTTAAAGAAGAAAAAAGGTTTCCTGATACTTCTAAAGCTCTAAGTTCTTGATAACCGCCAATATGTTCCTCATTAAAAAATATTTGAGGAATTGTTCTTTTGCCATTTGCTTTTTTTATCATTTCATCTCTTATCCCAGGACCTGTTGAAACATCGATTTCTGTAAAATCTAAATTATTTCTAGATAACAATCTTTTTGCAGCGTCGCAAAAATTACACATGGGTCCTGAATAAACAGTGATGCTTTTCATACATTATATATAGATAATGATTAAGAAATTACTAGAGCAGGTAATCATTTTTATTAATTTTTGATTTAATTAATTTTCGAGAATATTCAAATTTTTTTCTATGTTTTATGCTTTGGGAACTTGCTCTTTTTCTCCAAAGTCTAAAGGAAGAAGGTTTTAATGATCTTCTCATTATTTTAATAACTTCAGCTTCAGTCTTTCCAGTTTTTTTTTCAATTTCTTCAAAAGTAATCCGATCTGCCCAAGCTGCCCATATGACCCAATCTGGACTCTCCAAGGGAGGCTCAGGATTTTTAACTCTGGTCGTAGGTCTGTGACTTTTTTTCATCAAAATTCAACAAATTACTAAAATTATTTTAATGCAAATACTTAAGGCTATGATATTATCATTTTTAGATAGTCCTATCTAGCCATCTTTAGCTCCCGGTTTTTTAGGGCTATCCTAAAAATGCTTCCCTTAGATTTTATCCTTTTTTTACAGATTATCATTTTTATGTTTATAACCCCAGGCACACCTAGAATTGTTATTATTTCTTACTCAATGAATTATGGTGTTCAAAAATGTGTTTGGACTGCATTAGGAGATGTAACTGCGAACATTATTCAGGCAACATTAGTAATTTTCGTTATTGGGTCTTTTTTGTCAGACAATCCGACAATACTTAATACTTTAAAGTGGTTAGGTATCGCTTATTTAACATATCTTGCATATGATATTTATAAATCGAAACCTAAAGATATAAATACAAAAGATATTTCCGATAAAAGTTTTTTTTCATTTTATAAAGATGGTTTTTTAGTTGCAGGAACAAGTCCTAAAGCTTGGATGTTCTTTCCATTTATATTTCCACAATTTATTGATTTTAATTCTAATTACATTGTTCAGTTTATTATTTTAATTACAACATATGTTGTATTGGATTTTTTATCTTTAGTTGGCTATGCAGTTTTAGCAAACAAATTAATAGTTTGGATTAAGGCAAATCCAAAAATTATAAATACAATTTCTGCTTGTGTGATTATCTTTATTGCAATTATTATTGCATTTACCCAAAAATACTAGGATATATTGCGCTACTACTCACACTTGCAATTAAATAATTTTTGTTATTAATTTAATTTTTATTAATTAATAAAAGGGGAATAAATGAAAATAAAAAACATTTTAATTACATTTGTTTCTGCAATAGCATTATTATTTTCAACTTCAGTTGTATCGTTTGCAAAAGTAGTTGGAGATAAAATTATTTTAGGTGCTGCAATCTCTTTAACTGGTAAGTATTCATCTAATGGTGTTCATACTCAAAACGGCTATAACATGGCTGTTGACAGAATTAACAGTATGGGTGGAGTAAAAGTTGGGGGAAAAACTTATAAGTTTGACATTATTTATTATGATGATGAGTCAAACCCTAAGAGAGCAGCTCAGCTTGCAGAAAGATTAATATCACAAGATAAAGTAGAGTTCATGCTTGGGCCATACAGTTCAGGTTTGACAAAAGCGATTGCACCAGTAACTGAAAAATATGGTGTACCAATGGTTGAGGCTAACGGTGCTTCGAGATCTTTGTTTACAAAAGGTTACAAATATCTATTTGCAGTATTAGCACCAGCAAATTTATATCTTGATGTAGCAATAAGAACAGCTGTTGAGTTAAATGGTGGTAAAGGTGTAAGAATTGCACAAGCTTTTGAGCAAGATGCATTCTCGCAAGACGTAAGATTGGGTATTTTAGATGCTGCTAAAGAAACTGGATCTGAAATTATAATCGATGATAAACTTCCAAAAGAGCTTAATGATATGGCTGCTACATTAGTTAAAGTAAAACAAATGAAGCCAGATGTATTGGTTGTTTCAGGTCATACAAAAGGAGCTTTAACAGCAATAAGACAAATTTCAGAAATGAAAGTTGATGTGCCTATGTTGGCAATGACACACTGTGATGCTGCAAAATTATCAAAGCAACATGGTAAAAACTCTCAATACGCATTATGCGCTTCACAATGGCATAAAACATTAACTTACAAAGATGATTTCTTTAAAGATGGTATGACATATGCAGCAGATTTTGAAAAGGAATTTGGCTATGATCCACCATATCAATCTGCAGAGTCTTCAGCTGCACTGTTAGTATTTAAAGATGCTTTTGAAAGAGCAAATACTTTTGATCAGAAAAAAGTAAGAGATGCTCTTGCTGCAACTAACATGCAAACATTCTATGGAAATATTAAATTTGCACCTGGTGGTCAAAATGTTGACAAACCAATGGTACTTTTCCAAGTAATGTGTGATGATGCTGGTAAGTGTGAAAATAAAGTTGTTGCTCCATTAAAATGGGCTTCAGCTGAGTTAATACATCCAGTACCAAAGTGGTCTGAAAGATAAAAAAAAATAATTAAGCCCCCTAGAAATAGGGGGCTTTTTTTTATAGAAATCAAAATTAAACTATGGATTTTTTAGTCTTCCAATATCCAATGATAACCATTCAAGCATGTCTTGATGGACTTTTACTTGGAATATTATTTGCGTTAATCGCTTATGGAATGGCACTGCAATGGGGTGTTATGAATATAATTAACATTGCTCAGGGAGACCTTGTTATATTGGGTGGTTACATTGCATATTTTATGTATCTCTATGGAATTCATCCAGCTTGGGGAGTAATTGTCTCTCCTATAATTATGTATTTTGTTGGTATTGCAATTTATAAATTAGTTATAAATAAAGTTGTAGACAGAGATCTCTTCATTTCAATATTAGCAACATTTGGAATTAGTATTCTTTTCATGCAGTTAATGAACTTTGCATTTGGTGCAGATGTTGTATTGGCTAACTCAGGATATGGAACAACTATGTTATTTGATAATAATGTTGTTCTGCCAAACTCTAAAATATTTTCTGCTTTTATAAGTATTGTCTTTGCAATTTGTTTAGTAGTTTATATGAAAAGATCAAAATTAGGTCGTGCAATTAGAGCAACAGCTCAAAATGCAAGAGCCGCAAAGATTTTAGGTGTTGATACTGAAAAAGTTTATGCAGCAACCTTTGGAATAAATGCAGCATTATGTGGTGTAGCAGGAGCTTTAATTTCAATAACATTTACCATTCATCCTTATATGGGATTACCCTACACTATAAGATCATTTATGATTGTAATTGTTGCTGGATTAGGAAATTTACCTGGAGTAGCTATTTCAGGTATGGGATTAGGAATATTTGAAGAATTTGCAGATTACATTCTTGGTACAGAATTTAGAATTGGTTCAGTATTTTTATTATTAGTTTTAATTTTAGTTTACAGAAGATTTAAACTTTCAAGAAAGAGAGAGTATTTAAAGTGAAAAAAAATAAAATTAAGGATGATAATGGCAACTTGATAGAAGTGGATATTGTCAAATTTAAAAAACATTTAGATCAATATCATTCAACAGGATCAAGTCTTCATGAAGAAAACGGACATTATTTTACAGTTGATAAAGATTTTAGAGATAAAATAGAGAGTTTATATGAACAAAAATAGTTGGATCTTGTACATAGGAATTTTGGTATTTGGTTTAGTAGCGCCATTTATTTTTCCAGCTTTTAAAGTTCAATTATCAATTCTGTGTGTATTAATCGTTCTTGCAACTACTTGGAACATCCAAGGTGGTGAAATGGGTTATAATTCGTTTGGAAATATTCTTTTTTATGGTTTAGGGATGTATCTTTGTGCATCTGTTCAGGTTGGTATGTTTTTTCCATTAGCTGAATGGACTGAAAGTGGAGGAGAAAAAACTTTCGTTCACACACCTTCTCAATTTTTTCAAGGCATGGCAGCTGGACTTGTAGTTGCGGCAGTAGTCCCTACAATAGTTGCAGGATTAATTGGTTATTCAATTTTAGGATTGAGAGGTCATTACTTTGCAATTTGTACATTGGGTTTAGGAGTTGCAGCAGGTGAAATTTCTGGAGGTATTGAAATTATTGGAGCTGGACAGGGCTTTACCACTCCTCCTTTTCCAAACATAGGTGGTTTAGAGGCAAGAGGTGAATTTTTTTATTTTTTAAGTTTCGGCGCACTGGTACTCACATTCATTGCTGTAAGAGCAATTTACACAACAAGATTTAGATTAATTCTGAATGCGATCAGAGATAATGAAGACAAGGCTGAAGCAATGGGAATAGAGACTATGAAATATAAAATTTCTGGATGGATGATCTCAGCTTTCTTTTGTGGTCTTGCTGGTGGAATAATGGGAGGTTTAGTTGGTTACATAGACTCAACTGATGTTGCATTTGATGGAAGAGAAATGGGAGTATTCATGGTTTTGATGGCAATCCTTGGAGGTAAGGGGACTTTATGGGGCCCAATTATTGGTGCAACTTTATTTCACTTTTTTAAAGAAGGTTTTTGGACATTCTTCCTTGGATGGCAGTATGTTGCATTAGGGGTTTTAATTGTTGTTATAGTAATTTATTTCCCAGAAGGTCTGATGGGATGGTTAAGAGAAAAATATCCAGAAAGATTTGGTGAAGTTGTTGATGAAGCTGATCGAAAAGCACAGGTGGAGCTAAAATGAGCATTTTAGAAGTCAACAATGTAAGTAAATCATTTGGTGGTGTTAAAGCTAATGTAGATATTTCAATGTCGGTTGAAAAAGGAAAGATAGTTGGTCTTATTGGACCAAATGGATCTGGTAAAACTACTTTATTTAATTCAATAGTTGGTACTTATCCAATAGATAATGGTTCAATTAAGTTTAATGGAAAAGAAGTATCTGAATTACCGGTACCAGTAATTGCAAAATTGGGATTATTGAGAACATTTCAACAAACTAGAATCTATGGAAAATTAAACTGTGTAGATAACATGCTTATCAGTCACAAAGGTAGTGATGAAAGTTTGTTTAAAATTTTCTCTAAAATTCCAAAAGAGCTCACAGAAAAAGCTGAAAACTTACTTAATTTTGTTGGATTGTATCAAAAAAGAAAACTCAGGGCAGGTGACCTATCTTTTGGTCAGCAAAAATTATTAGAACTTGCAATGGCACTAATGAATGAACCAGAAATGCTACTATTAGATGAGCCAACAGCAGGTATTAATCCTACTTTAATTAATGGAATTATTGATAGACTAATCAAAGTTAATCAAGATTTTGGAATAACATTACTTGTTATTGAGCACAATATGAGAGTGATTATGCAATTAGCTGAAGACATATTTTGTCTTGCACATGGTAAAATGCTTGCAAATGGTACTCCTGAAGAAATTAAAAATGATAAAAGAGTAGTTGATGCATATTTGGGGGCTCAATAGTGTCTAATCAATATGAAGTTTTGGGAAAAGCACCTGTTGCAGAAGATTTAAAAAACTTATCTTCTGAAGATATTCATTTAACAATAAAAAATTTGAATGCTGGATATGGTAAAATGGAAATTTTACATAATTTTGATTTATTTGTAAGCAAAGCTCAATCTTTATGCTTAATTGGTCCTAATGGTGCTGGCAAATCAACAATACTTCACTCGATATATGGATTTACAAATATTTTCTCAGGTAAAATAGAAATTGATGGAAAAGAAATAACAAAATTAACTCCAGCTGAAAAATTAAAAACGGTTGGCATAGCTTATATTCTGCAAGATAATTCAGTTTTTCCAGATATGACTGTTGAGGAAAATTTATTAATGGGTGGTTTTATCAAAGATAAAACAGAAGAGTCATATCAAGAAGCAGAAAAGATTTTAGACAAATATGAAAGATTAAGGAATAGAAGAAATAAACCAGCAAAAGTTTTATCAGGTGGAGAAAGAAGATTACTGGAAATATCTAGAGCCTTAGTAATGAAACCTTCTGTTCTTTTAGTTGATGAACCTTCTATTGGATTAGAGCCAAAATATATTGATATGGTATTTGAAATTTTAGGTGACTTACAAAAAAATGAAAAGAAAACAATTATTCTAGTTGAGCAAAATGCCAAAAAAGGTTTAGAGTTTTCCGATATCGGATATGTATTAGTATCTGGCCAAACTGCAATAGCTGGAAGAGGTGACGATTTACTTAAAAATGATGATGTTGGACGTCTATTCCTAGGCGGATGATTAATTCAAAATATTTTTTTAAAGGAATTCTTTGTGCAAAAGAATTTGATAGCCCTGCAATTGCTCTTGGTTTAAGTTTTTTAGCAATAGGTGCTTTATTAAAAAATTTAGGTTTCACAATTCAAGAAAGTATTTTTTCTACATTTTTAACTTACGCATTACCTGGTTCACTTGTGATGGCAGAATCAATTTTAATTGGAGTTTCTTTACTAAATTTATTTTTTGCAGTTTGGTTAGTGAATGCAAGATTGTATCCGATGACTGTATCTTTAATGCCATTATTAAAACATCAAAGCCAACCGAGATGGAAGTATTATCTTTCATCTCATTTTGTTGCAGTATCTTCATGGTTAATTCTTAAAAACAATTATAAAGATATTGAAAAAAAATATAGAGTCGACTTTTGGATAGGAATTGGAACTGCAACTTGGTTGATAGCAATTTTTTCAACTGTGTTAGGTTATTACTCTGCTGATTTCTTAAATAGAGAAATGATGATTGGACTAGCTATAATTAATCCAATTTATTTTACTTGCACAATGATAGGGGTGATGAAGTCTATACAATTAAATGTTTCAATAATTTTAGGAGCTATCTTAGGACCTTTATTTTATTTTATTAGTCCTGATTGGTGTGTTTTGATTGGTGGGTTTATTGCTGGAACTGTTGCTTTTGTAATAGGAGAGAAAAATGTCAGCTAATATTGTTTTAATAATAGTTATTACGTCTTTAGCTACTTATATCTCAAGGTTTTTAGGAGCTTTCACATCTGAAATAATAGATGAAAATACTAAAATATATAGGTGGTTTAATTATTTAGCGTATTCGACATTGGCTGCTCTAATTTCTAGAATGATAATATTTCCAGCTGGTGCACTTTCTGATAGTAATTATTTATCTAGATTTATTGTTGTATTTTTAGCAATAATAATTTTTAAATTAACTAGAAATAATTTAGTTTACCCAACTTTATTCTCTGCTATCATTATGTTTTTATTAAGTAGCTTTACGATATAAATGAAAAAAATTATTTTACTATTTTTCTTGATTTTAATACCAGGTATTTCACAAGCAGCATGCGATGATCCTTTAACCGATGGTGTTGACTATACTAATTGTAGATTTTCGGATGGACAAGATTTACAAGGCAGCTATTTACCTAACTCAAATTTATCATTTGCGAGTTTTATACAAGTAAATTTTGATAAAAGTATTATGATGACGTCAAATTTGTCATTTGGAACTTTTCCAGAGTCGACATTTGTAAGAGCTAACTTATATGAGTCAACGCTTGTTGGTGGAAATTTTGAAAAAGCTAATTTTACAGGAGCAAATATGACGAGGGTTGACTTTATGGGCTCAACATTAATTGAAGCAAATTTTCAAAATGCAAATCTAATGGAAGCTAATTTTACCTCGTCAAATATGACCAATGCTAATTTTGATGGAGCAAATTTAATTGGAGCAACATGGACTAACGGTGAAACATGTGGACCAAATTCAATTGGAGTTTGTAATAAATAATTATAATGGATAGCTTAGATACTATTCAAGGGTTTGATATTTCATTTAGCGATTATTCCAAAAGAATAATAAATATTAAAATTGAAGATGAAATAATAGATAAATTAATATTTCCTTTTAAAAAATTTGATATTACAGCTCTTGAATATAAACCTTTTACTAGATTTACACTTGCAAAATCTTTAGATGATTCTACGGGGGAAAAGCTTGGAAAATTTATAAACTCTGTTTTAAGAAATAGAGATACTGGTTGTTTTATTATAGGGCCTAAAAATAAATCTAAAAAAATTGATAATAATTTTCTTATTAAACTATCAACAGCTGTAACACACTTACTTGGTAATCCAAATTTTGATTCAATGGCTGGAAAATACTATGCGAGATTTCATGTTAAACATGAGGATAATAGCGACTCATATCTTAGAAAAGCATACACTAATATGGATCTTCATACTGATGGTACTTACGTTAAAGAAAAAACTGATTGGCTATTAATGTTAAAAATGGAAGAAGAAAATGTAAAAGGTGGAGAAACTGCAATGTTGCACCTAGATGATTGGGAACATTTAGATAGCTTAACTAATGATAAAGTTGGAAAGCAAAACTTCTTATGGGGCTCACCAAAAAGTAAAAATGTTGATTATAAGGTTGAACACCCTGTTTTTTCAGAAGATGAAAATGGAAAACCGCAAATTTCTTATATAGACCAATTTCCTGAGCCTAAAAATATGGAACAAGGACTATTTCTCCAAAAATTATCAGACTCGTTAGAAGGTAGTCAAAAAAAGATTATAATGCCTTTACCAGTTGGCTTTTCGGTAGTTGCAAATAACTATTTCTGGCTTCATGGTAGAAAACCATTT
>CACAZW010000017.1 GCA_902537055.1 uncultured Pelagibacteraceae bacterium
GCTATAGCAACACTATTTTTTGGTCTAGTTATACAAACAACATTAGTTACTATTTATTTAATTATATTTGAAAAGTCGCAGTTTAAAAAATTATATGAAAACAAGTATGAATGTTTGACAGCAGGGTTAGCTGGATTTCTCGCAACATTATCTTGGTTTTATGCTTTTACATTAATACAATCTTCATTTGTTAGAGCTATCGGCCAAATAGAATTATTATTTAGCTATGTGTCTTCAAAGTATATGTTTAAAGAAAAAGTTAAAATTACAGAAATTTTAGGGATAATTATATTTGTAGTAGGAGTACTAATTTTATTATTAAATAAGAGCTAATTAATTCTTCCAAGATAATTAACCATTACAACACCAATAATAATTAAAAAAATCCCAATTAACCCATACATATTTGGTATCTGGTTATATTTAATCATACCGAAGACTAAAATAGCAGCCACTGTTATCCCACTATAAGTGGCATAAGTAAAACCTACTGGTATCATAGACATAGCTTTTGCAAGTCCATACATAGTTATACACATAAAAGCTATTGATAATATCGTTGGAGTTAATTTTGAAAATCCATCTGAAATTTTAGCAAAACTATTTGCAGCTATCCCTGTTGATATAGCTAATACTAAATAAATGTAACCAGATAACGGTTTCACTTATTTGTTCCTAATAAGTTAACTATTAAGACACCCGAGATAATTAAAATCAATCCAATTATTGTATAAAAATTTGGTACTTGATTAAATTTTATAACACCAACGGCAGCTGTTGCAATTATACATAAGCCTGCAAAAGAGGCATATGTTATTCCAACTGGTATACTTTTCATAACTAAAGACAAAGTATACATGCATCCAACAATTGTTACTGCTGTGATTATGCTAGGTATTAATAATGTAAAACCTTGAGCACTTTTAGCAAAACTATTTGAAGCTGTTCCAAGAATTACTGCGATTAATAAAATTATATAAGCAGTTATATTATTCATTTGCCTTCGACCATTTGATTGCATCTTCCATTCTATCATCTCCCCAGAATATTTCATTTTTTACAATAAATGACGGACTTCCAAATATTTTATTTTTTCTAGCTTTTTCTGTATTTGATAAATAAATATTATTAACTTCCTCAGAGCTTGCCTCTGAAACAATCTTTTCTTTATCTAAGCTTAGTTTTTCGCAGATTTCACTCAAGTTTGGTTCAACAGCAGGCTCTTTTCCTTCTTGAAACCATCGTTTATACGTAAGCTGAATGTAATCTACACCCCAATTATTTTTTAAACCTAATATTGCAATTTTATTAGCTAAATCAAATTCTGTTAAAGGATAAGGAACAGGTGTTTTGGCAAAAAATCCATAATTTTTTGCTCTTCTTTCTATGTCTCTCCACATGTAATCTACTTTATTTTTTTTTTCTTTAGGAAAGGGAACATTGTTCATTTCTTTCATTATTGCTCTCACACTAAAAGGAGTCCAGTTAAACTTAATTTGATGTTGTTTTTCTGCTTCTAGTGCTCGAGTAACCGAAAGATAAGTATAAGTACTTCCAATAGAAAAATAAAAATCTATATTGTTCACTTATTTTGGCATTGGCGTTGCGCCAGTTTCTAAACTAATCATTTTGCCATCTTTGTATTTGTAGACTGCCATAACTGCTTCTACATTACCATCATCAAATGTTACAAACGCATGGTGAACACCAACTTCATCATTTTCATAAACAATTCTAGTTTTATCTTGCTTAATATCACCACTCATTGCCCATTTGATAACATCACTTTTAGTTAAAACACTCCCTGATTTATGCATTGTGAATTTAAAATCATCATGCAAAAGTTCATTCATTGCTGCTTCATCTTTATTTTTAATTGCAGCACTATATTTTTCTAATATTGACATTTTTTTCTCCTTTATGCTCCTTTAATTATTAATGTATTTGATACAGTATTATCTAATCTAATCTGTCTGATAGGTTTATATATTTCGGAATTGTACCACTCAAAAACTTTTTCATAAGATGGGAATTTAATTACAACAGTTCTTGGATATTTCCACTCACCTTCAATGACTTCATTTTCGCCACCTCTTATAATGTATTCGCCACCAAACATTTGAGCAGTTGGAGGAGCTTTTTCCAAATACTCTTTGTAATTTTCAGGATTTAACACATTAATATTTAATATGATATATCCTGAAGGCATTACAAACCTTATTACAAAAATTATTACATATCTACTTTATTTAATTCGTAGACACTGTAACTTTCCATAACTTCTTTCATAACTGGAGCTGATACTGGATTGCTTCCATCTATAAAAGCTTTAAGGGCAGCTTTATCGGTCACAAAAATTTTAAACATTACTGTTTTTTTGTCGGGTGCAACTGTTCCAATTGTTTTTGATACATTTGCAACTTTCGATCTTTCTGCCATACCAGCATCTGATTGCATAAAGCCCATAAATTTTTCTAACATACCTTCTTTTAAATGAGCTACTACTAGTGTTTCTGTTTCCATATTTTATCCTTTCTTTATATTAATTGTTTATCCACTAAAATTTTCCATAAAATCTTCATGCATCGGTGTAACCTTTGCTGAATCTAAATCCACGCCTGCTTCAGCTCTTGCTGCATGAAGTTCTTTGTCATTTTTAAATGCTTCAAAACCTTCCATGGTTGCATACTTAACGATTACAGTAAATTTTGTAGGGTCTTCTTTTGATACACCTGCAAAAATAATCGTAGCACCAAATCCTTTAATTTTTTCAGCATTCGCTTTTACCATATTCATCCATGATGAAAGTGATTTTATATTTTCTTCTATTTTAATTATCATTTTTGTTTCCTCTCTATTTAACTGGATTTACAATCTTCTGACCTTCAACACCGATTGCAACCACTATTGCTTTAGCAGGCACATTTCCTATATTTCGAGACTCATGTGCAATACCGACATCTTCAACAAATGCATCACCAGCCTTATAAACTTTGGTTTTGCCATCCATCGTAAGCTCAATTTCACCTTGTTGGATCATTATTAATACTGGAAAGGAATGTGTGTGAGGTTTTACTGGAGCTCCTACAGGGACAGTAAATTCAAAAGCTGTTATTTTTGCTTTACCCGATGGATAAACAATTTCATTTCCCATACCAGTTTCACTTGTTGATAATATTCTCTTTACATGACCATCTGCAAAGCAATTTGAAGTAAAGATACTTAAGAATAATACGACTATAATTTTTTTCATAAATTTTCCTATATTGTTTAACTATTAAAATTGAATACTTCCTCTTTTACCTCTGTAAATTGATGTGGTTCAAAAAAATCATTCATAGCAGAAAGTTGCTCATTAATAGCATCGGTGCTTTCAGCCATCCAATGACAGAACATAGTCATTGTCTCATCAGGAGTGTAGTATGTCATTTGACATTTGGCCTTATCACTTGTTGATGATTCAATTATTTGTTCTCTAGTCATTCCGCCTAAAGTTTCATTAAATTTTTTTTTCATTTCTTTGGATTTAAACGTGTGAGTTACCATATAGTATTTCATATTACCTTTCTGTTTGTTTTAATCTGAGCAAACGCTCATCATTGTTGTTTCTTGTTTGTGTCCAGATTCTTCGATTACTTTAGCATTATCTGGGTCTTGCATAAATTTTTGCATTGTATCTGCTGCGGGAGTCTCCATGACTATATGAACTTTATTTGGATTATCTATTTCATTTCCAACATAAACTGTTTTTATACCAGCAGCTTCCCTAGGTTCTTTATGGGCATCAAAAGATTTTTTCCAGTGATCCCAATCTTTTACTTCAAAACTACCTACCATCTTCACCATTATTCGCCCCACACTCCACCAAACTCGTATGCAATAACTGGCTCATCACCAACTACCCATGCATCATGACCTGGTTTAACTGAGTAAGCGCTACCGGCGGTATAAGTAATTTCTGTTCCATCGTCATGTTTTGCACACACAGTTCCTTTTACAATAACCCCAATATGATTTGCCTGACAACTTGCAGCGTCGGAGTCTATTTTTGGTTTAACATCTTTTGACCATTTCCAACCTGGTTGAAGTTTAATTTGTACTAACCTCTGTCCACCAACATTCACATGGTACATGTCTGCATTGTCAAATTGTTTAAATTCCTGATCTGGTTTATCAAAACTTTTTGTTTCTGCGCCACTCATAATCCTCCTTAATTTATTCTTTTGGTAATTTTGTTGCGCCTGTCTCTACTTCGATGATTTTTCCATCTTTGAACTTCCAACAACACATTAACGCCTCTGTGTTTCCATCTTGATAAGTCACATAAGAATGATCAAAACCTATCTCATCATTTTCAAAAAGAATTCTATGTTTAACAGGACTCATCATTCCTTTACTTACAGCCTCTATCATACCTTCTTTACCCATATGCACATATTCGCCTTTAAGATGAGAAAACATCTTATATTCTTCATGCACTAACTCTCCAGCTGCAGCCCCATCCTTTTCCAAAATTGCTTTATTAAGTTTTTCTAAAATTGACATATTTCTCCTTAGTTTAAATTATAATTTCCTGTAATTTCATTGTAAGAATGAACTATCCCTTCTTGTGCAGAATTCATACCTTTTATAGTCGCAGTTCCACCACCTGATATATTTTCATACTTTCCAGTTCCACTTACATATTTCCATCTCAACATTTTTCCAAAAACACCTTTATATTGCGAAGTTGCTGTTCCACCATCTTCAAATTTATTTACGCAAGTACCACTTTCATATCCTTTTCCTGCAAAAACAACTATTGAACCTACGCATCTCATTGAAGATTTATCTCCAAAAGTCGTTCCATCTAATGCTTTTAAACCCAACATACCATCATAGATAATTGTAAAATTACCTTTATCGTCACCTAAAACCTTTGATGTACCTGCAAAAAAACCGTTTTGTTTAATTTGTCCTTGTTCAGCAAAAGCTGTGCTCGACATAAATATGATAATTAAAAAAAAATATAATTTTTTCATAAACTCTTACTTTTTCATTGCATTGAACATGCTCAATGTGTCGTCAAACGCAATAAACAATGTCAGTTTACCATCATCGCTTACTTCAAAATAATGACCAAAAATAGTATCCATGCCATCTGCCTTAGCAATTGCTTTAACAAACACTTTATTCCCCTCACTTATCATCATATCAGGGGTTACTGAAAAATTACTCCATAGATCTGGAACTCGCATCATGGTTTTCATATATGCTTCTTTGCCTTTATGAGTTCCTGACATTGGATGCTTATCTCCAGGATAAATCCAAGTGATATCATCATGTACCATTTCCATAAATCCCTCCATATCTCCTTTGCCAAAAAGTTCATATCCTTTTTTAACTACTTCTTTTGCGTTCATAAAATTCCTTTGATTAGATAATATTTATTTATTCTAAATTAAAAATGTAATGGTTTTATTACAGTGCTGGTATGCGTGATTATATCCAGTCGGGATAAGGTAAACCTTTTTCAATTAAAAAAGGTTTATTAAACATCTTTGAGTTGTATCTGTCTGATTTGTCGCAAAGAATAGTGACAATAGTTTTTCCTGGGCCTAGTTTTTTACCCAATCTAATTGCACCTGCAATATTTACTCCACAACTTGTTCCAAGACTTAAACCTTCATTTTTGATTAAATCATATAGTATTGGCAAAGATTCTTTATCTTCAATTGAAAAGGCTCCATCTATTTTTGCTTCTGCAAAATTAGCAGTTACTCTGCTGGATCCAATACCCTCAGTTATTGATCCACCTTCAGCTTTTAACTCGCCGTTTTCAATGTGATTGTAAAGAGAGGATCCCTTTGGATCTGATAGGTAAATTTTTATATCTTTATTTTTTTCTTTTAAAAAACTACTTACTCCACCAATTGTTCCTCCAGTTCCAGAAGAACATACAAATCCATCAACTTTTCCTTCCGTTTGCTCCCATATCTCAGGACCCGTTGTATAGTAGTGACCTTTAGAGTTTGCGGTATTATCAAATTGGTTTGCCCAGACAACTCCATGATTATTTGAACTTTTTAGCTCCTCAGCCATTCTAGCAGCAATTTTAACAAAGTTATTTTCATCTTTATAAGGTTTTGGTGGAACCAATTTCAAATCTGCACCAATATTTCTTAATGTATCTTTTTTTTCTTGAGTTTGATTATCGTTCATTACAATAATAGTTTTGTAACCTAGTGAATTTCCTAATAAACATAATCCAATTCCAGTATTTCCTGCAGTACCTTCCACAATTATTCCGCCTTTAGATATTAATTTTTTTTCTTCAGCGTCTTTTATAAGAGCAAGTGCTGCTCTGTCTTTTACAGATCCTCCTGGATTTAAAAATTCAGCTTTACCATAAATATTACAACCAGTTATCTCAGATGCAGCTTTTAGTTTTATTAAAGGAGTATTTCCAATTGATTGGATAAAATCATCCTTGTAATTTTTCATTATTCGTTTTCCTCACTGCCATTAGTTACAGCATAAGGTTTAAATTCTTCAGTTGCTGTTCCAACATTCTTAGCAGGTATTCCTACCATAACAGCATTTTCAGGAACATTTTTTGTGACAACTGCATTCGCACCAATTTTAGCATTTTTTCCAACTATTACTGGCCCTAAAATTTGAGCACCTGAACCAACTACAACATTGTCACGAAGAGTAGGGTGTCTCTTAACTTCTCTTTGATCATTAGAATTAATACTAGGGGATATTCCACCTAAAGTAACCATATGATAAATAGTTACATTGTCTGCGATGTCTGATGTTTCTCCAATTACAACTCCCATACCATGATCAATAAATAAATTTTTTCCGATTTTTGCTTTAGGGTGAATTTCAATACCAGTCAAGAAACGGGAAAACTGAGAAATAATTCTTGCGATAAGATCAAATTTTGCAGTAGCAAAAAAATTTGCAATTCTGTGAAAAAATACAGCCTTAACGCCAGGGTATGTTAAAATTACACTTAGCTTTGATCTTGCTGCTGGATCCCTATCAATAATTGATTGCAAATAGTCATTCATAGACTGCCTATATAGTTATTAATGTTGAAATTTAAAGTTAATTAATATTGTCTAAAGTAAGCCCTTTTACATTAGCAGGCACTGCGACATCCATCATTTTTGGATTTGCAAGATTTAGATTATTCATTATGTCTGCGTATTCTTCTTTTGAACTTACTTGTAATCTTGGATTATTATTTTTTTCATTTTCGATAGTGGAAAATTTCTTGCCATTATAATCATGAGCTGGAAATACGAGAGTTTTTTCGGGTAATTTTAATAATTTATTAAATATAGAGTCGTAAGCATCGTAAGCATTACCATTTTGAAAATCTGTTCTACCACTTCCATTTATTAAAAGTGTATCTCCAGTAAAAACTCTGTCATTCATCAAAAAACTATAAGAGCAATCAGTATGACCAGGAGTATAAATTGCTTGAAGTTCAACTTCTTCAACTTTAATTTTTTCACCATCTTTAATTCTTAGATCTATCACTTCTGATTTAGATTTTTCTCCCATAACCCTTATACAGTTTGTTCTTTTATTTAATTCATTTAATGCTGAGATATGATCAGCATGAATGTGAGTATCAATTACTTTTACAAGTTTAAGATCTAAATTATTTAATATAGTTGAATACTCATCAGAATGTTCAATGACCGGATCAATTATTAATGCTTCTCTACCTTCACCACTTGCAATTATATAAGTGTATGTAGAAGATTTTTGATCGAAAAGTTGTTCAAATATCATATATACCTAACTTTATAAAAGTTTGCTTAGTAAAACAATCTTTCATATAATATTTTTTTTATAAGGAGGAGACAATGTTAAAAATAAATAGTATGTGTCCTGATTTTCAAGCTAAAACAACTGAAGGAGATATTTCTTTCCACGAATGGTTAGGTGATAGTTGGGGAGTTATTTTTTCACACCCTAAAGATTTTACACCAGTTTGTACTACAGAACTTGGTGCTTTAGGTTTAATGAAAGATGAGTTCGATAAAAGAAATGTCAAAGTGATTGGTTTAAGCGTTGACGGGGTAGAGGATCATAAAAAATGGTTAGATGATATTAAAGATGTATCTGGTACAAAACCAAATTATCCAATTATTGCTGATGAAGATTTAAAAGTTGCAAAATTATTCAATATGTTGGAAGCAGATGCTGGAACAACATCAATGGGTAGAACTGCAGTTGATAATGAAACTGTAAGAACTATTTTTGTAATCAGACCTGATAAGAGAATTGGATTATATCTTACGTATCCTATGGCAACTGGAAGAAACTTTTTAGAGATTTTGCGCGCAATAGACTCTATGCAGTTAACAGCTAAACATAAAGTAGCTACTCCTGCTAATTGGAAAAAGGGAGAGGATGTTGTTATTTTGCCAGCGATTAAAAATGACGAAGCTAAAAAAATATATCCAGATGGATGGGAAACCGTAAAACCTTATCTAAGAAAGGTTCCAGACCCTTCTAAGTAAATTGGATAAAAATATTTTAAACCGACAATCTCAGCATTGGGAAACCAATTTCTCAAATAAGCCTGAGATGTTTGGTTTAGAACCAAGTTTACCTGCAAAAAAAGCTTTAAATATTTTCAAAGAAAACAATTATTCTAAAATTGTTGAGCTAGGAGCTGGCCTAGGAAGAGATAGCATTTACTTTGCCAAGAATTTGATAAATGTAACAGCATTAGATTATAGTGAAAATGGAATTAAAGTTATCAACGAAAAAATAAAAAAAGAAAATCTAACATCTTCAATTTCTGCATTAAAATTTGACATAAGAGAGGACCTACCATTTGAAAGTAATTCAGTTGATGCTTGTTATTCACATATGCTTTATTGCATGGCTTTAACCCAGAAAGATTTGGACAAACTTAATAGCGAAATTCATAGAATTTTAAAACCAGGAGGAATAAATATTTACACAGTAAGAAATACTGACGATGGAGATTATAAAAAAGGTATTCATAGAGGAGAAGATCTATACGAAATCGATGGTTTTATAATTCATTTTTTTTCAAAAAAAAAAATTCAAAATCTGATAAACGGATATGAAAATTTATCTATTGATTATTTCGAAGAGGGCTCTTTTCCAAGAAAGTTATTTTTTGTTTGTAATAAAAAGGAAAATTAAATGTATTGTTTGTTATCTTCATTTACAGCATCTTGAAGTCTGTCTAAAAAATCAGGAATAGCACTTTTAACTCTGCTCCAAGTTGGAATAAATGGTGTATCCATAGGATTTAAATAAAATGCCTCACCAGCTTTCATTATATTTATTGCAAAAAGTTCTACTGCCTTCTCTTCTGTGTGAGAATCAAATTTTAGACCATTCATTTGTGAATCACTTCTATATATATCAATTAAATCTAAAGCTGACCTATAATAAGTTGCTTTCAAAGATCTAAATTTTTCTCTACTAAAAGAATGTCCTTGCGTGGCTAATTTTTTAATAAAAGTTTTTATTATATCTATAGACATTCTAGACAAACCTTTTGTTTCATCATCAATAGATAGTTTCTGGTGCTTGTGATCGTAAGTTTCTGCAAGATCAACCTGACATATGTTTTGTGGAGAATAACTCCTTTGCATTTCAGATAAAATTCCAATTTCTATACCCCAGTCAGAGGAAATCCTTAATTCAGGTAGAACATTACGCCTAAATGAAAATTCCCCTGCGAGAGGATATTTGAAGGATTTCATGAAATCTAGATAATCACTTTTACCAATAGTTTTTTCCAAAGCTGTCAGTAAAGGAAAAACCAATAATCTTGCAACTCTGCCATTCATTTTACCATCAGCAACTCTTGGATAATATCCTTTACAAAACTCAAAATTAAAAAGAGGATTTACAACAGGATAAAACAATTTAGCTAGCATTCGCCTGTCATAAGTTTTTATATCACAATCATGTAAAGCCACAGATCTTGCTGTATCTCTAGCAATGGACATTCCTATACAATACCATACATTTCTACCTTTACCTTTTTCACTTGGGGCTAAATCCTTTTTTTTTAATTCTTTATCTAACTTTTTTAAATTGGGTCCGTCATTCCATAAAATTGTAAAAGGTGTTTCAAGTTGCTCGAAAAAAGTCCATGCCTTTCTAGCTTGATCCTCATTAGCCTTATCGAGACCTATAATTATGTGATTTAAATAATTAGTTTTTTTTATTTCTGAAACGATATTGGGTAAAGCATCACCTTCAATTTCTGAGAAGAGACATGGTAAAATTAATTCCATTTTTCTCTCACTAGAAAATTTTAATAGTTCACTTTCTATTTCTTTGGTGGATTTGGTCCCAAAATCATGCAATGTTGAGATAATTCCATTTTGTGAAAATTCACTCATGGCAGCTATTAATCATATTATTTAATTTTAAACACCGCCTTTTTGATCACATCAGCCCAGCCCTGGGGAGATGGCTTACTAGAAATTATTAATTTTCTTATATTTAAGTTAGTTGTTTTAAAATGCTGATTAAAAACTAAGCATGGAATATCAGTATTTTTAAGCATGCTTATATCATTATGATTATCCCCAACACCAATAGTTTTGATAGGATCTTTAA
>CACAZW010000018.1 GCA_902537055.1 uncultured Pelagibacteraceae bacterium
TCTAAATCTTACAATCGATAAAGCTCCTACTAAACCTAATGATAAAGCAATAGAGGATTTTATAATGGTTATAATTAAAAAAGTAACTATAGTTAAAATGGGTAAAATCGATGAGATTTTATTATTTGATAAATTGTAATTAGAATATTTATCGTAAAAAAACTTAAGTAAATAACCACTTACACAACAAAACAAAAGCGCTAATAGTACAGTTGTAGGTTCATTTGTTATCTGTGTTGTGTTTAAAAGATTTTCTATGTTGTTCATTAAAAAAAATTATATCCTTTATAAATAGATTAAGAAAATTTAAATTTTAATGAATACTTTAAATTAATTTACCTAGACCTTAAAGAATATTTTATTGGGGTTTCATGTCTTCTTTGCTAATACCAGCGACACGAACAGGTTTTTTCATAGCATCTCTTCTAAATGGTTCGCCAAGTTCTTGATTAAGAATCACTTCTATAAATGTCGTAATTCCTTTCTTTTGATCCTCACACGATTGCTTGATTGCATTTGTTGTCTCTTCCATTGTTCTAACAGTGACACCTTTTAATCCACATGCATTTGCAACTTTTGAGTAGCTTAATTCTGGATCTAATTCTGTGCCAACAAAATTATCATCAAACCATAATATCGAATTTCTTTTTTCAGCACCCCACTGATAATTTCTAAAAATTACCATTGTTATTGCTGGCCACTCTTCTCTAGCGCAAGAACTCATTTCATTCATGCTTATTCCAAACGCACCATCACCAGCAAAACCTATAACAGGTGTGTCTGGACATCCAATTTTAGCTCCAAGTATTGAGGGAAATCCATAGCCACATGGTCCAAATAAACCTGGTGCCAAATATTTTCTAGGTTTCTCAAATGTTGGATATGCATTGCCAATTGCACAATTATTTCCAATATCACTTGAGATTATAACATCTTCTGGCATTCCAGCTTGAATAGCTCTCCACGCTTGTCTTGGAGACATTCTATCTTTATCTCTTTCTCTTGCTTCTTTATTCCAAACAGTTCCTGGATCATCATCCTCATGATCTAAACTTGTAAGAGTTTGCAACCATGCGGATTTTGTTTGATGAATTAGATTTTTTCTATCTTCTCTACCATTATTTCCAGCATTTGATGAAAGTTTTTCTAATATTTGTTGAGCTACCATTTTAGCATCACCGCAAATACCAACTGTAACTTTCTTGGTTAAACCAATACGATCAGGGTTCATATCAACTTGAATAATTGTTGCATCCTTAGGCCAGTAATCAATTCCATATCCTGGTAAGGTTGAGAATGGATTTAGTCTTGTCCCTAATGCTAAAACTACATCAGCTTTTGAAATTAATTCCATTGCAGCTTTAGATCCATTATAACCTAATGGACCAACAGCTAATGGATGGCTTCCTGGAAAGCTATCGTTATGTTGATATCCATTGCACACAGGTGCATCAAGCTTTTCTGCTAATTTTTTACAATCATCAATCGCATCACCTATAACAACTCCCGCCCCAGATAAAATTACAGGGAATTTTGCTTCTGATAATAATTTTGCCGCTCTATCAACTGCATCTTTTCCACCACCTTGTCTTTCAAATCTTACAATTGGAGGTAATTCTATATCTATAACTTGTGTCCAAAAATCTCTTGGTACATTTATTTGTGCAGGCGCTGAACCTCTAAATGCTTTTTCTATTACTCTGTTTAAAACTTCTGCCATTCTTGATGGGTCTCTAACTTCTTCTTGATAACACACCATGTCTTTAAATAAATTCATTTGCTCTACTTCTTGAAAACCACCTTGACCCATAGTTTTGTTTGCAGCTTGTGGTGTAACTAATAGTAGAGGAGTATGATTCCAGTAAGCAGTTTTTATTGGTGTAACAAGTCCTGTAATACCTGGACCATTTTGAGCAATGACCATTGACATTTTTCCAGTTGCTCTCGTATAACCATCAGCAATCAATCCACCATTTGTTTCATGAGCAACGTCCCAAAAAGTTATTCCAGCTTCTGGGAAAAGATCAGAAATAGGCATGAATGCAGAACCAATAATACCAAACGAATGTTCGATACCATGCATTTGTAAAACTTTTACAAAAGCTTCTTCTGTTGTCATTTTAGCCATATCAAATTCCTCTTAATTCTATTTTTTAATTGTCAAAGTGCCCAATTCATATATAAATTGGATCGAATTTCAAACAAAGAAATCGTCACAATGGCCGGCACTGATATTATAATCCACGATGAAAAAGACAATGTAGGTGTTGTAGTTATTGAAAAAATTACTCCTAAACAAGACTGTGATTGCTGGATTATGGAAAATGATAAATCAGTTAAAATTCAATCGATGGATGAAATACCTTTGGGTCATAAGATTGCTATGACTGATCTTAACGAGGGAGATACAATATTAAAGTACGGGCATGATATTGGCAAAGTAGTAAAATCAATTAAAAAAGGTGAGCATGTACATGTTCATAACGTAAAAACTAAAAAGTGGTAAAATGGAAATTCCAAAAACGTTTTTAGGATATAAAAGAGAAGATGGAAGAACAGGTACAAGAAATCATGTAATAATCTTACCTGTTGATGATATCTCAAATGCTTGTGCTGAAGCTGTAGCTAATAATATTAAAGGTACGATTGCACTTCCACATTCTTATGGAAGATTACAATTTGGAGCGGACTTAGAGCTTCATTTTAGAACTATGATTGGAACAGGAAAAAATCCAAATGTTGCAGCAGTTATAGTAATTGGTATTGAGCCTAAATGGACAAAAAGAATTGTTGATGCAATTGCAACAACTGGAAAACCAGTTGAAGGATTTAGTATAGAAGGTGTAGGAGATATAGACACAATTGCAAGAGTTTCAAAGAAAGCTCAAGAATTTTCAATTTGGGCGTCAGAGAAACAAAGAGAAGAGCGTCCTATAAGTGATTTATGGATTTCAGTTAAATGTGGAGAGTCTGATACAACATCTGGATTAGCATCAAATCCGACAGTTGGAAATTTAATGGATAAATTAGAGCCCTTGGGTGTTCATTTATGTTTTGGTGAAACATCTGAGCTAACAGGTGCTGAAACTGTGTGTGAAAAAAGAGGAAAAACTCCTGAGGCTCAAGAGAAGTTTAGAAAAACTTGGAGTTCGTATAATGATTTCATCTTAAAAGAAGCAACTGACGATCTTTCTGAAAGTCAACCAACAGCTGGAAATATAGCAGGTGGACTTACTACAATTGAAGAAAAAGCTTTTGGAAACTTTCAAAAAATTGGGGGATGCAAATTTATTGATGTACTAGAGCCAGCAGAAGAACCAACCAAAGGTCCGGGCTTATACTTTATGGATACCTCATCAGCTGCTGCGGAATGTGTTACTTTACAAGCTGCAGGAGGATTTAATCTTCACCTATTTCCAACCGGACAAGGAAATATAATTGGAAACCCAATTGAGCCAGTAGTAAAACTAACTGCTAATCCTTTAACTGCTAGAACCATGAGTGAGCATATTGATGTTGATGTTTCTAAGATCTTATCAAGAGAAATGAATTTAGATGAAGCTGGTGATGAATTAATTAAAGCTACAATAAGAGTTGCAAATGGAAGATTAACTTGTGCTGAAGCATTAGGTCATAGAGAATTTGTGATGACTAAACTATACAGAAGTGCTTAAGCTTTAAGCTTAGCTTCTCTTGCTTTGTTCCACTTAGAAATATAATTTCTTAAAATTGCAGCTCCAATGCCAAGAACTACTGCTAATACAACTGATGTTAGTCCATAAAAAACTGGAAGGTCTTTAGAATAATCCAAAATAAACTGTGCAATGCTACCAAGGTTTTTAGTTCCATTTACTACTGTTTCAACTATTAAATCTTCTTTAATAAAAGTGTCATAAGCAATTGCAATTCCAACTAATAATAAAAGTACTGCTAAGATTGTTTTAAATTCTGAGCTATCAACTTTTTCACCAATTTTTTGACCGAACTGAACGCCAATAATTGAGCCAAGTATAAGTACAAAAACTAAAACAAGATCAATTGTTCCATAATTAAAAGCATGAAGAACTGTTACGATTGCACTTACAAATATTGTAACAAACAAAGATGTACCAGGAATTAGTTTAGTTGGCATTCCAATAATATATATCATTGCAGGAACCAATATAAATGCACCACCCACTCCCATAATTGCTGCAATATAACCAACAATCAGTCCAATTATAATTGGAGTAAATGCACTTTCATAAACTTTTGATTTTTTAAAACGCATTCTAAAGGGTAGTCCATGTATCCAATAATGAGTGTGTAATTTTTTTCTAACAACAATTTTTTTTCTAGCCTTATCAATTTCTGATACTCCTTGAATAAGCATTAAAGTTCCAAGTATAGCTAAGATATACATGTATGCTAAAGAGATAACGATGTTTATTTTTCCAATATCCTGAAAATAGGAAAAAGTTAAGATCCCTAGTAAGGTTCCAATAGTTCCTCCCACAACAATCATCAATCCCATTTTATAATCTAATGTACCTTTTAAATAATGAGTTGTTGAACCTGACACTGATGTTCCTAAAATATTGCTTGCTTCATTTGGCACTGCATAAGCAGGTGGAATACCTAAAAATATTAAAAATGGTGTCATTAAAAATCCGCCACCTACACCAAATAATCCTGAAAGAATACCGACTGCTAAACTTAAACCAAATATAAAGAGTATGTTAATCTCGACTTGAGCTATTGGAAGAAAATATTCCATACAATCTAACTATTCCTCTCATAATCCAAAGTCAATGATTATAAGAATAAATTAAATAAAATTTTGAAATGTTCCTAGGATTATAATTGCCCAAGTAAAAAATATAAAAAGATAAAGAAAAGATTTAATTATTTTTGAAAGCTGATTTGAAACTAATAAAGGGATTTTCTTAATATTTTGATTAAAAGCTTGAAGCATACCCGCGAAATACCACAAGTTTTATTAAATGCAAATAATATTTAATTAAATTTAAAAAATAGTTGCCCCGAAGACTTTGACCTCATCTCCCTCTTCTCCAAGAACAAGTCGACCTAAAAAGTCTCCTGGTATCTCTGTACTATTTTGTTTATAGATAACAGTTACGTACAAGCCTCTTCTTAGACAGCCTATAGCCTCACACCCCTCTTTAAGACTTGAGATTAGCTTATTGCTTGCCCATTGCTTGCCTAGCTCTACTTCGTTGGCCCCGTAAAGCATTTGTGATGATAAATCCCTTGTAAAACCACCATAATCTTTCATGTTGGAACATCTAACCATGTTATCCCAGATAGGATCAGCAATTTTAATGATTTCTTCGTCAGATTTGTCGACAATACTCATCTAAAATGGTTAGGAAGCTTGCTTCTTCTCTTTATCATCAACGATATGATAAACAGGCTTTTTCTCCATTTCAAATTTTCCAGTTTCAGGATCTCTTCTAGAAACAGTTAAACAATGCCAGTTTTCATCATCAAGTTTCATATGATCGCCTCTATAATAATAGCCTGGCCAACGAGTTTCTTCTCTAAATAACGTATGATGAGCAACACATTCTGATGTTACAGCTCTATGCTTAAGTTCCCATGCTCTCATCAATTGGTGATAATCTTCAGCTCCTACATGATCTAAATCTTCTTGAAGTAATTGTAGCTGTTCTAAGCCTTTTTTAAGTAGATTATCGTTTGTCATGTAATTATTTGTTAATCCACCACAGTATTCATCCATAATTTTTTGTAGTCTTTGTAACCCTTGTATAGGTAAAATATAGCTAGGAGAAACAGTTCCTCCAGTAATTTCGTTTCTGCCTACTGTATAATTCTCAATTGGCTTGAATATTTCTTCTTTAAGCTTCTCTAATTGTGCATCAGAAACTTCTATATCATCAGCTTTTTTATCTTGAATATATTTAACAGCAGCTTTAGAGGCTAGCCTTCCTTCTGTGAATGAACCAGATGAAAACTTATGAGCACTTCCACCAACTGCATCTCCTGCTCCAAATAATCCATCGATAGTCATCATTCTATTGTATCCCCAGAAGTATTCATCAGGTGCTATATCTTCTGGTCCACTAACCCATGCTCCTGAACATGTAGCATGAGATCCCATTACATATGGCTCTGAAGTTGTTAATTCAGGATTTGTGTATTTTGGATCAATATTTTGAGAAGCCCATACAACCGCTTGTCCAACTGTCATTCCTAAGAAATTTTCCCATCCAACAGTTTCTAAGTGTGGGTCTTGGAATGCTTCTTTTGTAACCATGTGAATTGGTCCACCACCTGCAGCTGTTTCTTGAATAAATGCGTGATTTCTTAGACAAGTTGGTGTTGGATGATGGTCTATATATTCTCCTACTAATTCTTTAGTAGCTTCATACCATTTCTTTTCATAGTTCTCACCATTAGCGTTTTGAGTATATGTTTTTAAATGAAGGAAATATGCTCCAACTGGACCATAACCATCTTTAAATCTACAAAGTACAATTCTATTTTCCATTTGAGTCATTTTTGCACCTGCTTGAATGGGTAATGCATAGGCAGATCCATTACTCCAAGGTGCATACCATGTTCTACCCATACCTTCACCAACTGCTCTTGGTTTAAATATGTGTGATGCTCCTCCAGCAGAAACAACTACTGTTCTAGATTTAAATACATGAAAATTTCCAGTTCTAACATTAAATCCAACTGCACCAGCTATTCGGTTTGGATTTTTTTCATCTTTTAAAAGATGAGTAATCATTATTCTGTTATAAATTTTATCAGCAGATTTTTTTGCAGCTTCAGCTACAATTGGTTTGTAACTTTCGCCATGTATCATTATTTGCCACTTACCTTCTCTTTGATATCTTCCAGTTTCTTTGTTTTTCATCATTGGAAGACCCCATTCATCAAACATGTGAACAGTTGAGTCTACATGACGTGCCATGTCATAACCTAAATCCTCTCTAACAAGACCCATCAAATCATTTCTGGCGTACCTTACATGATCCTCTGGCATATTCTCGCCCCACTGCATTCCCATATAACAGTTAATAGCGTAAAGACCTTGTGCAACGGCACCACTTCTATCTATATTTGCTTTTTCAACACAAATTATTTTTAAATCTCTTCCCCAGTGTCTTGCCTCAAAGGTAGCCCCTGTTCCAGCCATACCTCCGCCAACAACTAGTACATCACATTCTTCAATGATTGTTTTGTGCTTAGGCATTAATAATAAACGCCTTGCTTAAATGAATTCTTGTCTAAAGTTGGTAAATCTTTTTCAGTATTTAAACCATGTGGCTCATTATATAAAATTTGTGAATTAATCTCTCCTTGATTAGGTGTATCAGCTTCAGCTAATTTTGGTATGAATTTTCCCCAAGGTTTTGTTGTTATTGGTGATACAAAATTTTTCTCTGTACCATTTCTAAACTTAATTCTCCAAGAGATGGTTCCTTTTTCTTCTTCTCTTCTAACTCTAACACTGTGACCCATCGGAGCAAAATCAGCATATCCTCTTA
The DNA here is from genome assembly GCA_902537055.1 of uncultured Pelagibacteraceae bacterium. Classification (GTDB taxonomy): domain Bacteria; phylum Pseudomonadota; class Alphaproteobacteria; order Pelagibacterales; family Pelagibacteraceae; genus Pelagibacter. The sequence continues at coordinate 7,521 of CACAZW010000018.1, forward strand.
CATCAATTGCATGATTAGGACATGCCTTAACGCATGAATAGCATTCCCAACAAAAATTCGGTTCTATATTTTTTGCTCTTCTGATAGTTTCGTCTATGTGCATGATATCTGATGGACATATATCTACGCAATGACCACAACCATCACATCTCGTCATGTATACAAAAGTTGACATATCTACTTATTACCTTTCTTTAAAATTTTATCAATCATATTAATAGTGCTTTGGTGCCTCACGTTTAATTCCAAGTCCAAATTGTTCTGGAGCATCTGCAGGTGGAGGTAAATTATCTCTTGAACCATCTGCTTCTGCTAAATTTTTTTGGATTGCAGCACCCGGTTTGTAGAACATATGAGCAAATTTAGACCAGTAAACTCCTCCAAATAAAACTATGTTGGCAACTGCAAACAAAATTAAAAATAAAATACTTAAACCAGTAGATCCTGAATATTGGAAATACGACCAAGCTAAACCAAACGTAGAAGATAATACTAAAGCTAAAACAAATAAATCTGCTTTTATGATTCTAAAAACTGAGTGAGCTTCAGCAGATACATCTACTCTTAAAAAAAACCAAAACCAATAAGCTCCAAGGCAAGTTAAAATTGCACCAGCGTGCCAAATGATTGGCCATATAGATGGAGTTACCGCATTAGGAGAAGAATATCCAAATATCATAACACCTGACCCGATCCAAAATAATATTGTTCCATACATTCCTAATACATGTGCAAATCTTCTTTTACCCAAACCTAATTCAGATGTAGTTCCAATATCATGTACTACAGTTTTAGAAATTATCGCTGTTTTCTCGCCAAGACTTAATTCTCTAGTTGCTGCTTTTTTTGCTTTTTTAGCATTATTAAAAAAATATTTTACATTCTTCTTATGAATAATATCCATCAGTGTTCCAATCACAACTAATGCTAACATCAACAAAACAAATACTTGCAAAGCAATTGAAGGAACTGTTGAAGAAAGAACAGCAAATGGATTTGTTGTGAACATATTATTATCTCCGCTAAATATAATACTAATCTAAGTTCTTAATCTATAAAAAATATTAGTTCAACTGACTAATAATCTCATCTAAATAAAAAAATGTTAATAAAAGTTACTTTTTCCTTACATAATGCTGTTTAGCAGAAATTACAGCTCGAACACCACCTTGAGGATTTTTAACATCGTTTTTTCGTCTTGGAATCAGATGAATATGACAATGATTAATAGATTGTCCAGCAACCTTTCCTGAATTGGTACCAATATTAAAACCTTTTACAGATTTATCGTTCATTTCAATTTTTTTTTTTAGTTTCTTTATTAATTTATTGCACGCTAAGATTTCCTTTGAGGTTAGATTAAAATAATTTTTAACACACCGTTTTGGAATTATAAGTGAATGAAATTTTGATACAGGGTAAGTGTCAGTAGTTGCATAAGCTAGTTCGTTTTCAAAAAGATATTCCTTTTTCTTTGTAAAACAGAATATGCAAGGGTTATTAGGATTTTTCATAAATAATTACTCAATTTTTTTTGTTTTAGTATTTTAGTTTGATATTTACTTACAAAAATTTCATATGATTTATATTTTTTTCTATTCCAGTTTTTCTCTTTTATAGATGAAACAGTAGAAACTCCCTTTCCAGATCCAATTAGAAGTATCT
>CACAZW010000019.1 GCA_902537055.1 uncultured Pelagibacteraceae bacterium
TTATTAATTATGAAGGTTAAAGTTTTTTTGATATAGGTGCGATATGCAAACAAACGATAATACAAAAGGTATTTTGTTTATTATGACTGGAATGGCCTTTTTTTCCATTCAAGACTCATTAATAAAGTTTATTTTTGAAGATATTGCATTATTTGAGTTATATATGGGAAGAACTTTAATACAGGCGACTATTCTCATATCTTTTTTTTTAATAACAAAAAAAAAATTTACTCTTAAAACTCATTATCCTTTTTTAACTTTAGTTAGGGTTGTTTGTTTCTTTTTTGGTTTTGCTTTTTTCTATATTTCTTTAACCTTTATGTCCTTGGCGATGGTTAGTGCTTTGTTTTTCTCATGCCCTTTTTTTATGTCTATGTTTGCTAAATTTTTCTTAAAAGAACAAATTGGAATTAGAAGATGGAGTGCAATTGTTGTGGGTTTTATAGGAGTATTAATTGTACTTAATCCAACACTTGAAGAGTTTAATTTTTTTAAATTAGCACCTGTAGGATGTGCACTTTGTTATGCATGCTCAATGACAATTACAAAATATACTTCTGATAAAGATAATATTTATACTCAAATGACTTTGCTTTATATTTTTGCGGTTATTGTAAGTTTAATTATTTATCTTATTAGTGGAGACGGAAAATTTAATAATTTTTCTGATCCTACTTTACAATTTATTGTAAGAGAATGGTTTACTAACCCTTTCACTTCATGGCCTTACGTATTTGTAATGGGAGTGGTTGCTTCTATATCTTTTTTCTGTGTTTTTTCTGCCTACAGTATTGCGTCACCGTCCATAATTTCATTATTTGAGTATTCTTATATAATATTTGCAATGATTGCAGGATATATACTTTTTGAGACTATACCAACTCCTCGTACTTTAATTGGAGCAGTAATTATTATCTCTGCTGGTGTTTATATATATTTTAGAGAAAAAGTTAGAAATCAGATGATAGCGACAGACACTCCAAATAGATAATAATTTATGAGAACTAAAATTTTCTTTATATCGTTAGTGTTTTACTTATTAAATTTCAGCAATGCTTTTTCAGCAAATTTCAAAAACTATTTAGAATTAAGTGCATGTGTTGATGAATACAAAAGTTTTACAGGTTACAAAAGTAAACTAAATGAATGTTTTAAAAATCAGGGAATAAAATTAAATAAAGATTCTTTTAGATTGATCGAAAAAAAATCGGGCATTATTGATGATATAATTGAGCTAGAACTACCCAACCAAGAAGTCGTAGTTGAAAAAAAAAGTTTTTTAGAAAAATTAAAGAGTTTTGAAAAAAACTTAAATGAAACATTAAATCCTGATTTAGATAAAATAGCTCAAGAAGAAAATATATTTAATAAACCATCAGTATTTTCAGATAATTATAATGAGGCTCAAAATTTTAGTATAGATGACAAAGACTTTAGTAAGTTAAATAGACACATAAAAAGTAATCCAAAAGATATTTACGCAATAACTGAAGATATTAATTTTTTAACATTCGAAAAAGGTTATTTATCCGAATTTAAGAGACAAGAGTTACTTTTAAATATTTATAATTCTTTTGATCCACTATTATTTGCCAGTTTATCGCCAACAAATGTTTTTAATGGTATTGCGGGAAGTTCTCAGTTAGGAGTTTTAGCAGTAGTTGGTGGAATTGCAGCTGTTGGTGGAGGAGGTGGTGGTGGAAATAGTGGATCCTCCGGACCTGCTACAATTTCGTATAGCAAATCATCAAGCAGTATTAGCGAATGTGGAACATCCATTACTTTTACTGCAAATTTAACTAAAGCTCATTCATCTAATGTTTCAATCACTTACAGTACAGGGGGAACAGCAACTGATGGTGTTGATTATAATTTGTCATCAACAAGTTCTACAATTGTAGCTGGTGGAACTTCTGCATCAATAACCCTATCTCCAGTAAATGATACTACTAATGAAACATCTGAAACAGTTATCGTAACAGCTAGCACAACAGATGTATCCTCAACTGGTAACACTAGTACTACTATAACTATTCATGATTATGTTTTGGCTTGTAATTCAACTGCTTATTCTGAAGATACATCGGTTCAAAATACTATTAAGAGTAGGTCCGCATGGACCACTGTAGATCAATCAAGTAATAATTTACATCCTTATGAATTATTTAATTTACATAAAGCTCATTCTTATAAAGATAGTGGAGGACAATATTTGACTGGAGAGGGTGAAACAATATTTGTTATAGATGATAAATTTACTCCTGCTCATGATACATACGCTAATAAGACTGTTACTGTTATTGATGTAACAACCCCAAGTAATAGTTCAACTAATCATGGAGATCATGTGGCTAGCATTGCTGCTGGTGATATCAATGGAACAACTCATGGGGTTGCCCCTGATGCAGATCTTGTATTAGCATCTTTTGATACAAGCTCTTATGCAAATTTAGCTACTGATTATGATACAGCAAGAACTAATCATGCACCTATAGTTGTTAATAATAGCTGGGGAATACAACAAGGTTGTGTTGGAGGTTCATGCACAAGTGCATTAACATTTGACGAAGTCAAAACAGCTGCAAATAATAATGGGGTTACTATTAGAGAACAGTTAGCAAATTACTGGGGAGGCTCAGCAGCTGTATCAAGTTACATTACAGCAATGGATAATTTTCAAAATAATGGTGTAATTGTATGGGCAAGTTCTAATTATGTAAATGATACTGATGTTGGTTTAGAAGGAGGATTGCCTGCTTATTTTGATGGGGTGCAAGACTCAGTTGATTTATCTGATGCTTGGTTATCAGTTATGTGGGCAGAATTCACTGGTACATCCTTAACTGGAGCTACAGAGTCTGATTTTAATAGATTAGGTAATCCTTGTGGAAATGCCAAAGAATGGTGTTTAGTAGTTGATGACCAAGAAATAGGAGCAGCTGGATACGTTGACAATGGAGGAACAAGTCAATGGATGGTTAATGGTGGATCTTCTATGGGCGCTCCTCAAGTTTCAGGAATGATAGCTTTACTTGGTCAAGCTTTTCCAAATCACACACCAGAACAACTAACTGATAGATTATTAGCATCTGCAAACAATTCATGGTTTACACCTTCTGGAAACACAACATTTACTACTCATGGAGCATCAATACAACACGGTTACAATGATACATGGGGTCATGGTGTTCCTGATCTTTATGCTGCCTTGTCACCAATAACCACTAGTAAAAATCCTTTGTCATTTGGAGGAGGAGGTGGATCTGGAGGTGGAGGATCAGGAGGAGGCGGAGGTTCAGGTAATGCTATGCCTTTTTCAGCAATGAAGAAATATCCAGTCTCTCAAACATCATTTACTTCATCTAGCTCACTAGGCAATTCTATTTCTAATGGACTAAAAAATAAATATACCTATGCCTATGATGCTCTTCATGGTGGTTTCAAATTATATTTATCAGATTTTATAAATGAAGAAAATTTAGAAAGCCAAAAAATTGAAATTAATTTAAAAGATGAAATTGAAAAATTGAATAATTTTAACATCTACGACAAAATATCCAAAAATATATTTAAAGGAGAATTTTTTAATTTTAAAAATCAATATAATTATGGCTCAAGTATCACAATAGATAACCCAAGTTTAGCTATTCAAAATACTATTCCAAAAAATAATTTTTACACAAACCCATTTCTATCAGAAAATAATGGAGTAGGTTTAAATCAGAAACTTTATATCTCAGGAAATGATTTATTTTTAAGTTATAATAATTCAAAACTAAATCCTTTAACAAATATAAATCATGATATCATTTTACCATTAGAGACGTTTGCAGTATCATTAAATTTATACAACAATTTGTTTGAAAAATTTTCACTAACTGCTGGTATATTAAAGGAAAAAGAAAGTTTTCTTCTCTCTGAGTCTAGTGGGGCTTTTGGATTTGAAAATGAGAATGTTACAAACTTTTATGGAATAAATTTAATAAAAAATTTTAATAAAAATAGGAATTTATCATTTAGTAATACTTTTGGTTTTTCAAATTTTAAGAATAATAATAATAATTTTGTTCTAGGATCTACGGATGTAATGAGCACAAGCTTCGAAATTGACTATGAAGTAAACAACTTTTTTGGAAATGATAAATTTAATTTAATATTTTCCCAACCAAATAGAGTTGAAAAAGGAGAGATGAATTTTAGATTAATTGGTCTATCAGATAAAAATGGAATAATACCATTTAAAGATCATAAAATTAATTTAAGTCCTTCAGGTAGACAAAAAGATTTAACTCTAAGTTATAAAAAATCTATAAATAAAAATATTAAATTAGGATTAAAGACCATTATAACGGATGATATTGGACATATTAAAGATAGAGATTTAAATACTGAATTTCTTATAACTGGGTCTTTAAGTTTTTAAAAAATAAATTTTTGCTAATAATTTATTAATATTCTGCGGTAAAATTGATAATTTTCTCATTGAAATAATAATTTAATAAGATTTAATTTTAATTATATAAATTGTTAACAATTAAAGGAAAATATGAAAAAATTACTAATAGGTATATTCGTGTTTATCTTAAGCTTTACTTCAAAAGCTTTTTCAGATGGGCATGGAATTAAAATGGGTATTATTTTAGGATTTACTGGTCCTATTGAAACCCTTACACCTGCAATGGCTGCTTCTGCTGAACTTGCTTTTAAAGAAGCTTCAGATTCAGGCTCATTACTAGGTGGAAAATATATTAAGGCAATGAGAGGAGACTCAACTTGTGCTGACTCTGCTGCTGGCACAACTGCTGCTCAAGGTTTAATTGATGGTGGAGTAGTTGCTATTATGGGTGCAGATTGTTCAGGTGTAACAACTGCAATAGCTGATAACGCTGCGATTCCTAATGGAGTAGTAATGATATCTCCATCCGCAACGTCCCCAGCATTAACATCAATAAATGATAATGGGTATTTCTTTAGAACTGCTCCGTCTGATGCTAGAGGTGGTGAAATCCTAGCAAAAATCACAAAAGATAGAAAAGTTAAGAGTGTTGCTATAACTTATACAAATAATGATTATGGAAAAGGATTAGCAGATGTTTACGAGTCTTTTGTAAAATCACTTGGTATTAAAGTAACAGCTGTAACTGCTCACGAAGAAGGTAAGGCAGATTACGGTGCTGAAGTTGCTACACTAGCTGCTGCAGGTGGAGATGCATTAGCTGTTCTTGGATATCTTGATCAAGCAGGTGGAAGTATAATTCAAGGTTCTTTGGATTCTGGCGCATTTGATACATTTGTTTTGTCTGATGGAATGTATGGTGAATCTCTAACAAAAAGATTTGGGAAAGATTTAAATAAATCATTTGGATCTAGACCAGGATCAATGAGCAAAGGTGCAAACATTTTTACAGATTATGCTAAAAATGCAGGTATAGACTCTGCCGGACCTTTTACAGGTCAGTCCTATGACGCTGCAGCCCTTATAGTATTAGCAATGCAGGCAGGTGGAAAAGCTGATAGAGCTACAGTTCAAAAAAATGTAATGTCAGTTGCAAATGCTCCTGGAACAAAAATTTATCCAGGTGAATTAAAAAAAGCACTTGATTTATTAGCTAAAGGTAAAGCAGTAAATTATGAAGGAGCTACTGACGTAGAACTTACTGATGTTGGTGAAGCAAACGGATCATTTCTTGAGTTTGAAGTAAAAAGTGGGAAGTTTGTGGATGTAAAGCAAAGATAATAAAAAAAAACCCCAACAAAAATATTGTTGGGGTTTTTACCTTAAAATAAATATTTATCTCCTAAATACAGGACTAGACCAATAAAAATACCAAGCAATATATAATACATTATTGTTTAATTATTTTTTCAGGTATAATTCCTTGGGGTCTAAACCTCATAATTAGTAATAAGCCAATTCCTATAACCAAAAATCTGAAATATGGTGCACTTTCGATTAAATGAACTTTAAATGTATTGGTTTCTGGCAGATGTGCTGTAAATAAATTTATTAAAAATAATGCTATAGGAGCAGCTTCAACCCATAAAAACCAAACTACAAATCCTCCCAAAATTGCCCCAAAGTTATTACCTGTTCCTCCGACAATTACCATTACCCATATTACAAAAGTGTATCTCATTGGCCTATAGCTGGTAGGTGTAAATAATCCGTCATTTGTAACCATCATAGCTCCGGCCAAACCAACAATTGCAGATCCTAAAATAAAAATAAGCAGATGTTCTTTAACAACATTTTTACCCATTGCACTTGCTGCTACTTCATTATCTCTGATAGCTCTCATTTTTCTACCCCAAGGAGAATATAGAGCCTTCTGTGTCACAATTAACAAAATTATTACGACTGTGAGAAATAAACCAGAGAAGCAAAGTTTTACATAGATAGACGAAGCTTCAATAACCATTTGATTTAAAGCTTCTTGCTTATCAGCGGCTGAATTTATTAAATTTAATTTTGCTGAGTGAAATTTTGCAACTAAATTAATAAACCATTCTGAGGCTTGCAGATCAATCTCGTATGGCGCTGGTCTTTTTAAACCTGTAACATTTTTAACTCCTCTAGCAAGCCACTCCTCGTGTTTAATTATTGAAACCATAATCTCTGCAATTAAAAGTGTGGCAATTGCTAAATAGTCAGCTCGGAGACCTAGAGCAATTTTTCCAATTATAAAAGCAAGTCCTCCTGCCAACAATGCTCCAAATATCCAGGAAAATAAAACTGGTAAACCCATTCCACCTAAAAAACCGGTTTTTGCTGGATCAATCGCCTCTATTGCTTCAATGCCAGGTGCTGCGGTTATTCTTAATATAATTATTCCACCTAAAATTACGGAGGCTACTGAGTAATTTCTTAATTTAGATTTACCAAATCTATTAAGTATAAATTTAACTACAAAGACAATGGCAACAATTATCCATATACAAGCTAAAATATTTAAACCTCCCACCTGCCAAGCTTTTTTGACTGGTTCAACCGAAACTAAGACTACAGCTAATCCTCCTAGTGCTGTATATCCCATTATACCAAAATTAATTAATCCAGCATAACCCCATTGTATATTAGCTCCAATTGTCATAACTGCAGAAATTAAACAATAATTTAAAATAGTTAATGCAATAGACCAGGATTGGAATATCCCAACCATAATTATTAAAAATATCATGATTGAATATGCGGCGATGACATTTTTATAATTCTTCATATGACTTTTCCTTTAAAGATACCTGACGGTCTTATTAATAAAACAATTACTAAAATTGAGAACGAAACTGCAAACTTGTAGTCTGTTGATAATAATTGAAGCAAAGAGTCTGGTTCAAGATTTTCAGGTAACAGATATGAAATAAATCTTTTATACGCGTAAGTTACAAATATTTCTGCAAAAGCTATTACATATCCACCTAAGAAAGCTCCAAATGGATTTCCAATTCCTCCAACTATTGCCGCTGCAAATATTGGAAGCATATTATTAAAATAAACAAAAGGTCTATAACTTTTATCCAAACCATATAATACACCACCAATAGTTGCCAAAATTCCTGCGATCACCCATGTTATCAAAACAACTCTCTTAGGATCTATGCCAGACAATAATGCTAAATCTTCATTGTCTGAATAAGCTCTCATACTTGTTCCAGTTTTAGTTTTATTTAAAAACCAAAACATTATTGAAACAACAATTAAAGTTACTATTATTGTTATTGCTTGTGTTGATTTTAAAGTTATACCTTCTGCAAGACCAGTCATCTCTTTAAATTCTGTTGCTTTTATTATAAATTTTTCACCATCTAAAAATATTCTATCAGATGGTCCAATGATTATTCTAATTAAGGCCTGAGTGACAAACATTACTCCTACACTAACCATTGCAAACTGAACTGGAGGACTTTTTTTTATCCTATAATAACTGAAAACAAATTTATCTATGATTAACATGTATAAAATCATCATTAAGATGGCAAAAGGAATTGTTAAGAGTGCTGTTGGTAAAACACCCAATCCTATACCTAAAGATTGAAAGTAATATGTTAAAATAACTGCAAACATTGTTCCAAAAGACATCATGTCTCCAGTTGCAAAATTAGCAAATCTCAAGACTGCATAAATTAAAGTAACAAAAATTGCACCCAAAGCTAATTGTGAACCATAAGCTAGTGCTGGAATTAATGTAAAATTAAAAATTACAATTATTGCGTTTAAAAAATCCATTACGCTCCTAAAAATGATCTACGAACCTCAGGATCCTCAAGTAAATCATTACCGGATCCCTCAAACTTATTTTGACCAGTTACCAACACGTATCCTCGATCAGAAATGCTTAAAGCTTGTTTTGCATTTTGCTCAACCATAATAACAGCAACATTTGTTTTTTTAACTTTGATTATATGCTCAAACAATTCATCCATAACTATGGGTGAAACACCAGCTGTAGGTTCATCCAACATAAGAACAGTTGGATCACTCATTAAAGCTCTTCCTAAAGCAACTTGCTGTCTTTGACCACCAGACAATTGACCAACAACTTGTGACTTTTTTTCATTTAGTATTGGAAATAAATTATAAATACTTTCAATTTTGCTTTCTAAACTCCCTTCTGTTAAAAAGCCACCGATCTCTAAATTTTCTCTAACAGTTAATTCTGCAAATACATTTCTTGTTTGTGGAACAAATGAAATGCCCTTTTTTACACGATCTTGAGGATTAATATTTGAAATATCTTCACCATTTAAAGTTACAGAGCCTGATTTTAATTTTAATAATCCTAGCATCGCTTTCATGGCTGTTGATTTACCAGCTCCATTTGGACCTAGAATAGCAACTATCTCTCCCCTATTGGCAGTTATGGAACACGAACTAATAATATCAGGGCCATCCCCATAACCTGCAGTCATTTTTGCTCCTTCAAAGTATGCCATTA
>CACAZW010000020.1 GCA_902537055.1 uncultured Pelagibacteraceae bacterium
AAGCGTTGTAAAAAAATAAGGACCCATATCTATGACTGGTCCTCCCTCTTTTTTATACCAAGACTCTGGTTTTGGATGAAAGTTTTCAACACCAGGAAATGCAAAGATTGCGTTTCCAAGTTTGATTTGTCCAATCAAATCAGAGTCAATTAATTCCTTTGCTTTTTGTCCACCTCCTCCAAGAAAAGTATCTGGCGCATTACCAATGTATAATTTTTTTTGTTTTGCCAAAGCCACTAGCTCTTTTCCTTTTTGAAAGTATGTTGCTAATGGTTTTTCTGAATAAACATGCTTTCCTGCGTTTAATACTTTTTTTGACACAGAATAATGTGATTGAGGAATTGTTAAATTTAAAATTACCTCGATATCTTTATCTTTTAGTATTTCATTAAAAGTCATTGATTTGATGTTGTATAATTTTGCACATTTTTCAGCTGCTTTTTGATTAATATCCGCACAAGCAACTATTTTGAAATTATTAAAATGTTGGTGTCCTCTAAAATATGTTTCTGCGATATGGCCACATCCTATGAGACCAACCTTAAAAACTTTATTCATGAATTTTAGACACCTTGTCTTTGCTTAGATTTTCCTTCTTTATGAAGTTTTAATGCCTCTTCATTTTCTTTTGTAGATGGGATTTCTAAAGTAGGACTTTCCCAATAAGCTGAACCTTCTAGCCACTCATAAGAATGAGTTTTTATTGAAATTAAGTAAGTCACATCAGATTTTTTAGCTCTTTTAAATGCTTCCTCTAATTCAGAAATAGATGATACCTCCTCAGATTTTGCACCCATACTCTCTGCATGTTTAGCAAAATTAACAGGTACAAGATTTGGAGCTTTTGAACTATTAAATAGACAATTAAATTCTTTTCCACCTTTAAATAATTGTAGCCTATTAATAACGGCATGGCCTCCATTATCACATAAAACTATTATTAATTTATTATTTGTTATAACTGATGAATAAATATCTGAATTAAAAAGTAAATAAGATCCATCTCCTACAAAAGCTATTACTTCTTTATCTGGGTTAGCCATTTTAACTCCTAATGCACCAGAAATTTCATAACTCATACAACTAAAACCCCATTCGGTTTCATGTGTATTTAATTCTTTTGGCCTCCAAATTTGTACAACTTCTCCGACCAATCCACCTGCTGCAGTAACAGCAATGTCTGTTGGATCTGAATTACGATATATTGCTCCTACAGCGTGTGCATAACTAGGTAGTTCTTGATTAGTTGGACCGCTTTCTTTATCTACATAATCATTCCAATTTTTTAATTCATCTCTTGATTTTTTATGCCATTCATCAGGTGCTTTCCAATCTCCCAAAGCATTTGATAGCTCTTGTAAGCTTACTTTTGCATCACCTATTACTGATTGCGCCAAATGTTTGCTAGCATCAAATCTAGAGACATTAACACTAACAAGTGAAAAGTCTGGGTTCTCAAAATTTGCCCACGAACCAGTTGTGAAATCAGCTAACTTTGTTCCAACAGCAATAGCTAGGTCAGTTTGTTTTGCTAAATTATTTGCTGCTTTGCCACCAAGACCACCTATTGGACCTAAAAAATGAGAGTGATCTCTCTTCATAGTAGAGTAACCCATAACTGTTTGTGTAACTGGTATATTGTGTTTAATTGCAAAATTACTTAGATCTTCCATTGCATCAGAGTAGAAAACCCCTCCACCTGAAATTAATAAAGGATTTTTAGATTTTTTAATTTGCTCTGCTGCTTGTTTTATTTGAAAATCATCAGGTCTTGGTCGTCTAATATTATGAACTCTCTCTTTAAAAAATTCCTCAGGATATTCATATGTTTCACCTTGGACATCTTGTGATAATGATAAGCAAGCTGGTCCACAATCTGCTGGATCTAACATTGTTTGGATTGCTTGAGGTAATGTTTGTAAGATTTGTTCTGGTCTTGTAATTCTATCAAAATATTTTGTTACTGGTTTGAATGCATCATTCTGAGTAATGCCAGGATTATTAAAATGCTCTACTTGTTGTAGAACCGGGTCAGGCATTCTGTTTGCATATGTATCTCCAGGTAAAAATAAAATTGGAAGTCTATTGCTCATAGCAACTGCCGAGGCTGTAACCATATTTGTAGATCCTGGCCCAACTGAACTAGTTGCAACAAAAAATTGTTTTCTTCTTTTAGCTCTAGCATATGCTATTCCAGTCAGAGCCATATTTTGCTCATGATGTCCTCTATAAGTTGGTAATTTATCTTGATTTTCTTGTAGAGCTTGTCCTAAACAAGCAACATTGCCATGTCCAAAAATACCAAAAGCTCCAGCAAATAACTGCTCTTTTTTACCGTCTATTAAAATTTTTTGAGCAATAAGATGTTTTATTATTGCATATGCACAAGTGAGCTTTATTTTTTTCATTATTCTATATATAAATATTTAACTTTTAACAATTAAACACAATTTAAAAAATATGTATAGCAATTTTGGTCAATTCATTAATGGTCAGTGGCAACAAGCAGAAAAAAAAGAAACTTATAAAGTTATCAATCCAGCAACAGAAGAAGTTTTAGGAGAAGCATCAAAAGCATCGTCTGTTGACGTTCAAAAAGCATTAAAATCAGCAGAGAAAGGGCTCGAAACTTGGAAAAATACTACTCCATGGCAGAGGTCTTATGTAATAAGAAAAATTGCAGATTTGATGCGTGAAAGAAAAGATGTATTAGCTAAATGGCTTACACTTGAAGTTGGAAAACCTCTTAAAGAAGCAATTGGAGAAGTTGGTGGTGGAGCAGATATATTTGAATGGAATGCAGAAGAAACTAAGAGAATTTATGGTGAAACATTACAAAGTAGATTTCCAGAAACAAGAGTTCATGTTTACTATCAGCCAGTAGGTGTTGTAGCAGCACTTGTGCCATGGAATTTTCCCATAGTTTTAGCATCTAGAAAAATTTCAACTGCACTGGCTGCTGGTTGTTCAGTTATTTGTAAACCAGATGTAATTACGCCTGGAGCAGTTATGGAACTTGTAAATATTTGTAAAGATGCTGGAGTACCTGATGGAGTAGTCAATTTATTATCTGGAGACCCGGCTGAAATATCAAATGAATTACTTGAATCAGATATAATAAAAAAAGTTTCTATAACTGGCTCAACACGTGTTGGAAAATTAATACTTAAAAAAGCTGCAGATAAAGTTCAAAGAGTTACAATGGAATTAAGTGGTCATTCTCCATTTATAGTATTTGACGATGTTGACATGAATAAAGTTGCAGATATGGCAATAACAGCAAAATTTCGTAACAATGGTCAAGTTTGTATATCCCCAAATAGGTTTTACATTCAAGAAACAAGAAAAGAAGAATTTATAAACGCTTTCGTAGATAGAGCAAAAAAATTAAAAATTGGAAATGGTATGGATGAAGGCACTGACTTAGGACCTTTAACAACAGCAAAACGTTTGGAGGAGATTGAAAAATTAGTTGAAACGACAAAGAGTGAAGGCGCAAAAGTTGTTTTAGGTGGGGGTAGACCTTCAGGATTTAATAAAGGTTATTATTTTGAACCAACTGTATTTGATGAAGTGCAGGACAATTTTACAATTATGAAAGAAGAACCTTTTGGTCCCTTAGTGCCTGTTTTAACTTTCAAGGATTTTGACGAAGTAGTAGAGAGAGCAAATAATAATGACCTGGGACTTTGTAGCTATTTATATACAAACTCAATGGACAAAGCTAATAGAGCATCAGAGATGATGGAAACCGGTTGTGTAGCAGTAAATACAGCTGCAGTTGCAGTTGCTGAAGCTCCATTCGGTGGAATAAAACAAACCGGTTACGGTCGTGAAGGTGGATCTATGGCTATAAAAGATTACCTGAATATAAAGTATACCCATATGGGTCTAAAAACCTGAGTAAATGAGAAAAAATAAAGCCAAAGAAATAATTAAAAATGGCAAAGCTGTAATCAATGGTTGGTTACAAATTCCAAGTACTGTTTCGGCAGAAACAATGGCTCAACAAGGTTGGGACTCATTAACAATTGATATGCAACACGGGCTCGTTGATTACACGAATGCAATGCCAATGATGCAAGTGATTTCAGCGACAGAAGTCGTGCCTTTGGCAAGAGTTAATTGGAATGAACCTGGTCAAATTATGAAAATTTTAGATGCTGGATGTTATGGAATCATTTGCCCAATGGTAAGTAATCGAAAAGAAGCAGAAAGATTTGTTCAAGCATGTAAATATCCACCAGATGGATATAGAAGTTTTGGTCCAATGAGAGGGTTAATCTATGGAGGTCCTGATTATGGAGATCATGCAAACGATGAAATATTAAAAATGGCTATGATTGAAACTAAAGAAGCTTTAGAAAATCTTGATGAAATTATGAGTACCCCAGGCCTTGATGGTATCTACATAGGGCCTGCTGATTTAAGTTTGGCTATAGGGGAAAAGCCTGGTTTTGACAAAGGTGAAGATACTAAAGCTTATTCAGAAATACTTAGAATATTAGAGCATGCAAAAAAAAACAATATATTTGCTGGAATTCATAACGGAAGTACTGACTATGCAAAAAAAATGATTGAAAAAGGTTTTCAATTTGTAACAGTTGGAGCAGATTCCAGATTTATAAGTGCGGGTGCAAAAAATACAGTTGAAAATTTAAAAGGCACAGTGAAATCAGAATTATCTAAAGCCTATTAATAAATAAAGTATAAACTTTTACGTATGAAAAAAATCTTGATAATAGGATCGATACATAATCATGGTATTGATTTACTAAAAGGAAATAAAAATTTTGAATTTGAAGTTGTAGACAATACAGATACAGAATTTTTGAAAGATAAAATAAAAGACTGTGATGGGATAAGTATTAGAACATCTAAATTGTCAAAAGAAATTATAGACTCTGCTAAGAATTTAAAAGTGATATCTAGACATGGTGTAGGCTATGATAATATAGATCTGAAAGCAACTAAGCAAAACAATATCACATTAGCAATAACAGCTACAGCAAATGCTCAAGCTGTAGCAGAACATGTTTTATTCATGCTATTCAGCATTGCAAAAAGAAATAATATGTACAACGAGACTGTAAAAACTGGAAAGTTTAGTGATAGAACTAAGCTTCCTAAAACAATTGAGTTATGGAATAAAAGTATCTTAATTGCAGGTTTTGGTCGTATTGGAAAATGCTTACTTAAAAAATGTAAGGGTTTAGAAATGAACATTTTTGTTTACGATCCTTTTGTCAGCGAAGAGGAAATTAAAAAAGTTGGTGGTACTAAAATTAATGATTTAAATGAGAGTTTAAATAAAATGGATGCAATTTCAATTCATATGCCTCTAAACGAAAATACAAAACATTTAATCAATTATGAAATGATAAAAAAAATGAAAAAAAATTGTATTTTAATTAATGCTGCAAGAGGTGGTATTATTAATGAGGAAGATCTTAATAAGGCATTAAACGAAGATTTAATTTTTGGTGCAGGGCTTGATGTTTTTGAAAAGGAGCCTCCATCTTTAGATAATCCATTGCTAAAAAATAAGAAAGCATTTTTAAGCCCTCATTCAGCAGTATTTACCGAAGAATGTTTATCTAGAATGGGTATTGAAACAGTCCAAAATATTATTGATTTTTTTGACAATAAATTGGAAAAGTCAAAAATAGTAAAAATCTCATGAGCTTAAAATTAAAAAATTTTGGATTATTAGAGTTTCTTATCATTATATCGGCTGTTTATGTTGTAGGAATGTTGATATGGACAGCGAGTACAAGACCTGAGGTTGAAGCTCGTGCAAATTTAGTAAAAGAAAATCATAAAAAAGTTGTCGATTTTATTAATGGCGAAATTAATAATTGCGGAAATAATGATGAGGGGAAAATAACTGTTTGGGGTGATCCATGTAATGCTGAATGGATAGCAGAAAAGGTTGTTAATCATATAAATGATAATCTTAAGATTGAAAATCCATTTTCAGATGACAATAAAGTTAAAACAGACCCTGACCCAAGAATAAAAGCAGAGGGAAAAGCTGGTCAGTCAGTAGAAATGGGAGTTATTTTTATAATGTCATCAAATTTTCTACCAGATCCAGGATCAGAGTGGATTGTTGGTACTTGTTTTAAATCTCCATGTGTTGCTGCTGGTAATAATGAATTAACTTCTTTATATAGATAGCTAATTATTTTCGATTTCTAAATTTGCACTTTTTAAAGTTTCAATTAGATATTTGTATCCAATTTTAGCATATTCAAAAGGATTTGCTTTTGCTGGATCTTGCTCTGCTTCTACAACTAACCATCCAGAATAATTTTGTTCTTTTAACAAGTCAAAAAAAGGCTTGTAATCAATACAACCATCTCCTGGAACAGTAAAGGCTCCTTCTAAAAAAGCCTGTCTAAAACTATAATCGTGATTTAATGAATTATCTAAAACATTTTTTCTCATATCTTTGCAATGTATATGAATTATTCTTTCTTTAAATTCTTTATAAATTTTCAAACTATCCCCTTTTGCAAATAACATATGTCCAGTATCTAAAGTTAGTTTGACACTACCATCTGTGTTTTCCAATAATCTTCTTGTATCTTCTTCACTTTCAATACAAGTTCCCATATGATGATGATAAGCAAGAGGCATATCTTGATCCTCAAGATATTTTCCCATTTCTGAAATTTTTTTATAATATTTTTTAGACTCATCTAAATTCATTCTAGGTCTTTTAGATAAATTTATATTTGGATCACCTTGAATAGAACCATAAACTTCGGCAAAAACCATGCAGGGTGCTTTACAATCTTGAAATAGTTTCAATTGGTTTTGAATTTTTGATTTTTCCTCCTCAAAAGTATTTTTTCTTAAATTCGCTCCATACCAACCTGAGCATAATTTTAAATTATATTTATTTAATATAGGAATTAATTCTTTTGATGTTTTTGGAAATTTTCCCCCAGATTCTATTCCTTTAAATCCTGCTTCACTAGCTTCAGAAAGACATTGTTCAAGCGGAGTATCACCACCAAGCTCAGGCATGTCATCATTACTCCAAGCTATTGGGGCTATACCTAATTTTACTGACATAAATAATAGTTTTGTTATGATATTAAATGCTTCAAAAAATTAAACCTAAAAAATTTAAACTTGGAATTGTTGGAGGAGGACCTGGATCTTGGATCGGGCATGTTCATAGGATTTCATCTAGATATGATGACAAATACGAAATTGTTGCAGGGGTATTTTCCAGAAGTGTTGATAAATCTAGGAAATTTGGACAAAGTATAGGTTTAGATAAATTTAGATGTTATTCAAATTACAAGGAGATGTCTGAAAAAGAAGCGAAAAGAAAAGATGGTATTAACGTTGTAGCAATAATGACTCCACCATCAAGTCATCAAATTATTGCAGAGAATTTTATAAAAAAAAATATACATGTAATTTCAGACAAACCATTTGCTGGAAATCTTGAGCAGGGAAAAAAACTATATAAAGCGATAAAAAATAACAAAAAAATTAAATATGCACTGACTCACAACTATTCATCTTATCCAATGGTAAGAGAAGCAAAAAATTTAGTGGAAAGAGGAAAAATTGGAAAAGTTGAATATATCAATGTTGAATATATTCAGGATTGGACAGATGGTAATAAAATTTCAAAAACAAATTCAAAAAAGGTTTTTAAATGGAAAGTTGATAAAAAAATTGTCGGTGTTTCAGCAGTTCTCAATGAAATAGGATCACACGCATATCATCTAGCAATTTATATTACAGGTCTTAAGGGAGAAAAACTGATAGCCGATGTAAGTAAATATTCGAAGGACGTTAATATGGATAATAACGCACAAGTTTTTGTTAACTTTAATAATGGTGCTAAAGGAATTGTATGGACATGTGTAACAGCTAAAGGTGGTATTTATGGTTTAAGAATTAGAGTATATGGGTCTAAAGGAAGTTTAGAATGGGTTCAAAATGATCCAAATTATCTAAAATTTAATCCAAGCAAAGGAGCAGTAAAGTTTTTAGAAAGAGGATATACAAAGGCAAATTTTTCAAAAAAATTTTCTAGAGTAAAATTTGGTCACCCTGAAGGATATTTGGATGCTTTTGCAAATATATATAAGGAATTTGCTGAATATTTAAAAACAAATACAAAAAAAAGATTTTATTTTCCTAACGAAGAAGAGGGTTTAGAGACTGCTAAATTCATTGATGCATGCAAGAAATCATCATTAAAAAAACAATGGGTAAAAATTTAATTAACGTAGCATTATTCGGTTTGGGAAGAATAGGGCTAATGCATGCAAATAATTTAATAAATAATAAAAATTTTAATCTTAAATATATTTTCGATGTTAATAGAAAACTTGCAAAAAAAGTTTCAAAAAAACTAAATTGTCAAAATATTAAAAGTCCTCAAATAGCATATAAAGATAAAAAAATTGATTGTATTTTTATATCGTCCACTACATCAACTCATCTTAAATTTATATATGAAAGTGTAAAAAGTAATAAAATAGTATTTTGTGAAAAACCTTTAGATTTAAATTTAAAAAAAATTCAAAATTACGAAAAAAAAATAAATAAATTTAATCATAAAATTCAAATTGGATTTAATAGAAGATACGATCCAGGTCACAGTTCTC
>CACAZW010000021.1 GCA_902537055.1 uncultured Pelagibacteraceae bacterium
ATTACTAGGTGCAATTAGTGCAGTCTTTTTGTCATGGGAGAGTAATAGAGCAAAGGTTTATAGAAAACTAAATCATATCCCATCAGAGTGGGGAACTGCAGTAAATGTTCAGTCTATGGTTTTTGGTAATATGGGTGATGATTGTGCAACAGGTGTTGTATTTACACGTAATCCATCCAATGGAATCAATGAAATCTATGGCGAATATTTAATAAATGCTCAAGGAGAAGATGTTGTTGCAGGGACAAGGACGCCCCAACATATAACTAAGAAAGCTAGAAAAGACGCAAAAGAAACACTTCTTTCAATGGAAGAGGCAATGCCTAGAGTTTACAAAAATCTAAAAAATATTCTTATAAAGCTGGAGAAACATTATAAAGATATGCAGGATGTAGAGTTCACAGTCGAAAATAATAAGTTGTGGATGTTACAAACAAGATCTGGAAAAAGAACTGCAAAATCATCAGTAAAAATTGCTGTCGATATGCAAAGAGAAAAACTTATAACAAAAAAAGAAGCAGTGCTCAGAGTACAGCCAAATTCATTAGATACTTTGCTTCATCCAACTTTAGATGAAACAGTAAATCTAGAAGTAATAGCCAAAGGCCTTCCAGCTTCGCCAGGTGCAGCTAGTGGAAAAGTAGTATTTACTTCTGATGAAGCTGAAAGATTAAATGGTATGATGCAAAATACAATCCTAGTAAGAGTAGAAACTTCACCTGAAGATATTCATGGAATGCATGCAGCTAAAGGAATTCTTACGGCGAGAGGAGGAATGACCAGTCATGCTGCGGTAGTTGCAAGAGGAATGGGTAGACCTTGTGTATCTGGCTCAAGTGAAATAGAAATAGATTACCAAAATAAAATTTTCAAAACCAAAAATAACGAAATTAAAGAGGGTGATTTAATTACTATCGATGGATCAACTGGAAGAATAATAAAAGGTGAAGTTAAAACAGTTAAACCCGAAATATCCGGAGATTTTTCTAAACTTATGAGCTGGGCTGACAAATTTAGAAAATTAAAAATTAGAACAAATTCTGAGACACCCTTGGATAGCAAAACTGCCAGAGACTTTGGAGCTGAAGGAATAGGTCTTTGTAGAACAGAACATATGTTTTTTGACGATGAGAGAATTTTATCAGTTAGAGAAATGATTTTATCAAAATCTAGAGAAGATAGGGCTATTGCTTTAAAAAAACTTCTTCCTTTTCAAAAAAAGGATTTTATCGATATTTTTAAAATTATGAATGGTCTTCCTGTTACAGTTAGATTATTGGATCCACCGCTTCATGAGTTTTTACCAAAAAATCAAAAAGAGATTAATGATGTAGCTAATGCTTTAAACATTAAAAACTCTGAATTGGAGGGTAGAATAACCGAACTCCATGAACAAAATCCGATGCTTGGTCATAGGGGTTGTAGATTAGGAATATCATTCCCAGAAATATATGAGATGCAATGCACTGCAATATTTGATGCATTAGTTGAATGTAAAAAACTTAAGATAAAGTCTATTATTCCAGAGATTATGATACCATTGGTATCAACCGAAGCAGAAATTAAAATAATGAAAGATTTGGTAATTAGAGTCGCCAAAGAAGTTGAAAATAAAAATAAAATAAAACTAAATTTTTTAGTGGGCACAATGATCGAATTACCAAGAGCTGCAATAAAAGCTGATGATATATCTAGACATGCAGAATTTTTCAGTTTTGGAACAAACGATTTAACACAAACCACCTTTGGAATTAGTAGAGATGACAGTGGTAAATTTTTAAACGATTACATTGAAAATAAAATTTTTGATGTTGATCCATTTGTTTCAATAGACGATGGAGTGGGAGATCTGATTGAAATAGCATCAAAAAAAGGCAGAAAAAACAATAAAAAAATTAAACTTGGTATTTGTGGTGAACATGGAGGAGATCCTAAAAGTATAGAATTTTGTGCACGTACTGGTTTAGATTACGTATCTTGTTCACCTTATAGAGTCCCTATTGCAAGACTTGCTGCAGCTCAAGCTCAATTAAAAAAATTGAATTAAATTCTAAATTTCCAACTTTAAGTCTAATGCATTCATTGAGTGAGTTAAAGATCCAATGGAAATTCTATCTACACCAGTAGAGGAAACATTTTTAACATTCTTTAAGTTAATCCCTCCAGATGCTTCAGTCTCATAAAATTTCCTAGACATTTTGACTGCTTTTTTTAAATTTTTTGAACTCATATTATCGAATAAAATTCTATCAAATTTCAGTCCCAATATTCTCTTTAGCTGAGATAAATTATCAACTTCTACTGTAATTTTTTTTCTCCCTTTCTTTCTTATGGCTCTTTGAATTAAATTTTCAAAATTTTTTTCAGAACTTATATGATTGTCTTTTATTAGATATTCATCACTTAAGTTAAATCTGTGATTTATACCACCACCTAATTTAACAGCATATTTTTGGATTACTCTAAGATTCGGGATTGTTTTTCTTGTGCAGCATATTTTAGTTTTTTTTCCAACCTTTTTTACAAACATGTTTGTTTTTGTCGCTATTCCGGAAATATGAGAAACAAAGTTTAATGCTACTCTCTCACCAGTTAGAATATTTTTTATGTTACCATCAATAGTCGCAACTACCTCACCTTTTTTAATTGGGGATCCATCCTCTTTTTTATTTTTAAAATTTATCTTATTATCAACTAATTTAAATGTTTCTTTAGCAAATTCTATCCCACCTAAAATTCCATTTTGGTTACATATCATTTTAACTTTTTTTTTAATATTATTATTAATTAGTTCTGAAGTAATATCGCCAGATGGATATAAGTCCTCATTCAAAGCTAATTTACATGAGGATTTTATAAAATGTTTACTTAATTGAATTTTAGACACAGATTTTATCTGCCTATTTCTGCCATTCTTTCCACAGATTTTCTTGCTCTTTGAATCGTCTCATCGTCCATTATCAATTCGTTAGTTTCATTTTCTAAACAGTCTAATATTTTAGGCAGAGTAATTCTTTTCATATGTGGACAAAGATTACATGGTCTAACAAATTCAACATTTGGATTATCAATTTGGACATTGTCGCTCATCGAGCATTCGGTGACCATCATAACTTTTTTTGGTTGATTATCTCTAACATATTTAATCATTCCACTTGTAGAACCTGCAAAATCAGATGCTTGTATTACATCAGGAGGACATTCAGGATGTGCTATTATCTTTATGCCTGGATTAGCTTTTCTTATATCATTAATTTCTTGATCGTTGAATTGTTCATGCACTTCACAAGTTCCCTTCCAAGAAATAATTTCTATATCAGTCTGTGATGCCACATATTTAGCTAAAAAATCATCAGGTAAAAATATTACTTTTTTTACTCCTAAAGATTCTACAATTTTTACTGCATTTGCAGATGTACAGCAAACATCAGTTTCAGCTTTAACATCAGCAGATGTATTTACATACGAGACAACTGGAACACCAGGATATCGTTTTTTTAAGTTTCTAACATCATCGCCTGTTATAGAGGAAGAGAGGGAACAGCCTGCCTTCATATCTGGTAATAAAACTTTTTTTTCAGGACTCATTAATTTTGCAGTCTCAGCCATAAAATGAACTCCACACATTACAATTATATCTGCTTTTGTTTTTGCAGCCTCTACTGCTAACGCTAAAGAATCTGCAGAAAAATCTGAAATGCCATGATAAATTTCTGGTGTTTGATAATTGTGAGCAAGAATTACTGCGTTCTTTTCTTTTTTTAATTTATTGATTTTGTAAATATAAGGAGCATGTGTAGCCCATTCTATCTCTGGAATTTTTTTTGATACTTTGTCATAAATTGAGCTTGTTGCTTTTTTTATTTCACTAGTAAATTCCATAAAAAAAACTTATCAACTTGAAATAGAATTGTCATTCATTTAATCTGCCGCATAACATGCGGTCATGCTGAAACTGGTAGACAGGCACGGTTGAGGGCCGTGTGGGCCAAGCCCATGAGAGTTCGAGTCTCTCTGACCGCACCAAAAGCAAATATTTATTTAGGGGAATTCTATTCTACCTTTTAAAACAATTTATAACAGAAAATAAGACTTTTTTGAAAGACTTCATTGAGGACTTCATTGAGAGTTTTAACTTTTGTCCTGAACCTTGTTTTGAAACTTCATTGAAATCGGGGGCAATTATTCTCTTATCGTACCCTAAAACCTGAAATTGCACAAAAAATTGATATTTCAATTTTTTAAAACAAATAAATACATTTATTTGTTTTAAAAATATTCTTATATTCTTTAATTATGAGGACAGTTTTACTAATAGTTTTTTTAATTTTATCATTTTCAATTACTGCCCATACTTGGGAAAAGGTGCCTGTTCCAGATTATGTAGATAAAAAGGTAAAGTCGCCATGGAATTTTTATGAAGATTTTGAAGACCAAAAAGTTGGAAAATTAAAATTAAAAAAATTAACAATCAACAATAAGGGTGCTGGTTTAAAACCATTTAAAATAAAAAAAGATTTTGATGGCAATAAGTATCTTGAAGTTACAGTTAAACATGGATGGAATAATGATCCTTATAAAAAAAAAGGAAAAGAAACAGAAAGAGCAGAATTTCAGACAAAGCAAAAAAGAACTTTAAATAGAGAAATATGGATTGGTTTTAAAACAAGACTTCCTAAAAATTTTACTCATATAGATGACAGAGTATTATTTTTTCAATTCAAAAATCAGCATGATCCTATGAAAAGGAGTCCTCTTTTAGGAATAAGGTTTTATGAAAATGGAAATGTATTAGATTTAGGGGGAGATACCGGAGGAAGTGCAGGTAAATCTTGGAGTCAAGAGGAAAGTGATATTCACGGTATAAGAGCGAAGTACAAAAAAAAAGAGTTAAATTGGTTTGTATTTCAAGAAAAAAATAGAGGTGAAAAAAAAATAAAAAATAATTTTAAACTCACACCGAACAAATCATTTAAAATTACTAAACTAGGTGAATGGAGCACGTATAAAATTGGAATCTATAATACAAAGGATGATGATGGTTTTGTAAAAATTTTTAAAGATAACAAATTAATATTTAATTATGAGGGTATTACTTATGATTGGAAAGGACGTTATACTGGAAGTTATATAAGAATAGGTATTTATAGAGACTCGGGAAAACGAATTGGAATTGAATACCCCGATCAATCTATCCATTTTGATGATTTTATTGTTGTCTCAGATAAAAAAACTTTGGATAAATATTTAAATTAAAGGGGCGTTCTGTTGCCAGGTGCCCCAAACCCCGTAACTTAATTAATAAATTAATTAAGCTGCAAGTGCGTAACTTTCGTTAGCATTTATAAATTAGCCCTTTACGGCGGAACAATACCGAACGAAAGAATCACTTTTAGTCATCCGTCGATCCTAATTCACCCCCATAAGTTGAAAATGGTGGAGGTGGTGGGTACTGCCCCCACGTCCGTAATGGTTATTACGAAATTCGTTTATCGTCATAGTTGGAAACCAACAGTTATTTATACTCTAAATAATAAATAAATACACTTTTATTAATTGTTCAAGACTAGTGAATTACTTTTTATAGAACTAACACAATATTTTTTTTCAAAAATACTATTCTTTTTTGCATGATCTAAAAAAAGGAAATACTTTTCTGACCACCAGCTCTAGAGCCTAAATTGTTTAGTTTTATATTCATTTTTAAAAATTTTTATTTTTTAATCTACCATATATTAGGGTGTTAAATATTAAATATTTATTGTAAACACATTAATAATAAATTTATGAAATTAACAAAAGAACAAGTTGAAGATATTAAAGATCAACAATCACAAAAGAATCAAACAAAACGGGTTACTGCTCCTGAATTAGAAAATATCTTATATGAGGCAATACCGGCATTAGACCACGGGTTTGTTAGAGTCATAGACTATATGGGAGATGATACATCAATTGTCCAATCTGCTCGAGTTTCTTATGGTAAAGGAACCAAAAAAGTTTCAACAGATGCTGGGTTAATAAAATATTTGATGAGACATTGGCATAGCACACCTTTTGAGATGTGTGAAATTAAATACCATGTTAAGCTTCCAATTTTTATTGCTCGCCAATGGATTAGACATAGAACAGCAAATGTTAACGAATACTCAGCGAGATATTCGATTTTAGATAAAGAATTTTATTTACCATCATCTGATAATTTAGCTGCACAATCTAAGAGTAATAGACAGGGGAGAGGTGATGTGCTTGAAGGAGCGCAAGCGAACGAAGTCCTAGACCTTTTAAAAAACGATGCTGAGAGAACTTATGATAATTATGAAAAAATGCTTAACGAACGTTATGATGGTTCTACTATTGATGAAAGTAAAAAAGGTTTGGCAAGAGAACTTGCTAGAATGAATTTAACTTTAAACACTTATACCCAGTGGTATTGGAAAACTGATTTATTAAATTTAATGAATTTTTTAAGATTAAGAGCTGATAGTCATGCCCAATATGAAATCAGAGTTTATGCAGATATTATGCTTGATACACTTAAAAAATGGGTACCAATAACTTATGATGCATTTATGGACTATAGAGTAGGTGGAACAGAAGTTTCTGCAAAAGGAAAGATAATTATACAAAAACTAATTAAAGGTGAAAAAATAGATATCGACAGTTCAGGATTATCAAAACGAGAATGGAATGAATTGATGACATCATTTAATCAGAAAAACAAAATCATTTAACTTAGAATTTAAATTTTATTTTATGAATGATTGTACATTAATTATTCCGGCAAAATATGAGAGCGAGTCACTTCCTAAGGTTTTAGAGGAATTAGAAAACTATAAGTTTCAAAAAATTATAATTCTTGAAGAAAAAGATACAGAAACTATCAGGTCAATAAAAAATTATAATTGTAAAATAATTTTTCAATCTGGAAAAGGATATGGGAATGCTTTAATTGAAGGTATTAATACTGCTGATACAAAACATCTATGTATATTCAATGCCGATGGCTCTTTTGACCCAAAATATTTAGACAAGATGTTATCTTTGTGTGAAGAAAGCTATGAATTTATATTTTGTTCTAGATATTTAAAAGAAGGTGGCTCTGAAGATGATACAATAATTACATTAATAGGAAATTACATCTTTTCTAAACTAGGAAGAATTTTTTTTTCTTTGAAAACTTCAGATATTCTGTACACTTATATATTAGGCAAAACAAATTCATTTAAATCACTAAATTTAAAGTCTAATGATTTTAGTTTGTGTGTTGAAATTCCAATAAATATAAAAAAAAAGGGTTTGAGTTATACGGATATTCCAAGCTATGAGAGAAAACGTATAGCGGGTTTTAAAAAAGTTAATGCATTTAGAGATGGCTTTAAAATACTTGTCTACATGTTGAGAAGATTTATATTTGGCTAAAAGTAAATGTTATGCTCAAAACCTCAATTAAAATCGAAGTTGCAAAAATAATAAGTAAAACCTTATTATTAGCAGGTTTCAAAAAAATTAATCTTTACAGTAGATCAGATATCAATTGGAAACTTAATTTGTCAGAGGGAATTGATCTTTCAATTTTTTTATTTGGTTCATTTCAAGTCAATGTTGTAGAGGCTTTGACAAAGGTAATAAATATTTTAAATAAAAAACAAGACAAATATTTTAATATTATCGATGTAGGATCAAATATTGGAGATAAGTCACTATTATTATCAAAAAAATTAATTAAATTAGGTATTGAAAATTTTAAGATATTTTCTATAGAGCCTACAAGTTATGCTTTCCAAAAGCAAAAAATAAATCTTAATTTAAATAGTAAATTAAAAAAAAAAATATCCTTATATAATTATTTTATTTCAAACAAAAAAATAAAACCTAAATCGACTTAT
>CACAZW010000022.1 GCA_902537055.1 uncultured Pelagibacteraceae bacterium
TTTCTTACATTTTTTTTTCATTAAAAATCTAACTGCAGGTCTTAACACTTTTTCGGCATCTTTTACTTTACCTTTTTTGACATATTTTATAGCAATATTTACCGAATTTTTTTGCAATCCTTCATTTGGACTTATTAAATTATAATTTTTTTCAAAATATTTATGATATATTTTTGTATCTAAAGTGGCTTCAGTGCTTAATAATCCTATAGTTGAATTTTTCTTAAATTTTTTTTTTGTATTTAAATAAACCTCTTTTGGCATGCTTAAAAATGGTACAGATATTTTTTTTTGAATATCTTCATGCCAGTAATGCGCCGTGTTACAAGGCATTACAATAAATTTGCATTTGTTTCTTTCCAACATCCGACAGCCAGCAATTAATTCTTTTAAAACATTTTTGTATTGTTTTAAATTTTCTGCTCTGCGCGGTGTATTTGATTTATTATAAAGAACAAACATTGGATATTTTTGATCTAATTTACCCCTGTTTAATTTTGCAAGCTTATCACAAAAGTCTAAGCCCGCTTGAGTTCCCATGCCACCTAATATTCCAATCATAATCTAAATAATATCTTCTATATTAAAAATCAAAACATCTATATAGATATTTAAATAACAGTAGATATATATATTGACGCTAATTATGAATAGAAATTTATCCTTACTTACTTTAAGTCAGATATTCGGTTTTACCACAGCAACAATAACAGTATTTCTCAGTGGAATAGTTGGTTCCAAAATTAGTTCAAATCAATCTTTATCAACCTTACCAACTGCTTTATTCGTAGTTGGAACAGCAAGCTTTACAGTTTTGGCAGCAAATATCATGAGTAAAATTGGTAGAAGAAATGGTTTTGTCTTTGCGGCAATAGGAAGTTCTTTTTCAGCCCTTCTTGCCGCTTTTGCAATCAGTCAGAAAAGTTTTAATTTATTTTGTTTATCTTGCTTAATTCTTGGAATGGGAGCTGCATTTAATCATCAATATAGA
The DNA here is from genome assembly GCA_902537055.1 of uncultured Pelagibacteraceae bacterium. Lineage (GTDB taxonomy): Bacteria > Pseudomonadota > Alphaproteobacteria > Pelagibacterales > Pelagibacteraceae > Pelagibacter. The sequence continues at coordinate 992 of CACAZW010000022.1, forward strand.
TTTGCAGCAGCCGAAAGTGTTGAAAAAGATAAAATACCAAAAGCAATTTCTACCCTTCTAATGGCAGGAATTGTTTCTGCATTTTTAGGCATAAGTCTTGCAAATTACACGAAAGATTTAATCCAAGATCAATTGTATGTTGGTTCTTATCTTTTATTATCTTTCCTATCTTTTATGCCAGGAGTTTTTTTATTTTTTTTTAAAAATGTCGAAAATGTTCAAGAGGATAGTTTAAATGAAGGAAATATAAGAAATCTAAAATCTATCGTATTACAACCAAGATTTTTACAAGCAATTACTGCAGCTGCTTTTGCTTATGCAGTAATGTCATTTTTAATGACAGCAACTCCTTTAAGTATGCATGTTATGGAAAATATGAGCTTAAAAGAAACTGGATTAGTATTACAATTTCATGTGGTTGCAATGTTTTTACCATCATTAATAACAGGTAATTTAATAAAAAAATATGGTCACAGTACAATAATTTATGGTGGAGTTTTATTTTTTTTTATCACAGTCCTTTTAAGTTTATTTGAACAGACATATCTTAATTATATGCTCTCATTAATTTTTTTAGGTCTCGGTTGGAATTTTCTATTTATATCAGGTACTAGCCTAGTGGTTTTGACCTATAACAAAGGAGAAAAATTTAAAGTACAAGGCGTAAATGATTTAATTGTTTTTTCAACTATGGCCTTGGCCAGTTTATCTGCTGGAATTTTATTAAATTCTATTGGATGGAAAATGATGAACCTTATTTGTATACCCTTTTTAATATTAATTATTTTAGTAAGTTTTGTGGCCGATAAAAAATCAGATACTTAAACATGTCTTTTCTTTTTTTGGGTTTTTTGACTGGTTTAACATTAATTTTTGCAGTAGGACCACAAAATGTTTTTGTAATAGAGCAAGGATTAAAGAAACAATATATATTTTTAGTTTGTTTAGTTTGTGCATTATCTGATTTGATTTTAATTTTCTTAGGTATCTTCTTATTTAATTATTTTTCTAATTATTTTAATAATACGGTGGAGCTAATTTTAAACATCCTTTTAATTATATTTTTGTCTTTTTTTATCTATGGAAAAATCAAAGAAATTTTTAAATTTAAATATTTAGAATTTAAAAATACTGTCATATTACAAAGTGCATTTAATATCTTTCTTAGAACCTTAGGATTTACATATTTAAATCCACACGTATATTCTGATACAGTATTTTTTTTAGGAAATTTCTCAAAATCTTTCAATATCGAAAGTAAAATTTACTTTGGAATAGGCGCTTCTATAGCTTCTTTTTTATTTTTCTTTTCTTTAGGATACTTATCTAAGATTTTTTCAAATAAATTAAATAATAGAAGCTTTTGGAAATACATAAATATTTTTATTATAATATTTATGTCAGGTATAGTTTTTTATATTATTAAGGATATTATTTATTAAAGATTTTTTTTGATAATTTATTAACCTTTAAATAGTTACCATCAAATTTGTATTGAGTGTGATATTTTCCAGGAAATGCAATACATTTTATATCTGCGCCTAAAGCAGAATTTAAACTTTCTTCTGTATCTTCAATCGCCACACATTCGTCTGAGTTAATATTCAAGTATTTTAAAGCGTAATTATAAATATCGGGATATGGTTTTTCTCTTAATATGAATTCATTATTGCCGATAAAATCAAAATCTTTTTTTTCAATTCTTCCTCTTAACGAGTTAAAAATAGAATTGATATTGTTGCTCGTTGTTGAACTAGCAAGCCCAATTTTTATTTTGTTCTTTTTACAAAATTGAATTATTTCTTTTACACCATCTCTGGGCTCAACTTTGTGTCTGTTTAGATATTCATTGAAAATTTTGGTTTTTAAATTTCTTATTTTTTTTCCATCAATATCAACACTAGTTTCTTTTGCGAAATCATTAATCCTTGTAGTTCCTCCTGATTTTGACAATAGTTTTCTGTATATATTTTCATCCCAGAACCAGTCTAATCCACTTATTTTAAAAGCTTCATTAAATGCATCTCTTTGAAGATCTGATGTTTCAGCTAAGGTTCCAATAGAACCAAATAAAACAGCTTTGTAACTCATTATCCCTTCACAGCACCAGCTGTTAATCCACTGATTACTTGTCTTTGGAAAAACATAACTAACATAAATAAAGGAGCAGTTGCTGAAACAACTGCAGAAACAGCCCACATCAAGTTACCTTCATGTTGATTTGTTCCAAGATAACTTTGGATTTTGGGTACCATAGTATGATTTTCCTGATTTAATAAAAGAGCAGTCACTGTAAAATCATTATACGCAAGCATTAAACTAAATAATCCAGCTGTTATTACTCCAGGCCACATAACTGGCATAATGATATGTCTGAATGCTTGAAAATAAGAACAGCCATCAATTAAAGCACTTTCATCAAGTTCTTTAGGAACAGTTTTAAAAAATGAATACAATAACCATAAAGTAAATGGTTGATTTATTGCAACAAGAACAACGATGGTCGTGGGTAGTATTCCCCAAATTTGTAATTGAAAAAACGGAAATAAATAACCAGAGACTAATGTAATATGCGGCATTGCTCTAAAAATTAATGCTGCAATTAAAATCCAAAATGCATAATTTCTTGTAGACCTAGATAAAGCATAAGCTCCTAAGGTTCCGAGGAACAATGATATAGTTACAACGAAAAATGTAACTATAACTGTATTCCTAGATGCTTTCCAAAACTCTCCTTCAGTCCATGCTTGACTATAAGCATCTGTTGTAAACTTTCCTCCAGTTTCTAACAACGTATTGAATGCTGTAATAGCATACCACCAGTCAGCTCTTGAAAAAAAATCAGCTCTTACTTTAAATGATCCCCAGAAAGTCCAAATAAAGGGAAAGCATGCAACCAACAACCAAACTATTATAAAGGTTGTATTAAAAATTTTTAAAGCATTTGATCTTTTATCAAGTCCGTATTCCATTTATCTCGCTGTCCTAAATTCCTTCCATGTTCTTATTAAAACTGGTGCTAAAAGTATGGCTATCCCAACAATTGTCATCATTGAGGTGGCTGCGGCCGAACCAAATAATATTACTTCCTCATTAACGAGGTTATCATAAATTAACCATGACAAAGATTGAGCACTTCCTTCAGCACTGAAACCAATTATAGGTTCAAAAACTCTAAAATTATCCATCAATGAAATGAGAGCAACAAATGTAACTACTGGATAGATATGAGGCAAAACAATATGTCTTACTCTCTGCCATCTTGATGCTCCATCAATAATAGCTGCTTCAACAGGTTCTTGAGGAACAGTTTGTAAAGCTGCATAAAATACTACAAAAGCAAATGGTGAATGGTGCCAAATTCCATAAATTATTATAGTTATCCAAGTAAGAGTTTTTGAGGATTTTAATGATAAATAAGGGTCATCCATTAACATTTGCAAATTCGCGCCAATAATTCCTTCTGCATCTATCATCCAAAATAAAACTAAAGAACCTACCAATGGAGTAACAATCATCGGCAATATGGTTCCAAATATTAATGGTCCTCTAATTCTTCTAGTCACTGCATTAAGACTTAAAGCAATTATAAAACCTAAAAGTAAGACGTTAGGTGTTACAAACAAGCAATAGGTTAAAGTAAAAATTAGAGCCTTGTAAAAGGGTAGGTTGGTAACTTGATCTACAAATTCCCCAAAACTATTTGTTTCATTCCAAAATTTTCCAATCTCTTCTATTGCAAGATGATTTCTATCTACATAAGTCCCAAATCCATTGAATTTTCCTAAAGGTTTTTCTTCTCGAATTTTTGAGGTTTTTTCTTGGTCAACAACTATAGAAACTGTGCATCCAAAAGGATCACATTTTTTTACTTCCTTAACAACTTGGTCGTGCTGCGCATAAAATGATTGTATCCCTGTTGAAATAATAGGAAGACCTATAAATAAAATCATTGCCAATCCAGTTGGCAAGAAAAACCAAAAAAAAGTTTTGTTAGGCATTAATGTAATAAGTGGGGATTTTCATCCCCACTTAAAATTTATTGATTATAGAAAGCCTTGTTCTTTTGCTTTACTCATGTAAGCTGCTTCCACATCTTTTAAAGCTTGTTCTGCTGACTCTTTACCTTGTAAAAATTCAACAATCTCACTTCCTAATGCACCATGCATTAAACCCATTTGTGGTAACATTGGATATGGTTTAGCTTTCATTTTAACAGCTTCGATAACTCCAATTGATTTTGGTCCAGGTTTAAAACCTTCAATTAACCAAACAGCTTGATCTGCTGCATCTGCAACCATCTTTTTGTTAGCAGCTGCATGTGCCAAAGCTCTAAATGTTGCTTCAGCATCAGAGTCAGATCTATTTTTTGCTAATGTGAAACCGTCCCACCATAAAGTAGCCGCTGGTATGTTTCCTCCAGCAACTGTTGCTGGTCCAGTTAATTTAGTTGCTGCTGTAATTTTTGCATCACCATCATCATCAAGCAATGTTCCTGATCTTGATGCCCAAAGAGTCATTAATGCAACATTTCCAGATTCCCATTCAACTTTAATAGCTTCACTATCGTGAGTTAAATAATCTGGGTTACTTAAACCTGCTAATTTTTTTAGCATATTTAATGTTGCTATACCTTTTGCATTGTTAATGCTTGGTTGAGCAGTTCCTGCTTTAAAGAATTCTCCTCCATGTCCAATGTACATGTTAACGAATTCTTCTGCTAAATTCCAACCAGCTTTGTATGCTGCTGCGTAAGGATATTGCATTTTACCAGATGCTCTTATTTTTTCTGATGCCGCAACTACTTCCTCATATGTTTTTGGAACAGCTATACCCAATTCTTTTAAAACATCTTCTCTGTAATATAAGTGCTGAGTATTTGCCATAAAGGCAACTGCCATTATTTTTCCATCAATTGTTATCAATTGAGAGTCTTGTATTCCTTTTCCATATTTCTTAACAAGATCATCAAGTGGTCTAATTAAGTCTTGGTTCATCAAAGGAACTATAGAGCTATTTGCTGCAATTCTTGCAGAAAACTCTGATGGATTTGCAGTTAAAGCTGGTACAGCAATTTTATTGTGCTCAGATGAGTGTGTGACTTTAAAATCTGCACTTCCTTTACACCCTTTAGCTGTTTCCACGAAAGTTCTTAAAGCTGGAAAATCATTAGCTAAAATATTTATTGATCCACTCTTAATGTTACAATCTGCATAAGCTGAAGTTCCAAAAAGAAGAAAAAATAAAGATATTAATATTTTTTTCATATTTGTTTCCCTCATTAAATTTAAATTTATCTTTAAAAGAATATATATTCCAAAAGGAATTTAAAAGTGGTTTTTAAATCGCATTTGACGCAAGCTCTGCACCTGCGACCAAAGACTCAAATTTCTTGTAAACAATATTTTCATCAACATTTCCAAAGCCTGCAAAAGTACTAAATCCACAATCAC
>CACAZW010000023.1 GCA_902537055.1 uncultured Pelagibacteraceae bacterium
ATTCTGGAACAATAAGAGTTGAAGAAATCGACAGATTGAAAGGGTAAATGGAATACTTAATATTATTTTTACCTTTGATAGGTTCAATCATATCGGGTTTCTTTGGCAAAACCATTGGTGATAGATTATCGCAATTAACCACGTGTATTTTAGTTTCTATTTCAGCATTATTATCTTTGTTCATATCACCTACAAATCCAGCAATTTTTTCAGACTTTGTTTTTGCAATTCTTTCAGATATAGCTTTAAAAGCTTCGTCCCAACTTGATGGCTTTAATTTATTATTAATCTTTACATAAGGAGTATCTAATCTTTGATTTTTTAAGCCGTCACATGCATATCTAGTCTTATCAGAGATCCATTCTTCATTTATTTCCTCGTTAATTCTTGGAAGAACTCTTTTAACTTCCCATCCGTATGTATCTACTCTTATATTTGATCCAACAGCATCCATCACGTCAATTGTCTCAGTTTTTTTTAGTTCCCATGGTCTAGCTTCGAAGACATAAGGTTTTGATGTAAGTGCTCCGACAGGACATAAATCAATAACATTAGCTGAAAGTTCAGACTCCATCGCTTTTTCTAAATAAGTGGTGATTTGCATATTCTCACCTCTACCAATTGCTCCAAGTTCTGGTACTCCAGCAACTTCAGTTGCAAATCTTATACATCTTGTGCAATGAATGCATCTTGTCATTTGAGTTTTTATAAGAGGACCCATATATTTTTCAGGTACATATCTTTTATTTTCTTTAAATCTTGATTTATCAATTCCATAATACATAGATTGATCTTGTAAATCACATTCGCCACCTTGATCACATACTGGACAATCTAGTGGATGGTTTGCTAGTAAAAATTCCATTACACCTTTTCTTGCTTTTTTCACTTTTTCGGTGTTAGTTCTAAGCACCATCCCCTCTGCAGCAGGCATCGCGCAAGATGCTATTGGCTTAGGTGATTTTTCCATTTCAACTAAACACATTCTACAATTTCCAGCTATAGACAATTTTTCGTGATAACAGAACCTTGGTATCTCTGCTCCCGCTTGTTCGCAAGCTTGCAATACTGTAGTTCCTTCTTCTACCTCAACATCAATATCATTTACTTTAAGTTTAAGCATTTTCTTTTTCTAATAAATGTTGATCAACTAAATAAGGTATATCTTTTTGCTTTTTCACAATTGGATCAAACTTGTTTCTTTCAATTATTTCATCTTTAAAATTTCTGATTAATCCTTGAACAGGCCATGAAGATCCTTCTCCAAAAGCACAAATTGTATGACCTTCAATTTGTTTTGTCACATCTAATAACATATCTACTTCATCTCTTGTTGCTTCGCCTTTGGCCATTCTCTCTAACATTCTCCACATCCAACCAGACCCTTCTCTGCATGGTGTACATTGGCCACAACTCTCGTGTTTATAAAATCTTGCTATTCTAGCCATACACTTAATAATATCTTGATCTTTATTTATAACCACAATACCAGCTGTTCCTAATCCAGTTTTATTCTCGACACATGCATCAAAGTCCATTTTAATTGTTTCACATGTTTCTTTTGGAAGTAATGGCATTGATGAACCACCAGGTATTACAGCTTTTAGATTATCCCATCCACCTATTACTCCGCCTGCATGTTTTTCAATTAATTCTTTTAATGGAATTCCCATTTCTTCTTCTACGTTGCAGGGATTATTTACATTTCCTGAAATACAATATATTTTAGAACCAGTATTTTTTGGTCTACCCAGTGATGAAAACCATTTTCCACCTCTTCTAAGTATAGTTGGTACCACTGAAATTGTTTCAACATTGTTTATTATTGTCGGGCAACCATAAAGTCCTATTAAAGCCGGAAACGGAGGTTTCAATCTTGGTTGACCTTTTTTTCCTTCAATACTCTCGAGCAAAGCAGTTTCCTCACCACAGATATAAGCACCAGCACCATAATGAATATATATATCTAATTCCCAATCAGTCCCTGCAGAATTTTTTCCTAAGAGACCATCCTTGTACGCTTCATCAATGGCTGTTTGAAGCTTTTGTCCTTCATTAAAATATTCTCCTCTTATATAAATATAACACTTATGAGCATTAACTGCGTAAGATGCAATTAAGCAGCCTTCTATTAATTTATGAGGTTCAAATCTTAGAATATCTCTATCTTTGCACGTACCAGGCTCAGACTCATCGGCATTAATTACTAAATAATGTGGTCTTGATCCAACTTCTTTTGGGGCAAAAGACCACTTTAATCCTGTAGGAAATCCAGCACCGCCTCTTCCTCTAAGTTCTGATGTTTTGATTTCATTAATTATCCATTCTCTTCCTTTGCCGCAAATTTCTTTTGTATCCCTCCAGTCTCCTCTTTGTTTTGCAGATGCTAAATCAGCACCAAAATCATTGTATAAATTTTGAAAAATTCTATCCTTATCTTCAAGCATTTTTATTACCTATTAATGTTTTTCTAGTATTTTCTGGTTCAGAACTTAATCTACCTCTATATGATCCTGGTTGAGGAACTTCATCATTACTTATTTTATCAATTATTTGCTCAAGTTTTGTTGGATCTAAATCCTCATAATAATCCTCATTCAATTGAAGCATAGGAGCATTAACACAAGCACCCAAACACTCTACTTCTAACCAAGAAGTTTTTCCATCCTCTGATAAACAATTTTCTTCTTCAGAAATTTTTCGTTTACAAACATCTACTAAATTATACGCACCTCTTAACATACATGGGGTTGTAGTACATACTTGAAAGAAATATTTACCAACTGGAGTTAAATTATACATGCTATAAAATGTAGCTACCTCATATACTTTTATGTATGGCATATCTAAATACTTTGCTATGTATTTCATTGCACTTAAAGGTATCCAATTATCATTTTGTTTTTGTGCTAAATACAATAATGCCATAACCGCACTTTGTTGTTTTCCAGAAGGATAATTTTTAATAATACTATCAGCAGTTTCTTTGTTTTTTTTACTAAACTCAAATTTTTCAGGTTGTATTTTTGATATTTTTTTAACAGCCATTATCTATCTACCTCTCCAAAAACAATATCCATTGAACCTAAAACTGCAGGAACATCAGCTAACATATGACCTTTAATTAAGTAATCCATTGCTTGCAAATGAGAAAATCCTGGAGCTCTAATTTTGCATTTGTAAGGTTTGCTTGAACCATCAGAAATTAAGTAAACACCAAATTCTCCTTTAGGAGCCTCTACAGCTGTGTATATTTCGTCTTTATCAACCCTATAACCTTCAGTATATAACTTGAAATGATGGATCAATGCTTCCATAGATTGTTTTATTTCTTTTTTTGGTGGTGGACTGATTTTTCCATCATCAGTTTTAATTGGTCCAACAGGTAAATTTGCCAAGCATTGATTTATTATATTTACACTTTCTTTCATTTCTTCAATTCTGCATAGGTATCTATCGTAACAATCTCCGTTTTTTCCTACTGGAATTTTGAATTCGAATTGTTCATAACAATCGTACGGCTGGGATTTTCTTAAATCCCAAGGGACGCCAGATCCTCTCAACATAACACCAGAAAAAGAATAATCGAGAGCATCTTGTTTTGATACTACTCCTATATCAACGTTCCTTTGCTTAAATATTCGGTTATCAGTTAAAAGTAATTCTAAATCATTTATTATTTTTGGAAATCTTTCACAAAATTTTCCGATCTCTTTATCTAATCCTTTTGGTAGGTCTTGATGTACTCCTCCAGCTCTAAAATAATTAGCATGCAATCTAGAACCGGAAACTTTTTCATAAAAACCCATTAATATTTCTCTTTCTTCAAATCCCCATAAAGTCGGAGTTAATGCACCAACATCCATTGCTTGTGTTGTAACATTTAAAATATGACTAAGTATTCTTCCAATCTCACAAAACATTACTCTTATATATTGAGCTCTTATCGGAACTTCTATTTTTAGAATTTTTTCAATTGCTAAAGCAAAAGCGTGTTCTTGGTTCATTGGTGCTACATAATCTAATCGATCAAAATACGGAACAGCTTGGGTATAAGTTTTATTTTCAATTAATTTTTCTGTACCCCTATGCAATAAACCAATGTGTGGATCTGCTTTTTCAACAATTTCACCATCTAACTGTAATATTAATCGTAAAACTCCATGTGCTGCTGGATGTTGAGGTCCAAAATTTAGATTCAAAGTTTTAGTTTCTTTTGCCATTATTCTTTAGTTTGTTCTTTTATATATTTGGTTCCTTCCCAAGGACTTTCATAATCGAAGTTTCTATAATTTTGTTCTAATTTTACAGGTTCATAAATAACTTTTTTAGTTTCATGACTGTATCTAACTTCATTATGACCTGTTAAAGGAAAATCTTTTCTTAATGGATGTCCTTCAAAGGCATAATCTGTAAGTATTCTTCTAAGGTCTGGATGATCTTTAAAATCAATTCCATACATGTCAAATACTTCCCTTTCCATCCAATTTGCAGCAGGAAATATAGATGTTATTGAACCAACAATTTCTTTTTCTTTTACATCCATCTCTATGATAATTCTTTGATTAAATTCATGACTTAATAATAGATAAACTAATTTGAATCTAATTTCATTTTCAGGAAAATCTACAGCTGTGATATCTATCAATTGTCTAAATTTGGTTTTTGAATTTGTTTTTAGGAATAAAATAACTTCTGTTAAGTCCGCTTCATCAATTTTTAAGTAAATTTGATTATGTTTGATTAAAGAACTTTTTATTTTTGTATTTAGTTCTGAATTCAAAATTTTTTCTAAATCCTGGATGTTTTGCATTTTTTATCTTTCCAGAGAACCTTTGTTCCTGATTTTCTTTTGAAGTTGCATTATCCCATATAAAAGTGCTTCAGCAGAAGGAGGACACCCGGGAACATATACATCAACAGGTACAATACGATCACATCCTCTTACTACAGAATAAGAATAATGATAATATCCCCCACCATTTGCGCAACTTCCCATGGAAATTACATATCTTGGTTCTGGCATTTGGTCATAAACTTTTCTTAGTGCTGGAGCCATTTTGTTTGTAAGTGTTCCAGCAACAATCATAACATCAGATTGTCTAGGTGAAGCTCTAGGTGCAGCGCCAAATCTTTCTAAATCATATCTTGGCATTGAAGTTTGCATCATTTCGACTGCACAACATGCTAGACCAAAGGTCATCCAATGTAACGATCCAGTCCTAGCCCAGTTAACTAGATTATCTAGTGATGTTGTTATAAAACCATTATCACTAAAATCTTGTGCTAATTGTTTAAATTCTTCTGGAATATTTTTTTTTCTTTCTTCTAAATTCATTTTATTCCCAGTCTAACGCTCCTTTTTTCCATTCATAAATAAACCCAATGGTAAGAATAAATAAGAAGATCATCATAGATGTAAATCCAAATATTCCGATTTTGCCTAGAGATATTGCCCAAGGGAATAAAAAAGCGATTTCTAAATCAAAAATAATAAATAATATTGCAACAAGATAAAATCTAACATCAAATTCCATTCTAGAGTCATTAAATGGTTCGAATCCACACTCATATGCTGATAATTTTTCTGGATCAGGGTTTTTTGGAGATGCTAAATAATTGACCGCCACAAAAGCTACACTTAATACAAGTGCAACTAGTATAAATACAATTATTGGCAAATAATCTTTTAAAAATTCCGCAAGCATGATGAGTCTATATAGCACCTTTTAGGTCAACTAAAAGAGCAGATAGGTCACATTTTAAGGCTCTATTTTATTCATTTATTTGATGGCGGGAGTGAAGGGACTCGAACCCTCGACCTATCGCGTGACAGGCGATCGCTCTAACCAACTGAGCTACACCCCCGTGTTTTGGTGGGCAGTAAAGGACTCGAACCTTTGACCCCCTCGGTGTAAACGAGATGCTCTACCAACTGAGCTAACCGCCCAAAACATGGTACTATTACATTAAGGTTATTATAATGTAAATTGTTTATTACTGAATACTAGCTTGAGATTTATCGTCTTTTTTAGTTTCAGTTAATTTATCTACTTCAGACCACTCAGTAGGCTTCAATTCTTTTGTTAAAGCTATTTTAATGACTTCATCAGCAGTTTCTACAGGTACTATTTCAATATCATCTTTAACTTTTTTTGGTACATCAACTAAATCTTTTTCATTCTCTTTAGGAATTAAAACTTTTTTTACTCCAGCTCTATGAGCTGCTAATAATTTTTCTTTTAGTCCACCAATAGGTAAAACTTGACCTGTAATTGTTACCTCTCCTGTCATTGCTATTTCTTTTTTAACTGGAACTTTAGTAATTG
>CACAZW010000024.1 GCA_902537055.1 uncultured Pelagibacteraceae bacterium
AAAAATGAAGAAAAACAAGTAGTAAATACTTTTAGAAAAAAATTTAAATTGAATTTAATTTATGTAAATGCTGAACAATTATTCATTAGCAAATTAAAAAATGTAACGGATCCAGAAAAAAAAAGAAAAATTATTGGAAATTTATTTATCAAACTTTTTGAAAAATACGCAAAAAAAATAAAAAATGTAAAATTTTTGGCTCAAGGAACTCTATACCCTGATCTAATTGAAAGTAAGTCTGTTACAGGAAGTCAAACTTCAAAAATTAAGTCTCATCATAATGTTGGTGGTTTGCCAAAAAGAATGAAATTAAAATTAGTTGAACCATTGAAGTATTTATTTAAAGATGAAGTTAGAATGTTAGGTCTAGAATTAAATTTAAGTAAAGAAATTATTTCTAGACATCCTTTTCCTGGTCCTGGTTTAGCAATTAGAATGCCAGGCATAATTAATAAAGAAAAAATAAAAATTTTAAAAGAAGCAGATAATTATTTTGTAAATGCATTAAGAGAACACAATCTATATCATAAGATATGGCAGGCTTATGCCGCATTACTACCTGTTAAAACAGTTGGTGTAATGGGAGACAATAGAACCTATGAATATTTATGCTTGCTAAGAGCAATAACATCTGAAGATGGAATGACAGCAGATTACTTTCAATTTAACAAATCATTTATGCAAATGGTATCAAATAAAATAGTTAACAACATTCGAGGTATAAATAGAGTAGTCTATGATGTGACCTCTAAACCACCAAGCACTATTGAACTAGAATAAAAATAAATTATAATTTTACAATGAAATATTTACACACAATGATCAGAATTTCTAATATTGAGGAGTCTTTAAAATTTTTTTGTGATGGACTGGGTTTAAAAGAGACAAAAAGAATGCAAAATGAAAAAGGTAGATACACATTAATTTTTTTAGCTGCACCAAACGACAATGATGCAGAAATTGAACTTACTTATAACTGGGATGGAGATAACTTAGGAGAGGGATCTAGAAATTTTGGTCACTTAGCTTATAGAGTTAAAAATATATACGAAATATGCCAAAGATTAATGGATATGGGTTATACAATTAATAGACCACCGAGAGATGGTCATATGGCATTTGTGAAATCACCAGACAAAATATCAATTGAAATACTTCAGGAAGGAAACCTTCCTCCCAAAGAGCCTTGGTCATCAATGGAAAATACTGGAACTTGGTAATATTAGAAATATTTTATATATTTTTCATTAATATTTAAAATTTCTAAATCCACTAGTCCACCTATTACTAATTGAATAGCAACCAATAATATAAAACCTAAGCCTACATAAGCTATCCATAAATGTTTTTGTATATAATTTGCTAAATAAGTAGCTAAGGCTCCAGTAAGAACTACTGATAATACCAAGCCAAAAATCATAAAACCAAAATTACCTTTGGCTGCACCCACAACCCCAATAACGTTATCAAAACTAATCGTAATATCTGCAAATAAAACTTTGTAAATACTTTTGATAAATGAAGGTTCCATAGATTTCTTTTTAGGAGACTTAATTTTTTGAATTTCAAATAAATCTTTTCTTAAGTCATTAACAATCCAAATTAAAAGTAATCCACCAAGAATTTTAATGAAGTAAAACTTAAATAAATATGTCGCAAATATTGCAAATATAACTTTGAAAACTAATGCACCAACTACCCCCCAAAATATTATCTTTTTTCTATTTTTTGGAACGAAGTTAGCTGCAATCAATCCTATTATTATTGCATTATCTGCAGCTAGAATAATATCTATAAATATAATTTGCAGTAAAATGAGTGACTGTTCTATCAAGATGCTATTATAATAGTAATTATTTATTATATTTCAATAAAACATCAAAAATTTTTATTGATTTAAGTTTTAATACATAATGAGATATGTTTTTTAAAAATATGGAGGATTTATGAAACTTTTCAAAATTTTGCTCTCTGTTTTATTTTCTGTTCTTTTAACTGCTAATACTTTTGCTGCAGAAAAATGGGATATGGCACTAGCATATGGTGCAAGCAACTTCCATTCTGCTAATGCAGCTGAATTTGCTAAAAATGTTTCAGAAAAAAGTGGGGGAAAATTAACAATAGTAACACACCCAGGTGGATCTCTATTTAAAGGTGGAGAGATATTTAGAGCAGTTAGAACTGGACAAGCTCAAATTGGTGAGAGATTTATGTCGGCTCTAGGTAAAGAGGATCCGTTATTAGAGATTGACTCACAACCATTTCTTGCAACATCTTATGATGATGCTATGAAACTGTATCAAGCATCTAAGCCTGCAATAATTAAAGGTTTAGATCAAAAAGGTCTTGTATTTTTATACGCTGTGCCTTGGCCTGCGCAAGGTCTTTATAGTAAAAAAGAAATTAATAGTGTTGCTGATTTAAAAGGTTTAAAGTTTAGAGCGTATAATTCTGCAACTATTAGAATGGCCGAGTTGACAGGTATGGCTCCTACAAAAATTGAAGCAGCCGAAATAAGTCAAGCATTCTCAACCGGCGCGGTTGAAAGTATGATTACTTCACCAACTACTGGTAAGAACAGTAAAATTTGGGAAAATGGAGTAAAGTATTTTTATGATATTGCGGCTTGGTTTCCAAAAAATATGATTGTAGCTCACAGAGGTTCTTGGAATAAGTTAGATAAAGCTACACAAAAAATGATAATGGAAGAGGCGGCAGTTGCCGAGAAAAAAGGTTGGGCACTTTCAAAAAAAGGAAATGTTGCTGATAAAAAAGCTTTAGCTGATGCTGGAATGAAAGTAGGCAAAGTAAATGCAGCCCTTGAAAGTCATTTCAAAAAAGTTGGTGCTACAATGGCAGAAGAATGGAAGAAAAAAGCTGGCGATAGAGGTGCTAGTGTTCTTGCTGCCTATAATTAAATCATTATAATTAAAAAGGCCGTATTAAACGGCCTTTTTATATGTTTACTAAAGTCAATAAATTTTTAAATAATCTTTATAGTTATTCAGGCTATATCGCTGCATTCTTTCTTATTTTGGTTGCAGTTTTTATTTTAATTGGAATTTCATCAAGAATATTTGGTTTTTATATAAGAGGCCTAGCTGAATATTCTGGATATTGTATGGCTGCCTCATCTTTCTTTGCTTTATCTTATACTTTCGTGGAAGGTGGTCACATTAGAATTACTTTATTTTTAGAAAAAACTACTGGGATTAAAAAGAAAATTTTGGAATTATGGAGTTTGATAGTTGCAACTATATTTTCTGGTTATTTAGCATTCTATTTTTTGAAAATGCTAAAAATATCTTATGAATTTCAAGAGAGAAGTGAAGGAGCTGACGAAATTTTAATTTGGATACCACAAACTAGTGTTGCTTTAGGATCACTAATATTTTTCATATGCGTATCTCATCAATTAGTTTTGCAAATACAAACAAAAAAAAATGACTGAAATTTTACTTACTATATTTTTCATAAGTGTTCTCTTGATATTTTTAGGCTCAGGAATTTGGGTTGCTATAAGCATGGTTGGTGTTTCATCTATAGGAATGATGCTGTTCACCACAAGGCCAGTTGGTGATGCGATGGCAACAACAATTTGGGGAGCCTCATCCTCATGGACTTTAACTGCACTCCCTTTATTTGTTTGGATGGGTGAAATTTTATTTCGGACGAAGTTATCTGAAAATTTATTTGAAGGATTATCCCCATGGATGCAGAAACTACCCGGTGGCTTAGTGCATGTTAATGTAGTCGGATGTGCTTTATTTGCAGCTATTTCGGGATCTTCTGCAGCAACTGTAGCCACAGTAGGAAAAATGTCTATCCCAGAACTAAGAAAAAGAAAATATCCGGAAAGTATTCTACTTGGAAGTTTAGCTGGTTCTGGAACGCTGGGTCTTCTAATTCCACCTTCAATTATTTTAATTATTTATGGTGTGACTGTCCAAGAGTCGATAGCAAAACTATTTATTGCAGGAATTTTACCAGGAATAATGATTGCGTTGATCTTTATGACATATGTAATGATTTGGTCTTCAATAAATAAAAAATCCATGCCCACTTTTAAACAAGACTTCACACTTATGGAAAAGGTAAGGAAATCAGGAAAACTGATACCTGTAATATTATTAATAGTTTCAGTTATTGGCTCAATTTATACTGGTATAGCAACCGCAACTGAAGCAGCTTCTTTGGGTGTAGTAGGTGCATTAATTTTATCATACTTTCAAAAGAGTTTGTCTTTAAGAACATTTAAAGAGTCTCTCTTGGGTGCCACTAAAACTTCTTGCATGATAGCTTTTATATTAGCTGGAGCAACTTTTTTATCTTTGGCAATGGGTTTTACAGGATTGCCAAGAAATCTTGCTCTATGGATTGAAGGAATGGAACTTTCTCCTTATGTTTTAATTTTTGTTTTAATGATCTTTTATATAATTCTTGGAATGTTTCTTGATGGTATCTCTGCTGTAGTTTTAACAATGGCTATAATTGAACCAATGATTAGACAAGCAGGTTTTGATATGATTTGGTTTGGTGTTTTTCTAGTTATTGTTGTCGAAATGGCTCAGATCACGCCGCCGGTTGGTTTTAATCTTTTTGTTCTTCAGGGTATGGCTAATAAAGATATGGGTTATATAGCAAGAAGCGCGTTTCCACTCTTCTTGCTAATGATTTTTGCTGTTATCTTGGTTGTGATATTTCCAGAAATTGCTCTTTGGATGCCTGAGCAAATGATAAAAAATATAAACTAGTATTTTGATTTTTTAGATCCGTCTATAACACCTTTTAGCTGATTGTATTCTTCACAATTACATCCCTCTAGAACATTCAATCTTTCTTTTGCTAAATTCATTCTATTGGTTGCAACATATAATTCACCTAAATATTCGTTAATTCCTATGTGATTTGGCTCAATCGCTAAACCTTGAAGATAATATTTCTCACCATTTTCAAAATCACCAATTTTTCTTGTTGCAAATCCAAGGTAGTTTAAAGTATCTGCTTTATTTGGTTTCATCTTATTTGACTTTACCAAAAATTTAATTGCTCTTTCGTATCTTTTAATCGCTTTCTCGGTTTTACCTTTTTTTTCTAATTTTTTTGCCATTTTTATTTGTTGTACAGCTTTATCATATAACGTTTCCTTTGAGCTCGAGTCACTTGAACCAGCAGCAAAAGATGTTTCTGCTAAAAAAATTAAAAAGAACATTGAAAAAAATATTTTTTTTATCATTATTTAAATTTCCTTAAGTTAGTTAGTGTTTTTAGCTCTAAGCCATTATCTATTAAATTATTTTTTATAGATATAGCTGTAGATAGTGAACTTTCATTATCCCCATGTATGCACACAGAGTCTATTTCACAAGGTATTTGCTTTCCGCTGTGACAATTAATGGCCTGGTTCTGAACCATGCTTAAAACGTGACTTTTTGCTTTATCTGGATCTGTAATAAGTGCATGAGGCTCTTTTCTAGACACTAAATTTCCATTATCTTCATAATTTCTATCGGCAAAAATTTCACATGCTATCCTCATATCAAATTTCTTTGCAGCCTCTTCCATTTTTGAACCTGTCGGCACCAAATAGATTAAATCTTTATTAAAATTGCAGATTGATTTTGCAATGATGGTTGCAAGCTCAATATCCTCGCAAGCCATATTATTTAATGCACCATGTGGTTTAATATGTGTAACGATTTCACCATGTTTTTCAGCTATATTTTGTAAAATTTCATACTGATCAATTAACAATTTATTTATTTCATCTGACGATAAATTTAGTCTTTTACGTCCAAAGTTT
>CACAZW010000025.1 GCA_902537055.1 uncultured Pelagibacteraceae bacterium
TTACATCGATTAAACCAATACACTCTTTAGCTAGCTATTTAATGGATGGTGTTGCTAAACCTGATTTAATAGTTGATGGATATGCTTCTCCACATGGCTTTCCAATGAAACCTTCACATGCAAAAATGTTACAAAATGCAGATATTGTATTTTGGGTAGGTGAAGACTTAGAAAATTTTTTAGAAAAACCTTTAGACTCAATTGCTGCAAAAGCAGAAAAAATTGAGCTTATGGAAATAAAAGGTTTAGTTAAATTAAAATTTAGAGAAAGAAATATTTTTGATGATCATGACGATCATGGACACGATGATCATGGTCATAAAAAAAAAGATGATCATGATGACCACGACCATGACGATCATGCAAAAAAAGAAGATGGGCATAAAGAGGATGATCATGACGATCATGGACACAAGAAAAAAGATGATCATGATGACCACGATCATGACGATCATGCAAAGAAAAAGGATGGACATGATGATCACGACGATCATGATGGACATGAAGGTCATCACCATGGTGAATTTGACCCGCACATTTGGTTAGATCCAATTAATGCAAAAGTTATTTTGTTTGAAATGTCTAAGCACTTAATTGAAAATGATCCATCCAATGAGTCAGCTTACAGAGCTAATTTAAGTAAGGCTTACAAAGATATTGATAAATTAACAAGTGATGTAACAGCTGAGCTTAACGAAAGTACAGCCTCTATTGTTTTTCATGATGCTTACCAATATTTTGAAGAAAGATTTAAAGTTAATATATTAGGCGCTTTTACTGTAAATACAGATGTATTACCTGGAGCAGAACAATTAGCTGAAATAAGAGAGGTAATTGAACATGATAAAGTTGCTTGTGTATTTTCAGAACCTCAATTTAATCCTAATATCATTAAAGCTGTTGCAAAAGATATGAATATTAAAACTGGTGTTGTTGATCCATTAGGTGCAACATTAACTCCCGGAAAAGGTTTATATTTTGATTTAATAAAAAATATGTCAAAATCCTTTAAAGGGTGTTAATTTAATTAATGGGAGAAACTAACAAACAAGTTCCAGTTACTGTTTTAACTGGCTTTTTAGGCGCTGGAAAAACTACTCTTTTAAATAGAATATTAACTGAGCAGCATGGAAAAAAATATGCTGTGATAGTTAATGAGTTTGGTGAGCAGGGCATTGATAACGATTTAGTTGTTGATGCTGATGAAGAAGTTTTTGAGATGAACAACGGTTGCATTTGTTGCACTGTAAGAGGTGATCTAATCCGTATTCTAAGTGGCCTCATGAAGCGAGCAGATAAACTTGATGCAATCATAGTAGAAACTACTGGATTAGCTGATCCAGCTCCTGTTGCACAAACATTTTTTGTCGATCAAGATGTTGCGGATCGTACAAAATTAGATGCAATTGTTACTGTTGCTGATGCTGTTCACTTGAGTACACAATTATCAGATCATCATGAAGCAGAAGAACAAGTTGCATTTGCTGATGTTGTATTATTAAACAAAATAGATCTTGTTGATGAAAGTAGATTAGATGCTGTTAAAGAGAGAATAAAAAAAATTAATCCATTTGCAAAAATTATTCATACCACTAAATGTGGAGTATCTTTAAGTGAGATTTTAAATCTTGATGCTTTTAATTTAAAACGTATTTTAGATACTGAGCCTGATTTTTTAACATCAGATCATGATCATGAACATGATGATGATGTAACTAGCTTATCATTTGTTTCAGATACTCCTTTAGACATGGAAAAGTTTCAGGATTGGTTTAGCAAGCTTTTACAAACAAAGGGACAAGATATATTAAGAACCAAAGGAATCCTCGATTTTACAGGAGAAAATGATAGATATGTTTTTCAAGGTGTGCATATGCTTATGGATGCCTCGCCGATGGGTAAATGGCCAGAAGGCAAAGAACGAAGCTCTCGACTAGTTTTTATTGGTCGAAATCTTGAGAGCATGAATTTGAAAGAAGGATTTGAAAATTGCAAATCGGCATGAAAGCTGATTCAAATAAGTTTCCAGAGTTAAATAAAACCAAATTTGAAAATAGAGGAAAGGAGTTTAAGCTTAGAATTCCTGTTACTAATGCAATTACGATTGGGAATTCTGTAGCTGTTGGATTTGGAGATGGAACTGTCAGAATATTTCGCTCAGGACAAATTTCAGAGCCAATAAAAGCACATAGTGGCGTTGTTCTTAGTATTTCAAAAGATGGTGAAGATATTTTAACTGGTGGTGATGATGGTAGATTTTTAAAAATTTCACTTGATGGAGAAATAAAAGAAATTGCAAACTTTGGTTCTCGATGGGTAGATCATGTTACTGCATATAATGGTAGTTTGGTATGTACATGTGGAAATATTGTTTATCTCTGGATGCCAAATAAAAAAGAACCAAAATTATTAGAACACGAGAGTACCATTGGTGGTGTAGCATTTGATTCAAAGGGAAGAAGACTAGCAGTGTCTCGTTATGGTGGAGTTACTCTTTGGAAAAAAGATTATAGTAATAAGTGGAGCTCATCCAATTTAATTTGGAAAGGCTCGCACAATAAAGTCATTTTTAGCACTGATGATCGATTTTTGGTTACATCTATGCAAGAAAACCAACTTCATTTTTGGCGCTTAAAAGATAAAACAGATTCCTTCATGTCTGGCTATGGAGCAAAAGTCAAAAGTTTTGCTTTTGTTTATGATTCAAAATTTTTAGTAACATCCGGTTCAAATGAAGCAATCTGTTGGCCGTTTGATGGAAATGGACCAGAAGGTCGTAAACCAATTTGTCTTCCTTACGTTGGAAATAAACTAGTAACTTTTGTTGAGCCATTCCCAAACGAAAATGCGATTTTCACTGGTTTAAGTGATGGTTCAGTTTTTTTATCAGAAATTGAAAAATCAACCAATACGATCATCATCCGTAGCTTCACTGAGTCTGAGGTAACAACAATTGCAGTGACCGAAGATTGTTCAAGTATATTAATTGGTGATATCGGAGGAAATATTTTATGGACATCAATATGGGATGAAGAGGAAAAATAAATATGTTCAATAAAAAAAAACCAAATGTAGAAAAAATAAGAAATTTAAAAAAAATATTTTTAAAAGAAAAAGATATTCCCGAAACATCAATTTTAAGCATTGCAGAATTAAGCTGCCATGAACCTAATTGTCCTCCTATTGAGACGATCATAACTGAAAGAAAAATCGATGGAAAAATAAGAAATTGGCGTATTGGAAAACCAATTAATGATATTTTAGAAATAGATATTGTTCAATTGAGTAACTCTCATAACCACTCTCATTAAAATACTTATTTTTTTAATGCTTCCTCAAGATAGTCTAATCTATCTTGCCCCCAAAAAATTTCATTATTGAGGACATATGAAGGTGCACCAAATACGTCATTTTTAATCGCATCCTCTGAATTTTGTTGATATTCTTTTTTGATCTCATCATTTAGTGCCATTTTCTTTATCTCTTCAAAATTTAAACTCAATTTTTCACAAATTTCCTCAAGAATATTAAAATCTGAAATATCTTTTTCTAATGACCATAAATATTTTAAACATTCATTTCCAAAACTAAGTTTACTTCCCATTTTATTCGAAGCAATTACAAATTTTGCTGGTAAATGAGGGTCTTTAGGCGGAAAAAATTTTGGCTGTTTATTAATTGGCAAATTTAGTTTTTTTGCAATTCTTGTAAGCTCTAAAAGTCTATATTTTTGTCGTGCAGGATGTCTTTTTGGAACTGGCAATCCTCCTGTGTTTGGAAATATATCCCCAACTAAATCAAATGGTTTTTCTATAACTTCAATATTGTAATCGTTTATTATTTTAGCAAATCTATCTTTACCTAAGTAAGTAAATGGAGACAATACACTGAAATAATATTCAATTTTCATATAATTTAATTTTTTTATTATAGTAAAACTTTATCTTAATCATATATAAAAATAATAAGTAATAAACATTTCTAATAGTTTAAGTAATTGCTTTTTTTCATTAAATAAGTTCTAATAATACTGATGACAACTGTTTCTCTGACTTTAGATGAAGTTTTTGAATTAACTAACAAAACTTTACTTGCAAATGGATGCGATGAAGAAACAGCTGATACTTTATCTACTTTAATCAAAAATGCTGAAAGAGATGGATCATTATCTCATGGTCTATTTAGGTTACCCGCGTATGTATCTGGTTTAAAAAGCGGAAAAATTAATGGTAAGGCTAGACCAATGATTTCAAAATTAACCCCTAGTGTTGTTAAAGCAGATGGGAAAAATAGTCTTGCCCCAATGGTTTTAAAATACGGAATACCAGAACTAGTTAAAGCTGCAAAAGAAAATGGAGTAGCTGTTTTAGCAATTACTAACTCTCATCATATGGCTGCTATGTGGCCCGAGACAGAAGCAATTGCAGAGCAAGGACTTGTTGCATTTGCCTGTACATCATACAAGCCAGCAGTTGCACCAGCAGGAGCAATTAAACCTTTATTTGGAACAAACCCAATTTCATTTGCTTGGCCAAGAAAAAATAAACCACCTGTAGTTTATGATATGGCTACTGCATCGATGGCCATGGGAGAGGTTCAAGTTGCAAAAAGAGAAGGGCACAAGGTCCCAATAGGAACTGGTTTAACTAAAGATGGAAAAGAAACAACAGATCCTGGTGAAATAGCAGATGGTGGAGTTTTGTTGCCATTTGGCGGCTATAAAGGCTCAGGAATAGCAATGATGGTAGAATTACTTGCTGGAGCCTTAGTTGGAGATAACTTTAGTTATGAGACGGCTGAGAAGGATACAGATGATGGTGGGCCACCAAGTGGTGGAGAGTTTATTTTAGCTATATCTCCTGACAAATTATCAAATTCTGATTGGGATAGTCATTCAAATAAATTCTTTGAGAAAATGAAATCAATGGGAGAGGTTAGATTACCAGGTGAAAGACGTCATAAAAACAGATTAAATACTGGACCTAGAAATATTAATGAGGAACTTGTTAATAAAATAAAATCTTTAAGTTAATTCAATTTCAATTGGTGTGTGATCCGAAGGTTTTTGTCTTCCACGAGGAAATTTATTAATCTTTACATCTTTCACAAGATTTATAATTGAGTTTGAAACTAAGAAATGATCAATTCTCATGCCATTATTTTTTTGCCATGCACCGCTTGTATAATCCCAAAACGTATATCCTTCTTTGTCAGGATGAATATATCTATATGCATCATGAAAACCTAAACTTAATAATTCTCTTAATTTTTTTCTTATCTCTAGTCTAAACAATGCATCATTTTCATATCCTTTGGGATTATGAACATCTTCAGCTGAAGGAATTATATTAAAATCACCACCAATGATTATATTTTCTTTTTTTTTTAAATAACCTTTTAATTT
>CACAZW010000026.1 GCA_902537055.1 uncultured Pelagibacteraceae bacterium
TCAATATAATTCCTCAAATTGATGTTTTTTCGAATGATGGATACACAAAAGAAGAATTGAAAATGACTAATGAAACAAAAAAAATACTGGACAATAATATAGAGCTAACAGCTACGTGCGTTAGAATTCCTGTTCTTGTATCACATTCAGAGTCGGTAAATATAGAGTTTGAAAATTCTTATTCTCTAGAACAAATCAGAGAAGCATTAAATAATGCTGATGGTTGTAGAGTTATAGATAAAAGAGAAAATGGCGGATATAGTACACCAATAGAAGCAACTGGTAGTGATGAAACATTTATCTCAAGAATTAGAGATGATAAAACAAAAGAGAATTCAATTAACTTGTGGATCGTTTCAGATAACCTATTAAGAGGCGCCGCATTAAATTCTGTTGAAATTGCAGAAACAATAATGAAAGCACATCAAAATGGAAAATAATCCTTTATCTCCTCATATTCAAATTTATAGATGGCATGTTTCATCTTTGGTTTCAATATCTCATAGAATTACAGGAATAATAAATATATTAGCAATAACTTTAATTTGTATTTTTTTTATATTTTTTTCATTTAGCGAAGGAAGTCATGAATTTATTAAATTATTCCTCCAATCTATTATTGGAAAATTTTTCATATTGGGTATTACATGGTCTTTTAGTTTTCAAATCTTAAGTGAGATAAGACATTTAATAATGGATTTTGGTTATGGATTTGAATTAAAAACTACAAAGATTACTGGCTTGATTGTAATATTTGGATCTTTTGTATTAACCGTTTCAATTTATTTAATAGGAAGAAATTTATTGTAATGAGAGCAGTAACAAAAAAGTGGGTATTTCTAAAAGTGAGTTCTCTCATATTAGTACCTTTGATGTTATGGTTTGCTTTAAATTTGGTTAGTATTTACGATAAAAGTTACTTAGAGATATTAACTTTTCTAACTTCTCAACCTTCAAAGTTTATATTTAGTCTTTTTCTTATTTTTGCTTACTTTTTCTCGGCATTAAGCATAAGTGAGGTTTTTGAAGACTATATTAAGGACGAAAAAATCAAAAATGCCGCAAACAAAGCTTTAAATTTTTTTGCTATAACAATTCCTTTAATTACAATATTTGCGGTATTTAAACTAACTATATGAAATCTTATAATATTATAGATCATGAATACGATGTCGTTGTGCTTGGTGCTGGAGGTTCTGGCCTAAGAGCTGCAGTTGGCTTAAGTGAAGCTGGATTAAAAACTGCATGCATTTCTAAAGTCTTTCCAACTAGAAGTCATACATCAGCTGCACAAGGTGGAATTTCAGCAGCCCTTGGAAATATGGGAGAAGATGATTGGCGTTGGCATATGTACGATACTGTAAAAGGAGCAGATTGGTTAGGCGATCAAGATAGTATTGAATATTTGTGTAAGGAAGCTCCAAAAGCAGTATTAGAATTAGAAAAGTATGGTGTTCCTTTTAGCAGAACTGAAGACGGAAAAATTTATCAAAGACCATTTGGAGGAATGACAAAAAATTATGGAAATGGAATTGTACAAAGAACTTGTGCTGCAGCAGACAGAACTGGTCATGCAATTCTTCATACATTGTATGGTCAAGCACTTAAACATAACACAGAATTTTTTATAGAATACTTTGCATTAGACTTAATTATGAAAGATGGACAATGTAAAGGTTTAATTGCTTGGAATTTAAATGACGGAACTATTCATCGTTTTAGATCTCACATAACAATTATAGCCACAGGGGGATATGGGAAAGTGTATTACTCAGCAACATCCGCACATACTTGTACTGGTGATGGTAATGCAATGGTATTAAGAGCTGGATTACCTCTTCAAGATATGGAGTTTGTACAATTTCACCCAACAGGAATATATGGACATGGAACACTTATTTCTGAAGGTGTAAGAGGTGAAGGTGGATATTTGGTAAACTCTAAAGGTGAGAGATTTATGGAAAGATATGCTCCTAACGCTAAAGATCTTGCATCAAGAGATGTAGTTAGCAGATCAATGTCAATTGAAATAAATGAGGGAAGAGGTGTTGGTAAAGATCAAGACCATGTTCATTTGTATTTAAGTCATTTAGATAAAAAAGTTATTGAAGATAGATTGCCAGGAATTACAGAAGCAGCAAGATTATTTGCAAATGTAGATGTAACTAAAGAGCCAATACCAGTTGTTCCAACAGTTCATTATAATATGGGCGGTATACCAACAAATTATAAAGCTGAAGTTTTAACAGTAAATGGGTCTCAAAAAACAGTCCCAGGTTTGATGGCGATTGGTGAGGCTGCGTGTGTATCTGTGCATGGAGCAAATAGATTAGGTTCAAATTCACTTATTGATTTGGTTGTTTTTGGAAGAGCTGCAGCTAAGAGAGCAGCGGAATTAGTAAAACCTGGTACGCCTCACGAAGAAGTTAGTGAAAGCGAAACTGAAAAATGTCTAAATAGATTTGATAAACTAAGGTATGCAGAGGGAGATAACGGAACCGCCGAACTTAGACTGGCGATGCAAAAAACAATGCAGTCTAAATGTGCTGTATTTAGAACTGAAAAGAATCTTAAAGAGGGTGTGGATGAGATCAGAAAAACTTATGACGGCATGGAGTCGATTTCTGTTAAAGATAAATCATTGGTATTCAATACTGATTTAGTTGAGACTTTAGAGTTTGATAATTTAATAAGACAAGCGATAACAACGGTAGATTCTGCATATCACAGAAAAGAAAGCAGAGGAGCTCATGCTCGTGAAGATTATCCGAAAAGAAATGATGAAAAATTCATGAAACATACATTATCTTGGTGTGATGGAAAAAATACTAAAATTGAATACAGAGATGTACATACTTCAACACTAACAAATGAAGTCCAATATTTTCCTCCTCAAGAAAGAGTGTATTAATGGTTCAATTAAATTTACCACAAAACTCAAAAGTTAATAAAGGTAAATATTTTAAAGACAAAACTGGTTCAAAGAATATTAGAAAAGTAAATGTTTATAGATGGGATCCATCCACTGGAGAGAAACCAAGGATAGACACATATGAAGTAGATATGGATAATTGTCCATCTAAAGTTTTAGATATACTAAATAAAATTAAAAACGAAATAGATCCAACACTTGCATATAGAAGATCTTGTGCGCATGGAGTTTGTGGTTCATGTGCAATGAATATGGGTGGAAAAAATGGTCTTGCATGCACTAAGCCACATGCAGAAATTAAGGGAGATATAGATATATACCCTTTGCCTCACTTAAAAGTAAAAAAAGATTTAATAGGAGACTTAAGTGGATTATATAAACAATACCAATCTATTGAGCCTTGGTTAAAAAATAATTCAAAAAGTGAAACAACAGAGATACATCAATCTCAAGAAGATAGAGCTAAACTTGATGGAGCTTATGAATGTATAATGTGTGCTTGTTGTTCTACTTCATGTCCTAGCTATTGGTGGAATGGTGATAAGTATTTAGGTCCTGCAGTTTTACTACAAGCTTATAGATGGATAATGGATAGCAGAGACGAGGATAAAAAGGAAAGACTTCAAAAGGTTGCAGATGAACTTAAGCTTTATAGATGCCATACAATTTTAAACTGCACTAACGCATGTCCAAAAGGATTAAATCCAGCAAAAGCCATTGCTGAGATAAAGAAAATGCTTGCAACCGCATAATTACTTATTTAAATACATTCATGAATTTAATTGAGCATTTTATCGATGGTAAGATTGTTCCAGGTACATCTGATAGAAAAGGAAAAGTATTTAATCCTGCTATAGGTAAACAAGAATCTGAAGTTATACTTGGCACAAAACAAGATCTTGATTTAGCGGTACAAAAAGCAAAAAAAGCATTTGAAAAATGGTCAAATGTAACTCCAATACAAAGAGCTAGAATAATATTTAAATACAAAGAAATAATTGAAAAAAATTCTGACTTGCTAGCCAAGTTGATTGTATCAGAGCATGGAAAAGTTTATGAGGATGCTAAAGGTTCTCTCACAAGAGGATTAGAGGTAGTTGAATTTGCATGTGGAATTCCACAAATGCTAAAAGGTGACTTTACAGAAAATGTAGGTACAAACATTGATAGCTGGTCAGTGAGACAGCCATTAGGTGTATGTGCAGGTATTACACCATTTAATTTTCCTGCAATGGTTCCAATGTGGATGTTTCCAATGGCAATAGCTTGTGGAAATACATTTGTATTAAAACCTTCTGAAAAAGATCCATCTTGTCCATTAAAACTTGCAGAGCTATTTAGTGAAGCTGGTTTACCAGATGGGGTTTTGAATATTGTTAATGGAGATAAAGAAGTTGTAGATGCAATTTTGGAACATAAAGATATATCCGCAGTAAGTTTTGTTGGATCAACACCTATTGCTAAATACATTTATGAAAATGCAGCCAAAAATGAAAAACGTGTTCAAGCTCTTGGAGGAGCTAAAAATCATTGTGTTGTCATGCCAGATTGTGATTTAGATCAAGCAGTAAACGGTCTAATGGGTGCAGCATATGGGTCTGCAGGAGAAAGATGTATGGCTCAATCTGTTGCTGTTGCTGTTGGTAATGTAGGTGACAAACTAGTCGATGAATTATCTAAAAAAGTGGAAGCTTTAAAAATTGGACCAGGCATGGATAAGAATTCTGAAATGGGTCCTTTAGTAACAAAAGAGCATCTTGAAAGAGTAAGAGGTTATGTTGATTTAGGTATTAAAGAAGGTGCAGACCTTGTAGTTGATGGAAGAGATATCAAACTTCAAGGTTATGAAGACGGTTATTATATTGGCGGTTGCTTATTTGATAATGTTAAAAAAGATATGAGAATTTATAAAGAGGAGATATTTGGACCTGTATTATCTGTTGTCAGAGCTAAAGATTTTAATGAAGCATTAAATTTAATTAATGACCATGAGTTTGGTAATGGAACAAGTATTTATACAAGAGATGGAGATGCAGGAAGAACATTTGCAAATCAAATTAAAGTAGGAATGGTTGGAATTAATATCCCTATCCCTGTGCCAGTTGCTTTTCATAGTTTTGGTGGATGGAAGAGATCATTATTTGGAGATCAACATATGCACGGGCCAGAAGGAGTTAGATTTTATACTAAATTAAAAACAATTACTTCAAGATGGCCTTCAGGTGTTAGATCAGATCCTGAATTTATAATGCCAACAATGAAATAGTAAAATGTCAAAAATATCATTAATAGGAGCTGGACAAATAGGTGGAACTTTAGCACATTTAATTGGACTAAAGGAGCTTGTTGATGAAGTAGTATTATTTGACGTAGCAAGTGGAATTGCTAAAGGTAAAGCATTGGATATTGCACA
>CACAZW010000027.1 GCA_902537055.1 uncultured Pelagibacteraceae bacterium
TTTGGATTTTATTTCATACCAGCTTTGGGTATGAAGGGTATTGCAATAGCAACTCTAATTGCTCAAACGGTCGCTTTTTTAATCATATTTAAAAAAGTTTTAAAAAGTAAATTAATTAAAAACATACTTACTTCTTATTTTATTCCTAAATTTTTTTTTTTAAAAAATATTTTTTTTCAATCTATGCCAATAATAATTTCAATTTGTGGTTATTCTATTGCTTCTGCTGTTGTATTCAAATATGCAGGTTTATCAGGAGAATATGCAGCAGCTGGTTATGGAGCTGGCACCAAAATAGAACAAGTGGTTTTATTGCCAATCTTGGGAATAAATACAGCAATTATCACAATTATTGCTCAAAATTTTGGTGCACGAAATATTTTAAGAATTAAAGAAACGTACTTCCAAGCTATAAAATATGCTTTCATTATAATGATTATTTCTTCTTTTATTATTTATTTTGGTGCTGAAATGATAACAAAATTATTTTCAAAAGATTTAGAGGTCGTTGAATTTGGAAAATTATATTTAGAGATTTCAGCCTTTGTGCTACCAGCTTATCCAATATTTTTTTTATCAAATGGTTTTTTTATGGCTTTAAAAAAAGCTGAAAACGCATTAATTGCTAATATTTGCCGAAATGGAATTTTTCCATTTGTCGTATTTTATACTGCAATTTATTTTAATTCTGACTTTTCTGAATTTTTTTGGTTATGGGTAATATTCAATTGGATTTTCTCTCTGATGTATCTTGGTTATACTTATTTTTATTTGAATTATAAATTAGACAAAATTAGAGCTATCAACTAACCATTCGTAAAGGTGTTCTGAAAATGATCTTCTTACAAATAAATTAACATTATTCTTTGACTTGTGATGAAGAATTACATCAATATGATTTACCATAGTTTGTGTTGATGAACCAACATTATTTTTAAATTTTTCGAAATTAAAAGGTGATCCAGATGATAATAATTCAAATATATTTTCTCCTTTTATATTTATGCAAATTAATTGTGAAGAGATATCAGTAATTGATCCAAAATTTAAAGACGAAATATCTTTATAAAGTTGATCAAAAATATTTGAATTTTTATTTTCATCAAAATATATCATCCATTCATCCGGACTTAGCCACAAAACATCATAGTTTTCATTTGATGAACTGGTATTTGACTCAGAAGGTAAAATAATAGATAGAATTTTACCCACTTTGGTAAAAAATTCTTTATTTTTTCCCCTGATATTAATTTTAATTTTTTCTTCAGATAAATTAATATCGATATTGTTTTTATTAATATTCGAAATATTTGGATGTAAAATGTCAAGCATTTAGTTTTTTATTATCCTTATCTAAAAAAATTGTGTCAGAAACAGTTACATTAATATTTTTGTTTTCCATCGGAATAATTAACTTTTGACCCTTCATTGTTTTACCACTTCTAACTACAGCCAAAGCAATTGATTTATTTAGGTTTGGACTAAAATAGCTTGAAGTTACATGTCCTAGCATATCTATATGCTTTGATTTAATGTCTGAAACAATTTGAGCACCTTCTTCCAAAATTTCTTTTGGATCATCTGTAAGTAGTCCTACCAATTGCTTTCTATCTTCTCTAATAGTATCACTTCTATATAAAGATCTTTTACCAATGAAGTCATATTTCTTTTTACTTACAATCCAATCCATCTGTAAGTCTGAAGGAGTCATTGTTCCGTCTGTATCTTGTCCAACAATAATGAAACCTTTTTCAGCTCTGAGTAGGTGCATTGTTTCAGTACCATAAGGTGTCAAATTAAACTCTTTCCCAGCTTCTATACACATTTTCCATAATGAATTTCCATATTTCGATTCTATGTTAATTTCATAGCTTAGTTCACCCGTAAAACTTATTCTCATTATTCTACAATTTATATTTTCAATTTTATCCACTTTAAATGACATATGTGGAAAGTTTTCATCACTTAAATCTAAATTTGGAAAAAGTTTATTAAGAATTTTTTTTGAATTTGGACCACAAATACTTGCTGTAGAATAATGATCTGTCACTGATGTTAAATAAACATCTAACTCTGGCCACTCCGTTTGTAAATAATCCTCAAGTTTGTTTAATACATTTGCAGCCCCCCCAGTAGTAGTTGTCATAAGATAATGATTTTCAGATATTCTTGTAGTAACACCGTCGTCATAAACCATACCATCCTCGTTTAACATAATTCCGTATCTACATTTTCCGATTGCAAGTTTTGACCAAGCATTTGTGTAAACTCGATTTAAAAATTCTGATGCATCTGTTCCTTGAATATCAATTTTTCCGAGAGTTGATGCATCTAAGATTCCCGCGCTGTCACGTGCGGCTTTGCTTTCTCTTTGAACAGAATCATGCATATTTTCTCCGTCCTTTGGATAGTACCAGGGTCTTTTCCACTGACCAACATTTTCAAATTCTGCATTATTTTCTACATGCCATTCATGCATGGATGTCTTTCTTACTACTTCAAAAAATTTTCCAACATTTCTTCCAACTAGTGTCCCGAAAGCTAATGGTGTGAATGGAGGCCTAAATGTAGTTGTTCCTAATGTACCCATTTTTACACCAGCTGTATCTGCTATAATTCCGAGTGCGTGCATATTAGATAATTTTCCCTGATCTGTTGCCATACCAGTCGTTGTATATCTTTTTACATGTTCAATTGATCTAAAGCCTTCTTTTAAGGCTAATTTAATATCTTTTGCAGTTGAGTCATTTTGAAAATCTATAAAGCATTTTGTTTTACCTAAAGGTATTTTATTTGGTAAAAGCCATATATTTCTTTTGTCGTTTTCTTTTGAGCAAATAATATTCGTGTCCTGGTAATCTTGATTATCTATATCTAAGAATTTGTTAATTTTATTAACTGTTTTATCTATAATATTTTCTAAATCAAAATCTCCATTGCATGAACCAACAGAAATTTTATCTTCACTATTTTCCTTTGGTAAGAATACCTGGTCATCATCTCTAAAATCTAATTTACCACCAGATTGAGTATGCATATGCACCATTGGTGTCCATCCACCACTCATACCTAAACAGTCACAACTTAATTTAATCTTATTACCTACAGTTGTATTTCCATCTTCCGATAGTTTCATTATTTCTAATGAATTTATTTTTCTGTATCCAAAAGTATTTGTTACAACATGATTAAAGTAGATCTTTATTCCTAGACTTTCTGCTTGTTTGATTAGTTCAGAGCTAGCAGATTTTCTTAAATCAACAATTAAATTCTTTATACCTTTTTTATGAAGTGAAATTGAAGTTTCGTATGCACTATCATTATTCGTAAATAATATTATGTTTTCTCCACAGCTAACACCATAATAATCCAAATATTTGTTTATTGAATTAGATAATAATATTCCTGGTCTATCATTATTATTAAATACAAGTGGTCTTTCAATTGATCCAGTTGCAATTACAACTTTTTTTGCTCTTATTTTCCATAATCTTTGTCTAATTTTATTTTTCTTTTTTTCTTCAGGTAAATGATCAGTTAAGTTTTCTTTAGCTAAAAGAAAATTATATCCATGATAGGCTGCAATACTTGTTCTTATCTTAATTGTTAAATTACTTAATTTTTTAATTTCCTGGATTTCATTTTTTAACCATTCACTTGATAACTTATCATCAATTTTAATTGCTTCATTATTTTGATAAATTGTAGAACCACCTAGTATTTTTTTGTCATCTACTAATAAAGTTTTTAAATTATTTTTTGCTGCCATTTTTGCAGTAATAATTCCTGAAATTCCACCACCAATTACCAATACATCGTAGTGAACATGTTTGTGATCATAGATATCAGGATCTGGTTCTGTAGGAGATTTTCCTAACCCTGCAGATAATCGTATTAATGGCTCATATACTTTTTTCCAAAAACTCTTTGGCCACATAAATGTTTTATAATAAAAGCCTGCAGGTATTAACGGTGATATAAAATTATTAATACCCCCAATATCGAATTTTACGTTAGGCCAGCAATTTTGAGAGCTTGCCTCTAATCCTTCATACAATTCTAACTCAGTTGCTCTTACATTGGGTTCAGTTAAGTCTTTTTTACTACCAATTTGACAAATTGCATTAGGTTCTTCTGCTCCACAAGAAACTATACCTCTTGGTCTGTGATATTTAAAACTTCTACCGACTAGATGTATACCATTTGCCAAAAGGGCAGATGCTAAGGTATCACCCTCACATCCAAAGTAAGTCTTACCATCATATTTAAATGAAACTCGTTTAGTTTCATCAATATATTCGGTTTTGTGAATTCTATAATTGGGCATTACTTATAATTTACAGGAGGTTTTTCACCCATTTTATAAACAGATAATATTTTATCATTCGATGTGTCTCTAACGATGTTGAACCATTTTCTGCATCCGTGAGCATGATTCCATCTTTCAAACTGAATACCTTTTATATTTTTTCTCATAAATAGATATTCCGCCCATTCATCGTCGCTAAGTTCTGTTGGTTGTTTTGGTCTAACTATATGAGCTTCACCACCTGAAGAAAATTCACTTTGATCTCTTTCTCCACAAAATGGACAATTTATTAAAAACATTATTAATGTGCAACTGCTGCAGCGCCATGTTCGTCAACAAGATCACCGCTAACAAATCTATTTAAATTAAATGCTGCATTTAATTTATGTGGTTCATCATTTGCAATTGTATGAGCAAATAGATCTCCTGATCCTGGAGTAGCTTTAAAACCACCTGTACCCCAACCACAATTAAAATATAAACCTTTTATATTAGTTTTACTTATAATAGGGCTTGCATCCGGACATATATCAACAATTCCTCCCCATTGTCTTAACATCTTCATCCTACTAAAAATAGGGTAGAGTTCTAAAATAGCCTTTAAAGTTTCTTCAACAATATTATGACTACCTCTTTGAGTATATGAAACATATGAATCTGTTCCCGCACCTATAACTAATTCGCCTTTATCCGATTGACTTACATAAGCATGAACTGCATTTGACATTACAACAGTATCAAT
>CACAZW010000028.1 GCA_902537055.1 uncultured Pelagibacteraceae bacterium
CTAAATTTTTTCCATTTTTTAATTTAAATTGAGGAAATATTTTACCTCGAAGTTTATCATTAGCTTTTCCAAGTCCTTTGCCCAGTTTTGGTTTAATAGATTTCATAGATTTTACTCCTTCTTTATTTGAAGAAATATTTTTTGTAATTTTTGTTGAGCTTACTGCATTAATAAATGAACCCATTCTCATAGTTGTGCTTACGTACTCTTTAACATTGGAATATCTTTCGCTCTGATACGTATTAAGTAATTTTTCTGAATGATTATTCTTTAAACAATGCGATAATTTCCATGAAAGGTTTGAAACATCTCTTATTCCTGCACACATTCCTTGGCCCATAAAAGGTGGCATCAAGTGAGCAGCATCTCCAGCAATTAATATTCTACCTTTTCTCCAACTTTTGCTAATTGCAGATTTGAATGTGTATATAGTTTTTCTCTCGAGAGTAGCGTCTTTTTTACTAAGCCATGGTTTAAGGAAATTCCATATGTACTTTTCAGACATAATGTTTTCTTCTTTTTCTTTATTATTAATTACAAACTCCCACCTTCTTCTTCTGCCTACATTTCTGCAATATGTTGCAGGTCTTATTTTGTTAGAAAATTGAATTGTACGATCTGGAAGATTATTTTTCTTTTTCTTCAAAATTAAATCAACCACTGCCCATTTTTGAGTAAATCCTAAATTACTCATACTTGTTTTTATTTGATTTCGGACTGTTGAGTTTGCACCATCACAACCAATTAAATATTTAGCCTTAATATTCAGAATTTTATTTTTTTTTATGTCTTGGTAAATTATTTGAACACTGTTTTTTGTATTTATAGCTTTTAAAAGTTTAGTATTTTGTTGGATATAAACCTTTTTAAAGGATTTAAGTCTATTTCGTAATTGCCTTTCTAAATCAGGTTGGTGAAATCTATAACTTGGATACCATCCATTTTCAGTAATTTCTTTAGGTCTAGGCCAATCTAAAATTACATCACCCTTTTTATTTACAAACTTAGTGCCTTTATTAATCAAAGTATATTTTAGAAATTTATCTGTAATCCCAATTGTTTGGAATACTCTCATAACCTCGTCATCAAAATGAACTGCTCTTGGAAGAGGGTAAAAACTATTTTCTTTTTCTAAAATTAAAATTGAATAACCTTGAATTGCTAATAAGTTTGCTAATGTTCCTCCTGTTGGACCTAATCCAACAATTACAGCATCGTATTCTTTCATTGGTTATTAAATTTATTTCTTTTTAGCTATATTGGAATATAGCCAAGGGCAATCAACTAATAAAGGGGCTTGTTTACCTTCTGCAGCAGTTTGCATTCTTTTATCTCTAAATTTTTTTCTTTCCTCTTCTGGTAAATACAATCTTTCATGTCCCCAAAAACTTGGGCCTTCGAAAGTTTCAACAGCTTCCCACGATTTAGGGTCAATTATTCTTCCACCCCATCCATTTTCTACAAAAAATCCTGATGGTGTTATTGAATAAAATGAGGTCATGTAATCATTAGTATGCCTTCCCATTGTATAAGCAATTTTATCATCCTTTAAATTCATTAAGTCATATCCCTGTCCAACATCATCTAAAGAATTGTACTCAACCATAAAATGGTGAAATCCTTGCTGACCCGATCCAAACAATGCAAAACTATGATGTCTATCATTAACATGAAAGAAACATAATGATATTGGTGTATTGCTATAATCGCTAATTTTAAAATCTAAAAGATCTTTATAGAAAGGAACAAGTTTATTAAAATCTTTAGCATGTAAAACAACATGGCCCATTCCTAATGCACCAGTTTTAAATCCTGAAATTGGTCTAGATGGTTTGAAAGGATCACTATCTTTCATTGGATCAAATATTAATTCTATCTGATTGCCCTGAGGGTCTTTAAAATAAATTAAATCTTTAACAAATCTTTTATCTGCAAATGAGGATTGTCCATGAGTTACTGGAATATTATTATTCTCAAGACGATCAGCATAGATTTTTAAATCTTCTTTTTTCTCAACTTCCCAGCCCATGAAGGCCAGACTGTCTCCAGTATCTCCAGTTACAACTAATCTTTGCTTTTGATCATCCATTCTAAATGAAAGAGAGTCTTTTGCTCTATCGACCTGCTGCATTCCTAAACATTTTCTAGAATATTCTGACCAGTCTTCAATTCTATCTGAATTAACGCCGATGTAGCTTAATGCATTTATTGACATTCAATTACTATACAGGATTAAAATTGAGCCTGCATTATTTAATGCAGGCTCAAAAATTAGGTTTAAATTAACCGTCTATTTTAGATATTATTTGTCTTGCTCTTTTTAGAACTGCTTCACCATCAAGGCCTTTGCCTTTCATTTCAGCAAGCCAGTTTGCTTCGATAGGTGCTAATATTTTCTTATATTCAGCTATAACATCATCAGAAGCTACTATGATCTCATGTCCAGGTTTATTCTCTACCTCAACTCTCATTTTAGCATTTTGACTATCTATTAATCCAGATGCCCAGTCACCAAACCACTGGCCACTAAATTTATCTACACATCCTTTACCTTTGGCTGATAAACCATCATATTTACCTTGGTTCATTATCAAACCAAATGTTGCATTAGTTATGTTAACTTCAGTGTGATACTTAGTTACATCAAATAGTCTGAAAGATCCGATTGCAGTGTAAGGGAATGGAGTTCCGTCAATTACACCTTTGTTAAGTGCTTCCGATGTTCCAGGAGCTGGTACTCTTACACCAGTTGCTCCAAGAGTTTTTAAAATTGTTCCAGCAATTTTACTTGGTACTCTCATTTTCTTACCTTTGAAGTCAGCAGGTCTTACAACTTTATCTGACTTCATATGTATTTGATATCCAGGATTAGAATGTAAACCAATTAGTTTAATTCCCGCCATCTCTTTATCTAAGTAACCTTCTTCATAAAGCGTATTTAAAGCTCTAGATCCTGCTTTTGAAGTTTTTGTTAAAAAAGGTAATTCGATTACAGAACTTAGTGGAAACTGTCCTCCGATATATCCAAGTACCGTCCATGAAATGTCTGCTACACCTTTTGTAACAATATCATATTGTTGTGGTGGTTTTCCTAACACACCTCCTGCAAACATTTTAACATTAACTGCTCCAGCTGAACATTCGTTTACCTTGTCAGCCCATGCAGCAAGAATTTTGCTTGCGATAAATGCTTTTGGTGGTTCAAATGTTGCAAGTTTAAGTTCAGTTGCTGAAGCAACATTTACTATACCTAAACTTAAAACACCAAAAACAAATCCAATTATTTTGTTTTTCATATTTCTCCCTCTAAAATTTATATTAAAATTTTAACTCTAATTTGAGATTATTTCATCCTTAATAGTGTTAGATAAAACACCAATATCAGTGATTTCGACTTCAACATTGTCTCCTGGTTTCATAAAAACAGGTGGATTTCTTTTAAAGCCTACTCCACCAGGAGTTCCTGTTACCAAAACATCGCCTGCTCTCCATGCCATAGCTTTGGATACATACGAAATTAAAATTGGTATATCAAAAATTAATTGACTTAGTTTAGCATTTTGCATTACTTTGCCATTTAGCCTAGTCTCTATTGTTAAGCTTTTATAGTCTGGAATGTCTTCTGCTAAAACCATGTGAGGACCAAAACTTCCTGTTTTTTCAAAATTTTTTCCCATACCAAATTGTCTAGTATGTCTTTGCCACTCTCTAATAGTACTTTCGTTGTAACAAGAAAAACCAACTATGTGCTTTAACGCATCTTCTGGTTTGATGTGTTTGCCACCCTCATCCATTACAACTGCCATTTCTCCTTCAAAGTCTAAACTTTCTGATACATTTGGTCTTTGTATTGCTTGCATATGAGCTGTTTGGCTTTCTGGAAATCTGTGAAATATAACTGGGTTTTCTTCAACAGTACGATTAGTTTCTTTTACATGTTCACTGTAATTCAAACCTACACATATAATTTTACCTGGATTGGGAATTAAAGGCGAATACTCAATTTCATCAGG
>CACAZW010000029.1 GCA_902537055.1 uncultured Pelagibacteraceae bacterium
TGTTGAGCAATCAAGCCGTGGTGAAAGAGCTTATGATATTTATTCAAGATTATTAAAAGAGAGAATTGTTTTTGTTGTTGGACCAATTAATGATGCTGTTGCATCTTTGGTGACTGCTCAATTATTATTTTTAGAGTCTGAAGATCCTAAAAAAGAAATTTCTTTATACATTAATAGTCCAGGTGGATTAGTTACAGCGGGTTTAGGAATTTATGACACGATGCAATATATCAAACCTGAAGTTAGCACATTATGTATTGGTCAAGCTGCAAGCATGGGATCATTTTTGTTAGCAGCTGGATCTAAAGGAAAAAGATTATCATTGCCAAATTCAAGAATAATGGTTCATCAACCCTCCGCAGGTTTTCAAGGTCAAGCAACTGATATAGAAATTCATGCAAATGAGGTTATGTCTTTAAAAAAAAGATTAAATGAAATTTATTCTAAACATACAGGTAAGTCAGTTGATCAAATTAAAGAAGCTTTGGAGAGAGACAACTTTATGACTCCAGATAACGCAAAAGATTTTGGTTTGATCGATAAAGTAGTGGAAAAAAGAGACTAGACAACAATATATAGTTTATTCACAACCTATACTTGATTAAGAAGCAATCTTTGTAATAAAGTATTCAAATTGATTCGTTATAAAAAACTATGAGCAACAATAATAAAAATATTCTTTACTGTTCTTTCTGTGGAAAGAGTCAACACGAAGTCAGAAAATTAATTGCTGGCCCAACTGTTTTTATTTGTGATGAGTGTGTTGAATTATGTATGGACATCATCAAAGAAGAGAGCAAAGATACTTTTGTAAAACATCAAGATGGATTACCATCACCAAAAGAGATCTGTGCAGTTCTAGATGATTATGTAATTGGACAAGATCATGCAAAAAAAGTTTTATCAGTTGCTGTTCATAATCATTACAAAAGATTAAATTACGAAAATAAAACAAGCAAAAATGTAGAACTTTCAAAATCAAATATTTTATTAGTTGGACCAACAGGATGTGGAAAAACATTATTAGCACAAACTTTAGCAAGAATTTTAGATGTGCCTTTCACAATGGCAGATGCAACTACATTAACAGAAGCTGGATATGTTGGTGAAGATGTTGAAAATATTATATTAAAATTATTACAGGCAGCAGATTACAATGTTGAAAAAGCACAAAGAGGAATTGTTTACATTGATGAGGTAGATAAAATTAGCAGGAAATCAGAAAACCCATCAATTACTAGAGATGTTTCGGGTGAAGGAGTTCAACAAGCTTTATTAAAAATAATGGAAGGAACGGTTGCCAGTGTACCTCCTCAAGGTGGAAGAAAACATCCACAACAAGAATTTTTACAAGTAGATACTACTAACATTTTATTTATATGTGGTGGTGCGTTTGCAGGTTTAGATAAAATAATTTCTCAAAGAGACAAAGGTTCATCAATTGGATTTGGTGCTGAAGTCAAAAGTCTTGAAGATAAAAAAGTAGGTGAGTGGATGAAGAATCTTGAACCCGAAGATTTGTTAAGATACGGATTGATACCAGAATTTATTGGAAGACTTCCAATAACAGCTACTTTGGATGATCTTGATGAAAAATCTTTAGTTAAAATTTTATTAGAGCCAAAAAATTCTTTAATCAAACAATACCAAGAGCTATTTAAATTAGAGGGCGTCAAACTTACTTTTAAAGATCAATCCGTTAAAGACATTGCCAACAAGGCTATATCTAAAAAAACTGGAGCAAGAGGACTTAGATCGATTCTGGAAAACATATTATTAAAAACAATGTTTGATCTTCCAAGTCAAGATAACATTGAAGAAGTTATAATTGATTCTGGTGCGGCGAAAGGTGTATCACCGCCAGTTATTGTTCATTCAAAGAACAAAACTAAAACTGATAAGACTTCAGCAGCATAATTGTAGGTTAATAAACCATAATTTCCTATTGCATTATAAAATATAATATCCATATTTCTGTAATGGATATAAAAGTAACATTACCATTATTGCCGTTGAGAGACATAGTTGTATTTCCAAGTATGGTTATCCCTTTATTTGTTGGAAGAGATAAGTCCATAACTGCGTTAAATGAAGTAATGAAGGGTGATAAAAAAATTGTTTTAGTTACTCAAAAAAATTCTGAGGTTGATGACCCAAAAAAAAATGACGTTTTTACTTATGGATGTGAAAGTAACATTTTACAACTATTAAAACTTCCTGATGGAACTGTTAAAGTATTAGTTGAGGGAACTAAAAGAGTAAAAATTGTTGACTTCAAAGATGATGAAAAATTTATCAAATGTTCATTTGAGTACCAAAAGGATGTTATATCAAAAGAAGATGATCTACTTCCTTTAGGCTTAACAGCTATAAAAAGATTAGAAAAATTAACAAGCGTTAATAAAAAAATATCCTCAGAAACAATAAACAATATTAAACAATTAAAGGACCCATCCAAAATTGCTGATAATATAATCTCTCACATCAATGCTAGCATCTCTGAAAAACAACAAATATTTGAAACTTTAGATGTTAAGAAAAGATTAAATAGTGTTATCAAAATTATGGAAAATGAGGCAAGCATAATAGGTGTTGAGAAAAGAATAAGAGGAAGAGTTAAAACTCAAATGGAGAAGACTCAGAGAGAATATTATTTAAATGAGCAATTAAAGGCTATTCAAAAAGAATTAGGTGAAATTGAAGATGGTAAAGACGAGACAACAAGTTTAAAAAAATCGATATTAAAAGCAAAGATGCCAAAAGAAGTCGAAAAGAAATGTATGTCGGAATTAAAAAAATTAAAAAATATGAGTCCAATGTCTGCTGAGGCAACTGTTGTAAGAAACTACCTAGATTGGATGATAGATTTACCTTGGTTTAAAAAAGATAAAGTGGACATTGATTTGAATAAAGCTCTTAAAATCTTAGAAGAAGATCACTTTGGATTAGAAAAAGTTAAAGAGAGAATTATAGAATTTTTAGCTGTTCAAAAAAGAATGGATAAAATTAAAGGTCCTATACTTTGTTTAGTGGGTCCCCCAGGTGTAGGAAAAACATCTTTAGGTAAATCAATAGCTAAAGCTACTAATAGACAATTTGTGAGAATGTCTTTAGGTGGAGTAAGAGATGAAGCAGAAGTAAGAGGTCACAGAAGAACTTACATCGGTTCACTTCCTGGAAAAATTATTCAGATGATGAAAAAAGCTGGTACAAAAAATCCATTATTTTTATTAGATGAAATTGATAAAGTTGGAAACGATTATAGAGGTGATCCATCATCAGCTTTATTAGAGGCTTTGGATCCTGAGCAGAACACAACCTTTAATGATCATTACTTAGAAGTAGATTATGATTTATCAGATGTTATGTTTGTAACAACAGCAAACACATTAAATATTCTTCCTCCACTTTTAGATAGAATGGAAGTCATAAGAATTCCAGGATATACAGAAGATGAGAAAATTAATATTGCTAACAAATATTTACTTCCTAAACAAATCAAAGATAACGGTGTTAAAGAAGGAGAAATGAAGTTAGCTGATGACACTATTAAAGAAATTATAAGAAGTTATACAAGAGAAAGCGGTGTTAGAAATTTAGAGAGAGAAATATCGAAAGTAACAAGAAAAGTTGTTAAAAAAGTTGTAAACAATGAAGAAAAGAGTGTTGAGGTTAATGAAAAAAATATTCCTGACTTTCTTGGAATTAAGAAATTTAAATTTGGTGAACTAGAAGCAAATGATAAAGTTGGAATAGTAATAGGTTTAGCTTGGACAGAATTTGGTGGAGAAATATTAAAAGTTGAAACAGTTAATATGCCAGGTAAAGG
>CACAZW010000030.1 GCA_902537055.1 uncultured Pelagibacteraceae bacterium
AAAACATCTCTAGGTGGCATGCATCCAAACATAGTTTCGGCTTTCCAGTCAGGAGTTGATGTTGGTTGATTAAAATCTAAAGGTGTTGGTCTATCAACTTTTATGCCCCTTTTTTCAAGCAAATTTGAAAAGTTATTTAATAGTTCATTAGCTTTATCGACAGTGTCCTTAGTTCTTGGACCATAAGTTCCTCGCATATCAGAGTCTTCTGGAACTTTAGCATCTAAAGCAGGTTCGGGTGCTGGAATACAAGTACCATCTGCTCTTCCAACAATTACATGTTTTAATGGATCCCATTCATTCCAACTATTAACAATCTTATAATTTTGACTCATACAATATTAGTTTAATCCAATAAACCTTCTATTGGATTGCATTATCATACTATAATAAAATATTGCTAAAAAAATAAAGAAACCTCCAATAATTGTGTTAGTTGAGGGAATTTCATTTATTCCAAGCCATGGAAGCCAGACCCAAAATATACCTCCTATAACTTCAGTCAAAGATAGCAAAGTCAAATCAGCTGCCGGAATGTGTTTAGATCCAATTGAATAAAGAATTAAACCCATGCAAACAAGAGTCCCATGAGTTGCAAATAATGCTTCATTTTTATTTGAGGATAAGAAATTTGCATCATTATTTAAAAGCATGACTGTTGAAAATAAAAAACAAAATAAGCCAGCAATAGCAACAGTTGTAAACGTAGGTGTTTGTTTTCTCCATCTCAGACTGACTGAGAATATTGAAAAACCTAATGCTGATACTAGTCCAAATATTAAACCCATTAAAGAATTTTCTCCAGTATTATCGTAAGCCATTACTATAATACCAAATGCTGCAACTAAAATTGATATCCAAACTGTAATTGAAATTTTTTCTTTCAAAAAAAGAAATCCAAGTAATGCAGTTATAAAAGGCATTGCAGCCAAACATAATAGAGTTACTGCAGCTGTAGTATTAGTAATCGACCAGATGAATGTTATCATTGCTGTTCCTAAACCAACACCACCTATAATTCCAGATATTCCAATTTTTAAATAATTTTTATAAAAAGAAAATCCCTCTTCCAAGAATAAGTAGATATTTAGCAATAAGAAAATAACAATACCTCTAGCAAACAAGTATTGCCAAGGAACAGTTTCGGGTTGATCTATATGTCTTACAACATATGGGCCAAATGACCAAAGTATGCCAGCAAATAAAACAATTGGAATAGCAACTTTAGGATTTTTTAAATCAGGCATAAAATAATTTATTTTTTATAAATTTTTAGTGATATTATTAAATAAATATGGATTTAGATATAATAAAAATTGCATCCGACACGACTAATAATAAAATATTGAAAGATTACACTCATAGATCGAAATATAAAAATAAAACTTGTGGTGATATAATTGAAATGAGAGTTAATATTAAGAAAAACATAATACAAGATATTGGGTATCAGACAAAGTCCTGTGTTTACTGTCAAGCTTCTGCAAGCTTAATATCTCATAAACTTATCAAAAAAAGTAAAAATAAAGTTAATTATTTATTAAAAAATCTTATCGATTATTTTGAAAATGAAATTAAACCTTTGCCAAAAAATCTAAATAAATTTAATAAATTGTTTAATAAAAAAAATATATCTAGAAAAAACTGTGTATTAATGCCATTAATTGCACTTAAGAAACTCAGCATTGATGAATAATTTAGATATTAAAAAACCTGTTATCGCTGCAATATTTTCTACTTTGACAATTGGGGTTTTGTCATTGCTTACTTATAAAACACCTTATGGATTATTTTTGATTGCTTCCTTTGGTTCTACAATGGTTTTACTTTATGGTTATCCAGAAAGTCCTTTTGCAAAACCTAAAAATATATTTTTTGGTCATTTTTTAACCTCGCTTGTTGGTGTGATATTCGTGAATTTCGTTCCGCTCCCGATATATATTATTATACCTGTCGCTGTTGGAATAGGTGTCGGATTAATGATCATTCTTAATGTAACCCACCCTCCTGCAGGAGGGAATCCTATAATTGTGATCATGGGATCAGTTTCTTTTGAATATTTAATATCCCCAGTTATAAGTGGATCAATTATTGTGATAGTTTTCGGCATAATCTTGAACAAATTTATTGCTAAAAGGAATTACCCAAAATAAACACAATTTGTTTGCTAGTCCTATTTAACTTGTGCTAGTCTTTTCAAATAATAATTAATAATTCAGCTTTAAGAAGCTAGTAATAGGAGTAGAAATGAAAGTACTTTGTGTATTGTATGACGATCCAAAAGGAGGAATGCCTAAATCTTATCCTCTATCAGATTTACCAAAATTAGAGAAATATCCAGATGGAATGACATTGCCATCGCCTAAAGGAAGAGATTTTACACCAGGTCAATTACTTGGTTGTGTTTCAGGTGAACTCGGTTTGAGAAAGTTTTTAGAGAGTAATGGACACGAGTTGGTTGTTACTAACAGTAAAGATGGAGATGGATGTGAAGCGGATAAACATATTGTTGATGCTGACATTGTTATCTCACAACCATTTTTCCCTTATTATTTAACTAAAGAAAGAATCGCTAAAGCTAAAAACCTTAAGATGGCAATTACAGCAGGAATAGGATCTGATCACGTTGATTTACAAGCAGCAATGGATAATAAAATTGATGTTGTTGAAGTAACTTTCTGTAATTCTAGATCAGTTGCTGAACACATAGTAATGATGATTGTATCAATGGTTAGGGATTATCACAATCAACATAGAATAGTTAATGAAGGTGGATGGAATATTGCAGATGCTGTTCAGAGAAGTTATGACGTTGAAGGAATGCATATAGGAACCGTTGCTGCTGGAAGAATCGGATTAGATGCACTTAGAAAAATGAAACCATTTGATGTTCATTTGCACTATTTTGACAGACACAAATTACCTGAAAGTGTTGAAAAAGAGCTAAACTTAACTTTTCATGAGTCAGTAGAATCTATGGTAAAAGTTTGCGATGTTGTTACAATTAATTGCCCACTTCATCCTGAAACTGAAAATTTGTTTGATGATGAAATGATAAGCAAAATGAAAAAAGGAGCATACATAGTTAACACTGCAAGAGGTAAAATTTGTAATCGAGACGCAATAGCAAAAGCACTAAAAAGCGGACAACTAAGTGGTTACGCAGGTGATGTATGGTTTCCTCAGCCCGCTCCAAATGATCATGTATGGAGAACAATGCCAAATCATGGAATGACACCACACACTTCTGGTACATCTTTATCTGCTCAAGCAAGATATGCAGATGGTGTTAGAGAAATATTAGAATGTTTCTTTGAAGGAAATGAAATTAGAAATCAATATTTGATCGTAAAAGATGGCCAATTAGCAGGAATGGGTGCTCACTCTTACAGTAAAGGGTCTGCAACTAGTGGATCAGAAGAGGCTGCTAAATATCAAAAAAAATAAAATAGATTTATTAAAGGTATGCTACTTAAATAAGTAGCTACCTTTAATACCATAGATTTAAACCCTCATTATTATATATTTTGTATATGAGGTTATTTTATTACTTTTTTTTATTATTTCTTATCTCGACATCATTCTCTCATTCAAAAGATAAAGCGTATTTTGCAGGAGGTTGCTTCTGGTGCATGGAAGAGTCTTTTGAAATGTTGGAAGGTGTAGAAGAAGTTATATCTGGTTACTCAGGAGGGATCACTGCAAACCCAACATATAGGGAAGTCACTTATGG
Organism: uncultured Pelagibacteraceae bacterium; assembly: GCA_902537055.1. Classification (GTDB taxonomy): domain Bacteria; phylum Pseudomonadota; class Alphaproteobacteria; order Pelagibacterales; family Pelagibacteraceae; genus Pelagibacter. Next base: position 3,734 of record CACAZW010000030.1, read on the forward strand.
AGATACTGGTCATTTTGAGGTTGTTGAAATAATTTATGACAAAGAGAAAATATCCTATAAAGAACTCTTAAA
>CACAZW010000031.1 GCA_902537055.1 uncultured Pelagibacteraceae bacterium
CAATTATTTTATTTTTTAGAATTTTTCTTGCTCTATTTATATCCATATCATTTTGACCCAAATGACAACCATCTGCTTTTAATTTTAAAGCAAGATGAGGATCATCGTTAACAATAAACTTTACTTTGTTTTTTCTACAAATTTTTCTTATTTTTTTTCCGATACTTATTATTTTTTTAATTTTTTCCTTTTTAAGTCTCAATTGAAAATATCTAATTTTATTTGATTTCAAAACTAAATCTAAGTCTTTATAAAATGAATTATTTTTAATTTTATTAGGTGATATTAGATAAACAAATCTTTTATTACGAATTTTCAAGATTTTCAGACCATTTCCCCTGTGCAGCTAAAGTACACATTTTAACTCTATGATCAAATATTTCCTGAGTTCCATTTGTATTATTTATATTTTTAGACCAAAATTTTAATGCACTTTGTTGTAGAGCTCTTCCATAAGAATAAGTCATTATAAAATTTGTATCATTTTTTATATTTATTTGATTTAAGTTCGCTGTAGCCTCTTTTTCTGTTTGACCTCCAGATAGAAAAGCTATGCCAGGGACTGATGATGGCACATTATTTTTTAAACAATCTAATGTTAGTTCTGCAATTTCTTCACTAGAAATTTTTTCACCAGAATTTTTTCCTGGTAAAATCATGTTTGGTTTTAATATTGTTCCCTTTAAATCAACATTATTTAATTCTAACTCTTCATAACATTTATTTATTACATCAGATGTTTTCATCAAACAATCTTTCGCAGAATGATCACCATCCATTAAAACTTCTGGTTCAATTATTGGAACCATTCCTGCTTCTTGAACTAAAGCCGCATATCTTGCTAACGCGTGAGCATTTGCTGAAATTGACAGATCACTAGGGTATTTTTCAGAAATCATATAAACACCTCTCCATTTTGTAAACCTTGCTCCAAGATCATAATAATCTCTAAGTCTTTCTCTTAAACCATCTAAACCTTCTGTAATTTTTTCCTGTTTCGATCCAGCTAATACTTTAGCACCAGTATCTACTTTAATCCCAGTTAATGATCCACTTGAGTTTATTAGTTCAGGTATAGTTTCTCCAGTCGTCGTTTTTTGTCTTATTGTTTCATCATACAATATTACTCCACCAATACATTCTTTCATTGATAGAGATGAAAAAAGAGTTTGTCTAAAAAGGAGTCTATTATTTTCATCGGAATGTACTTTTACTGAAGCTAATCTTTTTGTCATTGTGGCTGTACTCTCATCAGCTGCAAGTATACCTTTGCCATTTGACAATATTTGAAGAGCGATTTTGTTTAAATCAGACATTTAATTTAATGCTTTTATACCAGGGAGAACTTTGCCTTCAAGATATTCTAAAAATGCTCCACCTGCAGTTGAAACAAAATTAAATTTATCTTTCATATTTAGTGAATTAATTACTGCAACCGTATCGCCTCCACCAACAACAGAAAATATTTTGTTTCCCCTGTTTGCTATATATTTCGCAACCTCTGAGCTTCCTAATGAAAAATTCTCATTTTCAAAATAACCTAATGGTCCGTTCCATAATATTGTCGAGGAATCGTCAATAATTCTTTTTATTTCAACTAATGTTTTTGACCCTACATCAAGTATCATATCATCATCTTCAATGTCTTTAAAATCTTTTTCAACAGATCTATCGTTCAATTTTTTTCCAATTTTAACATCTTTTGGAAAATATATTTTACATTTATTTTTTTCAGCATACGTGAAAATTTCTTGAATTATATAATCAATATTTTTTTCATATACAGAGTTACCAATTTTTAAACCTTTGTATTTCAATATATTGTTCGCCATAGCACCAACTATTATAATACTATTAAATTTCGGTATTAAATTTTTTATTATATTTATTTTCGAAGATATTTTAGATCCACCAATTATACATGTTATAGGCTTTTTTATCTCAGAAGTTATCTTGTTGAGAGCATTTACCTCTGCATTAATTTGAATTCCGCTGAACGATGGAATATACTTTGTTATTTTTGATACAGAGGCATGATCTCTGTGTGAACACGAAAATGCATCGTTCACATATATTTCACCTAAGCTTGCTAATTTCTTTGAAAATGTATCATCGTTGGCTTCCTCTTCAGGATAAAATCTAATATTTTCAAGTAGTACCAACTCATCATTTGAATTCTGAAAAAGGTTTTCTTTATTTAAATTAAAAATGTTTTCTTTAAGTAATGATACTTCTTTTTTAATTTTACTTTTAATGTACAACGATACCAACTCTAGAGAAAGTTCCTTAACTATTTTACCTTTTGGTCTTCCAACATGAGAAATTATTATAATCTTTGCCTTTTTTTTTAATAGAAATTCTATTGTAGGCATAACCTTATCAATTCGGCTAGAGTCTGTTATTTTTCCACATTTTATTGGAACATTTAAATCAAGTCTAAGAATTACTCTTTTATTTTCAATATTTTCTAAATTTTCAATGGATTTCATTATTTGATCTTGCTTACATACTCAGCAATATCACACATTCTATTCGAGAAACCCCATTCATTATCGTACCAAGCTGAAATTTTACCCATTTTATTACCAACTACATTAGTAAGTGAGGAGTCTATAATTGCAGATGCGCTATTGTGATTAAAATCAACTGAGACTAGCTGCTCATCTGTAACATTTAGAATATTTTTAAGTTTCGTTTTAGATGCTGAAAATAAAGAGTTATTTAATTTTTTTACAGTAATATTTTTTTTTACATTAAATATAAATTCTATTAATGAAACATTTGGTGTTGGCACTCTCATTGCTATTCCCTCTAGCTTACCTTTCAATGAAGGTATAATCTCACCAATAGCTTTTGATGCACCAGTAGATGTGGGTACAATTGATTGACTTGCAGATCTCGCTCTTCTTGGATCTTTGTGAGAATTATCTAATATTCTTTGATCACTTGTAAAAGCATGTATGGTTGTCATAAAACCATTAAGAATTATAAAATTTTTATTAATTACGTCTGCAACGGGAGCTAAACAATTTGTTGTGCAAGAAGCTGCTGAAATAATTCTATCATTCTTGTTGATCTTCTTATGATTTACACCAAATACTATAGTTTTATCTGCCATTTCACATGGGGCTGATACAATAACTTTTTTTACCCCATTAACTATATGTGGCAGTAATTGTTCTTTAGAATTAAACCTACCTGTGCACTCGAAAACATAATCAACACCATATTTTTTCCACTTTATATCGTTAATTATAGAGTGTTGGGTGTAAGATATTTTTTCTTTATTTATTTTTATGTAATTTTCTCCAGATTTTACTAGAGAACTAAAATTACCATGGATTGAATCATATTTTAATAAATTTGCACATATTTCAGAGCCCGATCTATTATTAATATGTTTGATAACTATTTTACCTTTGTAATTTTCATAAATTGACCTCACAATCATTCTGCCAATTCTTCCCATGCCATTAATACCAACTTTTATTGTCATTTTTTTAAATAAAATTTAATTTTTTTACTAATTTTTTCACTATTTAAACCAAAATGATCATAGACCTTTTTATAAGGAGCACTTTTACCGAAGTCTTCTATTGAAAAAGACAAGCCCTTTTCAATATATTTTTCCCAAGACATTTTCGATCCTGCCTCAATTGAAAAAGTGTTTTTGCTTTCTTTTAAGATTTTATCTTTATAGCTTTTGTTTTGTTTGTCAAAAATTT
>CACAZW010000032.1 GCA_902537055.1 uncultured Pelagibacteraceae bacterium
TTCAATATCGTAATATTCGTTGAAGCCAACTATATCTTTTAAGTCTGAAAATTTAGAAACATTTTTATTATAAACTTTATTTTTCATATTATTCAAACATTCTTGCATCGTTTTTACTGATGCACTCATTAGGGTTAGAGGCATTACAGCAATTTTATAACCAATTTCCTCTATTTCATTAATTTGTAATAATGGGGTTTCACCATCTTCGATCAAATTTAACATATGATGACCTGGAACTTCTTTGATAATTCTTTTCATATCATCTTTATTTTTAACAGCTTCTATGAATAAAATATCAACACCAAGTTTTGAAAATGATTGCATTCTTTTAATTGCATCATCTAATCCTCTAGTTGCTATGGCATCAGTTCTTGCCATTATTAAGATATCTTTATTTCCATATTCTCTTGCATCCACCGCAGCTTTAATTCTTGAGTTTGCCTCATCAAGATCGACAACATCTTTTCCCTTTGTGTGACCACATTTTTTTGGCCACTTTTGGTCTTCAATCATCACACCAGCTGCTCCTGCATCCGCATATCCTCTTACAGTTCTAAATACGTTCACTGAATTTCCATATCCAGTATCCCCATCAAATATTATTGGAATTGATGTAGCATTACATATGTTTCTTACTTGATCTGCCATTTCAGAAAAGGAAATCAGACCCGTGTCCGGCATACCAAGTTTTGTTGATGAAACACTGAAGCCAGACATAAAACCAACTTTCAAACCTTCTCTTTCAATTAATTTTGCTGATAATGCATCAAAGCATCCAGGCATTACAATTATTTCTGGTCCATTTAATAATTGTCTTAGTTGTTCTGCTTTATCTTTTGATTTTATTTTTGAAAACATATTTATAATTTAAAAGGTATATATAATGCTAGGTCAGGGAATAAGTAAATAACAAATACTGTAAATAACATTATAATGACAAAAGGTATCACACCTTTAGCTATTTCTGACATTTTTGCTTTACCGATTGCTTGGAGAACATAAATATTTAGTCCAACTGGCGGTGTAATTAATGCACATTCAATCATTAAAGTAAAAATTATTCCAAACCAAATTAAATCAATATTCATTGCAGCGATTGAAATCGAAAATATAGGCATCATAATTAAAATTAATGAAAGGGTTTCCATTATAAATCCTAAGATTAACAAAGTAATACACACAACAAGTATAAATAAACCAGTCTCATTAATATTAGTAACTATGAAAGATGATAAATCTTGAGGAATTCTATAAAGAGAAATTGCTTTACCAAAAACTTTTGCTCCTGCAATAATTATAAATATTGTAACTGTAGTTTTCATTGTCTCCAAACCAGCTTCGATAAAACCCTTAAAATCTAACCTTTTTTTAGCCACTACATAGATAAATGATATTAAAAAACCAATACCACCGGCTTCTGTTGGTGTATAAATTCCAGCATAAATTCCACCCAGCATGATGAAGGCCATTAATAATATTGGCAAACCTCTTTTTGTGTACTTAATTTTTTCTTCTAAAGTACTGGATACATTTTGAACTTCTTTATTAAAAAATTTTACGTAAAAAACTGAAAAGATAATAAAAAATAATGCTAAAACTATTCCTGGCCCAATTCCTGCAAGAAACATACTTAGTACAGACTCTTCAACAACAAATGCATAAACAATCATTGGAATTGATGGAGGAATTAAAATCCCTAAAGTTCCACCCGCTGCCAAAATACCTAAAGTAAAGTTTCTGTGATAACCTCTATTAATCATTGCAGGAAATGCTACAGTTGAGATTGTTGCTGCAGTAGCCACTGATGATCCAGATATAGCAGCAAAAATACTGCAAGAAACTATAGTTGCTATTGCTAAACCGCCTGGAAAATTTCCAACCCAGCTTTGAGCAAAATTAAAAAGATCTTCTCCAACACCTGCTTTTAATAATATATTAGACATCATCAAAAACATCGGAACAGCTAATAAAATAAAGTTATCTGCCACACTGTAAAAAGTTTGTGGGATCATTAAAGGAGAAATATCTCCAAATAACATTAAACCCAATCCTATAGAACCTAAACCAAATGCTATTGGCACTCCTAAAAAAAGCACAAAAAATAACAAAAATAAGATTATTGCTACTGTCATTTAATTATATCTTTGATGTATTTAGGTACTTCGAAAAGCACTCTTAATACCAAAAATGCAAAACATAATGGTATCGCAAATTCTGTAAGAAAGGATGGAACATCTAAAATTGTAGAGCTTGTTCTTCCAACTTTAAGAGAGTCGTAAGCAATTAACCATCCATAATAAAGTACAAATCCACTAAAAATTAAAATGAATATTGCACTTATTAAATCTAATATCTTTTTTCCTTTATCTCCTACTTTGTCATATATAACTGTTATTCTGATAAAATCATTTTTATGAAAAGTATAAGTTAAAGCTAAATAAGTAGCCCAAATTTGTAAAAATCGAGAAATTTCGTTTACCCAAATAGTAGGTGAATTAAATATGTATCTCATGATAACTTCATAAGAAACTATAAAGCCTATCATAATAAATAACGCTGAAGCTAAATAGCCAGAATATTTTACAATTTTGTCGTAGGTATTCATTTGAAAACCCCGCACTTAAGTGCGGGGTATTTATACGATTTAAAGTTTGTTTGCAGCTTTTACAAGTTGATCACCAACTCCACCAGCTCCACCTGTTCTAGAAATGTAATCATCAATAACAGATGACGATGCTTTTTTAAGAGCAGAAACTTCAGAACCACTTAGGTTTACAATGTTCATTCCATTTGCTTTTGCTTCTTTGTAAGCGCCAGCTTCGATGTTAGCCATGTCATCTCTAACAGCTTTTTCAGCTACTTTTGATGCTTCAGCTATAGCGTCTCTTTGTTTTTGAGTTAATGAGCTTAGCCATTTATCATTAGCAACAACAACGAATTCGATATCGCCATGATTTGTAACTGTTAAAGTATCCATTACTTGATATAATTTTCTAGATTTTACACCAGATACACCAGTCATACCTGCATCAACTGTATTTCTTTGGTAAGCTAAATATTGCTCAGATCCAGATATTAATGCTGGTTTACCACCTAAAGAACTCACAAAAGCTCCAAGTGTTTTTCCAAATACTCTAATTTTTTTATCTTTAAAGTCAGCCGGAGTTTTCATCGGACCACCATTAGATAACATTATTGCTGATCCATAAGCTTGATAATAAAGTGGAACTGCTCCAGTCTTTGCTATTGCAGGATCAAGGATAGCTCTTATCTCAGATCCAGCTTGAGTTGCTTTTCTTACTTTTTGTTCTGAGTCAAATAAGAATGGAAGATAGAAAACATCAACTTCAGGATTAGTTCCTGCAAATCTTGTTATAGATGCAACACCAGCTTCGATCGCTCCTGAACCTACTGCTTGCGGAACCTCTTTATCTTTGTAAAGTTGTGCAGAGTCGTAAATCTCTACTTTAATATCTGATCTTGATTCTAATTCTTTTTTAAATACCAAAAGGTTCTGACCTAAGTGAGCCTTTAATGGTAATTGAAGTGTAATTCTCATTTTTGTTTCTGCCAAACTTGCACTAGCAAAAGAAACGAAAATTAGAGAAAATATTATTCTTTTAAAGATTTTCATGTTATTTCCCTCTTTTTTGTTAAATGAGACTATTTAAGTCGACTTTAAAATTAAATACAATATTAATAATCATCAATGAATTGGAT
>CACAZW010000033.1 GCA_902537055.1 uncultured Pelagibacteraceae bacterium
TATATTTACTTAGTTTAATTGTATCATTTAAAAAAAGTGAAACAGCACCAGCATAATCTGGAGTAAAATTTTCTTTATATGGAAGTAAAATTGAGATTTTCATTTATAAAAATTAGATTTTATTTTATTTCTAAGCTTGTAGTTTTTTTTTAGCTTGTATTCTTCTCTCATAGCTTTAGATTTTGAATTATAAATTACACTATAGGCTATTATCCATTTTCTACCTCTAGTAAATTTTGCACCCTTAGAAGTATTATGTTCCTCCAATCTTTTCTTTAAATTGTTAGTATATCCGACGTAACTTAATGGCTTTTGATTATTTTTTGATATAATTAAATAAACAAAATATTTCATTATGGCGGTCCCTAGGGGAATCGAACCCCTCTTTCATGGATGAAAACCATGTGTCCTAACCGATAGACGAAGGGACCAGAGATGGAGGTTCTATTGCAATTATTAAAAATAATCAAGCTATAGGTTCCTCACTTTTTATAATTTCTATTGTAGATTCTTTGTGTGTGACAAGAGTTTCAGTAATAAATTTTGTCTTTTCTTTTCTTGCACCCGCAACAATTTCAGTATTGGTAATACCTGTCGCACAAAAAATACTATCTCCTTTAACTATTTCATCTAATTCATATTTTTTATTTAGGTCAGATACCCCCATTTTTTTAGCTCTAGCCTTATCTTGATCAGTTACAAATAAAAATTTACCCTGAAATTTACATCCATAAGCATCTAAAGCAGCTGCGGAGATTACGCCTTCAGGGCCACCTCCTATGCCTAAAAATAAGTCTATATTATATTTTTTATCTGTAACCAAAAGAGCACCACAAATATCACCATCTGAAATTAATTTTACATTTACTTTTAATGATTTTAATTCTTCAACAATATCTTTATGTCTTGGTCTATCAAGAATACAAACTGTAAGTTCATTAATATTTTTATTTTTAGCTTCTGCAATATTGTAAATATTTTTTTTTACAGGATAATCTAAATCTGTTGCATCGAATGGAATATCTTTACCTACTGCAATTTTATTCATATAGGTTTCTGGTGCTTTAAATAAATTTCCTTTATCTGAAATTGCTAAAACTGATATAGCTCCTGGTATATTTTTTGCTGCAAAGTTTGTTCCTTCAAGCGGGTCTACTGCTATATCTAATTTTGGACCATTACCCTTTCCAAGTTTTTCTCCTATATATAACATTGGTGCTTCATCTAATTCACCCTCACCTATCACTACCTCTCCGTTAATTTCTAGATTATTTAAATCATTTCTCATCGAGTCTGTTGCAGCTTTATCAGCTAATTTTTTATCCCCTTTACCAAGATATTGATAACAGTTAATAGCTGCTCTTGAAGTAACTTTTACAAGTTTATTAATCAGATCTTTATCTAAAGACATTAAATATTTTCAACAGTGGATTCTTCTGAACTATATTTTAATCTAGCTTCAAATTCACTTAATCTTTTCCAAACTGAAATTAATTCTACTATTGTTGACCAGCTTCTAACTAAATATTGTAATGAATTTTCAACTCTTCCAAATGCTCTAGTTATTTGTTGAACAAAACCCAATGTTATCGCACCTGATACAATAGTTGGAGCTAATGCCAAATACGGAACTATTACCATACCTTGAAAATAACTCCATTTAACTGCATTAAAATATAAGTAATGAAAATATGATTTATAGTGAATACCTCTTACTCTATCATATAATTGACCAATAGTTGGTGGAGCAGCTCTTATAGGATCATCTTCTCCATGAACTAATTCTTTTCTATAACCAGCTTCTTCTTTTTGAATATCATATTCAATACCTGGTAATTTTATACCTACAGCTGCTAATAAAACTGTTCCACCAAGTGCAGATACTATCGCAACCCAAACTAAAGCATGATCAACTTCACCAATCCATGGTAGAACATCGACTTGTTTAGATAATCCCCATAATATTGGTAAGAAGGCTACTAAAGTCATAATACTGTCTAGAAGTCCAACGCCAAGGCCCTCCATTATTCTTGCAAATTTTAAAGTGTCTTCTTGAACTCTCTGCGAAGCCCCCTCAGTCAAACGAGCTTTTAGCCATTGAGAGTGATAATATTCAGCCATTGAAGTTCTCCACCTAAATACCCAATGAGACACAAAAAATCCTGTTATAATTGCTATTATAATCCAAAGACCAGCAACTTTTGCAAATGTAAACAAATATCCAATAAATTCGGTTTCTGTTACTGAACCAGGTTCTGTTAAAGCTTTTTGAAGAGTGTCATAAAATTCACCAAACCATTCATTTATTTTTACGTCTAATTGTACTTGATACCAAGTTGAAACTAATATGAAGATTGATCCAAATATGCTCCAGCCGTACCATCTTCTTTCTGTAAAAAATTTAAACATTATTTTGTAAAATTATCAGCATATGATTTTAAAGTAATTTTTCTTTTATTTGGTTCTATTAATTCAAAATCAATATTATTTTTTTTTGCATATTCAATTGCTAATTCTTTTGTGGAAAATTCTAATTTTAATTCACCATAAGTATCTGTAGAACTCTCCCACCCCATTAAAGGGTTGGTGCCAGGATCATCAGTAATATATTCTATAATCCATTTATCAAATTTCTTTAATCCTGACTGCATAGCAGTTTTAGAAGGTTTATAAATTTTTGCTTTTTTCATAAAATGGTCGGGGTGGTAGGATTTGAACCTACGGCCCCTTGGTCCCAAACCAAGTGCGCTACCAGGCTGCGCTACACCCCGAATTGAGTACTAATACAGTAGATAAAAAAAATTTCAAAGTATATTAATCACTATTTAAAAGGAAATTTTATAAAATTTGCTATATATAAGTATCTATGATCATTGAATGTTCAGCTTGTTCTAAGAAGTTCAATATTGATGAAAAATTAATTCCAAAAGAAGGTAGGCTTTTAAAGTGCGGCAATTGCGATCATACATGGTTTTTTAAAAAAGAAGAAAATATAAATTTAGAGTCTGAAACTACTAAACTATATGAAATTAAGGAAAATAAATCAGAGATTAATACTGAACCAGTTGAAGAACCTATAAAACAAACGAATAAAATAAAGAAAAGAATTTCAAAAAAATCCTCAAAAAAAGAGAGTACATCAAAAGAATTAGTGTCAA
>CACAZW010000034.1 GCA_902537055.1 uncultured Pelagibacteraceae bacterium
TCTAATTTGTCTGAATTATATTTTTCTACATTAAATAAATATTTATTTTTAGGAATAAATAATTTTGGTTTAAAATTGTCTGTTTTACATTGGATAAATGATGCTTTGATGGCAATATTTTTTTTCTTTGTAACATTGGAAATTAAAAGAGAATTTTTACAAGGTGAACTTTCAAATATAAAACAAGCGCTCCTTCCAATTATTGCAGCTGTTGGAGGAATGTTAGTACCTGCATTATTTTATGTTTTTATTAATTTTGGAGATAGTGAAACAATGAATGGTTGGGCTATTCCATCTGCAACTGATATTGCATTTTCTTTAGGAGTACTTTCATTATTGGGTAAAAGAGTTCCTTTATCATTAAAAGTTTTTTTAACTGCTTTAGCTATTATAGATGACTTAGGAGCTATAGTTATTATTGCATTATTCTATTCGGGAGACCTTAGTATAAAATACTTAAGCTTAATGCTTTTAGCTTTTATTGTTCTTATAGTCATAAATAAGTTTAATATAAAGAAATTTTTACCTTATTTAATTGTTGGAATATTTCTTTGGGACTTTACTCACAATTCTGGAATTCATGCAACAATTGCAGGTGTTTTGCTAGCAATGACTATACCTCATAGAAAAAAAGATAAAGATTTTTCACTACTAATAAAAATTGAACATGCAATAAGTCCTTACGTTGCTTTTGGTATTATGCCATTGTTTGCTTTTGCAAATGCGGGTGTTTCATTAGAAGGTTTATCTTTTGCATCTTTACTTGATAAAGTTCCATTAGGAATTTTATTAGGATTGTTTGTTGGTAAACAATTAGGAGTATTTGTATTTTCTTATGTCTCAATAAAAATGAAAATAGCCCAGATGCCTAATAATTCTAACTGGTTTAACTTTTATGGCGTCGGTGTTTTAACGGGTATTGGTTTTACAATGAGCTTATTTGTGGGAAATTTAGCTTTTGTTGAAAATATGCAATACATGGATGGAGTTAAAATAGGAGTTTTAACTGGGTCATTATTATCCACTTTATTTGGGTACTTCTTAATACTACTTACCCCAAATAAGTAAGTAGTTTATGAAAAAATTAATAATAATAAGTTTAACAATAATAATGTTTTTTTTTAAAAATTCAGCAACGAGCAATAATCAGAAAAGTTTTTATGATTTAGAAATAGAGAGTATTAATGGAGAAATCATTAAATTAAAAGATTATCGAGATAAAGTTATACTTATAGTTAACACTGCCAGCTATTGTGGTTTCACAAAACAATATGAGGATTTGCAAGAATTATGGGATAAATACAAATCTAAGGGTCTTATTGTCCTTGGAGTGCCCTCAGACTCTTTCAATCAAGAAAAAAAAACCAATAGTGAAGTAAAAGAATTTTGTGAAGTTAATTTTGAAATAAATTTTCCATTAACAACTATTACAGAGGTAAAAGGAAGGGATGCTCATGAGATTTTTGTGTGGGCACAAAATAATTTTGGCAAATCTGCAATTCCTAAATGGAATTTTCATAAAATATTAATCAATAAACAGGGAAATGTAGAGGAAACATATGCTTCTTTTACAAAACCTACATCAAATAAAATCATAAATAAAATTGAAGAAATACTATAGTTCTACAGTTAAACCATCATGTGCTGGTATAACATTTTTAGGTATAACTTTCTTTAACTGATTATAATCTAATACTGGTGATAAATTTGAAAGAATAGCATTTTTTGGTTTAAATTTTTTGATGAAGTATAAAGATTTTTCTAAATTGAAGTGTGATGGATGAAAATTGTACCAAAGACAATCAATTATTAAATACTTAAGATTTTTAAAATAAAAATAATCTTTTTTATAAATATCACTTACATCAGTAATATATGCAAGTTTTTTGTCAATTATAAAACAATTAGATTTGACTGAACCATGCTGAACAACAATCGATTTAAATTTTAGATTTTTATTTTCATGTTTAATAAAAGAATTTTTTTTTAATTTATTTAATTTTAAAGTTGCAGGGTATTCTTTAGAGAAACTTTTAAAACAATATGAAAAACTTTGTTTTAGAAGTTTAGATGTTTCATTATCAGCATAAACATTAACTTGTTTTCTACTATTAATAAAAAAAGATCTTAAATCATTGATGCCATGAGTTTGATCAGCATGCATATGTGAGTAAAATACTTTATCAATTTTCTTAATTTTATGACGCAATAACTGTTCTCTTAAGTCAGGAGATGTATCAATTAAAATATTTTCATCAGATGTTTTAATCAGTGCAGAACATCTTGTTCTATAATTTTTCTTATTTTTTGGATCACAATTTCCAAAAAAACCATCGGGTCTTGGCACACCCATGGAGCTTCCACAACCTAATATTATAAATTTTATACTCATTATTGAAAAAATAATCTTTCAAAATTATTATTTGTAATATCTTCTAATTCATCAAAAGTTATTGATTTTAATTCTGAAAGTTTTTCCAATGTATATTTAATAAAAGAAGGTTCATTTTTTTTACCTCTCATTGGTATAGGAGCTAAAAAAGGGCTGTCTGTTTCAATTAAAATTTTGTCATTTTCAATCATTTTAAAAGTTTCTTGTAGATCAGTACTATTTTTGAAAGTTATTATTCCACTAGCAGAAAAATACGCATTTAATGTCATCATTTTTTTTGCAAACTCTTTTGAACCTGTAAAACAATGCATAAGTATTTTAATATCACTATTTTTATATTTATTTAAAATATCAAAAGTTTCTGTTTCGGCACTTCTAGAATGAACTATTAAAGGATAATTTAGTTCAATGGAGGCCTCTATATGTGTCTCAAAACTTTTAATTTGATCGTCTTTATGACTATTTTCATAATAAAAATCTAATCCTGTCTCTCCTACTCCAATTATTTTTTTAAATTTATTAGCATTTTCAACAATGAATTTTTTATCCATCTTATCAATGCTGGACTCATGAGGATGAATTCCTACACTTCCATAAATTATTTCATCAAGATTTATTATTTTTTTAATATTTTCAAAACTTTTTGAATTGGTTGAAATAGTTAGAATTTTCTTTAATCCATTTTCCTTAGAACGTTTGATAACATCACTAATATTTGAATAAAGGGGTTCGTGATCAAGATGACAATGTGAGTCTATCATTTTT
>CACAZW010000035.1 GCA_902537055.1 uncultured Pelagibacteraceae bacterium
AAGATTTTTCATGTATTCCATAAGTTTAGTATCTAGTTCAGGGCTCGATATATAAATCTGTTCATTTATGATTCCATCATCATTTGGAATTCTCTGATAAACATAAAATTTATTATTTTTATCTATTACTTCAAAACCAGAGAATGCACGTGGATTATCTGGAGTTTCAAAATTTCCATAATTCTTCTTAAAATAATTCATCATTATCAAACTTTCAGAAACTATATTTCGGTCGTCATTTAACGCAATCATATTAATTGCAACGAGCTCATCATTTAAAAATTTGTATTCTACCGCAACTTCATTTAAGTTTTGATCGGGACAAATATCATCTGCTAAAATTCCATAAATATCAAAATTTTCATACTCCAAAGGCAAAGGAGGCCCTGTTAAATTTAAACTTTCAAATGCATCTCTTTTTACCCCAAGTTCCACTTTAAAATCACATGCAGAATATGAATAGCTAAATGAAAGTGTGGATATGATTAATATTTTAATAAATAATTTCATAGAAAAGATTAATTAACTATATCATATAATTATTAGCTTATGATGACACATTTATTTTGGTAATACAACTGTACTTTCTAAACCAACAACAATCGGATCTTCAGGATCTTTCATTATTCCACAACCATAAACTCTATATGCCATACCATCTGCCCCTAAATTATTTGCTCCTTTTTTAACACTTCCGCCTGACCCTCTAAACGGCGCAGATCCAATTTTTACTATAAAATAATCATAATAGAATTTTTTTAATTTTTCTGCTTCTTTTGAATAATCTTGAGCTTTATTTCCAAAACTGTCAGTTAATAACTTTCCAAAATTCCAACTCTCAGCTGTTACAACTTTTATGCTAGCTCCAATTATATCTGAGAAACTATCGAAACATAATTTATCAGTATCTAACCAGTCATCTTTACTTAGCTGTGCGGCCCTATAATTTATTTTATTCATGTCACCTGTAAATGTTATTGTATCATCAGGTAATTTTCTTTTTGATGTATCTCTTTCGTTTGTAGATGTATTATAAGGTCCAAGGTATTGATTTAACAGATATTTTTCTCCCTCTAGTAGAGCTGTTTCTGCAACATAAAAAGTTTGCTGATATTCGTCATTTACATTATTACTCGTGTGATCACCTGCTGATATTACTATAAGAGCTCCTCCCATAAGAGACATTGCAAGCAATAAAACTAAAGATAATACTAGAGCAAAACCTTTTTCATTATTTTTTTTCATTGTAGTCCTAAATTTCTTGCATAGGCTGTTACTATTATTGTATCTCTAAAATATCTATCTTCATCTTCTCTTGTTCTCTTACTATTGCTCATTGCCTCTTTAGCTCTCTTAGCTATAGTTCTAAAAAAAGGCTTTGTGGATCTAATAGATATTGCAATATCAACGGTTTTTATTTTGTACAATTTATTTTTATTTGCATTGCTAGGAGACGGTGCAGGATCTATTAATATACCTTTATCATCAATAGGATTAAAAACCATATCCTCTATATAATCAGCTACCTTTTGTTTTTCAAAAGTAAAATCATCATCATCAGTATTTGGGTTATCCCAGCCCGAACCTTTCCAAACTTTTACAGTTTTGAAAATTGCAAATCCATCAACTGTATCATAACCACCTGACTTATTTTTACCTTTAGCTCTATCCTCTATTTTTGATCGTTCGCAATGATAAGATACTTTATATTTTTTATAAATGAAATTTTGTTTACTGTCATAATAACCTCCACCATAAACTATATCTATAGAGTCACATTCTTTACCAAATTTGCTTTTATCTGGTTTTGTAATCACTATAGGGGCATGCTCAGTAGTATTGGTTTGAATGTTATCTCCAAAATATCTAAATCCTGCGTTACGAATATCTCTCACTATCATTGATACCAGATCTCTTCCTTGTGATGAGATTTTAGCTCTATCAGTAACTTTAGAATAAGAGTTATTTACTGCATTATAAGCAGTATACATTGCTCCCATCATTAAAACTGATATTACAATACCAATGAGTATTTCAATTAATGTTACACCAGAATTATTTTGTAATTTCTTTTGCATTAATCAATTTGAAAATACAGAACTTTAGTTTTTGAAACAGGCTCTTTATTTTGTCCTATAGTTTGCGATTTTCCTGTAGTAATCCCAACTTCTAGTCGTCCAAAATATCTCTCTAAATATATTCCAACTTGGGGACTATTCTGTTGATGACCTTTAAATTTTTTTGTGATGTTAAATTTACATGGTCTATTACGTTTAGATAAATTTGATTTGGAAACAACACTATTATTACATAAGGTAAAAACATTTAATATTTTTTTATCATAAGTTTCACCTTTAGTGTTTGTGGCACATTTTAATCTTTTTTGCGAAAATCTATGTTCCCATTTATGTTTTTTATTACCTAAAGCAAAATCATCTGGTTTTGTTCTTGATGGGCCAGTTTTTGCACAGGATGTTATATTAAATGTTGGTGTTTTTGATCCACTTACATGCTCATCATTATACAATTTATCCTTAAAATTTATTGATTTATCACCGGATGAATTTTTCTCTGAAATAAAATCTTCTGCCACCATCGTCATAAGCAAGTTTGCCTTAGATCTGTCGCTTGATACCCCAATTGAAGAAACAGAATATTGAACCATTTGAAATACAGATACAAATCCTATTCCAACAATTACAGTTGCAACAAGGGCCTCTACCAATGTTAAGCCTTTTTCTGATTTTCTATTAATTCCTAATCCACTCATCACCATTAAATTTATATTTTTGTATTTGACCAAATCTACTCCATTCAATCAAGTACGCAGGTTTTATCAAACCAGCACTCTTTTTTAGAGGACACTTATTGCCATTAGCTTTAGCTAGATCTGAATTACAAACAATAATAAACCTGTTGTGATCATTTTTTTCAAAAATTAAATTTCTTTGAGAAAGCCCGG
>CACAZW010000036.1 GCA_902537055.1 uncultured Pelagibacteraceae bacterium
GGCATAGATGCAGATTGTGGAGGTGGAATGTCATGTGCAACTTGTCATGTATATATTAATGATAACGAATGGTTCAGAAAACTCCCAGAAAAAGAAATGGGTGAAGATGATATGTTAGATCAAGCCTTTGAACCCAAATCTAATAGCAGGTTAAGTTGCCAATTAATCGTCTCTGATGATTTAGATGGATTGACAGTCCATATGCCGGAGAAACAAGTTTAATGATTAAAACAGATGTAGTCATTATTGGAGCAGGACCCACAGGTTTATTCTGTGCACACCAATTAGGGATAATTGGATTAAAATGTGAAATTGTAGACAATTTAGATAAAATTGGAGGACAATGTATTGAGCTTTATCCTGATAAACCAATTTATGATATTCCTGCAGTTCCCAAATGCACAGGAGAAGAACTTACAAATAATTTAATTGAACAAATAAAACCTTTTAATTTTAACTTTCATTTAAGTGACAGAGTTCAAGAATTAAAAAATGAAAACAATAAATGGTTAGTTAAAACATTAAATGGTAAAGAATTTGAAACACCTAATATTGTTATAGCAGGTGGCGTAGGTTCTTTTGAACCAAGAAAATTTCCAACTAAAAGTGCTGAAAAGTATGACGGAAAATCAGTTTTATATTCAATAAAAGACAAAAATATTTTTAAAGATAAATCGGTAGTTATATTTGGAGGCGGAGACAGTGCACTTGATTGGGCTATAGAATTATCTAATTCATCTAAAGTAACTCTTGTACACAGAAGAGACGAGTTTAGAGGTGCACCTGCAAGCGTTCAAAAAATAAAAGAATTAAGTGATAATAAAACTATTGATTTAATTACTAAATATTCAATTAAAGATGTAAAAGGAAATGGCTCATTAGAAAGTGTAGAAATAAAAAGTGAGTCTGGTGAAAGTAAAGTTATAAAAGCTGATTATGTTTTAGGTTTTTTTGGATTAATAATGCAATTAGGACCAATTGCTGAGTGGGGTCTAAATTTAAATAAAAAAACAATACCAGTAAATACAGAAAATTTTGAAACAAATAAAAAAGGAATATTTGCAATTGGAGATATCTGTACTTATCCAGGCAAATTAAAGTTAATACTTTCAGGTTTTCATGAAGGAGCTTTAGCTGCAAGAGGCTGCTTTAAATATGCAAGACCTGATGAAAAATATAGATTTGAATTCACAACTGCATCCAGCACTATCAAAGATAGATTGGGTGTAAAAGAATGATAGAACTCTTTACTGCTGATACTCCTAATGGTTGGAAAATTAGCATTATGCTCGAGGAAATCGATTTTAAATACAAACTTACAATAGTTAATTTGAGTGGAGATCAATTTAAACCAGAATTTAAAAAAATAAGTCCCTTTAACAAAATTCCTGTAATTATAGATCATGAGCATAATAAGACTGTGTTCGAGTCTGGAGTTATACTTATGTATTTGGGCGAGAAAAGTAACAAATTATATCCTGAAGCAGATAGGTTAGAGATAAATCAGTGGTTGATGGCTCAAATGGCTATTGTTGGTCCAATGATAGGTCAACATCACCAGTTTCATTATTATCATCAAGGAAAAAGTGATTGGGGTGAAGAAAGATACTTCAAAATTACAAGAAAGATTTATGAAGATCTTGAGGCTAGATTAGCTCAAAGTAAATTTTTAGCAAATGATAAATATTCTATTGCTGATATTGCTACATGGTCTTGGATTGCAAGACATAAAAGACACGATATTGGATTAAATAATTTTAAAAACCTATCTAGGTGGTTTGTTGAAATTGCTCAACGTCCAGCCGTTGTAAAAGGGTTTAAAGCATTAAACAAAGATGCTGAAATAGACTTTCCTTAATCGTCAGCGTAAACTTTTTCGTCTTTTTCGTGCTTTTCTTGAGCAGCAATACAAAGAGTTGCAACTGGTCTAGCCATTAATCTTTTTAAACCGATTGGTTCACCAGTTTCTTCACAAAAACCATACGTTCCATCTTGAATTTTTTTCAATGCACCATCTATTTTTGAAATTAATTTAATTTGTCTATTGATAGCTCTCATCTCTACATTTTTTTCAGTGTATGAGCTTGCTTGATCAACTATATCGGCTGATGCACTATTATCATCCATAGATGCTTGAAAAATCGCCTCGTTATTAGATCTCTTTAAATCTTTTTTCCAATCCATTAATTTCATCTTAAAATACGCTAAATGTTTAGCACACATGTATTTCTCTTTTTCTTTTGGAGTATAAGTTTTTGAAATTCTTACCATACTTAGCTATTTTGAGTTGGTGAATATATTCATGAATAAATGAGTGTCAAGAACGGTTTATTCATATAGATTGATAAAAATGGCCTTAAACAAAAGAAATATAATTAATATTTTTTATTTTTGCAACGACTCACTTAATTCTATGGACAGTTGTTCCAACTATAACAAACTCAAATTTACCTTTAGATACAATTGAAGCTTTGGCTTGGGGTAGTAATTTAGATTGGGGTTTTAACAAACATCCACCATTAAGTGCATTTTTTCCGGAAGTTTTTTTTCAAATATTTGGACCACAAGATTGGGCTTATTATTTTTTAAGTCAAATTTTTGTAGTGATATCTTTTTTTATTATTTTTAAGCTATCAAATGAAATTCTTAATGATGGCATTTTGAGTTTGTTATCAGTTTTTCTTATTGAAGGGATATACTTCTATAATTTTACAACTCCAGAATTTAATGTAAATGTTTGCCAATTACCTTTTTGGTGTTTGACGGTTTATTATACTTGGAAAATATACAATAGTAAAAAAATTGATCTCTATGATT
>CACAZW010000037.1 GCA_902537055.1 uncultured Pelagibacteraceae bacterium
AGTAATTGGACTTTGAATCAATTTATCAAAGGTTTAAATAAAAAATATATCACGAATAAACTTGAGGTTGTTAATCAATCAACGAGTAAAAAAATAATAAATTTTAAAAAAAAAAAGAAGATAATTTTATTTGTTGGCAGATTAAATATTTCCAAAGGTTACGATATTTTTGGAGAAGCTATTATTCGTGTTTTAAATAATTATCCAGATTGGAATGCTATTGTTATTGGTGATGAGCCAAGAGAGAAGCATGTTTTTAAACATAAAAATTTGAAAATTTTAGGTTTTCAAAAAAATAATATAGTTACAAAATGGTTTATTAAGTCAGATATTTCTGTCGTTTGTCCTAGAAAAAGCGAACCTTTTGGTAGAACGGCTCTTGAAGCATCAAGTGCGGGATGTGCTTTAATTATAGCAGATAAAGGTGGTCTCAGGGAGGCATCTCCAAAAGCCATAAAATTAAAAACATTAACAGTTAAAAATGTTGAAAAATCTATCAAAAAGTTAATTAAAAATGAGTCTTTAAAAAAATCATTACAAAAAAGGATTTATAAACATTTTTATTTAACAAATAATTATATTTCAAAAAAAATTGATAGATACAGAGATAAGATAATTTAAGATTATTATATTTTAATTTTATTTAATGCATTATTTTTAAATATATTTGCCTCTCTAATGTATCTTCTAACCATTTGTGTTGTCTTATGACCTGTCATAGCCATTATACTTCGTTCATCAGCACCTGAATCAGCAGCTACTGTAGCGAAACCCGACCTTAAACTATGGCCTGCAAAATTTTTGTTTTCGATACCTGCTAATCTTAAATACTCTTTTATTAATAAAACTACAGATTGGTCTGTTAACCTTTTGTCTGTTATTGATAAACCTTTAGAAAATCTTCTAAAAATAGGTCCAGATTTAATTTTTGAAATTTCTAACCATTTTTTTAGATTTGTAACAGGACAGTAAATTTCATTTTCGAAGTAGGGCAATCCTTTAGTCATTCCTTCACCGAATTGGTCAGTTTTTGATCTTTTAACAGTGATTTTTAAACCGTCAGGAACAAATTCTAAATCCTCATAATCAATTGAAATGATCTCGGTTCTTCTAAAACCTCCTCCAAAGCCAATTAATATTATTGATTTATCTCTTAGTTTTTTTATTTCATCAGTTTTTTGTTCATTTATTACATTAATAATTGATTTTAAATGATTGATTAATATAGGTTTTTTACCTATTTGAATACTTCCTTTGACCCTTCTAATTCCCATTAAATTTTCAACTATGATTGGATGTTTTGTGTCTAGATAATGCCCTTTTAGCCTATGAACCATGCTTATTGATACTAATCTTCGTCTTAAAGTGCTTATTTTTGAAATTTTAGAGAGATGGGTTAGGTATAAGGAAACTATTTTTGGCTCTGTTGGTAGTGAATTTAATCCATGCTTTGAACAAAAAACTCCGAAGTCTTTAAAGTCAGATTTATAAGCTCTAAGAGTGTTATTTGACTTTGAACTTTTAAGGTTATTTAAAGTTGTTTCATGAAGCGATTTTAAGTCTGTTGTCAGTTCATTCATATAATTACTATTGATAACAATTAATTATCATTAGTAATATATCAAGTGATTTTAAATGTCAAATGAAATAAAATAAATACTTAATGACTTTAGATGGAGAAATTCCTACAAGCTATTTTTTAATAATATCTATAGGTTTAACAATACTGAGTTATTTGGTTTATAAAAAAAACGGGAAATCTTTAGAAGTATATTTCTTATCTGTTTTAACAATAATTTTCTATTTATCATATTTTATTCTTATTTTTGTTGGACCTAGATAGTTTATTAACGCTATTCACAGCTGTTAAAAACCCATAATTATCAACTATAAAGTGATACTAATATAATTTGCACTGTGATAATCTCTTAAATGAATTAAGAGGCAACTCTTAACTGACCATCTGGGGAAAAATCGAGAGATTCAAGCCCAGAGGGCAGAAAACCACGCAGAGTAGCGCTAAAATTGCGGGGTGGAAGGCATGGCGGTAGCGCATACAACGACGTGCCAAAAAACTACTGATCTTTGTACCTGAAAAGGTGCAGAGATACAGGGTTTTTTTCTACTTATGATCCTTAAAGGTACTAAATTTCAAATTAAAGTGTGGAGATACTTAAAGACAATTAAAAAAGGTAGTGTTTTAACCTATTCTGACGTCGCAAAGGGTATTAAAAAGCCTAGGGCTGTTAGAGCTGTAGCTAATGCTATTGGAAAAAACCCATATGCTCCTAAAATACCTTGCCATAGAGTAATCAGGTCTGATGGATCTCTAGGTGGATATTCAGGAAAAGGTGGTGTAAAAACTAAGAAAAAACTTCTCAAATCCGAAGGAATTTTGCTCTAAAAGCTAACAATACCAACGTTTTTTTTAAATTTATCAGCATTTAGTAGTACAATTTTAAATTCCCCTATTGGTTTGCAGCTTATAAATTGAAATCTCTAAATTAGACCTATATTTGGGGCATTAAACGCTATATTCATAAATTGCATTACTTAGTTAATTATAAGGAAAATATGATTTTTTTGCATATTTATATCAATTAATATTTAGAAGTTTTTATTAAAAATTAAAACTAAGTTTTATTATCAATAGATTTATTTTAAAATTTCTTCAAAATTGTTGATTTTATTGAATTATTGTCCCCTATCTCATAATCCAATTTT
>CACAZW010000038.1 GCA_902537055.1 uncultured Pelagibacteraceae bacterium
AAACGAAAAATATCGACAGATAAATTAAAACTAATAATTATTTTTTTTTTTATTTTTTCTTGATTTAAAATAATGAAATTTAAAACTTGGTAGGGACCATTATTAGGAGCAGCATAAATTACCAAATCTTCTCTGTAAGACTTTGACAAAAAATGATCTTTCTGATCTTCAATATCAATGCCTAAAATTTGACTATCTCCAAAAACTTGAATTGTATTTTCATTTATTATTTTGAAAAATCTTCCACCTCTTGAGTCTGTTTTAAAAGTTAAATTCTGTTTTCCATATTTAATGCAAAATTCGGTCTCTTGAGGTAATTGAACATAATTGTCATTATGACCAAATGGTAAAAAATCTAAACAATCTTTTGATTTTGATTGACTTATTGTTAAAATTAAAAAAATAATTATAAATAAAATGTTCTTAATACCAAAAAATAAGTTAAATAAATTTGAACCTTTAAGGTGTTGTTTTGTTTTAAATGAATTTTCTGCAGCAGAATTTGCATCTGCTTTAGAAATGTTATTTGCAGCTAAAAATGTAGATGATTTAAAATTAAGCAAAGGTTTCATAAGACATTCGTTAGATGAGTATAAACATTTTTCTATATTTACAAATATCAAAAACCAAATTTCATTAGAGCACGAGCTAAATAATAGAGAAATAAGATTTATACCAATTCACCTATTTGCTAAAGGGTATATATATAAAGATAAATTTATTTTTGAGAAAAAAAATATTAAAGACTTTGCAATTTTTATCGGTGCAAATGAAGAAATTGCAGAAAAAAAATTAAATGACTTTCTTGAAAATATCAGAAGCTTTAAGCCTGACCATGCTAAGCAAATTGATAAAATTTTATTGGATGAAGAAAGACATGCCAAATATTCACTAAAATTTGCAAAAAAATATAATTCCAAATTTGGTTATTTTATTAAATTTTCAAAAGAGAACTTAATAAGTAAATTAAGACATCTTTATGCTAATAGCTTAACTAAAGTTTCAAAAATTTTTAATCCAATTTTATACTTATTAATTTTGATTATGTATTTGCCTGTAAAATTTTTAGATTTGGAAAAATCCCAAGCAGACAATGACGTTATGGAAAATATTAATCCTAGGTCAATACTATAATTTTAATGTTTTATATTGGTATATCAGCTTATTACCACGAATCCTCCGTTTTCTTGACAGACGGAATAAATATTAATTGTTTTCTCAAAGAAGAATACTTTACAAGAATAAAAGGTGACAAAAGTTTCCCAAAGAGGAGTTTAGAATTTTTAATAAAAAATTATTCTTTAAATGAAAAAAATATAAAATCTGTTTGTTTTTATGAAAAACCTTTTAAATCATGGTGGGAGATATTTATTTATTCCATAAAAAAACCTCTAGAAAATAAAAAATTATTAACACACCATCTAAAAAATTTTAATACAAGTTCAATATTTTTTTACACACATCTAAATAAAATAATAAAAATATCTAAAGATAAAATTTTATATTCTTCTCATCATCTTAGCCATTGTTTGTATGGATCATTGTATGTGAAAGATTTAAATGATTATGCATTTATTAGCTGCGATGGTGTTGGAGAAGGCGAAACTATGACCATATATACAATCGACTCTAAAAATTTAATAAAAAAACATTGGACAAACTTTTATCCTAATTCAATTGGATTATTTTATTCTACAATAACTGATTTTCTAGGTTTTGATATAAATGAAGGTGAGTTTAAAGTCATGAGTTTAAGTTCATATGGTAATCCAATTTACGAAAAAGAAATGGACAAAATTTTTGATTGTGAACAATTAAAAATAAATTCGTCGTACTTTGAATTTCATAAAAATCCTGAAAGATCATTCTCTGAAATGCTTATAGAAATTTTTGGAAAGCCTTATTTAAATTTGAATATTAAAGAAAATTTTCAAAAGTATTCTAATATTGCAAGTTCAGCTCAACTAATATTAAAAAAATCAGTAAAAAATCTTATTTTAAAAGCAAAAAAACTAACAAACAAAAACAAAATTGTTCTAACAGGTGGTGTTGCATTAAATTGTAAAATGATACACGAATTATCTAAACAAAACATATTCGAAGAATTAATTGTTCCTCCCTCACCGGGAGATTCGGGCTCAGCAATTGGCGCTGCAAATTTTTCATATTTTTATGAAAATAATAAATTTTTAGAAGATGTAGGCCTATTCCCAGGACCAGATAAAAAAGAAGTTAATAAAGAATTTAAATTAAATGAGTTTTTTGAGAAAGTTTCACAAAAGGAAAACTCTTTAGAAATGGCTGCTGAGTTAATAATTAAAGGCCACGTCCTTTCCACTTATATTGAAAAAATAGAAACTGGACCTCGTGCATTAGGCAATACTTCTATAATTTGTAATGCTAAAGATAAATTAGCTGTTGAAAATTTAAATAACAAAATAAAAAAAAGAGAATTTTATCAACCACTTG
>CACAZW010000039.1 GCA_902537055.1 uncultured Pelagibacteraceae bacterium
GTATTACGGGTGTTTTTGAGATGCCAAATACAAATCCTCCAACAGCAAATATGAAAGAATTTAATAATAAGCTAAATCTTGCGAAAAATAGGATGTATTCAAATTATGCTTTTTATTTTGGCGCAACTCCAGATAATTCCACGGATTTGGCAAAACTCAAAGGATTAGATGGATGTTGTGGAGTAAAACTTTTTGCAGGTTCCTCAACTGGAAATTTATTAGTCGATAAAGAAGAAGATATTGAAAAAGTCTTTCAGAATACCTCAAAAATAGTTGCAGTTCATTCTGAAGATGAAGAAATAATTAACTTGAGAAAAAAATTAATTGAAAAAGGTAATGTTCATACTCATCCTGTATGGAGGAATGAAGAATGTGCAATGTCGTCTACAAGAAGGATTGTTAGGATTGCAAAAAGACTAAATAAAAAAGCACATATATTGCATGTTACAACAAAAGAAGAAGTAGATTTCCTTTCTCAAAATAAAGGAAACATAACTTTTGAAATCACCCCACAACATCTGACAATATATGCGCCTGATTGCTATGACAAACTCGGCACCTTTGCACAAATGAATCCTCCTTTGAGAGACAAGTCTCATTATGATAGATTGTGGTACGCTATTCGAAATAACTATAATGATACTATTGGTTCTGACCATGCACCGCATTTAAAAGAAAACAAATTAAAAGATTATCCTCAATCACCATCTGGCATGCCTGGTGTGCAAACATTGTTACCCGTTATGCTAAATCATGTAAACGATAAAAAACTTACATTAGATCAGCTAATTAAACTTCTTTGTGAAAACCCAGTTTCTGTATTTGGTATTAAAAATAAGGGTTTCATTAAAAAAGATTATGATGCAGACTTTACAATAATTGATATGAATAGAAAAATTGAAATAAAAAACGAAAATATTCATAGTAAGTGCGGATGGAGCCCATTTGATGGGTATAGATTTAAAGGTTCGCCAGTTTATACAATTATTAATGGTGATATTAAAATGAAAGAAGACGAAATTTTAGGTGACCCGTCTGGCAAACCAATTCTTTTTGATTGAGTTATATAGTTTTACTTGAATACATATTTACAAGTGTTACTCCAACAACGATTAGAAACATACCAAATATAGCTTGCCAACTTAAAGATTGTTTAAAAAATATATAACCTAATATTGCTATGGTAAAAATACCAAGTCCACTCCATGTTCCATAAACAATCGCAATAGGTAGTTTATCAACAACAAACGTAAGTAAATAAAAAGCAGATAAATAAAATGCTGCTAAAAATACCGTTGGTGTTACTTTTGTAAAGTTTTGAGTAACAGGAAGAAGCATTGTTCCACAAACTTCACAAATAATTGCTCCTATTAAAAAAAGATATGTCTTAAGCATTATTTTAAAATACTGCTATTTATTAAGTCTTCTTTTATCTCATCAAGGATAGCAGGATCATCAATTGTTGCAGGCATTTTATATTCTTCTTTGTCAGCAATCTTTCTAATTGTTCCTCTTAGAACTTTTCCAGATCTAGTTTTTGGTAATCTTTTAACAACAATTGCTATTTTAAAAGCTGCAACTGGTCCGACTTTATCTCTAACCATTTGTACACACTCTTTTGAAATAGTCTCATTATCCTTTGAAACACCAGCTTTTAGAGCAATTAATCCAATAGGTAATTGTCCTTTAAGTTGATCTTTTATTCCTATCACAGCACATTCAGCAACAGACTGATGTTCAGATAAAACTTCTTCTATTGCACCAGTTGAAAGTCTATGACCTGCAACATTTATTATGTCATCCGTTCTAGACATAATCCAAATATATCCATCATCATCGATATGCCCTGCATCGTAAGTTTGATAGTAGCCATTATAATTTGACATATAATTTTCTTTATATCTTTTATCTGCATTCCACAAAGTAGGGAACGTACCTGGAGGCAATGGAAGTTTAACAACAATATCTCCCATCTCATTTGGTTTTGCTATTGTTTGATCTGGTTTAATTATTTTTACATCATAGCCTGGAACTGCTTTACAAGCAGATCCATATTTTG